>NZ_JBIUZD010000004.1:0-559080 GCF_044744885.1 Streptomyces sp. NPDC087215
TTCGCGGAGGAGCACGGGCTGCCGATCGCGATCAAGGCGGCGTTCGGTGGCGGCGGGCGGGGGCTGAAGGTGGCCCGGACGCTGGAGGAGGTCCCCGAGCTGTACGACTCCGCGGTCCGTGAGGCGGTCGCGGCGTTCGGGCGGGGCGAGTGCTTCGTGGAGCGTTACCTGGACAGGCCCCGGCACGTGGAGACGCAGTGCCTGGCCGACTCCCACGGCAACGTGGTCGTGGTGTCCACCCGTGACTGCTCGCTCCAGCGGCGCCACCAGAAGCTGGTCGAGGAGGCCCCGGCGCCGTTCCTGACGCAGGCGCAGAACGCCGAGCTGTACGCGGCGTCGAAGGCGATCCTGAAGGAGGCCGGTTACGTCGGCGCCGGGACGGTGGAGTTCCTGGTCGGCACGGACGGCACGATCTCCTTCCTGGAGGTCAACACCCGCCTCCAGGTCGAGCACCCGGTCACCGAGGAGGTCACCGGCCTGGACCTGGTCCGGGAGATGTTCCGGATCGCCGACGGCGAGGAACTCGGCTACGGCGACCCGGAGATCCGCGGCCACTCCTTCGAGTTCCGCATCAACGGCGAGGACCCCGGCCGCGGCTTCCTGCCCGCCCCCGGCACCGTCACCCTCTTCACCTCCCCGACCGGCCCCGGCGTCCGCCTCGACGCGGGCGTGGAGTCCGGCTCCGTCATCGGCCCCGCCTGGGACTCCCTCCTCGCCAAACTGATCGTCACCGGCGCCACCCGCGAACAGGCCCTCCAGCGCGCCGCCCGCGCCCTGGCCGAGTTCAGGATCGAAGGCATGGCCACCGCCGTCCCCTTCCACCGGGCCGTCGTCGTCGACCCCGACTTCACCGCCGACCCCTTCCGCGTCCACACCCGCTGGATCGAAACCGAATTCGTCAACGAGATCCCGCCCTTCGCCCCGGTCGGCCCGGACGCCGACGAGGACGAGGCGGGCCGGGAGACGATCGTGGTCGAGGTCGGCGGGAAGCGTCTCGAGGTCTCGCTGCCGTCCTCGCTGGGCATGACGCTGGCGCGTCAGGGCATCGCGGCGGGCGCGCGGCCGAAGCGGCGGGCGGCGAAGAAGTCCGGCCCGGCGGCCTCCGGTGACACCCTCGCCTCCCCGATGCAGGGCACGATCGTGAAGATCGCCGTCGAGGAGGGCCAGGAGGTCAAGGAAGGCGATCTGATCGTCGTGCTTGAGGCCATGAAGATGGAACAGCCCCTGAACGCGCACCGCTCCGGCACCGTGAAGGGCCTGACCGCCGAGATCGGCGCGTCGGTCACCTCGGGCGCCTCGATCTGCGACATCAAGGACTGATCCGCGGTACGGAGTACGGTACGAAGGGCCCGCAGGCAGCTGCCTGCGGGCCCTTCGTCGAGGGGAGGGCGGGACCCAGACCATGCGAGCCGACGCACGCCGCAATCACGAGCGACTGCTCACCGAGGCCCGTGGCGCCTTCGCCGAGCAGGGCGCCGACGCGCCCCTGGAGGAGATCGCGCGCCGCGCGGGGGTGGGCATCGGCACCCTGTACCGCCACTTCCCCACCCGGGCCGACCTGTTGAACGCGGTCTTCCAGGAGGCCCTGGCCGCGCTGCTGCGGCGCTCGGCGGAGCTGGCGGGGGCGGAGGAGTCGTGCCGGGCCCTGGTGGAGTGGCTGCGGGCGCTGGTCGCGTACGCGGGCGAGTACCGGGGGCTCGCGCACGCGCTGATGTCCGCCTCGCACGACCGGAGTTCGGCGCTCGCGGGGTGCAGCGACCCCTTGCGCGCGGCGGGCGAGCGGCTGCTCGAACGGGCCAGGGAGGCGGGTCAGGTGCGGGCCGACGTGTCGATCGGCGATCTGATGCAGCTGACCAACGCGATCGCGCTCGCGGCGGAACAGGCGCCGGAGGACGGGGAACTGGCGGACCGCCTCCTCGCACTGACGCTGCGGGGCATCAAGGACTGAGGAGCGGACCGGGACGGACGGGCGCGGACCTCCCGCCGACAGGACGCGGGACCGGGGCCGTACGACCGGCCGGGCCGGGGCGCGCGGACGCGCTGGGCTCCGCCACGGCTGTCTGGACTCCGCCGTACGGACAGCCGACCGACCGGGCTCCGGTACGGGAAGGCCGCGCGGGCACCACCCTGGGGCCGCACCGGTGCGGACGGGCGGGCTCCGGCGACACGGGACAGCGGGACTCCGGCATACGGGCACGCCGGTACAGCCGCGCTGGTACGGGCACGCCGACACGGACAGGTGCCGGCATGGGCGGAGGTGCCCGGACCTCGTCGCCGGAGGCTCGGCGACGGTGTGCCGGGCCCCGGGGAGGGGCCCTCCGGAGTGCGGCGGGCCGCGCCCTCAGCGGCGCCGCATGTCGGCGACCCTCGCCGTGCGCTCCAGTGTCTCGGCGGCCATCCCACCGCCCCCCGTGCCCCGGTACTGGCCTGCCGCCATACGGCCGCGCTGGACCGGGAGCGGCATGTCACGGCGGGGCCGGACGCCCGGGGGGAGCTGCTCGCCTCCCGGTCCGCCCGCGGCTCCGGTGCCCGCGACGGCGATCTGCACGCCCTGGTCGGCGAGGGCCTGGAGCTCGGTGGCGGCCCGGTCGTCGTGGGCGGGCGGCTCGTCGGTGACAAGACGGGTGATCACGTCCGTGGGCACCGTCTGGAACATGGTGTCGGCGCCGAGCTTGGTGTGGTCGGCGAGGACCACCACCTCGGCCGCCGCCTGGACGAGGGCCCGGTCCACGCTCGCGGAGAGCATGTTGGACGTGGACAGGCCGCGCTCGGCGGTCAGTCCGCTGCCGGAGAGGAAGGCGCGGGAGACCCGGAGGCCCTGGAGCGACTGCTCGGCCCCGCTGCCCACCAGGGCGTAGTTGGAGCCGCGCAGGGTGCCCCCGGTCATGACGACCTCGACCCGGTTGGCGTGGGCGAGGGCCTGCGCGACGAGCAGGGAGTTGGTGACCACGGTCAGACCGGGGACGCGGGCGAGCCTGCGGGCCAGCTCCTGGGTGGTCGTCCCGGCGCCGACGACGATGGCCTCGCCCTCTTCGACGAGGCTCGCCGCGACATCGGCGATGGCCGTCTTCTCGGCGGTGGCGAGATGGGATTTCTGCGGGAAGCCGGATTCTCGCGTGAATCCGCCCGGCAACACCGCACCGCCGTGGCGGCGGTCGAGGAGTCCTTCTGCCTCCAGTGCCCGTACGTCTCTCCGTACGGTCACTTCCGAGGTCTGGACGACGCGGGCGAGCTCGCGGAGCGACACGGCCCCATTGGCTCGCACCATTTCGAGGATCAACTGGCGACGTTCTGCAGCGAACACGAAACTGACAGTAACGTGACCGGGCGAGAGTTTGCAGCGGTATACCGCGAATTACGGAAGATACGCACGGACGGGGCCTCCAAGTGGTATGGGAGACCCCGTCCGCGCTGCGCTCCGGGCCAGGACTATGCCCCGCCTTGCCGGGGGTTGTCCGGGTCGGGGAATCGTTCCCGCAGGCGGGAGCGGTGGTGGCGGCCGGTGTTACCCCTCGTCCGCGTTCTTCCGGGTCTGCAACTGCCGTGCCACTTCCGCGATCGAACCCGACAGGGAGGGGTACACGGTGAAAGCATTTGCGATCTGTTCGACGGTCAGATTGTTGTCGACCGCGATCGAGATCGGATGGATCAGTTCGCTCGCCTTCGGCGCGACGACACAGCCGCCGACGACGATGCCGGTGCCCGGACGGCAGAAGATCTTCACGAAGCCGTCCCGGATGCCCTGCATCTTCGCGCGCGGATTGCGCAGCAGCGGCAGCTTCACGACCTTGGCGTCGATCTTCCCGGCGTCCACGTCCGCCTGGGTGTAGCCGACGGTGGCGATCTCGGGGTCGGTGAAGACGTTCGACGAGACCGTCTTCAGGTTCAGCGGGGCCACCGCGTCGCCCAGGAAGTGGTACATCGCGATACGGCCCTGCATGGCGGCCACCGAGGCGAGCGCGAAGACACCGGTGACGTCACCGGCCGCGTACACCCCGGGGGCGGTGGTGCGGGAGACCTTGTCGGTCCAGATGTGACCGGAGTCCTTCAGCTTGACCCCGGCCTCCTCCAGGCCCATGCCCGCGGAGTTCGGGATCGCGCCGACGGCCATCAGGCAGTGGGTGCCGGAGATGACCCGGCCGTCCGAGAGGGTGACCTCGACCCGGTCGCCGACCCGCTTGGCGGACTCGGCGCGGGAGCGGGCCATGACGTTCATCCCCCGGCGCCGGAAGACGTCCTCCAGGACGGCCGCCGCGTCCGGGTCCTCGCCCGGCAGCACGCGGTCGCGGGAGGAGACCAGGGTGACCCGGGAGCCGAGCGCCTGGTAGGCACCGGCGAACTCGGCGCCGGTGACGCCGGAGCCGACCACGATCAGCTCCTCGGGCAGCTCCTTGAGGTCGTAGACCTGGGTCCAGTTCAGGATGCGCTCGCCGTCCGGCGCCGCGTCCGGGACCTCGCGCGGGTGGCCGCCGGTCGCGACGAGGACGGCGTCGGCGGTCAGCGTCTCCTCGGTGCCGTCGGCGGCGCTCACGACCACCTGGCGGGAGCCGTCCATCGCCTGCCGCCCGGAGAGCCGGGCGCGACCGCGCAGCACCCGGGCACCGGCCCGGGTGACGGAGGCGGTGATGTCGTGGGACTGGGCGAGCGCCAGGCGCTTCACCCGTCGGTTGACCTTGCCCAGGTCGACGCCGACCACCCGGGCGGCCTGCTCGACGTGGGGGGTGTCGTCCGCGACGATGATGCCCAGCTCCTCGTACGAGGAGTCGAAGGTGGTCATCACCTCCGCGGTGGCGATCAGGGTCTTGGAGGGGACGCAGTCGGTCAGGACGGACGCGCCGCCGAGGCCGTCGCAGTCCACGACGGTCACCTCCGCGCCGAGTTGGGCGCCCACCAGGGCCGCCTCGTATCCGCCGGGTCCGCCGCCGATGATCACGATCCGGGTCACTGGGATCTACGCCTCGCGCTCTCGTTCTGCCGGGGGGTCCCCCCGCTGGGATGCAGTGCGTACGCCATTGTCCCGCACGCTTCAAGTGCGTGACCCATTGTCGCGCACCCGGGGCCGGGCGACGCGCCGGGGCCGTACCGACGGGTCACGGGCCCGGTGGCGAGTGGCCGACAGGGCCGCGGGCAGGCGTCCCGGCCGTCCCGCCGAGGGGTCCCGGCCGCCTCCGCCGACAGGTCACGGCCCTCCCCGCCGACGGGTCGGCGCCGTCCCCGCGCACCGGGCGCGGTCCGCCCCGCCCACGGGCCGCCGGGCCGGACCGGCCCCCGCCGCACCGGGCTTCGGCGGACACCCCGTCCCCTCCCGTACCCTCGGTCCCATGTCGCTCTACGCCGCATTCGCCGGCAACCTCGACGCGCGGCTGATGAGCCGCCGCGCACCGCACTCCCCGCTGCGCGGCACGGGCTGGCTCAACGGCTGGCGGCTGACCTTCGGCGGCGAGCAGATGGGCTGGGAGGGGGCGCTGGCGACGATCGTGGAGGCCCCCAGGTCCCAGGTCTTCGTGGCGCTGTACGACATCGCGCCGATGGACGAGGACTCCATGGACCGCTGGGAGGGCGTCAACCTCGACGTCTACCGGCGGATGCGGGTCCGGGTGCACACCCTGGACGGCGAGGAGCCCGTCTGGGTGTACGTCCTCAACGGGTACGAGGGCGGGCTGCCGTCCGCGCGGTACCTCGGCGAGGTCGCCGACGCCGCCGAGTCGGCGGGCGCCCCGCACGACTACGTGATGGAGCTGCGCAAGCGCCCCTGCTGAGGTGGGGGAACCGCCGAAGGCCCCCTGTGCCTCCTCCTCCGTGCCGTTCGTCGGAAACGACAAGACAACGATCCCATGTCCGTCGGCATCGTCATCTACGCGCGTAGGCAATCACCGGATACGCTTCTGCGCGTAACAAATCCGTCCGGGGCCCGCCTCGGACCCCCCTCCCCGAGGCGAGAGAGTCAGTGAACGCAACTGCCACCCCGTACGAGGCCGCCGAGGCCGCAGCCGCGCGTCTGCGCGAGCTGACCGGTGCCGAGAAGCACGACGTCGCCCTGGTCATGGGCTCGGGCTGGGCACCCGCCGCCGAGGCGCTGGGCGAGCCCGAGGCCGAGTTCCCCGTCACCGAACTGCCCGGCTTCCCGCCGCCCGCCGTCCAGGGCCACGGCGGCACGGTCCGCTCGTACCGGATCGGCGAGAAGCGCGCGCTGCTCTTCCTGGGCCGCACCCACTTCTACGAGGGCCGCGGCGTCGCCTCCGTCGCCCACGGCGTGCGCACCGCCGTCGCCGCGGGCTGCGGCACGGTCGTCCTCACCAACGGCTGCGGCGGTCTGCGCGAGGGGATGCGCCCCGGCCAGCCCGTCCTGATCAGCGACCACATCAACCTGACGGCCGCCTCCCCGATCGTCGGCGCGAACTTCGTGGACCTCACCGACGTGTACTCGCCGCGGCTGCGCGCGCTGTGCAAGGAGGTCGACGAGACCCTGGAGGAGGGCGTCTACGTCCAGTTCCCCGGGCCGCACTACGAGACCCCGGCCGAGATCAACATGGTCCGCGTCATGGGCGGCGACCTCGTCGGCATGTCCACGGTCCTGGAGGCCATCGCCGCGCGCGAGGCGGGCGCCGAGGTCCTGGGCATCTCCCTGGTCACCAACCTCGCCGCCGGTCTCTCGGGCGAGCCGCTGAACCACGAGGAGGTCCTCCAGGCCGGCCGTGACTCGGCGGCCCGGATGGGCGAGCTGCTGACCCGGGTCCTCGCCCGGATCTGATCCCTTCCGCGCCCCGGGGCCGGACGGGCTCCGGGGCGCCGCGGTCTCGGGCCGCCGGTCTCCGGCACGGGCCCGCCGCACCGGTCTCCCGCCCGCCCCGGCCCTCCCGTGACCGGGAGCCCGCTCCCGGGTCCGTACGGGTCCGGCCCCCGCCCGGGGCGCGGGCTCCGGGGCGGAGACCCGGTTACGGGAGGGGGCGGGACGGGGAAGGGCTCCGCTCGGCGGCATCCGCTCCCGCACCCCGCCCTCCCGCCCCGCCCGTACCCGTCCGCAAGAGGCCCCGCCGCCCGCCCGTACCCCGAAAGGCACACCGTGACGCAGGACGATCTCCTCACCCGGGCCCAGGCCTGGCTCGCCGAGGACCCCGATCCGGAGACCCGCGACGAGCTGGCCGCGCTGCTCGAAGGCGGCGCGACCGACGAGCTGGCCGCCCGGTTCGCGGGCACCCTGCAGTTCGGCACCGCCGGGCTGCGGGGCGAGCTGGGCGCCGGGCCGCAGCGGATGAACCGCTCGGTGGTCATCCGGGCCGCCGCGGGCCTCGCCGCGTACCTCAGGGCCCAGGGCCAGGAGGGCGGCCTCGTCGTCATCGGCTACGACGCCCGCTACAAGTCGGCCGACTTCGCCCGCGACACCGCCGCCGTGATGACCGGCGCGGGGCTGCGCGCCGCGCTGCTCCCCCGGCCGCTGCCGACGCCCGTCCTGGCGTTCGCCATAAGGCACCTGGGCGCCGTCGCGGGCGTCGAGGTGACCGCCAGCCACAACCCGCCCCGCGACAACGGCTACAAGGTCTACCTGGGCGACGGCTCGCAGATCGTGCCGCCCGCCGACGCGGAGATCGCCGCCGAGATCGCCGCGATCCGCTCGCTGCACGACGTGCCCCGCCCGGACGGCGGCTGGGAGACCCTCGGCGACGAGGTCCTGGACGCCTATCTGGAGCGTACGGACGCCGTCCTGACCCCCGGGTCCCCCCGGACCGCGCGGACCGTCTACACGGCCCTGCACGGCGTCGGCAAGGACGTCCTGACCGCCGCGTTCGCCCGGCACGGCTTCCCGCCGCCCGCGCTCGTCGCCGCCCAGGCCGAGCCGGACCCCGCCTTCCCGACGGTCGCCTTCCCCAATCCGGAGGAGCCGGGCGCCATGGACCTCGCCTTCGAGGCGGCCCGTGCCGTGGACCCCGACCTGGTCATCGCCAACGACCCGGACGCCGACCGCTGCGCGGTGGCCGTGCCGGACACCGCCGCCGCGGGCGGCTGGCGGATGCTCCGGGGCGACGAGGTGGGCGCGCTGCTCGCCGCGCACCTGGTGGCCAAGGGCGCCACGGGCGTCTTCGCCGAGTCGATCGTGTCCTCCTCGCTGCTCGGCCGGATCGCCGGGGCGGCGGGCGTCGGCTACGAGGAGACGCTGACCGGCTTCAAGTGGATCGCCCGCGTCGAGGGCCTGCGCTACGGCTACGAGGAGGCGCTCGGCTACTGCGTGGACCCCGGCGGCGTCCGCGACAAGGACGGCATCACGGCGGCGCTGCTCGTCACCGAGCTGGCCTCGGTCCTGAAGGAGCGGGGGCGCACCCTGTCCGACCTGCTCGACGACCTGGCCGTCGAGCACGGGCTGCACGCCACGGACCAGCTGTCGGTGCGGGTCGAGGACCTGGGGATCATCACGGCCGCGATGGCCGCGCTGCGCGAGCGCCCGCCGGGCTCGCTCGCCGGGCTGACGGTGGTCTCCGCGGAGGACCTGGCCGAGGGCACGGAGGCGCTGCCGCCGACGGACGGCCTGCGCTACCACCTGGAGGGCGCCTACCGGGCCCGGGTGATCGTCCGCCCGAGCGGTACGGAACCCAAGCTGAAGTGCTACCTGGAGGTCGTGGTGCCGGTCGCGTCGGCGGACGGCCTCGTGGCGGCCCGTGCGAAGGCGGCGGAGCTGCTGGCCTCGGTCAAGCGGGACCTGTCGGCGGCGGCCGGGCTCTGACCCGGGCGGTACGGACGGACGGCGGAGGGCCGGTGGGAGCACGCTTCCCACCGGCCCTCCGGCGTGTCCGGCCGGGGAGCGCGCCCCCGGCCGTACGGGCGGGCTCCGGACGGGCGGGTCAGCCGAAGCGGCCGTTGACGTAGTCGGCGGTGCGGGGGTCGGCCGGGGAGCCGAAGACCCTTTCCGTGGGGCCGTGTTCGACGATGGCGCCGGGGGTGCCCTGTTCGGCGAGGAAGAAGGCGCAGGAGTCGGAGACCCGGGCCGCCTGCTGCATGTTGTGGGTGACGATGACGACGGTGACCTCGGACTTCAGCTCGGCGATGGTCTCCTCGACGCGCCGGGTGGAGGTGGGGTCGAGGGCGGAGCAGGGCTCGTCCATGAGCAGGACGCGGGGGCGGACGGCGAGGGAACGGGCGATGCACAGGCGCTGCTGCTGGCCGCCGGAGAGCGCCCCGCCGGGCTGCCGCAGCCGGTCCTTGACCTCGCGCCAGAGCCCCGCCTTGGTGAGGCACTCCTCGACGAGGGCGTCCCTGGTCTCCTTGTCGGCGCGGACGCCGCCGAGCTTCAGACCGGCGAGGACGTTCTCGTGGAGGGACATCGCGGGGAACGGGTTGGGCTTCTGGAAGACCATGCCGATCTCGCGGCGGGCGTGGGTGATGCGGCGGCCCCGGTCGTAGATGTCGGCGCCGTCGAGGAGGACCCGGCCCGCGAGGGAGGCGGTGCCGGTGAGTTCGTGCATCCGGTTGAGGATGCGCAGGAACGTGGACTTGCCGCAGCCGGAGGGGCCGATCAGGGCGGTGACCTCGCGGGCGGGCATGGCGAGGGAGACCCGGTCGAGGACCTTGCGGTCGCCGAACCAGGCCGAGACGGCCTCGGCTTCGAGGGCGGCGGCCCGGGAGGGGGCCGCCGCTCCCGTGGCGGGCACGGGCGGCAGGGTGACGGTGTCGGCGAGCTCGGTCACGGTGTGGACTCCACGGGTCTCAGAGGAGGTTGGGGAGGAGCCGGGTCAGTTCGCCGGAGACGAGGACGCCGAGCGCCACGAGGACGGGCACGGCGGTGACCCAGGTCTGGCGGGCGCCCCAGCGGCGGCGGGCGAGGACGGTGAGCAGGGCGGCGAGGAGGAGGGCCTGGGTGCCGAGGAAGATCCGGGGCCAGGCGTCGGGGTCGCCCGCGAGGGGCTTCTCGGCGGCGGTGATCCAGCCGGGGCGCAGCGGCCGGGGCGGGCTGGGCCGGGCGGTGGTGAGGAGGCGGGCGTCGACGCGGACGACGTCCTCGGGGGTGTAGGCGCCGCCGCTCGCGGTCATCAGGGTGAGGCGTCCTTCGCCGGGGCGGAGGGCGGCGGGGTTGGGGTCGCCGGGGCGGCGGACGCCGGTGACCTCGTACACGGACTCGCCCTGGCCGGTGGTGAGTTGGACCCTGGCGCCGGGCGGGAGGCGGTGGACGTCGTTGAAGGGGCTGCCGTAGCCCCATCTACGGCCCATGATCACGCTGGCTCCGGCCTGGCCGGGGAGGGCGGTGTCACGGCGGTGGCCGGGTCCGGACATGAGGACCTGGGAGGTGGTGCCTTCGGTGACGACCTCGCGCAGGCCGAGGGCGGGGACGCGCAGGAGGGCGACGGGGGCGCCGGGGGCGAGGGGCTTGCCGTCGTAGGTGAGCTGGCCCACCGGGGCGGTGCCGAGGGCGAGTTGCTCGCGCAGGTCGTCGTAGCCGGTGGACTGGTCGCGGGCGTGCTGGAGGTGGCCGACGACGGTGAGGTTGGCGGCGAAGCCGATGAGGAGCGCGGCGAGGACGCACAGCGCCGCCCCGGCCAGGGCGAGCCCGGCGCGGGGGGCGGTGGGGGGCGGTGCGGTGGTCACGGGCGGGCGCCGTCCTTGCGGCGGCGGGCGTGCGCGACGGCGGCGGCGCCGAGGAGGCAGAGGGCGAGGGAGCCGAGGGCGGCGGAGGCCGCGGTGGTGGCGCCGGTGGCGGCGAGGGAGCCGGAGCCGCCGTGGGTGCCGGTGCCGCCGGAGGAGCCGCCGGTGCCGCTGTCGCCGCCGCCGGAGCCGCCGGTGGTGCCGGAGCCTCCGGTGCTGCCGGTGTCGTCGGTCGCGGTGGGCGACGGGGTGTCGGTGCCGGTGGGCTCGGGGGTGTCGGTCGGCTCGTCGGTGGGTTCGTCGGTGGGGTTCTCGGTGGGCGTGCCGGTGGGGCTCGCGGTGCCGGTCGCGGTGCCGGTGGGGGTGGGGGTGTCCGTCCCGGTGGGGGTGGGGCCGGTGGGGCTCGCGGTGGCCTCGTGGACGTACAGGGTGAAGACGGAGAAGGAGCCGGTGTGGGCCTCGGGGGCGGCGGGGGTGAAGGTGGCCAGGACGGGCAGTCCCTCGGGGCCGGTCAGGGTCAGTCCGGTGAGGGTGGTCTCCGCCTTGCCCGCGACGACGTCGACGGTGGCGATGTCGATGAGTTCCTCGTTGACGAACTTCTGGAAGCTGACCGTTCCGGCGGCCTCCTTGGGCTGCACGGTCGCGACGAGCCTGGCCCGGCCGCCGACGGTGGGGGCGGCGGGGTCGGAGACGACCTCGGTGACGGTGGTCAGCTGGGCGACCGGGGTCCAGGTGGTGCCGGTGACCTCGATCATCGCGGAGAAGTAGTCGTCGGACTCGGCGCCGTGCGCGGTCCGGCAGGCCAGGCGCAGTTCGTAGCGGCCGTCGACGGGGCCGCCGCCGCGCAGTTCGAGGAGCCGGTCCTGGAGGGTGCCGTAGTCGACGGCGGTGTCGAAGCCGCGGGTGAAGGGGCCTGCGCTGAGCGGGTCGCCGGTGACGGTGACGGCCAGGTTGACGGTCTGTTCGCGGTTGTCGGGGCTGACGACGGAGAGCAGGGCCTTGACGTACGGCTTGGCGGGGTCGGCCGGGGCGGGGCAGGCGGCCGGGGTGGTGACCCCGGTGGCGAAGGGCTTGGCGGTGGTCGAGCCCGAGCCCCCCTTGAGGGTGAACGTGCCGTGCACGGTGACCGCCTTGGCGGGGGCGGCCAGCGCGAGGACGGCGGCCAGGGCGCCGCAGAGCAGGGCGAGCGCGGCGAGCAGGGCCACGGGCGGTCGGAGTGGTGCGGGGCGGTTCATGCGGGGTCCCCCGGGGGAGTCGGTGTCGGATCGGGTACGCCGTGGGGCCGGGCACCTGGGGGGTGCCCGGCCGGTGTGCGGTCAGGAAGCGGTGGTGATCAGCGCTCGCCGGTGACGGTGGTGGCGCCGCAGGCGGTGCCGAGGGTGCCGAAGCCGTAGTTGGCGATCGTGGTGGAGGCGGCGCAGACCTTGGACGTCGAGCCGACGAAGGTCTGGGCGATCGTGGTGTTGCCGAGCTTGGCGGTCGGGACGACGTTGTAGACGTCACGGGTGAAGGGGAAGGAGAGGTTCAGCGTCTTGTCGGCGTTGCGGGGCGCGACGGAGCCGATGGAGCCGAGGACGGCGGCACCGCGCCGGTCGGTGACGACGAGCTTCTCCTGCGCGGTGTACTGGGCCACGGAGTAGGGGGCGATGTCGCCGACGGTGTCGAGGACGGTGCCGTCGTTCTCCTGGACGCCCTGCTGGACGCAGGCGCCGGGCGCGGTGACGCCGATGGAGGCGAGGAAGAACTGGCGGGTGCCGGAGTTGGACTGCGGCAGGACCGGGGTGAGCGTCACGCCGTTGAGGGACGTGAGGGTGCACTCGTAGATGCCCTTGAGCTGGGCCACCGTCAGGTCGGCGGGCAGCGCGCTGTCGGAGCGCTTGGCCCAGGAGACCGCGTCCTTGGCGAAGGGGATCCAGGTCAGGTCCGTGGTGGAGACATCGGCCGGGCCCCGGGAGGAGCGGGCGAAGTCGAGGCAGCCGGAGTTGGTGTCCACGGCGTTGCGCAGGGCGTCGATGCCCGCGGAGGAGCCGTTGGGACGGGTCAGGTCACAGCCGGTCGCCTTGGTCTTGATGCTCGCGGAGCCGGTGGCGTCCCAGGAGGCGACGGTCTTCTGGCCGATGGCGTTGGTGATGACGTTGCCGAGGCCGTTCACGACGTCCTGGGTGGTGTCGGAGCCGACGCCCGCGAGGGTGCGGTACTGGGTGATCGGGTTGGGGTCGGCCTGGGCGGGGGCCGCCAGGAAACCGAGGCCGAGAGCGGCCGTGCCGAGGGCGGCGACGACACGGGCGCGGGACTTGACGTTCACTTCTGATCTCCTCCGTGGAAACGGATGTCATGGAATGGACGCACAAGCAGAATCCGGATTCTTCTTTATCCGGCCGGTCCGTCGACCGGCCGGGGACAACAATTCCTTACGGGTGTCTCCCGCGACCACCACGTTCAGTCGCTCTTCAGGTGACGAATTCCTGTCCTAGATGAATCCGAGGGAATTCGGCGGCGTCCCGCGAGGCCGAGGACCACGGGTCCGGCGACGCCCGCGAGGCCGCCCGCGACGAGGACGGCGAGGAGGACCCAGCGGATGACGCCGAGGACCTCGGAGGGGGTGCTGCCGGTGCCCGCGAGGTGCTCCCCCGGGGTGCCGGTGGTGCCCCCGCCGGTGGTGGCCGGGGGCGGGGCGGCGGAGGAGGGGGGCGCGGTGCCGCCGGCGGCACCGGAGGTGCTCGCGCCGGAGCCGCCGGAGGTGCCGGAGCCGCCGGTGGAGCCGGTCGTGCCGCCGGTGCCGGTGGCGCCGGAGTCCGGGCCGCCCGAGCCGGTGGAGCCGCCGGACGTGGAGCCGCCGGAGGTGCCGGGGCCGGTGGGGGCGCCGCGTTCGAGGCGGTCGGCCGCCGCCGCGGCCAGGGTCCGCAGCTTCTGGGGCAGCGGGGCGTAGCCGTAGGGCAGTTCGCCGGGCGCGGTGCCCTGCTTCTGGCCCGGTCCGGCCGCGTACCGGAGCACGCGCGCGTAGTCCCGGCGGGCGTCGGCGGGCAGCTTGGTGGAGGCGGCGGCGTAGGTCACCACGGTGAGCGGGTAGGCGTCGCCCCGGGTGCGGGCGGGGTCGGCGGCGAGGACGCCGGGGACGGCGGAGTCCTCGTACTGGCCGACCGCCGCGAGCAGGGAGGTGGTGGTGGGCCGGACGTAGGTGCCGTCGGCGTTGGGCAGGGCGGCGACCTGGAGCTGGTAGCGGACGGCGGAGGCGGCGTCGGTGAGGCCGTAGGCGCGCCGCTCGCCGGGGAGGTACTCGGGGCCCGAGAGTTTCAGTCCGCCCGCGGCGGTGGGGTCGTCGAGGGCCTCGTACTTGGCGTTGTTGGTGCCGCGCCGGACCCAGCGGGCCGCGTCGTGGAGGTCGACGGCGTACGGGGAACGGTCGATCGCCCCGTAGGTGATGCTTTTCTCGCCGACCTTTATCTCGGTCTCGGTGGGGTCGGCCTTCGGGAATTCGTAGGAGCCGTCGGTGACGAGTCCGAGGTCCTTGAAGTGGGGATTGACCTTCATTCCCCAGGGGTCCGGCCGCCCCTCCAGGAAGGCGCGGGATTCGGCGTTTCCGCGCAGATAGTCCCAGACGACCTTGGTGGCGTCGGAGCGTTCGGCGGAGAGCAGGATTCCGCCGGGGTAGACCTGGGGTGCCTGCGGGGAGCGGGCGAACGCGGGGTTGAGTTCCAGGAACTCGGGGTCGCGGACGAGGGAGTCCGGGTTGCCCTTGAGGTGCTCGGGCGCGGGCCGGTCGTAGGTGAGGTAGCGGACGTCGAGCGGGTACGAGGAGGTGAGCAGTTTCGCCAGGAGGCGCGGGCTCAGCCTCAGGTCGCGGACGAGTCCGATGCCGCTCGCCTCCCAGAAGACGCCGACGGTGAGTCCGCTGACGGCGACCGGGGCGTGGACGAAGCCCGCCTTCTCGCCGCCCTCGACGGGTTCGACGGTGAAGGCGAGTCCTGGGGTGGTGGCGGTCGGACGGGTGAGGTTGCCCCGGGCCAGTTCCTCGCCGCGCTGGGAGAAGGTGAAGCGGGTGGTGCCGGTGGCGCAGAGCGCCGACTGCCAGGAGGTGACGGCGTCGGTGACGAGTTCGGAGCCGGTCATGCGCCGTTCGGTGCGGTCCGTGGGGCAGGGTTCGCGGACCGGCAGGAAGTCCAGCGGGAAGACGATCCGGCGGTCCCAGTTGGTGGTGGTGAAC
The DNA here is from genome assembly GCF_044744885.1 of Streptomyces sp. NPDC087215. NCBI lineage: Bacteria > Bacillati > Actinomycetota > Actinomycetes > Kitasatosporales > Streptomycetaceae > Streptomyces > Streptomyces sp. NPDC087215. The sequence continues at coordinate 14,774 of NZ_JBIUZD010000004.1, forward strand.
GGGGAGGTGTTGGGCCGGTGGTCGACGCCGGTGGAGCCGTCGGGGTCGTGGGAGCCCCGGGGGACGACCACGAGCCAGCAGCGGCGGCCCCTGACGTCGGTGCCGGTGCCGAGGGGGTCGCCGCAGCCGAGGTGGGGGGCCTCCCGGGTGGTCTGGAGGTTGAAGGCCACCTCGCCGGTGCCGTCGGGCTGGGTGGCGGCGAAGAACTCCTCGTTGGTGTCGCCGGGGCCGAAGTAGGTCCAGTCGGTGGTCTTCTTCGTGGGCGGCCCGGACACCGGCCGGAACGGCACGAAGGGGCTGGTCTTCTGGCCCGGGTACTCCGGGCTGGGGATCAGCTCGTCGTACTCCTTCTCCAGCGGGTCGGTGCCGACGAGGAGTTCGCGCCGGGCGATGTGGGTGCCGAAGTTGCCGCCGCTGGTGGCGGCGCCGCCGAACTGGCACTGCTCGCGCTTCGGACCGGCGGGGTCGTCGCCCCAGCACTGCATGATCTGGAGGTAGTCGCTCTTGCGCCCCTGGGTGGGGACCCCGCCCCGCCAGGTGACCTTGAGGCCCTGGGCCCGCAGGTTCCGCGTCTGGTGGACGGTCACTTCGAGACCGGAGAAGTCGTCGTACGGGCCCTTCGTGCCGCGCTTGGTCGCCGCCGAGTTCCCGGCGGGGCCGGTGGCGGCGACGGCGGTGCCGCCCGGGGGCAGCGGGAGCAGGGCGAGGACGACGGCGGCGAGCAGCGCGCCGAGCCCCGCCGCCCGGGTGCGGGAGGTCTTCCCGCGCGGGCTCCCGGTGCTCGGGCTCTTCGTGCTCGGGCTCTTCATCGGGTGCCTCCGGTGCGTTCGGCGCGGGCGGCGAGGACGCGGCCGACGAGCGGGGGCGCGACGACCGTGGCGAGGAGCAGGAGGGCGGAGAGGGCCATCAGCAGGCCGCGCAGACCGCCTCCGGTGTCGGCGGCGAGGGTGACCGGGGTGGCGACGATGCCGCCGCCGTCCTGGCCGGTGCCGGTGGCGCCACCGGCACCGGAACCACCGCCGCCGGTGCCGAGCGCCTCCCCGGTGTCGGGGTCCACACCGCCGCCGGTGGCGCCGCCCGAGCCGGTCGTCCCGCCGGAGGCCGCCGTACCTCCGCCGGCCGGACCGCCGGAGGACGTACCGCCGTCGGCACCACCGGTCGCACCGCCCGAGGAGGGGCCGGAGCCGCCGCCGGTCGAACCGCCGCCGCCGGAGCCGCCGTTGGTTCCGGCGGTCGAACCCCCGGTGGACGTACCGCCGTTGGAGCCGCCGTTGTGCACGGGGGTGTCGTTGCCGCGCGCGCCGCCGGTTCCGTCGGCGCACTGGGTCGTGCCGCGCTTGTCGCAGTCCTTGGGCATCGGCGCGTTCTTGGCGAGGGTGTTGGTGCCGTCCGCCGAGAAGGTGGGGTTGCGGCAGTCGGACAGGTCCACGGCGCCGGTGGGCGCGCCGGGTATCCGGCGGATCTGCTCGAAGCCCGCCTGGACCAGGTTCCTCGGCAGCGGCGAGTAGCCGAGTTCCTCGGCCTGCTGCTGGCCCTCGCAGAGGAAGTAGCGGGCGAAGGTGCCGAGCGAGCGGCCCTTCTCCCGGGTGTGCGGGGCCGTCTCGCTGGTGGGGACGACCATGTAGCTGTAGCTGGAGAGCGGGTAGCCGCGCCGGTCGGTGGTGCGGTAGACGCCGTCGAGGATCTGGGTGAGGTAGTCGGTGGAGTTCTTGTCGTCGTCGATCCGGGCCCGGAGCAGGGCGACGGCGACGCTGGAGGCGGTCGGCTCGACGTAGTACCCGGAGGAGTTGAGGATCTTGGCGACCGGGAAGTGCGCGTTCATCGCGTACGAGTACTCGACGTAGGTGATGGCGCCCTCGCCCTGCGGCTGGCGGACGTGCGCGGAGACGCCGAGCGAACCGGACTTGGCGACGGTGGTCGCGCCGGGCACCACGGGGAAGTACGAGGTCATGCCGCAGGGCGTCTGGCGTCCGGCACGGCGGCAGTAGTCGTTCCAGACCCCGCTCTGCTCCTTGGCGAGCCAGGTGGTGAACTGGGCGGTGGTGCCCGAGCCGTCGGAGCGCACGACGGGCACGATGCGGCGGGCCGGGAGGATCAGGCCGGGGTTGTCGGCCTTGATCTCGGGCGCGTTCCACATGGTCAGCTCGCCGGTGAAGATCTTCGCCAGGACGGGGCCCGAGAGCCGCAGGTTGGTGACCTGACGGCCGCTGATCCGCAGGTTGTACATGAAGGCGGTGCCGCCCGCGACGATCGGCATGTAGGCGTAGCCGCGGCCCGGCGGCACGTCGGTGGCGTTGCCGTCCTTGAGGCCGTACGGGATCTCGGAGACGGCGAAGTCGACGGTGCCGTTCTTGAACTGCTCGCGGCCCTGGGAGGAGCCGTTGGCGTTGAAGTTGACGGTCAGGCCGATGTTGGCGCCGATGTTGCGGCGCCACTGCTCGACGGCGTTGGAGCTCCAGGTGGAGCCGGAGCCGGTGATCTTGGTGTATCCGGCGGCCTGCGCGGCGGGCGGCCCGACGAGCAGGGCGAGCACCGCGCTGAGCACGGTGGCGAGGCCCAGCAGGATGCGGACGGGCTGGACGGCGGTTCTCACGGCGTGCTCCTCGGTTCTGCGGTTCTCACTGCGTGCTCCTCGGTTCTGCGGATCGGTCCGGACGGGCGGCGGACGGCCCGGCGGCGAAGGCCCCCGCGCCGCTCCTGGCGGCGTCCTGGCGGGCGGCGTCCCGCCGGGACGCGAGGGCCCGGCGGCGCTCCTGGCGCTTCGTCAGCTGTCCGGGGCCCCGTCCGCCCGCGATCCGGGCGAGGACGAAGAGCAGCAGCACGAGCAGCATGAGGACGGCGGCGGTGCCGAAACCGCGGGCGATCATGTTCGGTTCGGGTGACTTGACCAGCTCGAAGGTGGCGAGCGGCAGGGAGACCTGGGCGCCGGAGGTCGGCAGGGCGTTCAGTTCGGCGGTGAACCCGGCGGTGAGCAGCACCGGAGAGGTCTCCCCGACCCCGCGCGCGGTGCCGAGGATGACGGCCGTGGTGAGTCCGGAGCGGGCGGTCGGCAGGACGACGTGCCAGACGGTCCGCCAGCGCGAGGACCCCATGGCGTACGAGGCCTCCCGCAGGGTGCCGGGGACCAGCCGGATGACGACGTCGGAGGCGCGGATGATGATCGGCAGCATCATCACGGAGAGGGCGAGCGAGGCGGCGAGGCCGGAGCGCTCCATGCCGAGGCCCAGGATGACGGTGGCGTAGACGAAGAGGCCCGCGACGATCGAGGGCAGGGCCGTCATGGCCTCGACGATCGTACGGACCAGACGGGCGAAGGCGCCGGGCACCTCGTTGAGGAAGACCGCGCAGACGATGCCGGTGGGCACGGTGAGCGCGAGCGCGATGCCGACCTGTTCGAGGGTGCCGACGACGGCGTGCAGGACGCCGCCGACGTCGAGGGGTTCGAGCGGTCCCGCGAGGCTCATGTCCTGGGTGAAGAAGTTGAGGTGGACGAGGGCCGCGCGGCCCTCCCAGAGCGTGAAGGCGACGACGAAGACGAGCACGGCGAGGAGGAGCAGCCCGAAGCTGCGCACGACGGCGCCCGCGATCCGGTCCCGTACGGCGGGCCCGTCCTCGTCGAAGGAGACGAGCAGCGCGTAGAGCGCGAGGAAGAGGACGTACGCGACGAGGACGGAGCCGACGGCGCCGCTGAAGGGCAGCAGGCGGGCGAAGAGCAGCCAGGTCAGGGCGAGCGAGGCGGCGGCGGCGCCGAGCACGGCGTAGACGTCCGAGGCGCGGGCGCCGCCGGTGGTCCGCCGGTGTTCGGGTCCGGGTGGCGGGGCCTGCTCGGCGGGCGGGCGCAGGGCCGGCCGCTCCGGGGCGATGGTCATGTCGGTGGGGTCCCCCTTGGGGAGCTACGCGTCGCTGGTGGCGCCGGAGCGGCTGCGGGCGACGATGGACGAGGCGGCGAAGTTGACGATCAGGGTCATGACGAAGAGGGCGAAGCCCGCCGCCATCAGGGCGGACATGCCGAAGGGCGTGGCTTCGCCGTAGCGCAGGGCGATGAGGGAGGACACCGAGCTGGTGCCGGTCTGCAGGACGTGCCACTGGATGGTGAAGACCTGCGAGATGACCATGTAGACGGCGATGGTCTCGCCGAGGGCGCGGCCGAGGCCGAGCATGGTGCCGCCGATCATGCCGCCCTTGCCGAAGGGCAGGACGACGCTGCGGATCATGCCCCAGCGGGTGGCGCCGAGCGCGTAGGCGCCCTCGCGTTCCCCGGCCGGTGCCTGGGAGAAGACCTCGCGCATGATCGAGCAGATGATCGGCGCGACCATCATGGCGACGACGAGTCCGGCGACGAAGGTCGACGAGGTGTAGACGGTGGGCGGGGCGAGCGGGTCGTCGGGGTCGGCGCCGTCGACCCGGAGGAAGGGGATCCAGCCCAGGTAGGAGGCGATCCAGCGGGCGGTCGGCAGGATCGATTCCTCCAGCCAGAAGACGCCCCACAGTCCGTAGACGACGGAGGGCACGGCGGCCATCAGGTCGACGGTGGAGATCAGGGTGCGGCGCAGCCGGGGCGGGGCGTACTCGGAGATGTAGAGCGCGGCTCCGGTGGCGAGCGGCACGGCCACGGTGATCGCGACGAGGGCGATGAGGACGGTGCCGAGGAGGACGGCGGCGATGCCGAAGCGACCGCCGTCGGGTTCCCAGCTCTCGGTGGTGAGGAAGGAGGGTCCGGCGCGGTCGAGCGCCTGCCAGGCCCGGTGGAGCAGGAAGCCGCCGACGAGGAGCATGACCGCGAGGACGAGGCCGCCGCCGGTGCGGGCGACGGTGCGGAAGACCCGGTCGGGAAGGCCGGGGTCGGCGTGCAGCCGTCTCGGCGTGTCGGGCGGCGGTTCCGCCGGGCTGCCGGACGGCCGTCTGCCGTGCGGTGGGTCAAGGGTCTCGGTCGTCACGGTGAGGACGTAAGTCCCGCCGGGTGGACTCGTCCGCCACGCCATGTGAACGAGGGGCGTGCGCGGGGCAACTTTCGTTCACCGAAGGGCTGTTGAGGCCCATCCGGGGCCTTCTTCGGCGATCAGCGCGCGGAACCGCGCATAGGCGGTGCGGCAGGTGGAATGGCGCTCGTAGGAGCGTCCGGAGAGGGCGGCGGTACGGCCTTCGGCGTCGCGCAGCAGCCACACCCAGCCGTTGCCGCCCGGGGTGTGCTGCACTCCGCCGGCCAGGGCGGTGTGTCCGGCGCACAGGGCGGCGAAGGCCGCCCGGCATCCGGCGTGGTCGTCGTAGCAGCCCCCCGACCGCGCGACGACCCTTCCGTTCTGGGCGACGAGCCGCCACCCGTAGCGTCCGTCGGCCCCCAGGTCGACCAGACAGCGCGTTCCGGACACACCGGTGTCCTTGGTCATCGCCCCCACCCCCACAGTCTCGGCAGGGGCAATCTATTGAGACGCGCGTGACGGTTGGGAGATAAACCATTTCCCGGTGGCACGCTTCACCGCGCCGTTGCCCCTAGGACACCGACGGCCCCGGTTCGGGGGCGAGAACCGGTCAGCCCGTCGAGAACAGGACGATCAGGAGCAGCAGTCCGGCCACGGCGGGGCCGATGATCTCGTACGCCCAGCGCACCGTGACCTCGCCCCGCGCCCCGGGGGCACCGGCGTGCCGGGAGGCCATCTCGCGCAGATCGGCGACGGTCTGGTCGGTGGGCGCGGTCCGCGCGCTCCGGTCCCGTACGTCGGCGGAGGTGGAGGTCCGCCCGTGCGGGTCGTCCTGGGAGGCGCGCATGGCCCGGCGGGCGGCCTTCTTGCGCTGGCGCAGCGAGACGGGCACCGCCCACAGCTGGTATTTGGCGCCGTCCCGGGCGAAGGCCTCGCTGGAGTATCCGGCCCGGACGTCGGCGACCTGCGCCCAGGGCAGGGTGATCGACCGGAAGGGGTTGCGGATGTGGAGCCGGTCGTCGTTCGCGCGGACGACGGGCCGGATCGTGAACGCCACGATCAGCGGAACGACGAGGACGAGCCCGGCGAGCGCGAACCAGGGTGACCGGCCCTCGCCGCGGATCATGGAGTCACCGGCGAAGAAGGTGGTGAGGAGCAGCAGGAAGACCCCGCTCGCGATGCCGAGGGGCGAGCGGAACACCTGGTCGGCGGAGGCGTCGGACGGCTTCTCCTGGTTCGGCTCCCGGCTCGGCTCGGGGCGGGGCTCGGGGGTCGGCTCGGGGGGCGTCATGCCGCCGATTCTGCCTCAGCGGAACGACGGGGGCTCAGGCGGCCCGCGCGGTCACCAGGTCCGCGTACAGAATGATGTTGTCCGGGCGGTGCCCGCCGGTCAGCTCGCCGCCGCAGGTGACGAGCCTCAGCTCGGGCCCCCGGGTGTCGCCGTACACCTTGGCGGTGGGGAAGGCGTTCTTGCCGACCTGCTCCAGTTCCCTGATCCGGAAGACCGCGGCGGTGCCGTCGGCGCGGTCCACGGTGATCTCGTCGCCGACCCGGACCCGTGAGACGTTCCGCAGCACGGCGGGGCCCCGGGCGGTGTCGAAGTGCCCGATGAGGACGGCGGGGCCGGTCTGCCCGGGGGTGACGCCCTTGTCGTACCAGCCGATCCGGTCGGCGTCGGCGACCGAGGGCACCTCGACGGTCCCGTCGGCGGCGAGCCCCAGCGGCAGGACGGGTCCGGTGTCCACCCCGGCGGCGGGGACGCGCACCCGTACGGGCAGGGAGCGGGCCAGCGGGCGCACGGCCGGGACGCTCGCCGCGGGGGCGGGGGCGGCGGTCGCCGGGGAGATCCGCGCGGGCGGGGTGACGGCGGCGGGCCCCGGCCCGGCGGAGCATCCGGTGAGCGCGGTGAGGACGGCGAGGGCGCCGACGAGGACGGCGGAAGCGGTGCGCGTACGGGGGCGGGCGGGGCTGCTGTTCACGGGAGGGCTCCGGACGGGGTGCGCGACCGGCCCCGCGCGGTGCGCGGGGCCGGTCCGGGGTGGTGCTCCTGCTCGGGTCGGGGTCGAGGAGCGGAGGGCGGCGCCGGTGGGCGGCGCCGGTGGTGCGGGTAAGGCGGGTGGTGCTGTGGTGCGAGTGGTGCTGGTGGTGCGGGTAAGACGAGTGGTGCCAGCGGCACACATGGCGCTGGTGACGCGAGTGGCACCGGTGACACAGGTGGCACCACAGGTACGGCAAGTGACGCGCCTGCCGCGAGGGCGGCGTGCGGCACCGGCGCCGTGAGCGGCCCGGCGCGCACCACGCGAGCGGCCCGGCGGGCCCGGCGCGGCCCGGAGTTCCCGGCCGGACCGCGTCGGCGTCAGACGCGGGCGGCGGCCCGGCGGCGCAGGACGACGAAGCCGAGGCCCGCCGCGGCGAGCGAGGCGGCACCGGCGCCGGTGGCGAGCAGCGCGCCGGAGTCGTCGGCGGTGCCGAGCTCGGCACCGGCCGCGACGCCGCCCTTCGGGACGACGGTGGTCTGCCCGGCGGTGTTGACGGTGGTGCCGGTGTTTCCGGCGGGGGCGGTGGTGGGCGTGGTGACGGGCGTGCCCGACTTCTTCACACAGCCCTCGGGCAGCTTCGGGAAGGCGGTCCAGCGGTAGGGCGTGTCCCCGCCCTGGGTGCGCTGGCCGAGCCGCGGGGCGGCCGTGTCCGCGCCCTTGATCGTGAGGCCCTGGCCCCGGTCGGCCGGGTGGGCGCGGTCGACGGTGACGACGGCCTTGCCCGCCTCGTCCTTGAGGACGGCCTTCGGGCCCTTCTCCAGGTCGTTGGTGAGGGTGACGGTCATCAGCGCGAAGACCGAGGGGACGTCCTGCCGGACCGCGCACTCGCCGACGGTGACGACCGGGCCGGGGCCGGGCGCCGGGCTCTCGACGGGGCGCGGGGCGGCCTGCCGGGCGCCGCCCGGGATGTACGCGGCGAAGCCGCCGTCCTGTTCCAGGACCACGATCGCCTTGCCGTACGTCCAGACCTGGCGGGGGCCGTTGAGGTAGGTGTAGCCGCGGCCCTTGCCGTTCTCGACCAGCTGGAGGCCGAAGCGGCCGTCCTTCTCGGCGAGCTGGAGCCGGGTGCCGTCGGCGAGCTCGTACAGGCCGGGCGCGGCGCCGGGGAGGTAGGCGCGGTTCCAGTTGTAGGTGGTGCCGTTCTCGAAGAGGACGAAGAACTCGCCGTTGTCGTTGCCCGCGGCGGGCCGGGTGTTGGCGTCCACGACGCCCACCGGGTTGCCCTGGTGGGTGAGCTCGGCGCGGTGGTGCAGCGCGTCGACCTTGTAGATCTTGGCGACGGTGCCGCCGAGGAGGGTCTCGGTCCGGACGAGGACGCCCCCGGCCGGGTCCGCCGGGGCGGCGGTCGGCGTGGCGGCCGACGCCTTGCCCGCGGTGTTCGTACCGGCCGAGGGCTTCGCGTCCGCCGGCTTCGCGTCCGCAGGCCGGGCGGCCGAAGCGGCCAGGGCCGACGGAGCCGCAGCGGCCGGGCCGTCGGCGGCGAAGGCGGCTCCGGCGCCGAAGGCCGGGGTGGCCATCGCGACGCCCGCGACGAGGGCGGTGGCGAGGGCGGTACGAAGGGCGGTGCGCACAACGACTCCTGGAAGATCAGGCAGGTGGATGGGAGAGCCTCATGCCGCTTTTTCTCGGTCGGTCCGTATGTCCGGATGTCCGGTGAGGTCTGGTCGGCTGCTGAAGGAAAATCTATTGATCATGTATTCGGAAGCTGTACGCCCCATGTCACAGGCATGTGACAGCGCTCACAGCGGAGCACCCCGACTGTGACCTCCGGCTCTGCCGTCCCGGTCCCCTGTACAGGCCGCTACGCGCGTAGATATGCTCGACTGGTGACCATGCCCACCACTGCATCCGCAGCACCCTCCCCCGCGGCCTCCGGCGCGGGAGGTGCTCCCTTCGCCGACGTGACCGCGTCCGACGGTGCGCTGCGCCGCTTCCTCCACGGGCTGCCCGGCGTCGACGCCGTCGGCCTGGAGGCGCGCGCCGCCGCCCTCGGCACCCGCTCGATCAAGACCACGGCCAAGGCGTACGCCATCGACCTGGCCATTTCCATGATCGACCTGACGACGCTCGAAGGCGCGGACACCCCGGGCAAGGTCCGGGCGCTCGCCGCCAAGGCCGTCCACCCCGATCCGACCGACCGCGCGACCCCGACGACCGCCGCCGTCTGCGTCTACCCCGACATGGTGGCCACCGCCAAGGAGGTCCTCGCGGGCTCCGGCGTCAAGGTCGCCTCGGTCGCCACCGCCTTCCCGGCGGGCCGCGCCGCGCTCCCGGTGAAGCTGGCCGACACGGCCGACGCCATCGCCGCGGGCGCCGACGAGATCGACATGGTCATCGACCGGGGCGCGTTCCTCGCCGGGCGCTACCTGGAGGTCTTCGAGCAGATCGTCGCGGTCAAGGCGGAGTGCGGCGACCGCGCCCGCCTCAAGGTGATCTTCGAGACCGGCGAGCTGTCCACGTACGACAACATCCGCCGCGCCTCCTGGCTCGGCATGATGGCGGGCGCGGACTTCATCAAGACGTCGACCGGCAAGGTCGCGGTGAACGCCACCCCGGCGAACACGCTGCTGATGCTGGAGGCGGTGCGCGACTTCCGGGCGCAGACCGGTGTGCAGATCGGGGTGAAGCCCGCGGGCGGCATCCGCACCACCAAGGACGCGATCAAGTTCCTGGTCATCGTGAACGAGACCGTGGGCGAGGACTGGCTGGACAACCACTGGTTCCGCTTCGGCGCCTCCAGCCTGCTCAACGACCTGCTGATGCAGCGTCAGAAGCTGGCGACCGGCCGCTACTCCGGCCCCGACTACGTGACGGTGGACTGATCAACATGGCATCTGCATTCGAGTACGCACCGGCACCGGAGTCCCGGTCCGTCGTCGACATCGCGGCCGGCTACGGCCTGTTCATCGACGGCGAGTTCGTCGACGCGGCCGACGGCAAGGTCTTCAAGACCGTCTCCCCCTCCACCGAGGAGGTCCTCTCCGAGGTCGCCCAGGCGGGCCCCGAGGACGTCGACCGCGCGGTGAGGGCCGCCCGCAAGGCCTTCGAGAAGTGGTCGGCGCTGCCCGGCGCCGAGCGCGCCAAGTACCTCTTCCGCATCGCCCGGATCATCCAGGAGCGCAGCCGCGAGCTGGCCGTCCTGGAGACCCTGGACAACGGCAAGCCGATCAAGGAGACCCGCGACGCGGACCTCCCGCTGGTCGCCGCGCACTTCTTCTACTACGCGGGCTGGGCCGACAAGCTCGACCACGCGGGCTACGGGGCGAACCCCGGGCCGCTGGGCGTGGCCGGTCAGGTCATCCCGTGGAACTTCCCGCTGCTCATGCTGGCGTGGAAGATCGCCCCGGCGCTGGCCACGGGCAACACGGTGGTCCTGAAGCCCGCCGAGACGACCCCGCTGACCGCCCTGTTCTTCGCGGACATCTGCCGCCAGGCGGGACTGCCGAAGGGCGTCGTCAACATCCTTCCCGGATACGGGGAGACGGGCGCCGCGCTGGTCGGGCACCCGGACGTGAACAAGGTCGCCTTCACCGGTTCGACCGCCGTCGGCAAGGCCATCGCCCGGTCCGTCGCCGGTACGGACAAGAAGGTCACCCTGGAGCTGGGCGGCAAGGGCGCCAACATCGTCTTCGACGACGCCCCCCTCGACCAGGCCGTCGAGGGCATCGTCAACGGCATCTTCTTCAACCAGGGCCAGGTCTGCTGCGCGGGCTCGCGCCTCCTGGTCCAGGAGTCGGTGCAGGACGAGCTGCTCGACGCGCTCAAGCGCCGCCTGAGCACCCTGCGCCTGGGCGACCCGCTGGACAAGAACACCGACATCGGCGCCATCAACTCCGCCGAGCAGCTGGCCCGCATCACCGCGCTGGTGGAGCGGGGCGAGGCGGAGGGCGCCGAGCGCTGGTCCGCCCCCTGCGAACTCCCCTCCTCCGGCTACTGGTTCGCCCCGACGCTCTTCACGAACGTCACCCAGGCGCACACCGTGGCCCGGGACGAGATCTTCGGCCCGGTCCTGTCGGTGCTGTCCTTCCGCACGCCCGCCGAGGCCGTCGCGAAGGCCAACAACAGCCAGTACGGCCTGTCCGCGGGCATCTGGTCGGAGAAGGGCTCCCGCATCCTCGCGGTCGCCGACAAGCTCCGCGCCGGTGTCGTCTGGGCCAACACGTTCAACAAGTTCGACCCGACCTCGCCCTTCGGCGGCTACAAGGAGTCGGGCTTCGGCCGTGAAGGCGGCCGTCACGGTCTGGAGGCCTACCTCGATGTCTGAGTCGACCAACCGTCTGAGCGTCTTCAAGACCTACAAGCTGTACGTCGGGGGCAAGTTCCCCCGCTCCGAGAGCGGCCGGGTGTACGAGGTGACGGACTCGAAGGGCAAGTGGCTGGCGAACGCCCCGCTCTCCTCCCGCAAGGACGCCCGTGACGCGGTCGTCGCCGCCCGCAAGGCCTTCGGCGGCTGGTCGGGCGCGACCGCGTACAACAGGGGCCAGATCCTCTACCGCGTCGCCGAGATGCTGGAGGGCCGCCGCGAGCAGTTCGTCCGCGAGGTCGGCGAGGCCGAGGGCCTGTCGAAGTCGAAGGCGGCGGCGGTCGTCGACGCGGCGATCGACCGCTGGATCTGGTACGCGGGCTGGACCGACAAGATCGCCCAGGTCGTGGGCGGCGCCAACCCCGTCGCGGGCCCGTACTTCAACCTGTCCTCGCCCGAGCCGACCGGTGTCGTCACGGTCGTGGCCCCGCAGGACTCGTCGTTCCTCGGCCTGGTCTCGGTGATCGCCCCGGTGATCGCCACGGGCAACACGGCCGTGGTCATCGCCTCGGAGAAGGCGCCGCTCCCGGCGCTCTCCCTGGGCGAGGTGCTCGCCACCTCCGACCTGCCCGGCGGTGTCGTGAACATCCTGTCCGGCAAGGCGTCCGAGATGGGCCCGCACCTCGCGGCCCACCAGGACGTCAACGCGATCGACCTCACGGGCGCGACCGGCGGCGACCTCGCCCGCGACCTGGAGATCGCGGCGGCGGACAACCTGAAGCGGGTCCTGCGCCCCCGTACCGAGGACTTCACCGCGTCCCCCGGCACGGACCGCATGACCGCCTTCCTGGAGACGAAGACCGTCTGGCACCCCACGGGTTCGCTGGGCGCGGGCGGCTCCTCGTACTAGAGGACGACTCCTCGTACCGGCGGGCGGGCTCCTCGCACCAGAGGCGCCCGAGCGCCGGGAGCACGTCCGTCGCGGCCCCGGGCCCCCCGGGGCCGCGACGCGTCAGGGCAGCAGCCCCTGGGTCAGCGGGCCAGCGACCGGCAGGTCCTCGACCGAGCCGCCCTTGGTGACGTGGTCGGTCACCAGGTTCGTGCCGACCGGCTTGAAGTCGGAGACCTGGGTGCCGAGGCCGTTGGCCAGCGGGTCCACGCCGGTGTTGGCCAGCGGGTCGAGCTGGAGCCGGGTCAGCGGCGCCACGCCGTGGGCGACACCGGAGAGCGCGCCCTCTCCGGCCGCGACGGCGTCCGTCCTGGTCAGCGAGTCGACCGGCAGCGGCAGCGGGGCCGCCGCCTGAGCCGCCGCGCCCCCGCCGAACACCGCCGCACCGACCGCGGTGACACCGAGCCCTGCCCTGAGCAGGGCGCTGCGGCGGGAGGTCCGGGATGCTGCGTGACGCGCCATGATGTTCCTTCCGAAGGGTGATCGGGCGGACACCGACAGTAGTTGAGGTGTGATGCTCGATACCAACGGCCTTCCTCGGGGGTCCCCTGCACGGGGGAATGGTTCACACTGGTGTCCCGTGAGTTCCCTACCGATCCCGACCCGTGTCGTCCTGCTCGCGGGCCCCTCCGGCTCCGGCAAGTCGTCCCTCGCCGCCGTCACCGGCCTCCCGGTCCTGCGCCTCGACGACTTCTACAAGGAGGCCGGCGACCCCTCGCTCCCCCTCGTCGGGGGAAGCGAGGACATCGACTGGGACTCCCCGCTGTCCTGGGACGCGGACGCCGCCGTCGCCGCCATCGTCGAACTGTGCCGTACGGGACGGACCGACGTCCCCGTGTACGACATCTCCACCAGCTCCCGGACGGGGCACGAGACCTTCGGCATCGAGCGGACCCCGCTGTTCGTCGCGGAGGGCATCTTCGCCGCCGAGATCGTGGCCCGCTGCCGTGACCTGGGCGTCCTCGCCGACGCGCTCTGTCTGCGCGGACGCCCCTCGACGACCTTCCGCCGCAGGCTCGCCCGCGACCTCAGGGAGGGCCGCAAGTCGGTGCCGTTCCTGCTGCGCCGGGGCTGGCGCCTGATGCGCGCCGAGCGGGCCATCGTCGCCCGGCAGGCGGCCCTGGGCGCCCACCCCTGCGCCAAGCCGGAGGCCCTGGGCAGGCTGGCCGCCGCCGCGGCGGGCCGCCACCGCACCCCGGCCACGCGCTAGCCGCACGCCGGGGCCCCGGCCGGACACCGACCCGTGGAGCCCCGTCCGGACACGGACCGCACGGGGCATGGACGGACACCGACGCGTGCGGGCCCGGCCGGACAGCCGCCCGGCCGGGCCCCGCGGACACAGCACGACGCGGGCCGTACAAGCCCCCCTGACTTGTGCGACCCGCGCCGTTCCCCCGTACCCCCGTACGGTTCCCCCGTGTTCCCGGCGGCCCCGATCCCCCGTGGCCGCCGGGGTCGTTCCCCCGTTCCCCCGCCTTCAGGCCACCAGCTCGCCGAAGGACTCCTCCTCGTCACGGCCGAAGCTGAGCACCTCGTCCTCGCGCAGCCGCCGCAGCGACCGCCAGATGCTCGACTTCACCGTGCCGACACTGATGTCCAGGATCTCCGCGATCTCCGGATCGGTCCGGCCCTCGTAGTAGCGCAGCACCAGCATGGTCCGCTGGAGCTCGGGCAGCCGGGCGAGGGCCTGCCACAGCACCGCGCGCAGCTCCGTGCCGCGCATCGCGTCCGACTCGCCGACCGTCTCCGGCAGCTCCTCGGTCGGGTACTCGTTCAGCTTGCGGCGGCGCCAGGCGCTGATGTGCAGATTGGTCATGGTCCGGCGGAGGTACCCGCCGACCGCGGCCTTGTCACTGATCCGCTCCCAGGCGCGGTACGTGGAGAACAGCGCGCTCTGGAGCAGGTCCTCCGCGTCGAAGCGGTCACCGGTCAGGTGGTAGGCGGTGGCGTACAGGGAGGCACGACGCTCCTGGACGTAGGCCGTGAACTCGGCCTCCGAACAGCTGACGCGTTCCCCCGTGACCTCCCCGTACGCCGTTCCCCCGTCAGCGACGGCGACCATGTGCGGCGCCTTGCGCTGACGCCCGACGCTGCGAACGCACCCCCGTCCGTTCACCGCGCCGGACTTCTCGGTGCTCCGCACGACGTCGTGGAGCCTCGTGATCACTGCGCCTGAGGTGGTGCCCTGCAGTGCGGTCATCTCGACCCCCCCGTCGGTTGGAGTGCTGTTCGGTCCGTGTGTCCAGAAGCTTGCCGAGCGGACTTCATGGCGTTGTCCGCCGACTGTCACAGGCGTGTCACAGGCCCCCCGGGGCGGAAGCGCGCCTCCCCGCGGTCGAACTCGGACGGCCGAATACGACAGAATGCTGCCCGTGCCTTTTCTGTTGCTGATCGAGGACGACGACGCCATCCGCACGGCCCTCGAACTCTCCCTGTCACGGCAGGGCCACCGGGTGGCCACCGCCGCGACCGGAGAGGACGGCCTCCAGCTGCTGCGCGAGCAGCGGCCGGACCTCGTGGTGCTCGACGTCATGCTGCCCGGCATCGACGGCTTCGAGGTCTGCCGGCGGATCCGCCGCACCGACCAGTTGCCGATCATCCTGCTGACCGCCCGCAGCGACGACATCGACGTCGTCGTGGGCCTGGAGTCCGGTGCCGACGACTACGTGGTGAAGCCGGTCCAGGGCCGGGTCCTGGACGCCCGCATCCGGGCCGTCCTGCGGCGCGGCGAACGGGAGTCGACCGACTCGGCGACGTACGGCTCGCTGGTCATCGACCGCTCCGCGATGACGGTCACCAAGAACGGCGAGGACCTCCAGCTCACCCCCACCGAGCTGAGACTGCTCCTCGAACTGAGCCGGCGGCCCGGACAGGCGCTCTCCCGGCAGCAGTTGCTGCGGCTGGTGTGGGAGCACGACTACCTGGGCGACTCCCGGCTCGTCGACGCCTGTGTGCAGCGGCTGCGCGCCAAGGTGGAGGACGTGCCGTCCTCCCCGACCCTCATCCGCACCGTGCGGGGAGTCGGCTACCGGCTGGACGTCCCTGCGTGAGCAAAGGCATCCTCACCCGGCTGCGGCTCTCCAGCCTGCGGTTGCGGCTCGTCGTCGTCTTCGCGCTGGTCGCCCTCGGCGCCGCCGTCGCCGCCTCCGGCATCGCGTACTGGCTCAACCGCGAGGCGGTGCTGACCCGCACCCAGGACGGGGCGCTCAACGACTTCCGTCAGGAGATGCAGAACCGGGCGGCCACGCTGCCGCTCCGGCCCACCCAGGACGACCTGCGGCGGACCGCCGAGCAGATGGCCACCGGCAGCGCCGACTACCAGGTGCTGCTGCTCGGCGAGCGGGACACGGGCAAGCCGATCGTCGGCGCCTCCGACCCGGACGACTTCACCCTGGCCGACGTGCCGCGCGCGCTCCAGGACGCGGTGGGCACCGAACGGCCCGTGACGGAGGCCAACCCGTACCCGTACCACCTGTTCTGGCAGCGCGTCGAGCGGGGCGGCACGCCGTACCTGGTCGGCGGCGCGCGGGTCGACGGCGGCGGGCCCACCGGCTACATGTTCAAGTCGCTCGCGGCGGAGAAGGCCGACCTGAACTCGCTCGCCTGGTCCCTGGGCATCGCCACCGCGCTCGCCGTGGTCGGCTCCGTGCTGCTCGCGCAGGTCTCGGCGACCACCGTGCTCCGGCCCGTGCACCGGCTCGGCGAGGCCGCCCGGCAGCTCGGCGAGGGCAAGCTCGACACCCGGCTGCGGGTCACCGGCGCGGACGAACTCTCCGATCTCACCCGTACGTTCAACAGCGCGGCCGAGTCCCTGCAGAAGAAGGTCGCGGACATGAGCGCGCGGGAGGAGTCCTCCCGGCGGTTCGTCGCCGACATGTCGCACGAGCTGCGCACCCCGCTGACCGCGCTGACCGCCGTCACCGAGGTCCTGGAGGACGAGCAGGACTCCCTCGACCCGATGATCGCCCCCGCGGTGGCGCTCGTGGTCAGCGAGACCCGGCGCCTCAACGACCTGGTGGAGAACCTGATGGAGGTGACCCGCTTCGACGCGGGGACCGCCCGCCTGGTCCTCGACCCCGTCGACATCGCCGACCAGATCACCGCCTGCATCGACGCCCGCGCCTGGCTCGACGCGGTGGACCTGGACGCCGAGCGCGGGATCGTCGTGCCGCTCGACCCGCGCCGCCTCGACGTGATCCTGGCCAACCTGATCGGCAACGCGCTGAAGCACGGCGGTTCCCCGGTCCGCGTCTCGGTGCGCACCGAGGAGGACGAGCTGGTCATCGCGGTCCGCGACCACGGGCCCGGCATCCCCGAGGAGGTGCTGCCGCACGTCTTCGACCGCTTCTACAAGGCGAGCGCGTCCCGGCCCCGGTCCGAGGGCAGCGGGCTCGGTCTCTCCATCGCCATGGAGAACGCGCTGATCCACGGCGGTTCGATCACCGCGTCCAACTCGGTCGGCGAGGACGGGACGGTGGACGGGGCGGTCTTCGTGCTGCGGCTCCCGCTGGACGCCTCGGACATCACGCGCGAGGTGCGGACCCGCAGCGGCCAGGGCGAGGTGGAGGAAGCGTGAGGCGCCGTACTTCCGGACGTACGGGCACGGCGGGGGCCCTGGCCGCGGTCGCGGTCGCGGTCGCCGCGCTCGTCACCGGCTGCGGGATCAGGACCACCTCGGTCCCGGTCGACGCGGGCGCGGCCCCCTCCCGGGTGCCGTGCAGCGTGCCGGGGGACTCGGCGACGGGCGGCACCGTCCAGGGCGTGCCGGTCCGGGTGTTCCTGGTCTGCGGCTCCCAGCTGGAGATGGTGGACCGGCGGTCGCCGCTGCCGGAGGAGAAGGCGGGCGGGGACCTGGTCCGGATGGCCCGGGGGCTGCTGGCGCAACTGCTCGCCGAGCCGTCGGAGAGCGAGCGGGCGGCCGGGTTCACGACGGCGGTACGGGGCCCGCTGTCCGTGGACGGCGGGGGCGGCAGCGATCCGGCGGGCACCCTGCGGCTGAGCCGCCAGCCGGAGGACCTGACGCCGACGGCCCTGTCGCAGCTCGTGTGCACCTTCGCGGAGAGCTCGGCGGGCGCGGGCGACCACACGGCCCTGCTGGGCGGCCCTGGGCCGTACCCGCCGAAGCGCTACCGCTGCACCACGGAGCTGCGCGAGCGCCCGGAGTCGTCCCCGCCGACGGCCCCGCCGGTGACGCCCGCCCCGACCCCGGCGAGCCCCGCCCCGACGAGCCCCGTCCCGACGACGGGCTGAACGACCGCGCCCACCCCCGGGGCCGTACGGGCACGTGGCCGGACGGCCTGTGGGGCGGACGGTGGGGCGGACGGTGGGGCATTCCTCACATTCCCGTCCGGGAGGGGCGGCGGAACCGATTCCGGCGCCGGGGGCGTCTTGGGGGGCGTGCAGCGTCAAGGTTCGGGCGGGAGTGCCGCCGTGGTCGTCCGCGTGGCGGGGTTCGTCCTCCTCGCCGCGCATCTGCTGCTCGTCGCGTGGATCGGTCTCCGGCCACGTGACGTGGCCTGGGTGACCGCGCCGAACACGGTCCCCCTGGCGGGTCTGCGGGCCGATCTCGCGCTCGGGACCGCCGCCGCGGTCCGGCTGATCGCCGAGGGGCTGCTGCTCCTCGCCCCGCTCGGAGTGCTGCTCCCGATGGCCGACGGACGTCTCGACGTCTCCCCGTGGGCCTCGCTGGCCCGGACGACCGCAGCGGGCGCCCTGGTCTCGCTCGCGCTGGAGCTGCTCCAGACCGCCGTGCCCGGCCAGGTGGTGGACGTGGACTCCGTCCTGCTGAACACGGCGGGCGTGGCGCTCGCGCACCTGCTGTTCGTCCCGGCCGGGCGGCACCGGCTGCGCCGCGGGCCGCGGGCGC
This sequence comes from Streptomyces sp. NPDC087215, assembly GCF_044744885.1. Taxonomy (NCBI): domain Bacteria; kingdom Bacillati; phylum Actinomycetota; class Actinomycetes; order Kitasatosporales; family Streptomycetaceae; genus Streptomyces; species Streptomyces sp. NPDC087215. The sequence continues at coordinate 32,790 of NZ_JBIUZD010000004.1, forward strand.
GGCGGGCGGCCTCATCCCGGAGGACCAGACCGGGACGGGGGACGCCCCTGCTGCGGAACGAGGGTTCTCAGGGTGCGACCCCGACGATTACCAGGGTTCCGATCGCCCGGTAGGCCGACGCCCCCGGACCCCGTCGGGCGGCACCATGGAGACATCGGGAGCCCGGCAGAAGCGGTTCCCGCACCGACCCCGAAGGAGCACCACCATGGCCGCACTGACCCGCCCCCGTGACGGACGCGTGATCGGCGGAGTGTGCGCGGCGCTGGCCCGGCGCTTCGGCCTCTCCGCGTGGACGATGCGTCTGATCTTCATCGTCTCGTGCCTGCTGCCCGGCCCGCAGTTCCTGATCTACCTGGGCCTGTGGATCTTCCTCCCGGCGGAGAAGTCCTCTTCCACGTCCTGGTAGTGGCCGGACGGCCGTACGCCGAAGGGCGCGCACCCGGGAGATCCTGGTGCGCGCCCTTCGGCGTGGTGCGGGCCCGGTCAGCCGATCGGCAGGCCGCCGAGGGGCAGACCGCCGAGGAGGCCGCCGAGGGGGGTGGCGCCGAGGCCGCTGGCGGCGGCGCCGAGCGGGAGGTTCTGGGTGGCCTGTCCGGCGGCGGCCGGGACGGTCTTCACACCCTGGTCGAGGCCCTGGCCGAGGGCGCCCTGTCCGGCGACGAGGGATTCGGCGGCGCCGTCGGGGAGCGTGGTGAGGCCGTCACCGAGCGGGACGGCCTGGGTCACCGTGCCCAGCGCGTCGGCGTCGAGCGGCAGGGACGGCGCGGCGGAGGCCGTGCCGGCGGCGGCGACGGCGAAAGCGGCACCGAGGGCGGCGACACCGAGCTTCTTGGCGGCAGACTGCTTCATCTGAAAATCTTCCTTGGGGAATCCGGGGGCTTCGGGGAGAAAGCCCGGAGGGGAAATCCTGGGAATGCAGAGTTCCGCAACCTAACCAGTGAACGGCCCGTCCGCAAACACCGGAAAGCGGCCGGGTGTCGCGCTCACCCGGCCGCTCCCGTCCCCTCACCGGGGCGGTGTTCAGCCCTTCGTGCGGGAGGATTCGCTGGTCGCGGCGGTCTGCTGGAACAGCCATTCGGACTTCAGCTCGGCGTATCCGGGCTTGATGACCTCGTTGATCATGGCCAGGCGTTCATCGAAAGGAATGAACGCTGATTTCATCGCATTGACGGTGAACCACTGCATGTCGTCGAGCGTGTACTCGAACGCCTCGGTCAGCAGCTCGAATTCGCGGCTCATGCTGGTGCCGCTCATCAGCCGGTTGTCGGTGTTGACCGTGGCCCGGAAGTGCAGCCTGCGGAGCAGGCCGATGGGGTGCTCGGCGAACGAGGTGGCGGCCCCGGTCTGGAGGTTGGAGGAGGGGCACATCTCCAGCGGGATCCGCTTGTCGCGGACGTACGCGGCGAGCCGCCCCAGGGTCACCGAGCCGTCCTCGGCGACCTCGATGTCGTCGATGATCCGGACGCCGTGGCCGAGCCGGTCCGCGCCGCACCACTGGAGCGCCTGCCAGATGGACGGCAGTCCGAACGCCTCGCCCGCGTGGATCGTGAAGTGGTTGTTCTCGCGCTTCAGGTACTCGAAGGCGTCGAGGTGCCGGGTGGGCGGGTAGCCGGCCTCGGCGCCCGCGATGTCGAAGCCGACGACGCCGGAGTCGCGGTAGCGGTTGGCGAGTTCCGCGATCTCCAGGGCGCGGGCCGCGTGCCGCATGGCGGTCAGCAGGGCGCCGACCCGGATGCGGTGCCCGGCGGCCCTCGCCAGCCGTTCGCCCTCGCGGAAGCCCTCGTCGACCGCCTCCACGACCTCTTCGAGGGTGAGACCGGCCTCCAGGTGCTGCTCGGGGGCGTAGCGCACCTCCGCGTAGACCACGCCGTCCTCGGCGAGGTCCACGGCGCACTCGGTGGCCACCCGGACGAGGGCGTCCCGGGTCTGCATGACGGCGCAGGTGTGCGCGAAGGTCTCCAGGTACCGCTCCAGGGAACCGGAGTCGGCGGCTTCGCGGAACCAGACGCCGAGCTTGTCGGGCTCCGTCTCGGGGAGCTGCCCGTAGCCCTGCTCCCGGGCGAGTTCGATGATCGTGCCGGGGCGCAGTCCGCCGTCGAGGTGGTCGTGGAGGAGCACCTTCGGCGCGCGCCGGATCTGGTCCCCGGTGGGGACGCTGGGGGTCTGGCTCGTCATTTCCGCACTCTAGCGCCTACGCGCGTAGAGCGCGCCCCGTGGCGCAGGGTCCGCTCCGCCGTCCTTCCCTCCGGGGCCCGCCCCGGTGTCCGAGCCCGACCGGGGGCGTGTCCCGATTCGAACGTCCTTGAGCGGTAAGGGCGTTCGCTGACCGGACGATACGTAACAGAGACCGCGCGTACGACTGGCGTACACCTCGGCTTCTGAGACTGTTCTGTCATGGCGCACTTCGCACTCGTGGGGCCGCCCGACGCACGGAGACCCCGGCTCGGTCGGCCCGTTGGCGGTTCCCGGATCACCTCGGCGGGGGGCGTGGCGCTGCTCCTGCCGGACGGCGAGCCGGTGTCGGGCCGGGGCGCCTCCGCGCGGGCCCACGCGGCGGTGCTGCCGCTGGGACGCGCGCTGGTCCGCGCGGGCCGGGACGACGGTCTGGTGGCGCACGTGGTGCGCTACCGGGGGCGCGGCTGGAACGGGACGGACGCCGCTCTCGCGCGGGACGCCTCCTGGGCGGTCGCGGAGGCGGTGCGCCGGTACGGGGACGTCCCGGTCTGTCTGGTCGGACACGGTCTGGGGGCGCGGGCGGCGCTGCGGGCCGCCGGGCACGACGCGGTCGGCGCGGTGCTGGGGCTGGCCCCGTGGCTGCCGGAGGACGACATGGCGGCCGAGCCGGAGCCCGTACGGCAGCTCGTGGGGCGACGGGTGCTCCTCGTGCACGGCACCCACGACTCCAGGACCGACCCGGAGCTGTCGTTCCGGTTCGCCGAGCGGGCGAAGAAGGCCAACCGGGACACCTGCCGGTTCGAGGTGCACTCGGACGGGCACGCGCTGCGCCAGTACGCGGCCGAGGTCCGGGCGCTCGCCGCCGACTTCGTCCTCGGCGCCCTCTTCGCCCGGCCGGTCGCCCGGCCGCTGACCGACGCGATGGCCGCTCCCCCGCCGCTGGGCCTGCGGATGCCGCTCGCGGCGGGCTTCGGCGGCTCGCGCCGGAGGTGAGGGCTCCTCGGCGGCTCGCGCCGGGGCGGGGGCTCCCTGACGGCTCACGCCGGGGGCGGGGGCTCCTCGGTGGTTCGCCCGGGAGGTGAGGGCTCCTTCGGCAGCAGTCGGCCGCGCCTGCCCAGCAGGAACTTCTTGAAGGCGGCCACGGGGGCGGTGTCCGGATGCCCGTCGAGCCAGGCGACCCCGATCTCGCGGACCGCGCGCGGGGCCGTGACGGTCAGCTCGACCACCCCGGGGCGGGGCACGGCGGGCGGGGGCAGCAGGGCGACGCCGAGTCCGGCGGCGACCAGACCGCGCAGGGTCTCGGCCTCCTCGCCCTCGAAGGCGATCCGGGGCCTGAAGCCCGCCTCCGCGCACAGGTCGTCGGTGATGCGGCGCAGCCCGTACCCCGGTTCCAGGGTCACGAAGGTCTCGTCGGCCGCCTCGGCGAGGCGGACCCTTCGGCGGCCCGCGAGCCGGTGGTCGTCGGGGACGACGAGCCGCAGCCGCTGCTCGTCGAGACGGCGGCCGACCAGATCGGGGGCGTCGGGCACCGGGGAGGTCAGGCAGAGGTCGAGGTCACCGGCCCTGAGCCGCTCGATCATGGCCTCGCCGTAGTTCTGGACGAGGGTGAAGCGGATGCGCGGGTGGTCGACGCGGAAGGCCCGGATGAGCGCGGGGACGGTCTCGGAGCCCATGGTGTGGAGGAAGCCGAAGGCCACCCGCCCGGCCGTCGGGTCGGCGTCGGCCCGTACGGTGTCGGCGGCCCGTTCCACCTCGGCGAGCGCCCGGTCGGCGGCGGTGAGGAAGCGGCGGCCCGCCGGGGTCAGGGAGACCGTGCGGCCGCGCCGGGCGAAGAGGGTGACGCCCAGGTCCTCCTCCAGCCGCGCCACGGCCCGGGAGAGCGTGGACTGCGGGACGCCCATCTCGGCGGCGGCCCGGGTCACATGCTCGTGCCGGGCGACGGCGGCGAAGTACGCGAGCCGGGGCGCGAGCAGCAGTCCCATGTCTTCTTCGTTACTGTTCGGTGACAGCCGAGGCCCTGACCTGTACTCATGCACCATGGGATCGATTACAGCAGATCCGTGCATTGGACGCATGAAACCGCGCGTCCTACGTTCGTGACATGCCTCCCGTCAGTACCGAGGCGGCCGCCTCCACCGCGTCCGCCGACCCCGCCGCCGACACCCGCCTCGCCCCGGGCACGCCCGCCTTCCGCCGTACGAGCCTCGCGCTCTTCGCCGCGGGCCTCGCCACCTTCGCGCTCCTCTACTCCACGCAGGCCCTCCTCCCGGCGATCTCCGCCGAGTTCGGCGCCACCGCCTCCGCCGCCTCCTGGACGGTCTCCGCCGCCACCGGCGCCCTCGCCCTCCTCGTCCTGCCGCTCAGCGCCCTCTCGGAGCGCTTCGGACGGCGCGCGATGATGACCGCCTCCCTGACCGCCGCGGTCGCCCTCGCGCTCCTCGTGCCGCTCGCCCCGAACCTGGAGTCGCTGATCGCGCTGCGCGCCCTCCAGGGCGCGGCGCTCGCCGGACTCCCGGCCTCCGCGATGGCGTACCTCGCCGAGGAGGTGCGGCCCCGGGCGCTGATCGCCGCGATCGGCCTCTTCGTCGCGGGCAACTCGATCGGCGGCATGAGCGGCCGTCTGGTGACCAGCTGGGTCGCCCAGCTGTGGGGCTGGCGGGCCGGTCTGGCCGCCGTCGGCGTGACCTCGCTGCTGTGCGCGCTGGCGTTCCGCGCGCTGCTGCCGAAGGCCCGGCACTTCACCCCCGGCACCCTGAACCCGAAGGCGCTCGCGCGGACCGTGCGGAGCCATCTCGCGGACCCGCTGCTGATGCGGCTGTACGTGATCGGCGCGCTGTTCATGACGGTCTTCGGCGCGGTCTACACCGTGATCGGCTACCGCCTGGTGGAGGCCCCGTTCTCGCTGCCGCAGGGCGTCATCGGCTCGATCTTCCTGGTCTACCTGGTCGGTACGGTCTCCTCGGCGGCGGCCGGACGGCTCGTCGGGCGGCTCGGGCGGCGCGGGGCGCTGTACCTGGCGGTCTCCACCACCGCCGCCGGTCTGCTCCTGTCGCTCGCCGACTCGCTGGCCTCGGTCCTCGCGGGCCTGGTCCTGATCACGGCCGGTTTCTTCGCGGGCCACGCCGTCGCCTCCTCCTCGGTGAGCCGTACGGCGAGGACGGGCCGCGCGCAGGCCTCGGCGCTCTACCAGTCGGCGTACTACCTGGGCAGCAGCGTCGGCGGCACGCTCGGCGCGGTCGCCTTCCACGCGGGCGGCTGGGCGGGCACCGTCGTCATCGGTCTCGTCGCGGTCCTCGGCGTCGTGTCCGTCACGCTGTACGGCAGCCTCAGCGCCCGCACCGCGGCGCGTCGGCTCCAGCTCGCCGCGCCCTGCTGAATCCGGACGGATTCCGACCGGTTCCACGCCGGGAACACTCCGGAATCACCCCCGCCCGCACCGCAACCTGAGACGCTCCCCCGGGCGTCCTGACCGACAGGACACAACGGGGAGTTGACAGAAATGAAGCGAATAGCGGGCCGGGCGGGGAAAAGAGTCGGTCTGGTCGCCGGAATGGCCTCACTGCTGGTCCCGGTGACGGTCGCGCTCGGCGCGGCACCGGCACAGGCCGCGTCCTGCAACGTGACGACGGGCCCGTACCAGAAGCAGGTCGAGAAGTTCCTCGGACGGACGGCCGACGGGCGCCAGTCGCTCGCGGACTGCAAGGCCGTCCAGGCGTTCCAGGTGAAGCACGGCATCACCCCGAGCGCCGGATACGCCGGGACGGTCACCTGGCGCACCATGGACACCATGCTCAAGCAGCGGGCGGCGGGGACCAACCCCAACAAGGACCGCGCGTGTCCGACGAACCGGGGCCGGATCGCCTGTGTGGACCTGACCCGCCAGCTGAGCTGGATCCAGGACGGCAGCCGCCTCAAGTTCGGCCCCGTGCCGGTCCGTACGGGCAAGGACGGCAGCGAGACCCGGACCGGCTCGAAGAAGGTCTACTGGCGGAACATCAACCACTGGTCGACGCTCTACGACGTCTCCATGCCGTACGCGCAGTTCTTCGACGGCGGACAGGCGTTCCACTCGACCACCAAGTCCATGTGGAACCCGCCGGGTTCGGCCGGCTGCGTCAACATGCGCCCGGCCGACGCGAAGGCGTACTGGAACCTCCTGCGCAACGGCGACGACGTCTTCGTCTACGGCCGCAAGCCGGGAACCTGACCCCCGCTGTCAGTCCGCTGGGGTAGCTTCCCTCTCACCGGCACCGAACGGGTGCCGGTGAGGGGTGAGTGGGGTGTGGACCCGATGACTGACGCAGCGACCGCGACGACCGACCAACTCGACAAGTACCGCAGGGAGCTGACCGGTTACTGCTACCGGATGCTCGGATCGTCCTTCGAGGCGGAGGACGCGGTGCAGGACACCATGGTCCGCGCCTGGAAGGCCATCGAGTCCTTCGAGGGCCGCTCCTCGCTGCGGTCCTGGCTGTACCGGATCGCCACCAACGTCTGCCTGGACGCGCTGAACGCGGGCAACCGGAGGGCACGGCCGATGGACCTGACCGGACCGACGCCGGTCGCCCAGGCGCAGCTCGTCAAGCAGCCGGAGATCACCTGGCTGGAGCCGATCCCCGACGGACGGGTGCTGCCCTCCGTCGCCGACCCGGCGGAGACGGCCGTCTCCCGGGAGACCGTGCGGCTGGCCTTCGTCGCCGCCCTCCAGCACCTGCCGCCCAAGCAGCGGGCCGTGCTCATCCTGCGCGAGGTGCTCGCCTGGAAGGCCAGCGAGGTCGCCGAGCTCCTCGACACCAGCGTCGCCTCGGTGAACAGCGCCCTCCAGCGGGCCCGCGCCACCCTGGCCGAGCAGGCACCGGCCACCTCCGACACGGCGAACCCGCTGGACGAGGAGCAGAAGGCCCTCCTGGAGCGGTACGTGGCCGCCTTCGAGGGCTACGACATGAAGGCCCTGACCGCGCTCCTCCACGAGGACGCGACCATGACCATGCCGCCCTACGACCTCTGGCTCCAGGGTCACGACGACATCGTCGGCTGGATGCTGGGCGTCGGCGACGTGTGCCGCGGCTCGAAGCTGGTGCCCACCGTGGCCAACGGCTCCCCGGCCTTCGCCCACTACCACCCGGACCCGGAGGGCGGCTTCAGCCCCTGGGCGCTCATCGTCCTGGAGCTGCGCGACGGCAAGGTCGCGGGGATGGACTTCTTCCTGGACACCCCGCGCTGGTTCCCGCTCTTCGACCTCCCGGCCCGCCTGGAGGCCTGAGGACGGCACCCGGTCGTCCCTTCCGGTCCGGAACGGTCCGGAAGGGACGGCCTACGGGGACGACGGCCCGTCCTCCGTGGCCAGGGTCCCGTCGAGACCCGTCAGCAGGAGCAGGGCCCGCAGTTCCGGGCCCGCTCCGTGGAAGCGGATGCGGTGCCCCCGCCGCCCGGCGGCCAGTCCCAGCCGGGCCAGGGCGTCCACGGCGGCGAGGTCGGCGCGGGCGAGCGCGCCCACCTCGCACACCACCTCACCGGGCGGGACCGCCCCGAGCTCGGCGCACAGCCGCGCCACCTCGTCCCGGGTGGGGCGCGCGGTCAGGGTCACGACGAACGGTTGTCTGATGTCCACATCCCTGTGACCGTACGGCGCCCCGGAACTCATCGGCGGTTCCGGGACACCGGGAGCACGGGACTCAGGCGATGCGGTCCAGGACGATCGGCTTCGGGGTGAAACCGGTGCCCTCGGCCGCGATGTCCCAGGACGCGTCCAGGGACTTCAGGGCGTAGTCGAACTTCTCCGGGGTGTCCGTGTGCAGGGTCAGCAGGGGCTGGCCCGCCGTCACCGTGTCGCCCGGCTTCGCGTGCAGCTCGACACCCGCGCCCGCCTGCACCGGGTCCTCCTTGCGGGCCCGGCCCGCGCCCAGGCGCCAGGCGGCGATGCCGATGTCGTACGCGTCGAGCCGGGTCAGGACGCCCGAGGACGGGGCGGTCACCACGTGCTGCTCGCGGGCGACCGGGAGGGCCGCGTCCGGGTCGCCGCCCTGGGCCGCGATCATCCGGCGCCAGACGTCCATCGCGGAGCCGTCGGCCAGTGCCTTCGCCGGGTCGGCGCCCTTGATCCCGGCCGCGTCGAGCATCTCGCGGGCGAGCGCGACCGTCAGCTCCACGACGTCCGCCGGGCCGCCGCCCGCCAGGACCTCGACCGACTCGCGGACCTCCAGGGCGTTGCCCGCGGTGAGGCCGAGCGGGGTGGACATGTCGGTGAGCAGCGCCACCGTCCGCACCCCGCTGTCGGTGCCGAGGCCGACCATCGTCGAGGCCAGCTCGCGGGCGTCCTCGATGTTCTTCATGAAGGCGCCGGTGCCGACCTTGACGTCGAGGACCAGGGAGCCGGTGCCCTCGGCGATCTTCTTCGACATGATCGAGGAGGCGATCAGCGGGATGGCCTCCACGGTGCCGGTGACGTCGCGGAGCGCGTACAGCTTCTTGTCGGCGGGGGCCAGGCCGTCGCCCGCCGCGCAGATGACCGCGCCGGTGGTGTCCAGGACGTGCAGCATCTCCTCGTTGGAGAGCAGGGCCCGCCAGCCGGGGATGGACTCCAGCTTGTCCAGGGTGCCGCCGGTGTGGCCGAGGCCGCGTCCGGAGAGCTGCGGAACGGCCGCGCCGCAGGCGGCGACGAGCGGGGCGAGCGGGAGGGTGATCTTGTCGCCGACACCGCCGGTGGAGTGCTTGTCGGCGGTGGGGCGGGAGAGCGCGTCGAAGTTCATGCGCTCGCCGCTGGCGATCATCGCGGCGGTCCAGCGGGCGATCTCCGCGCGGTTCATGCCGTTCAGCAGGATGGCCATGGCCAGGGCGGACATCTGCTCGTCGGCGACCGTGCCACGGGTGTACGCGTCGATGACCCAGTCGATCTGCTCGGGGCTCAGCTCGCCCTTGTCCCGCTTGGTGCGGATGACGGAGATGACGTCCATGGTGGTGCCTCTTTCTACGCGCATAGAAGGGGGAAAGGAGGAGCGGCCCTTCCCATCGTGCCGGAAGGGCCGCTCCGAGGTACTACTGCGACAGGTGCTCCGGGCCGAACGCCTGCGGGAGCATCTCGGCCAGCGTGACGAACCCCGCCGGGGTCTCCAGGACGAGGCCGGGGCCGCCGAACTCGTACAGGAGCTGCCTGCACCGGCCGCACGGCACCAGGGACTCGCCCCGGCCGTCCACGCAGACGAAGTGGGTCAGCCGCCCGCCGCCGGAGGCCTGGAGCGCGGACACCAGCCCGCACTCGGCGCACAGAGCGAGGCCGAACGAGGCGTTCTCCACGTTGCAGCCGGAGACCGTCCGCCCGTCGTCGACCCGGGCCGCCGCGCCCACCGGGAACCCCGAGTACGGGGCGTAGGCGCGGGCCATGGCCGCGCGGGCCGTGACCCGCAGGGCCTCCCAGTCGGCCTCGGCCAGGGTGTCCGTCACTTGCCCTGGCCCTTCCGGTAGGGCAGACCGTCCGCCTTGGGCATCCGCAGGCGCTGGGCCGACAGGGCCAGCACGAGCAGGGTGGTGATGTACGGGGCGGCGTCGACGAACTGGCTCGGGACCTGGTCGGTGAACGCGTACCAGAGGAAGAAGGCGGCGGAGAAGGCGGCGGAGATCGCGCCGACCACGTACTTCTTCCGGTACAGCTGCCACACCGCGGCGAGGACGAGCAGGACCGCGACCAGCAGCAGCAGGGCGTGCACGTTCTCGGCGCCGCCGCGCAGCTTGAGGCTGTCGGTGAAGCCGAAGAGTCCGGCGCCGAGCGCCATGCCGCCGGGCATCCAGTTGCCGAAGATCATCGCGGCGAGGCCGATGTAGCCCCGGCCGCCGGTCTGGCCCTCCTGGTAGATGCCGGTGGCGACGATCGCGAGGAACGCGCCGCCGAGACCGGCGAGGGCGCCGGAGGCGGTGACGGCGATGTACTTGTACTTGTAGACGTTCACGCCGAGGGACTCGGCCGCGACCGGGTTCTCACCGCAGGAGCGCAGCCGCAGGCCGAAGGCCGTACGCCACAGGACCCACCAGGTGCCCGGGATCAGCAGCAGCGCGACGACGGTGAGCAGCGACAGGTTGGTGACCAGACCGCCGAGGATCCCGGCGACGTCGGAGATCAGGAACCAGTGCTTGCCCTGGAGGTTCCCCAGCCAGTCGGAGAGTCCTGGGACCGTGATCTGGGTGATCTCGTCGATGCGCGGGGACTGCTTGGAGGAGCCGCCCTCGGCCTCGCCGAAGGTGAAGTTCGACAGGTACTGGGTGAAGCCGACCGCGAGGATGTTGATCGCGACACCGGAGACGATGTGGTTCACGTTGAACGTGACGGTGATGATCGCGTGCAGCAGACCGCCGAGCGCGCCGCCGAGGAGACCGAAGAGGACGCCCACCCAGGGGCCCCACTGGTATCCGGCCCAGGCACCGAACCAGGTGCCCAGGATCATCATGCCTTCGAGACCGATGTTGACGACGCCCGCGCGCTCGGCCCACAGTCCGCCGAGTCCGGCGAGACCGATCGGGACGGCGAGCTGGAGCGCTCCGGAGACCTGGCCGACGGAGGTCAGGTCGTCGGCGCCGGAGATGACCCGGACGAGGGAGAAGAGGACCAGGCCGGCCGCGGCGATCAGCATGATCCACGGCAGGGTGAGCTTGCGGCGCCCGGCGCCCTTGGGCGCGGTGCTCGGCTTGGTGGCTGTGCCGGTGCTCATGCCGAGACCTCCTTGTCGGTCTTGATGGCGCCGCCTGCGGCGAGCTCCTCGCCGACCTTCTGCTGCTGGAGACGGAGGCCGTAACGGCGGACGAGTTCGTAGGAGACGACCACGGCGATCACGATGATGCCCTGCATGATCTGCGTGATCTCCTTCGGGTAGCCCTCGACGTCCAGCGACGAGGACGCCTTGTCGAGGAACGCGAAGAGCAGAGCCGCGAAGAAGATGCCGACCGGGTGGTTGCGGCCGAGGAGCGCGATCGTGATGGCGGTGAAGCCGACGCCGACCGGGAACGACAGGCTGTACGTGTGGGTGTCGCCGAGCAGGGTCGGCATTCCGGAGAGACCGGCGAGGCCGCCCGAGAGCAGCATCGAGGTGAGGATCATCTTCTTGGCGTCGACACCGCTGGCCTGCGCGGCGGACTCGCTGGCGCCGGTGGCGCGCAGGTCGAAGCCGAAGCGGGTGCGGTTGAGGACGAACCAGTAGACGACGCCGAGGGCGAGGGCGACGAAGGTGAAGCCGTAGATCTCGCCGTTGCCCTGGCCCATGTCGATGCCGGGGAACCAGCCGGACTCGGCGATCTTGCCGGTCGTGAGGTCGTTGGAGCCGGGGGGCTGGACGCCGAGGTTCTTCGGCAGGATCAGCCAGGCGATCAGGGAGGTCGCGATCGCGTTCAGCATGATCGTCGAGACGACCTCGGAGACGCCCCGGGTGGTCTTGAGGAGACCGGCGATACCGGCCCAGAAGGCGCCGGTGAGCGCCGCGACGAGCACGATGAGCAGGATGTGCAGCGGGCCGGGCAGCGAGACCGAGGCGCCGACGACGGCCGAGACCATCGCGGCGAGACGGTACTGGCCGTCGACGCCGATGTTGAAGAGGTTCATCCGGAAGCCGATGGCGACGGCCAGGGCTGCCAGGTAGTAGATCCCGGTCTGGTTGACGATCAGGACCTGGATGTCCGAGTACCCGGCGTTGTCGATCATCAGCTGGATCGGCTCGATCGGGTCGAGGCCCGTCGCGAGCAGCACCAGCATGGTGAGGACGAACGAGGAGACCAGCGCGAGCACCGGGCCGGCGGCCCCGATGATCAGCTTGTCCTTGTCGAATTTCATCATCGGGCGTCACCGTCTTCGGACTGCTCGGACTGCTCTTCGGTGCCTTCGAGGTGGCCGGAGGCCGCACCGGTCATGGCGGAGCCCAGCTCCTCGGGCGTGATGGTGGCGGGGTCCGCGTCGGCGACGAGCCTGCCGCGGTACATGACCCGGAGGGTGTCGGAGAGACCGATCAGCTCGTCGAGGTCCGCGGAGATCAGCAGCACCGCGAGGCCCTCGCGGCGGGCGTCCCGGATCGCGTCCCAGATCTGCGCCTGCGCGCCGACGTCCACACCGCGGGTGGGGTGGGCGGCGATCAGGAACTTGGGGCCGTGGCTCATCTCGCGGCCGACGATCAGCTTCTGCTGGTTGCCGCCGGACAGCGAGGCGGCGGTGACGTCGATGCCGGGGGTGCGCACGTCGTACTCGCGCACGATCCGCTCGGTGTCCTGGCGGGCGGCCTTGGGGTCGAGGATGCCGCGCCGGGAGTTGGGCGCCTCGGTGACGTGACCGAGGATGCGGTTCTCCCAGAGCGGGGAGTCCAGGAGCAGTCCGTGGCGGTGCCGGTCCTCGGGGATGTAGCCGATGCCGCCCTCGCGGCGCTTGCGGACGGAGACCTTGGAGATGTCCGTGCCGTCGAGGCTGATGACGCCCGCGTCGGGGGTCGCCATGCCCATGAGGGCTTCGATCAGCTCGGTCTGGCCGTTCCCCTCGACGCCCGCGATGCCCAGGATCTCGCCCTTGTGGATGGTGAGGGAGATGTCGTCGAGGAGCTTGCGGCCGACGGCGACCTCCTCGTGCACGTCCAGGGCCCGCGCCGGGTCGGCGGGGGCGGCGGTGGTCAGCGGGGCGGCGCTGCCGCCGCTCTCGACCAGCGTCAGGTTCTCGACCTGGAGCATCGGCACGTCGGTGACGGTCGACTCGCGGGTCTCCGGGGAGGGCAGCTCGCTGCCGACCATCAGCTCGGCGAGCTGCTTGGTGGTGGCGGTCTTCGGGTCGGCGGTGCCGACGGTGGTGCCGCGCCGGATGACGGTGATGTCGTCGGCGACCTTCAGGACCTCGCCCAGCTTGTGCGAGATGAAGATGACCGTGAGGCCCTCCGCCTTGAGCTCGCGCAGGTTGTCGAAGAGCGCGTCGACCTCCTGCGGGACGAGGACGGCGGTGGGCTCGTCGAGGATGAGGATCTTCGCGCCCCGGAAGAGGACCTTGAGGATCTCCACGCGCTGCCGGTCGGCGACGCCGAGGTCCTCGACGAGGGCGTCGGGGCGGACCCCGAGGCCGTACGCGTCGGAGATCTCCCCGATCCGCTTCCGCGCCTTGGCTCCGATGCCGTACAGCTTCTCGCCGCCGAGAACCACGTTCTCCAGGACGGTGAGGTTGTCGGCGAGCATGAAGTGCTGGTGCACCATGCCGATGCCGCGCGCGATGGCGTCACCGGGGCTGGAGAAGGTGACCTGCTCGCCGTCGACGGCGATGGTGCCCTCGTCCGGCTTCTGCATACCGTAGAGGATCTTCATGAGGGTCGACTTGCCGGCGCCGTTCTCGCCGATGAGGGCGTGCACGGTGCCCTTGCGGACCGTGATGGCGATGTCCTTGTTGGCGATGACGCCGGGGAATCGCTTGGTGATGCCGTGCAGTTCGACGGCAGGGGGGCTGGACGCGTTGATGACGCACTCTCCTTGGCCGGAAGGAGTGGGAGCGGGAGGGCAGGGCGGGGCGAAGTTATCGTGCCAGGGAGACATCTACACGCGTAGCGCTGCCGAAAAGTGAAAATCCGTACGGGAATGGGACCGGGGCCCGGATCCAGTGGCGTGCCACTGGGGCCGGGCCCTCGGGCTCAAGGTCGTGACCTGCGTCCTTACGGAGCGGTCTTGACCGTGATCTTGCCGTCGACGATGTCCTTCTTCGCCTTCTCGACGGCGGCGGTGACATCGGTCATCTTCGTGTACGCCGGGTTGGAGTCGGCCAGGCCGACGCCGTCCGTGGCGAGGCCGTAGCGGACCTCACCGGACTCCGGCTTGCCGTCCTTGACCGACTTGACCAGGTTGAAGACCGAGTCGGAGACGTCCTTGGTGACCGAGGTCAGGATGTGGTCCTTGTACTTGGCCAGACCCGCCTGGTTGTACTGGTCGGAGTCGACGCCGATGGCCCACTTGCCCGCGTTCGCGGCGGCCTCGATGGAGCCGGAACCGGCCAGACCGGCGGCGGCGTAGATCACGTCGGCGCCCTTGTCGAGCTGGCCCTGCGCGGCGGCCTTGCCCAGGTCGGGCTTGGCGAAGCCGTCGAAGTTCGGCGGCTGGGTCAGGTACTGGGTGAGCACCTTCGCCTTGGGGTTGGTGTCCTTGACGCCCTGGGCGAAGCCCGCCTCGAACTTCTTGATCAGCGGAACCTCGACACCGCCGATGAAGCCGACCGTGCCGGTCTTGGACGCCTTGGCGGCGGCGACGCCGGCCAGGTAGGAGCCCTGCTCCTCGTTGAAGACGAGGTTGGCGATGTTCGCGCCGGTGACCGAGGTGTCGTCGATGATGCCGAAGGTGGTCTTCGGGAACTGCTTGGCGACCTTCTCGATGGCCGGGGCGTAGGCGAAGCCGACACCGATGACCGGGTTGTTCCCGGCGCGGGCCAGCGAGGTGAGGCGCTGCACCTTGTCGGCGTCGCCCTCGCCGGCCGACGGCTCGGCCTCGGCGCCCTTGACGCCGAGCTCGTCCTCGGCCTTCTTCAGGCCCGCGTAGGCGGCGTCGTTGAAGGACTGGTCGCCACGGCCGCCGATGTCGTACGCGATGGCGGCCTTGCCGGCCTTCGAGGAGGAGCTCGGGGACGAGCCGGCGTCCGACGAAGACTTGCCACAGGCGGTGGCGGTGAGGGCGAGCGCGGCAGAGGCGATGCCCACGGTCGTGATCCTGGTGATCCGGCGCAAGAGGATGGTCCCTTCGAGACTGACCGAAAGCGCCTCTTCCGGCGCTGGTTTCGCGGCGATCGTAACGCGCGTAGATGTCAGTTAAAGACCCGTTCATGAGTCGTTATCGGATCGTCGCGAACCGGCCAGGGAAAGGCCACCGGGGGCGTTCGGCCCGGCACAGCCGGTTATATCGCCCGGGGGACGGCCCGCGCCAGGCCGCCGGGGGAAACACGCCACGGGTTGGCACGGACGGCCGAAAAGAGCGGGGCGGGGGCGTACCGGCCGGTGGGAGGGGGTGTGCGGACCGGGCCGGGGCGTACGGAGGTCGTACGGGGCGGGCCCGGGGGCCCGGAGGGTCTGTACGGGGCGGGCCCGGGGCGTACGGCCCCGATGGCGGTGGAGCCCGGCCCCGCGCCCCGGCGAGAGCCGTCGGAGGCGCGGGAGCGGTGGGACGGGAGGGGTGAGAGGGGGTGAGAGGGGGTGGGAGCGGCGGGGTCAGGGCCCCGGGGTCGCGTCGAGGAGGGCCGCCGCCGTGAAGAGTTCCACGGCCGTCCCGATGCAGCGCTCGTCCACGTCGAAGTCCCCCGCGTGCAGGTCGCGGACCCGGGTGTCGCCGGGGGTGCGGACGCCGAGGCGGGCCATGGCGCCGGGGACGTGCTCCAGGTACCAGGAGAAGTCCTCGCCGCCGAGGCTCTGCTCGGTGTCCTCGATCGCGTACGGACCGCACCGGGCGGTCATCGCGTCGCGGAGCAGTTCGGTGACGGCCGGGTCGTTGACGACCGGGGGGACGCCCCGGACGTAGGTGACGGTGGACTTCGCCCGGTGCAGGGCCGCGACCTCGTCGATGGCCGCGTGGATCTGGTCGGGCGCCTCCCGCCAGGTGGGCAGGTCGAGGCAGCGGACGGTGCCGGACAGCTCGGCGTGCTGCGGGATGACGTTGCAGGCGTGGCCCGCCTCGATCCGGCCCCAGGTGACCGAGAGGCCGGAGCGGGCGTCCACCCGGCGGGCCAGGACGGCGGGGACGTCGGTGGCGACCCGGGCGGCGGCGGTGACGAGGTCGGTGGTGAGGTGCGGGCGGGCGGTGTGGCCGCCGGGTCCGTCCAGGGTCACTTCGAGCCGGTCGCAGGCGGAGGTGATGGGGCCGGGCCGCAGCCCGATCCTCCCCGCGTCGACCCGGGGGTCGCAGTGGACGGCGATGATCCGGCCGACCCCGTCCAGGACCCCCGCCTCGACCGCGTCGGCGGCGCCGCCCGGGAGGATCTCCTCGGCGGGCTGGAAGAGGAGCCGTACGGCCGCCGGGAGGAGACCCTGCCGGTCGAGCCCGGCGAGGACCAGTCCCGCGCCGAGGACGGTGGTGGTGTGCACGTCGTGTCCGCAGGCGTGCGCGCGGTCGGGCGCGGTCGACCGGTAGGCGACCGTCTTGACGTCCGGGATGGGCAGGGCGTCGAGGTCGGCGCGGATCGCGAGCATGGGCCGGTCGCGGTCCGGGGTGCCGATGTCACAGATGAGCCCGGTGCCGCCCGGCAGTACCTTCGGCGCCAGACCGGCCGCTTCGAGGCGCGCCTTGACGGCGGCGGTCGTACGGAACTCCTGGTTCCCCAGCTCGGGGTGCATGTGCAAGTCCCTGCGGAACGCGATCAGTTCGACGCGCAGGTCTTCGGACAGCGTTCCGGGCAGGGTGGCGGAGCCTGGCTCACGGGACTTCAACTGGTTCACCCTTTGAAGGGTATGCCTCCGGGCGGGCCAACTGCCCGTTGATCACGAAAAGTTCAGCCCCTTAGGGGAAAGATTCTCGGTTTGGCAGGCATGAAGGTCACTCCTTGTGGGTACGCTCAGCCGAATTCGAGCCGGTCGGCCGGGCCCGTCGCCCGTGAGGTGAGCCGGTCGACCTCCTGGGCCGCCGTCCCCGCCACCCCGGACAGGAAGCCCCGCGCGCGCGGCGAGGCGGTCTCCCGCAGCCACTCGGGCGCTATCTCGCAGACGGCGACCTTCACCCCGGTCCCCGCGAGGGCCAGCGGCAGGGTGTGCACGACCGTGGACGGGAAGCTGACGACCGTACGGCCGACGGGTCCCCGGCGGGCGATCAGTTCCAGCGGCAGATCGGGCCGGACCACCTGGAGGCCCGTCCCGACCGCGATCCGGTGCAGTTTCTCCGCGCTCTCCCTGCGGTGCGCGAAGTAGCGGGTGGCGCCGTGCGCGCGGGCGAGTTCGCCGACCACCCGGTCGTAGTGGTCGGCGTCCACCACCCCCGTCTCGACCAGCGAGGTGCCCACCAGGTCCGCGCCGCCGGTCAGCAGCGGCGGACCGAACCGGGACCGGGTCCAGGCGAAGGAGTTCCGGGTGACCGTGACGCCCTTCGGGGCCTGAACGGGCAGCGAGGTGAAGATCTCGACCGTACGGCTCCCGGCGGGGGCCAGGCGCCGCCGGGCCAGCGAGGTCACCGGGGCCAGGAGCAGTTCGCGCGGACCCAGGCTGCCCTTGCGGTGCCAGCGCACCAGGCGTTCGCCCCGGCCGAGCTGGGCGGCGAACTCCATGGTGGCGGTGCCGTCGTCGACGACCGTCAGGTGCCGGGGGGCGAAGAGCGTCAGGAGCAGCTGGACGTACCGGGAGAACGGGTCGCCGATGATCACCCGCTCCGCCGCGCGCAGCGGACCGGCCAGCTCCCGCAGGGTGCGGGCCAGCGCGCCCCTGCCTCCCCTGGCCTCCTGCCAGTGGACGGTGAGGCCCTCGTCGCGGGCCAGCTGGGCCATCCGGCGCAGCTGGCCCCGCGACATGGGGTCGGTCGGCGAGAGCACGACGACCGTGGGTCCGGGCGCGGCGGCGGGTGCCGTCCCGGGGGTGGTGGCGTCCGTCGGGCGGAGGGCCCGTACGGCGGACGCGGGGCCGGACTCCCCGGGGGGAGGACCGGCCTGCGCGGCGGTGGACGTGCCCGTGGCCGCGGCCCGGGTGTGCGCCCATTCCAGGACGTTGAGGAGCTGGACCGGGCTCTCGACGAACGCCAGCTGCCCGGTCATGCGGCGACGAGGCCCTGGACCCGGCGGAGCTTCTTCATCGGGCCGAGCTCCGACTCGTAGACCTTCTTGACGCCGTCGCCGAGGGCGGCCTCGATGGCGCGGATGTCGCGGACGAGGCGCTGGAGGCCCCCCGGCTCGACGGAGGCGGCCTGGTCGGAGCCCCACATGGCGCGGTCGAGGGTGATGTGGCGCTCGACGAAGGCGGCGCCGAGGGCGACGGCCGCGAGGGTGGTCTGGAGGCCGGTCTCGTGGCCGGAGTAGCCGATCGGGACGTTGGGGTACTCCTCCTGGAGCGTCTGGATGACGCGCAGGTTCAGCTCCTCGGCCTTGGCCGGGTAGGTGGAGGTGGCGTGGCAGAGCAGGATGTTGGCGCTGCCGAGGACCTCGACCGCGTGGCGGATCTGGGCCGGGGTGGACATGCCGGTGGAGAGGATGACGGTGCGGCCGGTGGCGCGCAGTTCGCGCAGCAGCTCGTCGTCGGTGAGGGAGGCGGAGGCGACCTTGTGGGCGGGGACGTCGAACTTCTCCAGGAAGGCGACGGCCTCGGTGTCCCACGGGGAGGCGAACCAGTCGATGCCGCGCTTCCGGCAGTGCTCGTCGATGGCGCGGTACTGGGCCTCGTCGAACTCGACGCGGTGACGGTAGTCGATGTACGTCATCCGGCCCCAGGGGGTGTCGCGCTCGATGTCCCACTGGTCGCGCGGGGTGCAGATCTCCGGGGTGCGCTTCTGGAACTTGACGGCGTCGCAGCCCGCCTCGGCGGCGATGTCGATGAGGGCGAGGGCGTTGTCGAGGTCGCCGTTGTGGTTGATGCCGATCTCGCCGGTGACGTAGACGGGACGGCCCGGACCGGCGGTCTTGTCGCCGAGGGTGCGCAGACGGGTGCTCATGGTGCTCTTCCTTAGGATTCGGGGTTGTCGAGCTCGGGTCCGAGGAGCCAGGCGGCGATCTCGCGGATCGCCCCGGAGCCGCCCGGGGTGACGGTGACCGCGCGGGCCGCGGCCCGTACGGAGTCATGGGCGCTGCTCACCGCGACGGGCCAGCCGACGAGGCGGAAGCAGGGCAGGTCGTTGACGTCGTTCCCGGCGTAGAGGACGCGCCGGGGGTCGATGCCCTCGGCGTCGCACCACTCCTTGAGGGCCCGGTCCTTGCGGTCGATGCCGTGCAGGACGGGGATCTTGAGCTTGCGGGCGCGGGCGGCGACGACGGCGTTCTGCTCGGTGGAGAGGATGAGGACGGGCAGTCCGGCGCGGCGCAGGGCGGCGATGCCGAGGCCGTCGCCCCGGTGCGCGGAGACGAACTCGCGCCCCTCGGCGTCCAGATGGACCCGGTCGTCGGTCTGGGTGCCGTCGAAGTCGAGCACGACGGCGTCGACGTCGGCGAAGCCGGGGGTGGCCGGGGTGTCGAGGAGCGGCGCGAGGGCGCGGGCGCGGGCCAGGTCGTGCGGGTCGTCGATCTCCAGGACCCGGGCGGGGTCGGTGACGACGAGGGCGGTGCGGCCGAAGAAGCGGTGCCGGTGGGTACGGAAGCCGGGCGCGGCCATGGCGTAGACGGCGCCGGTCTCCAGGTACTCGGCCTCCCGGTCCTGGCGGCGGGGGCGGTGCGCCTTGTCGTGGTTGACGCCGGTGGCGCCGTCCTCGACGGTGTCGCGCCACAGGAAGCCGTGGGCCGGGGCGGCGGTGAAGGCGGTGTCGGCGGCGCCCGAGGTGACGCGGCCGGCGGTCTCGGCGACTTCGGCGGGGGTGAGGAAGGGGCTGGTGCACTGGACGAGGAGGACCACGTCGGCCGGGCGCCCGTGGGTGGCCTCGAAGGCGTCCATGGCGTGCAGGACGGCGGCTTCGCTGGTGGCGGTGTCGCCCGCGATCGCGGCGGGGCGGCGGACGGCCTCGGCTCCGGCGTCGCGGGCGGCGGCGGCGATGCCCGGGTCGTCGGTGGAGACGACGACATGGGTGACGGGCCGGGCGCCGAGGCAGGCACGGACGGCGCGGGCCACCAGGGGCACTCCGGCGACGGGGGCGAGGTTCTTGGCGGGGACGCCCTTGGAACCGCCCCGCGCGGGGATGACGGCGAGGACGGTGGGGGGCGCGGCGGGCCGGTGTCCTCCGGCGGCGGTGGCGGCCCGGGGTTCGTCGGCCGCCGGGGCGGGCGCGTGTCCTTCGGCCACCGGGGCGACGGGCCCGTGCGATGCGGTCCGGGCCGGGGGCGGCTGCTCGGCCGACGCGACGGGCCGGGGGGACGCGGCGGGGGGCGGCCGTTCGGCCGGGGCGACGGGCCGGTCGGACGCGGTGGGAGCCGGGGACGGCTGCTCGGCCGTCTCAGCGGGCCGCTGGGCTGTGGTCCCGGCCCGGAACGGCGGGCCGGACGACGCGGCGGGCCGGTCGGACGCGGCCGGGGGCGGCTGTTCGGCCGGGGCTGTGGTGGCGCTCATCAGAGTTCTCCCAGGCGGCGGATGACGGGTGCGACGCGCTGCACGCCCTGCCGGTAGGCGCCCCGCGCCGCCTCCCGGACGACCCGGCGCAGCCCGCTCTCGCGGGGCTCGGGCGCGGTGATGTCCAGGCGGTGGCGGGCGAGGACGCCGGGCAGGTAGCCGGGGGCGGTCTCCGCCGTGTAGTAGGGGGTGACCGGGGGCAGCGCGGGCAGCGCCAGAAGGGCGGCGACCCGCTCGCGGGCGGCGTCGAAGGCTGCTTCGTACGGGGTGTCGGCGGCCACGCCCTGCCGGGCCAGCCAGGTCTCGTCGGGGGCCGGGACCAGGCCCCGGTCGAGCAGGTCGAAGGAGGTCAGCAGGCCGGAGCCGACGAAGTGGTGGTTGCCGAGCGCCTCGCGGACCCCGAGGTCGGTGAGGACCGCGGTGGGGACGCGCCGGTGGAGCGCTTCGAGGGCGGCCGTGGAGGAGACGGTGACGAGGAGGTCGGTGCGGTCGAGGACTTCGCCCATGTGCCCGTACACCAGGCGGAAGTTGGCGGGCGCGTCGAGTTCCCGTACCAGCTTCTGGAACGGGAACTCCTCCAGGTGCGTGGTGTGTTCGCCCGGCTTGGAGCGGAGCTTGAGGAGGACCTCGCGGCCCGGGTGGAGGCGGGCGTGCCCGACGAGGCGGCGCAGGAGGTAGGCGCGTTCGGCGCGGGTGGCGGGCACGGACGGCTGGGCGGCGAAGACCAGGGTGTCGCGGCCCGCCTCCGGGGTGTGGGGGGCGCCGCCGAGGAAGGGCAGCGCGGCCTCCACGACCGGTTCGGCACAGGCGCCCACGCCCTCGTAGACGGCACGGAAACGCTCCGCGTCGTGACGGGAGTTGGCGAGGACCACATCGGCGCCGTGCCGGAGCAGCAGCCCGTCGGTGAGCTTCTCGTAGACGACGCCGACATAGCCGGTGACGACCACGGGGCGCCGGGCGGGGCCGAGGTCGGCGAGGCCCTGGAGGAGGGCCCGTACGGCGCCGCCGACGAGGGCGAGGACCACCACGTCGTACCCCTCGCCGCGCGCCTCCGCGTCCCGCACCTCGCGGAGGAACTCCGCGCCCGTCACCTCGCGCGGGGCGGTGTCGGACACCCCGGTCTCGGCGAGCTGACGGGCGGTGGGGGTGGCGCGTCCGCGCAGGACGAATCCGGTGGGCTCGACGGCCGCCGGGGTGATCCGGCGCGCCGTGAGGGCGCCCCATTTCCACCGGGTGTCGGAATCCGCGAGTACGGCGGTCCGCACCGCTTCTCTGGTACTTGCTGGCACGTCGAGGACGCTAGAAGGGCATTCCTCTTTTCGGCCCAACTGGGCGGCAACAAACGGTGAACAGCGCCTCTCCGCCCGCTTAAGCGGGTCGCCTTCCGGGTTTTGCGGGGCTGCTTCTCCCTTGCCCGGAAAGGCGGTTAAGCGGTCCGTCTCCTGGTGTTCACCGAGTGGTTTCCCGGCGGTCGGTGGGAATGCCGGGGCGGCGCCTAGCGTCGGCCGGGTGGTCAAGCTCTCCGTCGTCGTGCCGTTCTTCAACGTGCAGACATACGCCCCCGACACCCTCACGAGCCTGCGGGCCAACGCCCGGGAGGACTTCGAGTTCCTGCTGGTCGACGACTGCTCGTCGGACGGGACGCCTCGGCTCCTCGAACGGGCCGCGCGCGAGATCCCGGGTGCCGTCCTGATCAGACACGAGCGGAACGAGGGCCTGGCCACCGCCAGGAACACCGGTCTGGACGCCGCCCGGGGCCGGTACGTCACCTTCCTGGACGGCGACGACTGGCTGGCGCCCGGCTACTACGGGCGGCTGGTCGCCGCCGCCGAGGAGCTGGGCTGCGACTTCCTGCGGACCGACCACGTCACGGTCACGGGCCGCAGCCGCACGGTCCGCCGGGCGCCGGTCCCCCGCCGGGCCGAGGTCCTGGACCCCCGGGACGCGATCCTGCCCGCGCACCGGACGACCTCCGTGGACTATCCGTACGCCTGGGCCGGGATCTACCACCGGCGGCTCCTCGACCGGGGGCTGCTGCACTTCCCGCACGGGCTGCGGACGGCGGAGGACCGGCCGTGGATCTGGCGGCTGCACCGCGAGGCGGAATCGTTCGCGGCGATCGGGGAACTCGGTGTGTTCTACCGGCGCGGGGTGGCGACCTCGCTCACCCAGATCGGGGACGTACGGCAATTGGATTTCATCCGCGCCTTCGACCAGGTGATCGAGGAGACGGCGAAGGACAAGGACGCGGAACTGCTTCTCCCGAAGGCCGTGCGCACGTATTGCGCGGTGATCTCCCATCACATCGGTTCCCTCGGGCGATTCGAGCCCGAGGTGGCCCGGACGCTGAAGTCGATGAGCGCGGGCGCGCTGCGGCGGATGCCTCAGGACGTGCTCGAAGAGGCGCTGGCCGCGATGGGCGGCGACCGGGCGACGATGCTCCGCAGACTGCGCCGGCGGCGCCCGGCGCCACCTCCCGCACCGGGCGGCGCGGCGGGTGCCGGTACGGGCACGGGCACGGCCGCCGGTACGGGCACGGGCGCCCCGGAGGTGGCGGCATGAGGGCCCGCCGGACCACCCAGATCTTCTGCGCCTCCACCCTGTACGGAGCCGTGACGCTCGCCGCCGCCCTCGACAGCGACCGCTTCGGTCCGGCCCACCGGCGCGTCCTGCTCGTCACCGGCACCACGGCCGTCCCCGAGACCACCCCGCCGCTCGACGAGGCCGAGGGCTTCGACCGGCTGCGCGGCCGGTTCGACTCCGTCCTCTCCTGGAACGAGACGATCTTCCCGCTGCATCCGGCCGGCTGGACCCCCAGGCCCGGGGACCTGCCGATGCTCCAGCGGTATCTGCGCGCGCTCTGGCACCTCGGCGACGACCGGGTCGAGCTGGTGCTCGAATCGATCCAGGTGACGCCCGCGCTCGCGCTCGCGCAGCTGCTGCCGGACGCGCCCCTCACCGTCTACGCGGACGGTCTGATGAGCTACGGGCCGACCCGCAACAAGATCGACCCGCTGATCGGCGGGCGCGTCGGGCGCCTGCTCCATCTGGACCTCGTCCCCGGGCTCGACCCGCTGCTGCTCGCCGAGTTCGGGGCGGTGCCGGAGCCCGTACCGACGGAGGCGTTCCTCCGGTGCGTCGCCGAGCTGTCGGGGCCCCCCGCCCCGGCGGGCCGGGCGGACGGGCCCGCGCTGCTCCTCGGCCAGTACCTCGCGGCCCTGGACCTGCTGAGCGCCGCCGAGGAGGAGGAACTGCACCTGCGGATGGTGCGGGGCGCGGTGGCCCGGGGCCATCGGAAGCTCGTCTTCAAACCGCACCCGGCGGCCCCCGACACCTGGTCGGAGGCGCTGGTGCGGGCGGCGGCGGAGCTGGGCGCCGAGCTGACGGTCGAGCACCGGCCCGTCCTCGCGGAGGTCCTCTACCGCGAGCTGCGGCCCGCGCTGGTCGTCGGCTGCTTCTCGACCGCGCTGCTCACCGCCACGACCTTCTACGGGCTGCCGGTCGCCCGGGTCGGGACGCGGACGCTCCTGGAGCGGCTGGCCCCGTTCCAGAACAGCAACCGCGTGCCGCTGACGGTCGTGGACGCGGTCGTCCCGCCGCTGGAGACGGACGGCGGGGACGGCGGCGCCCCCCTCGGTGCGGAGCAGCTGAACGACCTGGTCGCGGCGGTCGGCTTCGCGATGCAGCCGAGGATCAGACCGGAGCTGCGCGCCTCCGCCGTACGGCATCTGTCGGGCCCGCTCGCCGAGCGCACCCGGCACCACTTCACCCGCCGCCGCCTCACCGTCCTCGGTCTCCCCGGCGGCCTCCCGATCCCCCGCCACCCCCAGGTCCGCCGTCTGGCCCGCCAGGCGCTACGACTGCGGAAGGCCCTGCGGGGCTGAGGCGCTGGGGTGCTGAGGGGGGCGGGGCCTCCAGGGGGCCTACCCCGCAGGGGGGCCTCGCCGTAGGGGCTTTCCCGTGGGGAGCTTTCCCTGAGGGAGGGTCCCGTAGCGGGCTCCCCGCAGGGCCCGGGGAGCTTCCCCGTGGGAGCAACCCCGTAGGGGCACCTCCCGTAGGGGCACCTCCCGTAGGGGCACCTCCCGTAGGGGCACCTCCCGTAGGGGCACCTCCCGTAGGGGCACCTCCCGTAGGGGAAGGCCCTCAAGGGAGATCCCTTGAGGGCCTTCCCCTACGAATGGGGGCTCCCCCCGAGGGACCTTCCCGCGGGACTCTGGAATCACGGGACCCCGGGACCCCGGGACCCCGGGACCCCGGACCTCTGGGACCCCTGGCCCGCCTGGCCCCGCTCGCCCCGCCCGTCCCGTCAGGCGCGGGCGATCGGCTCCTGGAGTTCCGTCACCCAGCGGGACCGGTCCTCCGGGCACTCCAGGTACAGCTCGCGGGCGTAGCCCCGGGACGCGTAGCCGTTGGTCCCGATCCAGCGGGCCAGGGTCTGCGCGGTCGGCAGGATGTCGTCCATCGGGCCCCGGTGGACGACGGTCGCCGCCTCCTCGACGCCCGGCAGGACGCGCACCTCGACGCCCGGCACGGCCGTGCCCTCCGGCACCGTCATGGCCGCGCGCACCAGGACCGAGCCGTCGCCCTCGCCAGTGTCCTCGTAGACCGCGATCCCCGGCCCGAAGCCGGTGATCCCGGCCGCTTCGAGACGGCCGCACAGCTCCTCGTACAGGGGGCCGATCACCGGCCCGATGTCCTGCGGCCCGAAGCTCGCGGCGACGGCGCTCAGTTCGGCGACGCGAACGGCGGGGATCTTCTTGACGACGACGTCCTGGACGGACATGCGTCCCTCGCTCTCGATGGCCAGGAGCCTCGCGCCGACCTGGGCGAGCCGTGCCCGCGCCTCGGCGAGGGCCGCTTCCAGCTCGGCCCTGCGCAGACGCAGCATTCCCCGCAGTTCGTCCGTGTCGATCCGCTCGTCGAGGACGGCCCCCACCTGTTCGAGGGTGAAGCCGAGGTCCTTGAGGGCGATGACGCGGTTGAGCCGGGCGAGCTGGTCCGCCGTGTAGTGGCGGTAGCCCGTGTGCGGGTCGACCCGGGCCGGGCGCAGCAGTCCGATGGCGTCGTAGTGGCGCAGCATCCGGACCGACACCCGCCCGTGCCGGGCGAAGTCTCCGATGGTGAACATGACGACCCCTACGGAACGCCCTCACACGGTGTGAGGGTCAAGCGGCGCTGCTGAGCGAGAGCTTCACGGCGAACCCGAGGAAGAGCGCGCCGGCCGCCGAGGTCGCCCCGGCGGAGAGCCGCCTGCGGCGCCGGAAGGCGGCGGCGAGCCGGGTGCCGCCGAATATCAAGGTCGTCAGATAGAGGAAGCTGCCGATCTGGAGCAGGCTGCCGAGGATCAGGAAGGACAGCGCCGGATAGGCGTACGCCGGGTCGACGAACTGCACGAAGAAGGAGATCAGGAAGAGGATCGCCTTGGGGTTGAAGAGGCTGATGACGAGGGCCCGGCGGTAGGGGTGCTCCTCGCGGCCCGGCTCCCGCGCGTCCGCCCCGTCGGCGGTGTCCTCGCCCCGGGACCGCCACAGGGCGATGGCGGAGCGCAGCATCCCGTACGCCATCCAGGCCAGATAGCCCGCGCCCGCGTACTTCACGACGGTGAAGAGGAGCGGGGTGGTCTGGAGCAGGGAGGCCGCGCCGAGGGCGGCGAGGGTCATGAGGACGGTGTCGCCGGTGAACACCCCGGCGGCGGCCTTGTACCCGGTCCGGGTGCCCTTGCGGGCGGCGACGGACAGCACGTAGAGGGAGTTCGGGCCGGGCAGCAGAATGATGAGGACGAGCCCGGCGAGATAGGTCGGCAGATCGGTGACACCCAACATGGCGGGAGTGTCGCACACACGCGCGACACTCCGCTGTGACCTGCGTCTTGATCATTTCCGGAAGGGGTCCCGGGCGGGTCCCGGGCTGGCTCCGGGACGGGTCCGGGACGGGTCCGGGACAGGCTCCGGGACGGCTCCGGGACGGCTCCGGGACAGGCTCCCGGAGGGGACGTCAGAAGACGTCGTGGGGGACGTACGTGCCCCAGACCTCCCGGAGCGCGCCGCAGACCTCGCCGACCGTGGCACGGGCCCTGAGCGCGTCCTTCATCGGGTACAGGACGTTCTCCGTGCCCGCCGCCGCCCGCTTCAGCTCCCCGAGCGCGGCGTCCACCGCCTCCTGGTCCCGCCCGGCCCGCAGCGCCGCGAGCCGCTCGGCCTGCCGCGCCTCGATCGCCGGGTCGACCCGCAGCGGCTCGTAGGGCTCCTCCACGTCGACGGCGAAGCGGTTGACGCCGACGACGACCCGCTCGCCGCTGTCGGTCTCCTGGGCGATCCGGTACGCCGAGCGCTCGATCTCGCCCTTCTGGAAGCCGCGTTCGATGGCGCTGACCGCGCCGCCCATGGCCTCGACCCGGGCCATCAGCGCCAGGGCCGCCGCCTCGACGTCGTCGGTCATGCTCTCGACGACGTAGGAGCCCGCGAAGGGGTCGACCGTGGCGGTCACGTCGGTCTCGTACGCGAGGACCTGCTGGGTGCGCAGGGCGAGACGGGCGGACTTGTCCGTCGGCAGCGCGATGGCCTCGTCGAAGGAGTTGGTGTGGAGGGACTGGGTGCCGCCGAGGACGGCGGCGAGCCCCTGCACCGCGACGCGCACCAGATTGACCTCGGGCTGCTGGGCGGTGAGCTGCACCCCGGCGGTCTGGGTGTGGAAGCGGAGCATCAGCGACCTGGGGTCGCGGGCGCCGAACTCCTCCCGCATCACCCGCGCCCAGATCCGGCGGGCCGCGCGGAACTTGGCGACCTCCTCCAGGATCGTCGTCCGGGCCACGAAGAAGAAGGAGAGCCGGGGTGCGAAGTCGTCCACGTCCATCCCGGCGGCCACCGCCGTCCGGACGTACTCGATGCCGTCGGCGAGGGTGAAGGCGATCTCCTGCGCGGGCGAGGCGCCCGCCTCCGCCATGTGGTAGCCGGAGATCGAGATGGTGTTCCACCGGGGGATCTCGGCCCGGCAGTACTGGAAGATGTCCGCGATCAGCCGCAGGGAGGGCTTCGGCGGGAAGATGTACGTGCCCCGGGCGATGTACTCCTTGAGCACGTCGTTCTGGATGGTGCCGGTCAGCTTCTCGGCCGGGACGCCCTGCTCCTCGCCGACGAGCTGGTAGAGCAGCAGCAGGAGGGCGGCGGGGGCGTTGATCGTCATCGACGTGGACACCTCGTCCAGCGGGATGCCGTCGAACAGCACCCGCATGTCCTCGATCGAGTCGACGGCGACGCCGACCTTGCCGACCTCGCCCGAGGCGATCGGGGCGTCCGAGTCGTGTCCCATCTGGGTCGGCAGGTCGAAGGCCACGGAGAGGCCCGTCGTGCCGTTGGCGATCAGCTGCTTGTACCGCGCGTTGGACTCCACGGCGGTGCCGAACCCGGCGTACTGCCGCATCGTCCAGGGGCGGCCGGTGTACATCGACGGGTACACCCCCCGGGTGTAGGGGTACGCGCCGGGCTCGCCCAGCTTCTCCGCCGGATCCCACCCGGCCAGCGCGTCCGGCCCGTACACCGGCTCGATGGGCAGTCCCGACTCCGACTCGCGCGCCATTGGTGTGCCTCCCGACAGCTCGTCCTCGCCCGACAGCTTGTTACCCAGCGGTACGGGCTCTCGGGTCGGACTGTAGCGGCGGGAGTTCCGGCACGGGGGAACACCACGCTGTGACCTTCGGCAAGGGCCCCGGCGGGGACTCCCGGGCCGTGCGTACGGGGCCTTCGGGGGGGTGTCGGCGGGGCGCTCCCACCGGAAGGGGGAAGGGGCGCGGGTGGGACCGGGGGAACGTGACCCACCCGCGCCGTTGCGCGGAGCCGTAGGTACGGGGGGAACCCCGGCTCGCCGCGCGGCCGATGACCAGTCGGCATTACGTACTGCGTCGGCGGGCCCGAAAGTGTTACACCGGCGTCCGGAGGAGCGCGACGGCCTCGGTGCCGGGGGCCGGAACCTCGGGGCACGGGGCCGGGGCGGCCGGGGCCCCCGGGCCGGAGGGAACGGCCCACGGCCCGGACGGGAACGGAGCGCGGACACGCTGCCCGGCGACGCGCCCGGCGGAGGCGTTCTCCACGCGCCCGGCGACCCGCCCGGCAGCGGCGGAGGCGGCATTCGCGGTGTCTTCCGCGCTGCCCTCCGGCTCGCCCCGCACGGGGGTCCGTGCGCTGCCCCGCGCGGTGTCTTCCGCCGCGCCCCGCTCCAGGGGCTCCGCGTCACCCCGCCCGGTGCCGTTCGCGCCGCTCTTCACCCTGTCGTCTCCGGAGCCGTAGCCGGACCGGTGGTCGTGGTCGTGCCCGGTGCCGGTGCGGTCCGGGCCGCCGCCGTTCCCTCGGTCGCCCTTGCTCCTGGCGGTGCCGTCGCTCTTCCCCTGGCCCTTGCCCTTGCCCGGGTTCCCGTCGTCATGCCCGTCGTCATGCCCGTCGTCGCCCCCGCCGTCGCCCTTTCCGGGGGCGCCGTTCCGGGGCCGTTCGTCGTCCTCGTCGCCGTCCTCCCCGTGCTCGTCGGGAGCGGCGCCGAGGACCCGGTCGCAGTAACGGCCGAGGGTCTCGCCGCCGCTCAGCGCGCCGAGGAGCCGTTTCCGGCCCGGGGCGTCGAGCTTCCCCGCGCGGTACGCCCGGCAGGCCTTGGCCGCCTTCTCGCGGGCGGCCGTCCCGTCCCGGACCTTCCCCGGGCCCGTACCGCCGGGTTCCTCGCCGCCGCCCGGTTCCGTGGCTCCTCGCCCGGCCCGGTCGCCCGGGGCGGAGGCGCGCGGGCCGGTGGAGGGGGACGCGCCGGGCGAGCGGCCGTCGCCGCCCGGCCGCGCCGAAGGCACCCCGGGGTCCCGGCGCGGGGAGGGATGCTCGGAGAGGAGCGGGTCGACGCTCTCGCCCGCCGTGACCGAACTGGCGGGCGACGGGCCCCGCAGCGGCAGCATCCCCGATCCGGCGGCGACGGCGACCCCGCCGACCGCGACGGCGGCGGCAGCGGCGGCGAGCCCGTACCGCACGGACCGGCCCCAGCGGCGCACCGGGGCGACGACGGGCGCGAGGCGCACCCGGCCGAGGTCGGCGGTGGCCTCCGGGTCCGCGCCCGGCGCTCGGGCCGCCATCGCGGCGCGCCCGGCGGAGGCTTCCCGGAAGGCGGCCAACGCGGCCGCCTCGCCGGGGAGTTCGACGTCGGTGACCGGGGAGAGGGCGGGGGTGCGGACGGTGTCGAGAGCGTCGGCGAGGCGGGCGGCCCGGACACGGGCGGGGCCGTCGGGTGCGCCGACGGGCGCACCGCCGAGCAGCCGCTCCGCGGCCTCCTGGTCGAGCCACTGATACCGCTCGTCGGCCATCACATGTCCTTCTGCGTACGCGGACGCGATTGCGTCACACCGCCGGGGGCCACGGCCCCCGGCACACGGCCGCGCTGCGGAGGGACGCCGTCCAGCGGGACGACGGGTCCGGCGGCGCCGCCGGACCCGATCGCCTCCGGGTCGGCCCCGAGGAGTTCGGCGAGCCTCTTGAGGCCTCGGTGGGCGGCGGTGCGCACGGCGCCGGGGCGTTTGCCCAGGGTGTCGGCGGCGGTCTTGGCGTCGAGGCCGACCACGACGCGCAGGACGACGGCCTCGGCCTGGTCCTGCGGAAGCTGGGCGATCAGATGCATGGTGTGGCCGGTGGCCAGCGCCTCCAGGGCTTCGCCCGCGGTGTCGGACGCGGCGGGCTTCTCGGTGAGTTCGGCCTCGTCGGCACCGGCGGCGGGGCGCCTTCCGCGCATCCGGATGTGGTCGAGGGCCCGGTTGCGGGCGATACGGGCCGCCCAGCCCCGGAAGCGGTCGGCATCGCCGTCGAAGCGGTCGAGGTCGCGGGCGATCTGGAGCCAGGACTCCGAGGCGACGTCCTCGGCGTCGGCGTCACCGACGAGCGTGCGTATGTAGCCGAGCAACCGTGGATGCACGGCGCGGTACACGGTACGGAAGGCGTTCTCGTCCCCGTCCCGCGCAGCGAGCACCGCGGCCGTCAGCTCCGCGTCGTCCCCCAGCACTCCCCAAACCCTGTTCCGTCGGTCGCGTCGTCACGTCGTCGCGGCCGGTCACCGCCGCCACTCCGCCTCGCGCACCTGCACGCTACGTCGTGGCGCGGCGCCGCGTCCACGCGCTCCGGGCTCTTTGTTCAACTTGCAACCTTTGCCCCGGGAAGTGCGGTGTGACAGAAACCGCGACCCCGGCGCTGAAAGGAGTACGGAGCCGCACCGCGACTCCGTGGCTGACGACCGGGGCCTCTCCTGTGGGGGGTGGCGGCCCCGGTCGTCTCCCTTTTCCCCTCCCCTTTCAGGCCCTTCCCGCCGCCGGGCGCGGCACACCCCTTCGGTGTCAACCGAAGGTTGACACCCCCTCAGGTGTCAACCTAGGGTTGCGCTCATGACGAATCCAGTCGCCCCGAACGTCCCCGTCCGTCTCGACGAGCTCATCGAAGCGATCAAGAAGGTCCATCCCGACGCGCTGGATCAGCTCTCCGGTGCCGTCATCGCGGCGGACCACCTCGGCGATGTCGCCGATCACCTCATCGGCCACTTCGTGGACCAGGCCAGGCGCTCCGGTGCCTCCTGGACCGACATCGGCCGCAGCATGGGCGTCACCCGGCAGGCCGCCCAGAAGCGGTTCGTCCCCAAGGACCCCGACGCGGAGAAGCTGGACCCCAACGCGGGCTTCGGCCGCTTCACGCCCCGGGCCCGGAACGTGGTGATGGCCTCCCAGAACGAGGCCACCGCCGCCGGGAACGACGAGATCCTCCCCGCCCATCTGGCCCTCGGACTGCTGGCCGAGCCCGAGGGGCTCGCCGCGCTCTGGATCGGCTCCCGGGGGGTGACTCCGGAGCAGATCCGTACGGCCGTCACGGCGATCCTGCCCGCGGCCGTCGCCGACGCGCCCTCGCTCGTCCCGTACGACGCGGCGGCGAAGAAGGTCCTCGAACTGACCTTCCGCGAGGCCCTGCGCCTCGGCCACCACCACGTCGGCACCGAGCACATCCTGCTCGCGCTCCTGGAGCACGAGGACGGCACGGGCGTCCTGACCGGGCTCGGCCTAGACAAGGCCACGGCGGAGCGGGAGATCTCCGCGACGATCGCCTCGGCGACGGCCGAGGCACCGGACGAGTCCTAAAGCGTGTTGCAGAAGGCTGCAACACGCTTTAGGGCAGCCGGGCCCCTCAGGCGGTGCGGGCCCGGCGGGAGACCACCGCGCGCAGCACCCGGCCGCCCTCGACCGAGAGCTCCCGGGCCCGGCGCAGTCCGGTGGGGCCGTGGGCGGTGGCTTCGAGGACGGCCTGCTGACGGCGGAGTTCGCCCGCGAGCAGCGGGCCCGCACCGGCCGCGTCCCCGGCCCGGCAGCGCTCGACGAGCCCCTCGGGCACGGCCCCCGCGTCGTACCGCCCGTGCAGGGCGAGGGCGGTGGCGGAACACCCGTCGGCCCAGCCGCGCAGGGCGTCGGCCGTCCAGTTCCCGGGGGCGGCGGCCAGCATCCCGTACACGGCCTCGGCATCCGCCGACGCGGAAACCGGACCGGAGCCGGCACCGGGGCCAGAACCAGCGCCGGAGTCACGGTCGGAGAGGCCGTTGCCGGGAGCCAGCGCGGTCCTGGCTCCGGCGACGGCCTCGCCCCAGGCCCGGCCGTCACCCCGGGCGACGGCCGCCCACACCGGGCGCAGGGCCTCGCCCCCGTCGGCGGCGAGCAGGGGCAGACAGCGGTCGAGGCAGGCGAGACCGGCCGCGGCGAGCGCCCGCTCGTCGGCCCGGTCGATCAGCTCCCGCAGGCTCCGGCCTGCCACGGACACCACCGACGTCATGGACGCCTCCTCGCCAGCCGTTACGGACGCAGCACTTCCGCGCCTGCGCCGGGGGGGCGCTTTTGCGTCAGTCTGCGGCCGGAATCATGCCAGTGGCCTTGGCGTGCTGCATAGAGGTCAGACGGCGCACGAAGAAGATCGTGAGGACGGCGGCGACGATGTTCAGGGCGTCGGAGAGGTAGAGCCACTTCGCGGCGGACGCGTACTCCTCGAACTCGTCCGCCTTCTCATAGGCCCTGCTCGCCCCCCGGGCGACGATCGCGTCGAGCACGAAGACCGTCCACCAGCCGTTGAGCAGCAGCAGTTCGCGCGGCCGGTCGGCGCCGAAGGGTTCGGCGCGGCTCGACCGCCAGATGTCCGCGGCGATCCCGCGCGGCATCCACAGGTTGGCGATCGGGATGAACCAGGCGCCGATCGCCCAGCCCGCGCTCCGGCCCTGGAGGTCCCCGGCCCACACGCCCGCGTTCTGGCGCAGCCGGTGGAACCAGATGATGAAGAGGGTCGCGGTCGCGACGAGCGCCAGGATCTGGAGCAGCGCCGCGACGGCGACGATCCCCTGCGCGAACAGCAGCGGGGACACGTCCCCCGCGGGGCGGCCGGTGACCGCCGCGTGCAGTTCGGAGGTGGCGAACACGCTGAAGAGGTCGATGACGACCGTGGCGCCGAGCAGCGCCACCACGGCGTGCGAGAGGCCGGTGGGATTGCGGAGCACGAGAACTGTTTCCCCTGGAACGAAGCGGCGCCCTCCCCCGGGTGCCGGAGCGGCCACCTGGCCGCCGCCGGAGGAAAATACCACCGCGTGCGCGAAGAACCCGCAGGTCAGCCCCGTACCTTCGCCGCGAGGGCCCGGAACTGGTCCCAGGTCATGTCCGGCCGCGCCGGGTCCCAGACCTTCTGCGCGAGCGCCGCCAGGGGCAGCCGGATGCCGTCCGCGACCTGCGCCGGGGTCTGGGCGCCGGACAGGTCGCACCAGACGGCGAAGCGGGCGCCGAGGATCTGGGGGTCGTAGGAGGCGGGGACGGGCGAGGTGCCCCGGACCACGAGCGGGGTCCACTGCTCGTAGATGCGGCGGCCGGTGGGGTAGGTGAAGTCGTTGGGCTGGCCGAGGACGTAGTAGAGGTACTCGTCGTTGAGGTTGACGACCTTCCGGCCCGCGCTCAGATAGGCGACGGGGCTCCGGGCCCCGTACTCCTTGCCCGTCCAGTACTCGGCCTCGATGTCAGGGGCGGCGCTGGTGACCCCGCCCGCGAAGAAGCCGTCGTTCCACGCCTTGAGGGTCTTGCCGGTGGGGCGGACCACGGCGGCCCGGTCGTTGAGCCAGCCGGTGGCCAGGTCCTGCACGCGGGCGTCCGGCCCGTACCGGGCGCGGGCCGCGCGGGCCAGCTGCGGATAGCTGGCCTCGGGGTCCTTCGCCATGAGGGCGACGTACTCGTCGGCGCCGAGGTGCCAGTACGCCCCGGGGAACAGCCGGGTGTACTCGCGCAGCAGGTCGTCGACGATCCGCGCCGCCTCCGGGTCCGAGATGTCCACGGCCCCGCGCGGGGCGCGGCCGGTCGCGGAGCGGAGCTGGAGTCCGGGGTGGGCGTCGATGACGGCGCCGAGGTGTCCCGGGGAGTCGATCTCGGGGACGACGGTGACGTGCCGCTCGGCGGCGAGGGCCAGGATGCGGCGGACCTCGGCCTTGGTCAGGTGCTGGGCGGAGACGATCTCGGGGTGGCTGTCCGACTCGATGCGGAAGCCCTGGTCGTCGGAGAAGTGCAGTCCGAGCTGGTTGAGCTTGAGGTCGCCCATCTCCCGGATGCGGTCCTCGATCCAGCCCGCCGTGAAGTGCTTGCGGGCGGTGTCGAGGTTGAGTCCGCGCTGTGGTTTCGCGGGCCGGTCGGTGACGGTGCCCTCGGGCACGGCGCCGGTGGCGCGGACGGACTGCTTGAGGGTGCGGGTGCCGTAGAAGACGCCCGCCTCGTCGGGCCCGCTGATCCGGACCCGGCCGTCGCGGACGGTGAGGGTGTACGACTCGGGGGCGCCGCCCGCTCCGAGGGCCAGCTCCACGTCCCCCGGTCCGGGGGCGACTGCGCCCCGGTAGGGGATGCCGAGTTCCCCGGCGATCAGCTTCCCCTCGTCGGCCAGGCCCCCGGCGTCCGCGGCGAGGACGACCCCGGTGGTGGGGGCGGGCCGCCAGCCGGGTCCCCTGGCGGGCTCGTGCGCGCGGACGGCGGGCACGGTGCGGGGGGCGACGGAGAGCGGGTGGGTCCGGGTCGGGGTGGGGGTCGGCGCGGGGCTCGCACCGGTGGGTGCGGTGGCGCCGGGTCCTGAGCCGGAGGAAGCGGCCGCGGCGGGGGTGGACGGGGTCCCGGACGGGGAGCCGTTCGAGCAGGCCGTCACGGTGACCAGCGTCACCGTGGCCGCCAGGAACGCGGAGCCCCGGTGGGGCCCTCGTATGAAGTACCGCATCATCGGAATCCTCCCGTACGGGGGGCGGTCGGGCCAATCGGGGGACGGACCGGAATCCGAACGTCCATCGCCTGTCCCGAAACTCTCCCTTCCGAGTGAAATTCGCGCATTCGTCGGACACCTCCCCCGTCCCGTCGATAACGTTGAGTCACGTCCACCCCACCCGTCCCGGATTACCGGAGCCCACGCTGACCAGCGACACCCATGCCCCCTGCCGGAACACGGGCTCCACGGACACACCTGACCTCCTCGCCCTGCCCGCCCAGTACGGCGGATCCTCCCCGTACGGCCTGGCCCGTTTCAACTCCGCCCCCGCCGTCGAGGCGGTCGCCCTGCTCCTCTCCTGCTGCCACAGCCTCCGCTGGGCCGAACGGGTGAGCGCGCACCGCCCGTACCACACCCGGGACGCCCTGCTCGCCGCCGCCGAGGAGGCCGGGTACGACCTGTCCCGGGCGGATCTGGACGAGGCCCTGGCCGCCGAGTCCCCGGTCCCGCCGCGCCCGGACGCCCCGCTCGCGGCCCGGACCGCGCTGCGGGCCGCCCACGCCGCGTACGAGAGCAGGTTCGGACACGCGTTCGTGATCAGCCTCGCCGGGGTGGGTCCCGGGGAGCGTCTCGACCGGGTCCTCGCGGGCATCCGGTCACGTCTCGGCAACGAACCGGAGGAGGAGCGGGTCGTCGCGGCCGACGAACTGCGCGGGCTCGCCCGCGCCCGGCTGGCCTTCCGTCTCGCCGAGGAGTCCGGCTACCGGCACTCCGTACGGTGAATCCCTCCGCAAAGCGGTGATTCGGGCCCCCGCGGTAGTCCGTCCGTGCCTGTTTGATCACACATACGGACCCCGCGCGAGCGAACCGACAAGTCGTCGCTACGATGACCGGGGCCGGTGGACCGTACCCGGCCGGGCCAGACCGACAGAGAAGCCGGCCGGCCCCGATCCCCGCTCCCGGAGGGTTTTTCCGTGCCGGCTGGAACGCTGTACCGCGGCCGGGAAGGAATGTGGTCCTGGGTGGCTCATCGAGTCACCGGCGTCCTCATCTTCTTCTTCCTGTTCGTACACGTGCTGGACACCGCTCTCGTCCGCGTCTCCCCCGAGGCGTACGACGAGGTCGTCGCGACCTACAAGACGCCGATCGTCGCTCTTCTCGAGTACGGTCTCGTCGCAGCCATCCTCTTCCACGCGCTGAACGGTCTCCGTGTCATCGCCGTGGACTTCTGGTCCAAGGGCCCGCGCTACCAGAAGCAGATGCTCTGGACCGTCGTGGGCATCTGGGTCGTGCTGATGGCGGGCTCCCTGTACCCCGTCCTCGGCCACGCCGTACGTGAACTGTTCGGGAGCTGACGCCAGACATGTCCGCTGACACCACCTCAGCCGCGATCGGGCCCGTCGAGGGCGGTCCCCACTACGACGTGGACAACCCCGCGCCGTACATCGAGGCCCCCCGCAAGCGCACCGGCAAGACCCCTCGCGCGACCCGCGGCAACTTCGAGATGGTCGCGTGGCTCTTCATGCGCCTCTCGGGCGTCGTCCTCGTCGTCCTGGTCCTCGGCCACCTGCTGATCCAGCTCTTCCTGGACGGCGGCGTCTCCAAGATCGGCTTCGCCTTCGTGGCCGGCCGCTGGGCGTCCCCGTTCTGGCAGGTCTGGGACCTGCTGATGCTCTGGCTCGCCATGCTGCACGGCGCCAACGGCCTCCGCACCGTCATCAACGACTACGCGGAGCGGGCCAACACGCGCCTGTGGCTCAAGGGCCTGCTGTACACCGCCACGGTGTTCACCATCCTTCTGGGCACGCTGGTGATCTTCACCTTCGACCCGAACATCCGCTAGGCACGGGGCTGAGGTAACCACGCCATGAAGATCCACAAGTACGACACCGTCATCGTCGGCGCCGGTGGCGCGGGTATGCGCGCCGCCATCGAGTCGACGAAGCGCAGCCGCACCGCCGTGCTGACCAAGCTCTACCCCACCCGCTCCCACACGGGCGCCGCGCAGGGCGGCATGGCCGCCGCGCTGGCGAACGTGGAGGAGGACAACTGGGAGTGGCACACCTTCGACACGGTCAAGGGCGGTGACTACCTGGTCGACCAGGACGCCGCCGAGATCCTGGCGAAGGAGGCCATCGACGCCGTCCTCGACCTGGAGAAGATGGGCCTGCCGTTCAACCGCACCCCGAACGGCACCATCGACCAGCGCCGCTTCGGCGGCCACTCCCGCAACCACGGCGAGGCCCCGGTCCGCCGGTCCTGCTACGCCGCGGACCGCACCGGCCACATGATCCTCCAGACGCTGTACCAGAACTGCGTCAAGGAGGGCGTGGAGTTCTTCAACGAGTTCTACGTCCTGGACCAGCTGATCACCGAGGTCGACGGGGTCAAGCACTCCGCGGGCGTCGTGGCCTACGAGCTGGCCACCGGCGAGCTGCACATCTTCCAGGCCAAGGCGGTCATCTACGCCTCCGGCGGCACCGGCAAGTTCTTCAAGGTGACCTCCAACGCCCACACCCTGACCGGTGACGGCCAGGCCGCCTGCTACCGCCGCGGGCTGCCCCTGGAGGACATGGAGTTCTTCCAGTTCCACCCGACGGGCATCTGGCGCATGGGCATCCTGCTGACGGAGGGCGCCCGCGGTGAGGGCGGCATCCTCCGCAACAAGGACGGCGAGCGCTTCATGGAGAAGTACGCGCCGGTCATGAAGGACCTCGCCTCCCGTGACGTCGTCTCCCGCTCCATCTACACGGAGATCCGCGAGGGCCGCGGCTGCGGTCCCGAGGGCGACCACGTCTACCTGGACCTGACGCACCTCCCGCCGGAGCAGCTCGACGCCAAGCTCCCGGACATCACCGAGTTCGCCCGTACGTACCTCGGCATCGAGCCGTACACGGACCCGATCCCGATCCAGCCCACCGCGCACTACGCCATGGGCGGCATCCCGACCAACGTCCAGGGCGAGGTCCTCTCGGACAACACCACGGTCGTCCCGGGCCTGTACGCGGCCGGCGAGGTCGCCTGCGTCTCCGTGCACGGCGCCAACCGCCTCGGCACGAACTCGCTGCTCGACATCAACGTCTTCGGCAAGCGCTCCGGCATCGCCGCCGCCGAGTACTCCACCAGGACCGACTTCGTCGAGCTGCCGGAGAACCCGGAGTCCCTCGTCGTCGCGCAGATCGCGAAGCTGCGCGACTCCACGGGCAGCGAGCGGGTCGCCGACCTGCGCCGCGAGCTCCAGGAGACGATGGACGCCAACGTGATGGTGTTCCGCACGGAGCAGACCATCAAGACGGCCGTCGACAAGATCGCCGAACTGCGCGAGCGCTACGAGAACGTCTCGATCCAGGACAAGGGCAAGCGCTTCAACACGGACCTCCTGGAGGCCATCGAGCTGGGCAACCTGCTCGAACTGGCCGAGGTCATGGCCGTCTCGGCCCTGGCGCGCAAGGAGTCCCGCGGCGGTCACTACCGCGAGGACTACCCGAACCGCGACGACGTCAACTTCATGCGCCACACCATGGCGTACCGCGAGGTCGGCGAGGACGGCTCCGAGACCGTCCGTCTCGACTACAAGCCGGTCGTCCAGACCCGCTACCAGCCGATGGAGCGTAAGTACTGATGGCTACCCCCGTACTGGACAAGGTCGAGGCGGAGTCCGCCGCCTCCCCGTACATCACGGTCACCATGCGGATCCGCCGCTTCAACCCCGAGGTGTCGGACGCGTCGGTCTGGGAGGACTTCCAGATCGACATCGACCCCAAGGAGCGGGTCCTCGACGCCCTCCACAAGATCAAGTGGGACGTCGACGGCACGCTGACCTTCCGCCGCTCGTGCGCGCACGGCATCTGCGGCTCGGACGCGATGCGGATCAACGGCAAGAACAGGCTCGCCTGCAAGACGCTGATCAAGGACATCAACCCCGAGAAGCCCATCACGGTCGAGGCCATCAAGGGCCTGACGGTCCTCAAGGACCTGGTCGTGGACATGGAGCCGTTCTTCCAGGCGTACCGGGACGTCATGCCGTTCCTGGTCACCACGGGCAACGAGCCGACGCGTGAGCGCCTGCAGACCGCCGAGGACCGCGAGCGCTTCGACGACACCACCAAGTGCATCCTGTGCGCCGCGTGCACCTCGTCCTGCCCGGTCTTCTGGAACGACGGGCAGTACTTCGGCCCCGCCGCGATCGTGAACGCGCACCGGTTCATCTTCGACTCGCGCGACGAGGCCGGTGAGCAGCGCCTGGAGATCCTGAACGACAAGGACGGCGTGTGGCGCTGCCGCACCACGTTCAACTGCACGGACGCCTGCCCCCGTGGCATCGAGGTCACCAAGGCCATCCAGGAAGTGAAGCGCGCGCTGATCACGCGTCGCTTCTGACCGGGACTTCGGCCGGACGGCCCGCTTCTGTACGCTGCGGCGTGCGGGAGCGGGCTTTTTCCGTACGGGCTCCCCTACGGTCCCGTACGGGCTCTCCGTACGGGACCGCGCGGAGGACGGGGACAGATGAACGAGCCGAACCCTTACAAGCCGGAGGGCTACGAGTGGGGTCCGGGCCAGCAGGCGGGAACGCCGGGCCAGGGACACCCTCAGACGCCCCCGTACCCGCCGAACGCGCACGGCGGGGTGCCGGTGCCCGTGCCGTACCCGATGGGCGGGGCGCCGCTGCTGAGCCTGGGCGACATCACCGTCGTCGGCGACCAGATCATCACGCCCGCCGGGCCGATGCCCCTCAAGGGCGCGGTGTGGAACGCCATGGACATGTCGCGGACCGAGGAGAAGATGCCGACGGTGGCGGTCGTCCTCGCGGTCGTCTTCTTCGTCTTCTGCCTGCTCGGTCTGCTCTTCCTGCTGATGAAGGAGAAGCACACGACCGGCTTCGTCCAGATCACCGTGACCAGCGGCGGGCGCCACCACTCGACGATGATCCCGGCGCGCGGCCCGGACACCTTCCCCTGGGTGATGGGCCAGCTCAACTACGCCCGGTCCCTGAGCATCTGATCCCGTAGGGAGCGTTCCCGGGCCCGTAGGGGCAGGGTAGGGGTCAGCTGGGGGCTTCCGGGGACTCCGCCCCGATCATGACGCGCCGGAGCAGGTCGTTGAGGAGGGCGCGGTCGCCGGGGGCGAGGACCCCGAGCAGCCGGGCCTCCTCCTGGCCGAGGACACCGGTCGCACCGCGCCAGGTCTCCCGCCCGGCCTCGGTCAGCTCGACGACGACCCGGCGCCGCTCGGCGGCGGCGCGGACCCGGCGGACGAGACCGCGCTCCTCCAGGGCGTCGAGGCGGGCGGCGACGGAGGCGGGGGCCAGATCGAGGTCGTCGGCCAGCTCGGAGGGGGCGGCGCTGCCGCCGTGCCCCGCGATCCGGTGCAGGGTGTCGAACTCGTACCGCTCCAGACCGAAGTCGACCAGTGCCTGTTCCCTGACCCGGCGCAGATGGACGGAGAGCTTCTTCATCCGGGTGACGGCCCCCTCGACGACGGGGTCCAGGTCCGGCAGGACCCCCCGCCAGCGGTCCACGTACCCGTCGGTCCAGTCGCGCCGCCCGCCCGAGGGCCCGGTCGCTTCCGTCGGCTCCATGCGCCGATCGTACGCCGTGCACCGTTGTGTCCGCTTTTCGTACGGTGGGGCGGCGCGAGCCCCGGGGCCTTGTCAGTGGTGCCCTCTACGGTCGGGCACATGGTGGGGATCACGGGCCCGGAGAGCGGGCTCGACAGGGCGGTCGGGCGGGAGCGGGCCGAGGGCGGGGCCGGGGCCCTGCGGGAGTTCCTGGACTCCCTGGACGCGGCGGGACGGCGCGAGTGCGCGCTCGCCCTGCATCTGCGGGTGTGCCGCAGGACGGACGAGGACCTGGCGGGTCCCGCGCTCGCCGCGCTCGCCCGGCAGGACCTCGGCTGGTCGGCCGCCGAGGCCGAGCTGCTGCTCGGGCGTCTGCTGGGGAGGGCGGCCCAGGTCGCCCCTCACGAGCTGGAGCGGTCGTTCCTGGCCCTGGTGCCGGTGGCGCTCGCGGCGGCCGAGCGGAGCGGAGGGTACGACCGGCCCCGGATACGGGTGCTGCGCGCGGCCGCCGAACGGCTCCGGGTGTTCAGGAACGACCGGTTCGCCGCGCTGCGGGACCGGATGGACGCCCTCCTGGTGAGCCCGGTCCGGGTCGAACCGGGGCTGCTGCCCGCCCATCTCCTCGACGGGAACGACGACTTCGGCCCCGCGATGCGCGCCGCCCACGGGCCGCTGCTCACCGGGCCGGGCGTGGTGGAGTTCCTGGGGCACTGCGCCGAGGTGGGGAAGGGACGGGCCACCCGGTCCTGGCGGCGGCGCGCGGCGGAGCTGCTGGCCGGGGCCGGAGCGGGCCCGGAGGCCGTACGGCTCCTCCTGGAGGGGGTCGTGGCGCAATCCGAGCACCGGGTGGCCGATCCGAACCCGTGGGGCACGGCCGTGCCGACACTGGCCTCGGAGGGCAACACCACGCTGCTGCGCGGTGTGCTGTGGGCGTCGCTCGACCTGCCCGCGCGGTGGGTGGTGCCGCTGGTGGGGGCGGTGGCGCTGCACGCGGGCACCGGGCTGGGGGGCTCGGGCGGGGTGTGCCGGAGCCAGTCGCTGGCCACGGCCGCCGTCGCGGTGCTCGGGGAGTGCGGGGACGGCCGGGGCGAGGAGGCCGCGCAGTGGCTGGGGAGGCTGCCGGGGAAGGTCCGCAACCGGACCGTGGCCAGGGGGATCACCAAGGCCCTGGAGGCGGTCGCGGCCCGCTCGGGGGTGACGCCGTCGATGCTCAGGGAGCGCGGGGTGGCGACCCTGGGGCTCGACGGGCGCGGGATCAGGGAGGTGCGGCTCGGCGCGTTCACCGCGGAACTGGCGGTACGGGAGCCGGGCGCGGCCCTGCTGTCCTTCCTGGACCCGGAAGGGCGTCCGCTGCGGTCGGCGCCGAAGGAGGTCCGGGAGACCCGTGCCGGGGAGCTGGCGGAGCTGCGGGCGGAGCTGAAGCGCCTGAAGGGTCTCCTGGCATCGGAACGGGCGCGCCTCGAGGAGCAGTTGACCGCGGGGACGACCTGGCCGGTGGACGACTGGCACCGGTACTGCGTGGACCATCCGGTGACCGGGGCGGTGGCCCGCGTCCTGCTGTGGGAGGTCACGGAGGACGGCGGGGCGCGGTGGACGGCCGGGATACCGGAGCGGACCGGTGGCGGCTGGGCGCTCGCGGGGGCGGACGGGACGGCGTGCCCGGTGGGGCCCGGGGCGCGGCTGCGGCTCTGGCATCCGGTGCGGGCCGGGGGCGAGGAGGTGGCCGAGTGGCGGGCCGCGCTGCCCGGGGGCGACGGCTCCCGGCCGTTCCAGCAGGTCTTCCGCGAGGTGTTCGCGCCCTCGCCCGAGGAGGCGGCCGACGGGGTGTCGGGGCGGTTCGCGGGGCGGGTGCTGCGGTACGGGCGGGCGCGGGCCCTGATGACGGAGCGCGGCTGGTCGGGGAACCATCTGGGGTACTTCAGGGACGGCTGGTCGGCGCGGATGACGCGGGAGCTGCCGGTGCCGGGCGAGGTGCCGGTGGCCGGGGCGACGCGGTGGCGGGCCGGGCTCCCGGTCGAGCTGGTCGACGAGGGGCCGGACGCGGACGTGACGCCCCGGCTGTGCGTGACGGGCCCGGTGCGGTTCGACCGGGGGACGGGCCCGGCGGGCGCGCGGACCGCCTGGACGGAGGCGGCGGTGGCGGACGTACCCCCACTGCTCCTCTCGGAGGCGCTCCGGGACGTGGCGCTGTTCGTGGGGGTGGCGGAGGAGGAGGGCTGAGGGACGGCCGGAGCCTCTCCGGGGAGCCGTGGGGCTTGCGTGAGGGCCGGGGAGCCTCTCCGGGGCGCCCGTGAGGCTTGCATGGAGGGCCGGGAACCTCTCCGGGAGCCCGTGGGGCTTATGAGGGCCGGGAGGCTCTCCGGGGAGCCGTGAGGCCGATGGGGCTTGTGGGGCTTGTGGGGCCCGAGGGAGAGCCCCAGGAAGTCGTGAGGCCCGGAGCCCGACGGAGAGGCCCCCGGCGCCTGAGGGCCTGACCCCCTCAAGGGCGGGGAGGGCGAGGGCGGAGACCCGGCCGGGGTGGCGGGCGGCGGACTCCGGGGCGACCCGGCCCGGCCGCCGGACGAGGGGCCGACGACGACGGCCCGTTCGGCGGCGAGCGGTCGAGGAGTTCGCGGATGGTCCCCGGCGTGGTGTGCGGGGCGTCGACGGGGGTGTCACAGAAGCCCCCCGGATCACAGCGGACGGCCCGGTGTCCGGCCGTGGCCAGCGCTGTCCATGCCGACGGCCGATGACCCGGCGCACGGCGGGAGGACGGCGGCGCGGCCCTGTCCGGCCACGCCGTGAGGGCGCGTCACACTCCCGACCCCGAGCGGCGGATGAGCAGGGCCCACTCTCTCCCCGACACGACTTGAACATGTTCAAAGAGAGGTCTACCGTCAGGACCGCCAGCTTTTGAACGCGTTCAAGGGAGGGTGGGGCATGGACCTCACTGTCGTCGCGTACATCGTCTACCTGCTGATCGCCGTGGCCCTGACCATCTGGGTCGCGCGCACCCTCAGCCGTAACGGAAGGATCTTCCTGGAGGACGTCCTGCACGGGAACGAGAAGCTCGCCGAAGCCGTCAACCATCTCCTCGTGGTGGGCTTCTACCTCGTCAACTTCGGCTTCGTCGCCCTCTATCTGAGCCAGGACGACGCCGTCTCCGACGCCCGCGCGCTCTTCGAGGCGCTCTCCGTGAAGCTCGGGGTCGTCCTGCTCGTCCTCGGCGTCATGCACCTCGGGAACGTGTACGTGCTCAACAAGATCCGCCGCCGGGGCGTCATGGAGCGCGAGCAGGTGCCGCCGGTCGGCCCGCAGGGCTGGACCACCACCCCGAAGACCGGGCCGTGGACGCCGCCCGCGCCCCAGGGCTGAGCCGCCGTGTCCACCCCCGTGGGACGGCTGACGGTCCTGTACGACGCCGACTGCCCGCTCTGCGTCCACCTCAGGCACTGGCTGCTGGGACAGCGGCAGCTCGTCCCGCTCGTCCTCGTCCCGGCGGGCTCCCGGGAGGCCCGGCTCCGCTTCCCCGACCTCGACCACGCCACCACCCTGCGGGAGATCACCGTGGTCGCGGACCGGGGCCAGGTCTACCGGGGGACCGCCGCCTGGATCGTCTGCCTCTGGGCGCTCGCCGACCACCGGCCCAGGGCCCACTGGCTCGCCACCCCCGCCGGACAGCCCTTCGCCCGGCTGACCGTGCTCGCGGCGGCGAAGTGGCGGGAGGCCCTGAAGGGCCCCGGGGACGGGCCCGCCGGGACCGACGGCCCCTGTGACGACGGGCACTGCGGAGCGACCGGGCCACCCGGCTAGGCTCGGTCACGTGAAGGACGAGAAGGAAGACAAGAAGGCCCCCAAGAGCGAGCAGACCCGGACGCTCATCCTGGAGACCGCGCTCCGGCTGTTCAAGGAACGCGGGTACGACAAGACGACGATGCGGGCCATCGCGCAGGAGGCCGGAGTCTCCGTGGGGAACGCCTACTACTACTTCTCCTCCAAGGAACACCTCGTCCAGGGGTTCTACGACCTGATCGCCCAGGAGCACCAGGCGGCCGTCGAACCGCTCCTGGCGGGCGGCGAGAAGGACCTCACGGCCCGCATCCGGGGCGTCTACCTCGGCTGGCTCGACATCGCCGGGCCGTACCACGAGTTCGCCTCCCAGTTCTTCAAGAACGCCGCCGACCCGGACAGCCCGCTCAGCCCCTTCTCCCCGGAGTCCGAGGGGCCCCGCGAGGCGGCGATCGAGGTGCACCG
The DNA here is from genome assembly GCF_044744885.1 of Streptomyces sp. NPDC087215. Taxonomy (NCBI): domain Bacteria; kingdom Bacillati; phylum Actinomycetota; class Actinomycetes; order Kitasatosporales; family Streptomycetaceae; genus Streptomyces; species Streptomyces sp. NPDC087215. The sequence goes on from NZ_JBIUZD010000004.1 coordinate 77,138, forward strand.
GCGGGTCATCTCCGGCGCCTCCGTGAAGGTGGACCCGGAACTCGCCGAAGCCCTCCCCCGGTTGCTCTGGCTCCAGCAGATGGGCCTGGTGCTCTTCTGGGTGTACGACCGGTCCGAGGGCGCCGCCAACAGCCGCCGTCTGGTGGAGCGGCTCGCTCCGGTCACCGCCCGCGCGATCTCGCTCTCCCGCTTCCGGGTGCTGCGCCCGCTGGTCAAGGAGACCCACGAACTGCTCTCCGACTTCATGCCCACGGCCGCCGGAATGGCGGCCTCGGGAAAGCCCGCCGCCGAGCGGGACCGCCCGAAGGCTCCGTAGCCGTCCCGGAGCCGTTCACGGGAACCGGGGCGGGCGCTCCCCGCGCCCGCGCCCGCGCCCGTGGCGGGCCGGGCCGGAAGCCGGGCCCGGCAAGATCCGGGGCGATTCGTTGCCGAATATTCACGGTGCCCCGACACTGCCCTCCATGAAAGAGTTCGGGCAGGGGCGGCCCCGCCGCCCCGACCGAGCTCACCTCGCCGGGGCTTCCGGCGACCCGCCCCCGAGGCCGTGACCGGGCCCGCCGGCCCCTCCGCGTCAGGGACGCGGGCACGGCGTGTCCGCTCGGGCCGCCGGAGCCGTACCGGACGGACCACCGTCCGCGTCGTTGTGACCGACTGTCAGCACCGGCCGCGCGCACACCGTGGCCGTGTCCACGAGGAGTTCATCATCACCGCCATACGCAAGACCCTCACCGCCACCGCAGTCGTCGGCGCGGTCCTGGCGGGTACCGCCGCCTGCGGCACGGTCGAGCAGGTGTCCGCCGGGCAGAAGCTCGACCAGGCGTTCGAGAAGCTGGGCAAGGAGAAGTCCCTCTCCTTCGAGCTGGACCTGGACGCCGACGTCGCGACGCTCAAGCAGCTCGACGCGGGCACGAAGCCCGAGCCCGGCGAGGAGATCCCCGACGAGGTCGCGAAGCTGCTGAGCGGCGCGAAGATCAGCGTCACCGTCGAGTCGAAGAAGCCGATCACCGAGTCCGGCCAGAAGGACCTCACCGGCAGCTCCATGAAGGTCAGCACCCCCTCGGGCGACCTCTTCGAGTACCGTGCCGTCGGCGACTTCACCTACCTCCGCTCCGACGTCAAGGCCCTCAGCCAGGTCATGGGCACTCCCCTGCCGCCCGCCGACGAGCTGCCCCCGGAGGCCGCGGGCCTGAAGAAGGTCATCGAAGGCCAGTGGGTGAAGTTCCGTACCGACGAACTGGAGAAGGCGGGGCGGAAGTTCGCCCAGGAGCCCGGCGCGGCGCCGTCGGCCGCACCGTCGGCCGCACCGACCCTGGACGCCGGTACGCAGAAGAAGCTTCTGGACTCCGTGCGCGAGGTCATCGCCCGTGAGGTCGAGTTCACCACCGCCCAGGGCGAGGACGGCGCCGAGCGCATCACCGCCACCGCCAGCGCCCGCACCCTGCTGAAGGAACTCCTCGCCGGGATCCGCCCGCTGGCCAAGGACCTGCCCATGGAGCTGCCCACCGAGAAGGATCTCAAGGACGTCCCCGACGTCAAGGCGAAGGCCGACTTCACGCTCAAGAACGGCGCCCTGACCGAGGTGTACGTCGACCTTGCCGCGCTCACGGAGAACGCGAAGGTCAAGAAGTTCGGGCTCAGCCTCAGGACGAGCACCGGCATCACGCCCGTCGCCCCCGCCGGAGCGACCGCGCTCGACATCGAGGAACTGATCGGCGGCCTCTTCGGCAGCATGGTCCCCGGCGGCCCCTTCGAGGAGACCGGCGCCTCCGAGGGAACCGCCTGAGCGGCACCACGAGCGCCCCGGGCGCGTGAACGGCCCGGGACGTCACGAGCGCCCCGGGCCATCGGACACCCGGGGCGTCACGCACGGACGGGCGGCCCGGCACACGAGGTGACCGGGCCGCCCGTCCGTGCGGCGGGGTCGTCCCACGGATCCCGCACGACCGGCGGGATCCGGAGGGGACGGCCGGGATCCGCTAGATCCAGCTGAGTTCCCAGAGGCGCCAGATGCCGGTGCCGTCGGTCAGGTACTGCGAACCGGCGACCGAGTCCGTGGAGAGGACGTAGTCCTTCTTCTGCCACAGCGGCACCAGCGGCACATCGGACGCGACCTCGCTCTGGATCGCCTTGAAGTCGGCGGTCGCCCGCGCGCGGTCGCTGTACTGCTGCGTCGAGGAGATCAGGCTGTCGATGCGCTTGCTGGAGAACCCGTTGTGCAGGGTGTTCTCGGTGCCGACGAGCGGCGCGGTGAAGCTGTCGGAGTCCGGGAAGTCGGGGAGCCAGCCGACGGTGTAGACATCGTAGGCGCCGTTCGCGTACGCCTTCTGGAAGTCGGTCCACTTCGCCTCGACGGTCTTCACCTCGAAGAGACCGGTCTCCTCCAGCTGCCGCTTGATCTCAGCGGTCTCGGCGGCGTAGGTGGCGTCCTTGCGGAAGCCGAAGGTGAACTTCACCGGGGTCTGGATCCCGGCGTTCTTCAGGATCTTCTTCGCCGTCCTGGCGCTCGGCGCCGGGTAGACGTCGTAGAACGCGGTGCTGTGTCCGACGAAGCCCTGCGGGATGAGCGAGTACAGCGGCTCCACCGTGCCCTTGTACGCGCCCGTGGTGATCGCCGGGCGGTCCAGGACCGCGGCGACGGCCTGCCGTACGGCCTTGTCGGCCATCGGCCTGCCGGGCTCGACGTTGAAGTTGATGTTGCGGATCTCCGCGCTCTCCGCCTCGGTGACGCGGGTGCCGTCCTGGGTGTCGAGCGAGGACAGGAAGTCCGGCGGGAGCTGCCGGTGCGTGACCTGGACGTCCTTCGCCTTCCAGGCGTCGGCGAGGCCCTCGGACTGGACGTAGTACTTCACCAGCACCGGGCCGCCGGTCTTGGTGACGGCGCCCTTGTACTTCGGGTTGGGCTCCAGGAGCGCGGACTCGCCCTCCTTGTACTCCTTGAGGACGTACGGGCCCGAGCCGTCGACCGAGGTGTCCGTACGCAGCTTGTTCGCCGGGTACTTGTCCTTGTCGACGATCGAACCGGCGCCCGTCGCCACCTTCAGCGGGAAGGTGGCGTCCCGGCCGCTCAGGTGGAAGGTGACGGTACGGCCCTCGGTCGTGACCGTCTTCAGCGTCGGGAAGAGGGGCTGCGGACCGACGTCCGTCTTGATCCGCAGCATCCGCTCGAAGGAGTACTTGACGTCCTCGGCGGTGATCTTGCGTCCACTGGAGAACGAGAGATCGTCACGGAGCGTGCACTGGTACGTCGTGAGCTTGGTGCCCACGAACTTGCAGTTCTCCGCCGCGTCCGGGACCGGTGTGGTGAAACCCGGCTTGAACGTCATCAGAGACTGGAAAACGTTGCTGTACATGGCCCAGGAACCGGCGTCGTACGCGCCGGCCGGGTCCAGTGAAGTGACCTCGTCGGTCGTGCCGACGCTGATCGGTTCGGTGCTGCCGCCGTCGGAGGGCAGGAGTTGCCAGCCCCCCACTCCGGCGGCCACCAGTACTCCACAAGTGATGAGGATCCGCAGACGGACCGTCGACCGCATTGCCGTGCTTCCTTTATTCGTCCACCCCAGCTGCGACGGCCCCCAGAACGTCGCGATGCAGTCATCCCATCACACCGTTTTCACATCTCAAAGTGAGAACATTCACACCACAGGTATATGTCCGGGAAATGCGAATTTAAGTCGATGAGCAGCACGTATCGGTCTCTGCGCAGGGAGTGACCCTGCCCCGATTAGGCCTGCTTCGAGGCGAGTTGGACGATCGTGATGTCCGAGGGCGCGCCGACCCGGACCGGCGGCCCCCAGGCACCGGCGCCCCGGGACACGTACAGCTGCGTGTCGCCGTAGCGTTCGAGCCCCGCCACCGTCGGATTGGCCAGTTCGGCGACGAAGTTGCCGGGCCAGAGCTGGCCGCCGTGGGTGTGGCCGGAGAGCTGGAGGTCCACCCCGTGGCGCACGGCGTCGTGGACGACGACCGGCTGGTGCGCCAGGAGCACGGCGGCGCGGGCCCGGTCGCGGTCGCCGAGCGCCTTCGCGAAGTCCGGGCCCTGCCCCTGGCTCTCCCCGGCGATGTCGTCGACGCCCGCCAGGTCGAACCCGGCCGGGATCTCCAGCCGTTCGTTGCGCAGCGGGCGCAGGCCCAGCTCGCGGACGTGGTCCACCCAGGCGTCGGCGCCGGAGAAGTACTCGTGGTTGCCGGTGACGAAGAAGGAGCCGTGGCGGGCGCGGAGCCGGGCGAGCGGCTCGGCGGCGGACCCCAGGTCCGCGACCGTGCCGTCGACGAGGTCGCCGACGACGGCGATCAGATCGGGCTGGGCGGAGTTGACGGCGTCCACGATGCGCTGGGTGTGGGCGCGGCCCAGGATCGGCCCGAGGTGGACGTCGGAGACGACGGCGATCCGGTAGCCGTGGGCGGCGCGCGGCACCTTGGCGAGCGGGACGGTGACCCGCTTGATCCGGGGGCCGCGCAGCACGCCGTACGTGCCGTACCCCACGGTCCCGGCCGCGACGGCGGCGGCGGTCCCGCCGACGACCCGGGAGACGAAGAGCCGCCGGGACACCTCGGCGGGTGCGACCGGCGCCTCCTCCCCGGCGGGGGCGGACCCCTCCGGTGCGGCGGAAGCGGCGGACGGCGGCTCCGGCGCGGACGCGGCCCCCGGTACGGACGCGGGGACGGGCTCCGGCAGGGGCTCCGGTACGGGTGCCGGGGACGGTCCCGCCGTCCGGGCGGCCCGGCGGGTCAGCCAGCCGCGCAGGGCGGGGCGGACGGCCTCGCCGACGAGCAGGGCGAGCGTCACGTACAGGAGCAGCGCGGGCCACAGGTAGCCCGGCCAGGCGACGGCCTGCTGGAGCGGGAACGGCGCCCCGAGCCGGGAGCTCGCCATGGCCGCGACGAAGAGCAGCGGGAGCACCACGACGGCGGCGGTGCCCAGGCGGCGCGGCAGCCCGCCGGGCTTCGTGACGTCGCGCACCAGGCGCTGCCACACGTACCGGTGGACCGCCACGAGCAGCGCGACCACCACGATCAGGACCAGCAGGAAGACGACCACGCCCCGTAACCCCTCTTCTCACCGCTCACGCGGTGTCTTCAGCCGTTCTCGCGGCGCGCGGCGCGCACCCCACGCAACCCGAGCACCCCGATCACCGTCCCCAGGACAAAGGACGTGACGGCGAGCAGCAGATGAACCCAGAAGTAGGCGGTCGGATCGCCCGCTTCGTCGAAGGCGAGACCGCTCCCGTCACTCCAGAGGTTCTTGACGAAAGTGATCCATACGCTACTGACCACTAGCGTACAGAGCCCCACCTGCGGGGCCTGGAGGCAACGGTTCGATACTGGCGGGGAACGTCTCGCCCACCCCGAAGGACTCCCCATGAAGCTCAGCCGCCGCGTCTCCTGGTTCCTGCTCGCGTTCGGCGTCTGGTCCTGGGTGATCTGGGTGACCTTCGCGAAGAACCTGTTCAAGGACGCCAGCGGGCTTGCCTTCGACGACGCGGGTGACCCGACCGCCTACCTGTGGGTCCATCTCGCGCTCGCTGTCACGTCCTTTGTCCTGGGGACGGCCGTCGGTGTGATCGGCTTCCGGGGTGTCCGGGCAGCCGAGAAGTAGAGCCCCGGCCGGGTACTGGGCAGGCGGCTCGCAGACGGGGCGGTCCTGCAGATCAGCCGGCCAGGGGAACGGGCTGATCGGGGTTGTCCAGCCGCGCGGTCCCACCCGTGGCGGTCGGCGTCGGCCCTAACCGCTCGGGGCGGGGACGGCCACGCATTGCCCACCACACGTACGCGGCTTCCCTTCGTTCCAGAGGCGGCGTGGCCCGTACCGTGGGTTCGTCCGCTGTCCCCGCATGAGCATGAAGGCGGAGTGGGCGAACCACCGGGGCTCACGCGGAGGAGTCAGAGCGCGGCCGGCGCTTCTTCGCCGTCCTCGATGTCCTCATTCGCGGCAAGGCTCCTCCAGTGGAGCGTCACCCGATCCTCGACAGCGATGTACTTCCGGGTCTCAGGGTTCCTGCCGGGGCCGACGGAGACGCCGACGAGGAAGAGGTCGAGGAACTCGCGGCGCTTGAAGACGTCCCATACCGCCCAGGGAGAACCGGGACCCAAGGGATCGTCGCCCGGCTCGGACCATTCCGACGGAACCTGAATCGCCGCGGTGGTCTTCTCGTTCAGCTCGTCCAGCTCGGATGTGCACTGATCCTCGAAGGTCCGGTACTGCGTCATCGTCGCGCGCCACATGGCCAGTTCATCGCGCCCTCTGTAGAGCCCCGCCTTACGGTCTGCCTGAAGTTCGGCAATGGAGTTCCGAACGTGCTCAAGATGAGCTGTCGTCTCACGCTTCTCCTCCTGCACGCCGGACAGGTCGCGCCGCAGCGCGAAGCGGAGTGCCGCCTCCGCTACCCACTCCCTGTCCTCTTCGTCGTCCATGTCCGCACCGTCGAGCCGCGCCCAGACACACCGGGCCACGTAGTCGTCGGCGTCGTCGCGCTTGACGCTGAGTCCGCCGTGCCCCTTGGGGTTGGCACACATGTAGTAGTCCTGTCCGCCGTTGTTCTTGCTCTGCCCCAGAGAACCGGAGCAGATCGCACATGTCGCGAAGCGCCACCCGCTCAGAAGAGTGGGCGTGGCCTCTCCGTCGGGCTGCCTGTTGGTCTTGTTGCGCTTGCTCCGCTTCTCCTGGAGCTCCAGCCATCTGATCCCCGCGACCACTCCCCGGTGAGGCGTCAGGGGTACCCCGGCCTCGTTCCGGGCGATCACGTTCACGTGCGCCTTGCCCCGCTTGACGCGTTCACTGGCGAAGCCTCCGACGGCCGGGTGGGAGAGGATCCAGCGCACCGTCTGCGCTCGCCACCGGATGGGGCTGTCCTCCCCCGACACACGTCGCTTCTTGATCGACTTCATGCGCCTCTCCGTGGCGCGTCGCCCGGCCTCGCCCGGCGCCGGTACGCCTTCTGAATCCAGCGTCGTCGCGATCCTGTTGTCGGCGATTCCGGCGAACGACATCTCCACCATGCGCTCGACGATCGCCACGTGATCCGGGTTGTCCTCGTCCGGTTCGAGAACGGAGACGACGAGCTCGCCGATCTTCTCGCGCACGGCCCGCATGCCGTAGGGGGCCGAGCTGGAATGCCGGCCACCGACCGCCCCGATCTCGTCCTTGGCCCCGCGCAGGCGCTCCGCCTTGATGTCGCTGTCCTGTTTCGCGAGGGCTGCGATGAGCGCGAAGATCGCGACGCCGATCGCATTCGAGGTGTCGAGGAAGGGTTCGAGGACGGAGACGAATCGGACCCCGTACTTCTTGAACTCGCTGTCGATCTCCAGGGCGTCGTGCGCGCCCTTGCGAGTCAGCCGGGACAGCTCGTTGACCACCACCACGTCCACCTCGCCCGCGCGGACGGCGGACATGAGGTCTTCGAAAGCCGGGCGCACGGCATGTGGATCCCAACCGGACCGACCGACGTCTTTGAACGTGTGAACAACCTCCCACCCCCTGGCTGCGGCCAGCGCATCGCCAGCCGCCACCTGCGCCTCCGGCGATGCCTCGGACGAGTCGGGACGTGCCTTGGACTGCCGGGCATAGACGGCCACCCGCACTGTGTCCAGGTGCTCGGCTCCCACGGGGGAAAGGAAGGGGGTCAAGGTCTTTCACCTGCTCTTTTCTGTCATCGAAGCTCTACCCGTTAGCTACATGGAGAAAGTGATCCAGATGAACCAGCTCCACACGCCGAACGCGAGCGAGAACCAGGAGACGCGGCGGCTGAGCTTGATGGTGCCCGTATCGCCGGGGGCCTTCGGCGGGCCGCGTCCGGGTGGACGGGGGCGGGCGAACCGCCAGCCGGGGTTCGGATCGTTCTCGCGTACCTGTACGTTCACGACCGTGTCCGCATCGAAGAAGACCGCTCGGGCGGTCGCCGCCGCTCTGCTCCTCTCCCTCGTCACCGCCGTGCCCGCGCACGCGGAGCCGAAGGACGCCAAGGACAAGCAGCCCAGGCCCCCCGCCGCGATGTCCTCGCTCGGCGGCGCCCTGCTCGGCGTCCCCGGGACGCAGGTGCGGCTGGGCCCCGGCGCGCCCGTGCTGCCCAAGGAGCTGTCCGGGCGCTCATGGGTCGTCGCCGACGCGGAGAACGGCGACATCCTCGCCTCGCACAACGCGCACTGGCCGCTCGCCCCCGCGTCCACCCTGAAGATGCTCTTCGCGGACACCGTCCTGCCCAAGTTCCCCAAGACGCAGAAGCACCTGGTCACCACCGAGGACCTGGCCGGCATGGGTGCGGGCTCCAGCCTGGTCGGCATCAAGGAGAAGCAGACCTACAGCGTCCACGACCTGTGGCTCGGTGTCTTCCTGCGCTCCGGCAACGACGCCGTCCGCGTCCTCACCGGCATGAACGGCGGTGTGCGGCAGACCGTGAAGGAGATGAACGACCACGCGGCCGAGCTCCAGGCGCTCGACACGCACGTGGTCTCCCCGGACGGCTACGACGCCCCGGGCCAGGTCTCCTCCGCGTACGACCTGACACTCATCGCCCGCAACGGGATGCAGAAGGCGGACTTCCGCGAGTACGCCGCCACTCCCCGGGCCGCCTTCCCCGGCGAGCAGAAGCCGGGCAAGAAGCGCGAGACCTTCGAGATCCAGAACACCAACCGGCTGCTCACCGGCGATCTGAGCGTCGCCCCCTACCAGGGCATCGCCGGGGTCAAGAACGGCAACACCACCCACGCGGGCGCCACCTTCACCGGTGTCGCCGAGCGCAACGGCCGGGTCCTGCTCGTCACCGTGATGAACCCCTCCTCCAAGGAGCAGCACGCGGTCTACCGGGAGGCCGCCCGGCTCCTCGACTGGGGCTTCGCCGCCTCCGGGAAGGTGACCCCGGTAGGCGAACTGGTGCCGCCGAGGTCCGCCCGTACCGGGACCACCGCCCCCGACGAGCCCGCCGCGCCCGCCCCCGGCAAGAACGCGCCCGAGGGCACCGTCCACGCGGCGGCGGCGGAGCACTCCGGCGGCATGGGGATCGCGCTCGGTGTCGCGGGCGGTGTCCTCGTCCTCCTCGCCGGGGGTGTCTTCCTCGTCAACCGGCGCTGGCCGCTGGCCGGGGCGGCGGGGCGGCGTCGCCGGGCGCAGCGGGACGACGTGAATCCGTAGCCGTCCAGGCCGCGCAGAACAGCAGGAGCTTCGCGGTGAGGTTGATCCAGATCAGCAGGGCGACCGGCACGCCGAACGCCCCGTACATCGACTTCGCCGCGACGCCCTTCATATAGCCGCCGAGCAGCAGTTTCAGCAGTTCGAACCCGACCGCCCCCATCAGCGCCGCCTGCACCAGGGCGCGGCGGGGCGGCTGCACCCCGGGCAGCAGGGTCAGCACGTACAGCAGGATCAGGAAGTCGGCGACGACCCCGACCAGTACCGCCGCCGCCTGGAGGGCGATCCCGCCCGCGCCCCCGCCGGAGATCCCGATCCGGTCGGCGGTCCAGCCGACGGCGGTGGAGCCCAGCCAGGACGCGGCGAGCGAGGCGAGGGCGACCCCGCCGAGTCCGATGAGGATCAGCCCGTCCTTGGCCTTCAGCAGGAAGGGGTTGCCCTCGACGGCGTCGAGGCTCCACACCGCGCGCAGGCACTCCCGCATGGAGCCGATCCAGCTGATGCCGGTGACCAGCAGGACCGCGCCCGCGACGAGTCCGACGGTGCCCGCGTTGTCGACCAGGCCGCCGATGTCGAGCTGGTCGGAGATGCCGGGGACCTGGTCCATGAGCTTCTGTTCGATCCGGTCGAGCCGGTCCTTCGACAGGAGCGCGGCGCCGATCGCGGCGGCGACCGTGATCAGCGGGAACAGGGCCAGGAACGAGAGGAAGGTGATCGCCGCGGCGAGCCTGCTCCAGTGTGCCCCGTCGAGCGTCTCGTACGAGCGCCAGGCGTGGGTCCGCAGGAAGCGGGCGACCCACGGCCCGACGACGGGGAGTTTGGTCAGCCAGTCCATGTCCTCATCCCTCTCCCGCCGGTCCGCGCCCACTCCTGGCGGGGCCGCTCCAGGATCTCCCGCCGGGGCGCGCCCGCCCACGAGCGACATCCCGAACAGCGGCATCCCGTACGGCGGCATCCCGTACGGCTTCCGTCACGGCGCGTCCCGCGCGGCGCCGCCCGTCCCGTCCCCGTCCCCGTCCCGGGCTGAGGCCGGGGCCGGGGCCGGGCCCGGGTGACGGCCGGTGTGCTCAGCCGACTCTCCTCTCATCACCCATTTCGACGAACCGCCCATCAATACCGGCATAACCGACAGACCCGGCTATACGGTCACTCCCATGGCTGTCGCCTCGCTCTCCGAGGCCGTCGCCCCGTCCTCCGGGGCGGCGCGACCACCAGACCCCCAGGAGTTCCCGTGAAGGACGCCTTCGGTGCCCCGCAGTCCCTGCTCGTCCTCGGCGGCACGTCCGAGATCGGTCTCGCGACCGCCCGCAGGCTGATCGCCCGCCGTACCCGTACCGTCTGGCTGGCCGGGCGGCCCTCCCCCGCGCTGGCCGCCGCCGCGGAGTCGCTGCGGGCGCTCGGCGCGGACGTGCGGACCGTGCCCTTCGACGCGCTCGACCCCGAGTCGCACGAGGAGCGGCTCGGCAAGATCTTCACGGAGGGCGACATCGACATGGTGCTGCTCGCCTTCGGGGTCCTCGGCGACCAGGCGCGGGACGAGTCCGATCCGGTCGCGGCGGTCCGGGTCGCCCTGACCAACTACACGGGCGCCGTCTCGGCGGGTCTGGTGTGCGCGGGCGCGCTCCAGGCGCAGGGGCACGGTTCGCTGGTGGTGCTGTCCTCGGTGGCGGGCGAGCGGGCGCGCCGCGCGGACTTCATCTACGGCTCGTCGAAGGCGGGCCTGGACGCCTTCGCGCAGGGCCTCGGGGACGCGCTGTACGGCACGGGGGTGCGCGTGATGGTCGTACGGCCCGGGTTCGTGCGTTCGAGGATGACGGCGGGGCGGGCCGAGGAGCCGTTCGCCACCACTCCGGAGGCGGTCGCGACCGCGATCGAGCTGGGGCTGCGGCGGCGCTCGGAGACGGTGTGGGTGCCGGGGGTCCTGCGGATGGTGATGGCGGCGGTCCGGCACGTGCCCCGGCCGCTCTTCCGGCGCCTGCCGGTCTGAGACCGGCCGTACGGCGGCCCGGGGCCGTCCGCCGGGTCAGGTCCTCGGGGTCGCGGACGGGCTGTCGACGGGGCTGCCGCCCTGGGCCGGGACGGCGGAGATCGGGCGACCGCTGCCGAACTCGTAGTCGTACAGCTTCCGCCACACCCCGTCCGGCCCCTGCTCGTACAGTGCGAAGGAACGGCAGGTCCAGGCCGCCTCGAAGCCGGCGAGCTCCGCGAACGCCCGGTCCATCCCCTCCTCGGGGATGCCGTGCGCCACGGTGACGTGCGGGTGGTACGGGAACTGGAGCTCGCGCACCAGCGGCCCCGCCTCGTCGCGGATCCGGAGCTGGAGCCGGTCGCAGAGGGGCACGCCCTCCCGGAGCTTCACGAAGACGACCGGCGACAGCGGCCGGAACGTGCCGGTGCCCTCCAGCCGGACCGGGAAGGGCCGGCAGTCCGCCGCGACCCCGGCGAGGTGCGCCTCGATCTCCGGCAGCCGCTCCTCCGCGACCTCGGTCGGCGGGACCAGCGTGACGTGCGTGGGGATGGCGTGCGCGGCCGGGTCCCCGAAGCCGGCGCGCCGCTCCTGGAGCAGGCTGCCGTAGGGCTCCGGGACCGCGATCGAAACGCCGAGCGTTACGGTCCCCACGTCGTTCTCCTCCGGTGTCGGTCGTTGTCGGTCGGCTCGTGCCGGGTGGTGCAGCGCCAGTGTGCGGCCTGCACCACCCTTTCGGCCAGGGGCCTCGGTCTCCGGCGCCGCTCAGTGCTTGGCGGGCAGGAAACCGATCCGGTCGTACGTCTGGGCCAGCGTCTCGGCGGCGACCGTGCGGGCCTTCTCGGCGCCCTTGGCCAGGATCGAGTCCAGCGTCTCGGGGTCGTCCAGGTATTCCTGGGTCCGGGTCCGGAACGGCGTGACGAAGTCCACCATGACCTCGGCGAGATCCGTCTTCAGCGCGCCGTACATCTTGCCCTCGTAGCTCTTCTCCAGGTCGGCGACGGACGTCCCGGTGAGGGTGGACAGGATGGTGAGGAGGTTGGAGACGCCGGCCTTGTGCTCGGGGTCGAACCGGATCACCGTCTCGGTGTCGGTGACCGCGCTCTTGACCTTCTTCGCGCTGGTCTTCGGGTCGTCCAGGAGGTTGATGAGGCCCTTCGGCGTGGACGCCGACTTGCTCATCTTGATCGTCGGGTCCTGGAGGTCGTAGATCTTCCCGGTCTCCTTGAGGATGTACGGAGCGGGGATCGTGAACGTCTCGCCGAAGCGTCCGTTGAAGCGCTCCGCGAGGTCGCGGGTCAGCTCGATGTGCTGGCGCTGGTCCTCGCCGACCGGGACCTGGTCGGCCTGGTAGAGCAGGATGTCCGCGACCTGGAGGACCGGGTACGTGAAGAGGCCGACGGTGGCGCGGTCGGCGCCCTGCTTGGCGGACTTGTCCTTGAACTGGGTCATGCGGGAGGCCTCGCCGAAGCCGGTGAGGCAGTTCATGACCCAGCCGAGCTGGGCGTGCTCGGGGACGTGGCTCTGGACGAAGAGGGTGCAGCGCTCGGGGTCGAGACCGGCGGCGAGCAGCTGGGCGACGGCGAGCCGGGTGTTGGCGCGCAGCGCGGCCGGATCCTGCGGGACGGTGATCGCGTGCAGGTCGACGACCATGTAGAACGCGTCGTGGGTCTCCTGGAGGTCGACCCACTGGCGGACGGCGCCGAGGTAGTTGCCGAGGTGGAACGAGCCGGCGGTGGGCTGGATTCCGGAGAGCACACGAGGACTGTCAGAGGCCATGCGGGCCATTCTCTCAGGTGCGGGAAGTGATCCCCGACTGGCTCCGCGCCACGCCCGCCGAGCCGCCGCGCCCGCCGGTCCCGCGGGGCCGGGGCGGGCCGGGACCGGGTGCATGGCGCGGCGGCGGTCGGGCCGCGCGGCCCGGTCGTGAGCCGGGCCGCGCGGGTCGGTCGTGAGCCGGTCAGACCGGGTCGGTGGCGGGCCGGTCAGACCGGGAGGCCGGGTGCCGGGTGGAGGGCCATCAGGTCGGCGACCTCGGCGCGGACGGCGGTGAGGGTGTCCTCGTCGCCGGTCCCGGCGGCCTTGACGGCGCGGTCGATCCAGTCGGCGACGGCGGCCATGTGCTCCGTGCCGAGGCCCCGGGAGGTGAGCGCCGGGGTGCCGATGCGGATGCCGGAGGGGTCGAAGGGCGTGCGGGAGTCGTACGGGACCGTGTTGTGGTTCACGACGATCCCGGCCCGGTCGAGGGCCCGCGCGGCGGTCTTGCCGGGGACGTCCCGGCCGGTGAGGTCGATCAGGATCAGATGGTTGTCGGTGCCGCCGGAGACCAGGTCGAAGCCCCGGGCCAGGAGCGCTTCGGCGAGGGCGCGGGCGTTGGCGACGACCGCGTGGGCGTAGTCGCGGAAGCCGGGCCCGGACGCCTCGCGCAGGGCGACGGCGATGGCGGCGGTGGTCTGGTTGTGCGGGCCGCCCTGGAGACCGGGGAAGACCGCCTTGTCGAGGGCCCTGGCGTGCTCCTCGCGGGACATGAGGAGGGCGCCGCGCGGGCCGCGCAGGGTCTTGTGGGTGGTCGTGGAGATCACGTCGACGTGTCCGGCGGGAGAGGGGTGGGCGCCGCCCGCGACGAGCCCGGCGATGTGCGCGATGTCGGCGACGAGGACGGCGCCCGTCTCGCGGGCGATCTCCCCGAAGGCGGCGAAGTCGACGGTGCGGGGCAGCGCGGTGCCGCCGCAGAAGATCACCTTGGGGCGTTCGCGCAGGGCGAGGTCGCGGACCTCGTCGAGGTCGACGCGCCCGGTGTCGCGGCGGACGCCGTACTGGACGCCCCGGAACCAGCGGCCGGTGGCGGAGACGCCCCAGCCGTGGGTGAGGTGGCCGCCCATGGGCAGGGCCATGCCCATGACGGTGTCGCCGGGCTCGGCGAACGCCAGGTACACGGCGAGGTTGGCCGGGGACCCGGAGTAGGGCTGGACGTTGGCGTGGCCGACGCCGAAGAGGGCCTTGGCCCGTTCGACGGCGAGGGTCTCGATCAGGTCGATGTTCTGCTGGCCCTCGTAGTAGCGGCGTCCGGGGTAGCCCTCGCTGTACTTGTTCTGGAGGACGGTGCCGGAGGCTTCGAGGACGGCGGCGGAGGCGTAGTTCTCGCTGGGGATGAGACGGAGGGTCTCGGCCTGGAGCCGTTCCTCGGCGCCGACGAGGGCGGCGAGCTCGGGGTCGGCGGCGGTGAGTGCGGGGTGCTGCGGAGCGGTCACGGTGGTGTCCTCCGGGCTTCGGGGGTCCCGGGGACGGCGTGCGGAGCGCGGCGCCACCGGGACATCGGTCCCGTGACGCCCAGGCGGGCGGCGTCCCGTGTGGTCTGCCGCGCACGGCTCCCCCGGGGTCGCTTCCCCGTACGCCAGTCGCCGTGCGTGTTTTCAGCGTAGCGGGCGCGCCGCGCGCGAGGTTTCCCCGTCCGGCATCCGAGCGACGATAGAAACAGGGGCCACACCCCCTCGTCGGGGGTCGTCCCCCGAGCCGCAGGACGAACGGAGATCCCGTGTCGGGCACACAAGACGCGATCGCTTCCGCGGAGGCGCACAGCGCTCACAACTACCATCCCCTGCCGGTCGTCGTCGCGACGGCGGACGGCGCCTGGCTGACCGATGTCGAGGGGCGCCGCTACCTCGACATGCTGGCCGGTTACTCGGCGCTGAACTTCGGGCACGGCAACCGGCGCCTGATCGACGCGGCGAAGGCCCAGCTGGACCGGGTGACGCTGACCTCGCGCGCCTTCCACCACGACCGCTTCGCCGACTTCTGCGCCGGGCTCGCCGAGCTGTGCGGCAAGGAGGCGGTGCTGCCGATGAACACGGGCGCGGAGGCCGTGGAGACGGCCGTGAAGACCGCCCGGAAGTGGGGGTACGAGGTGAAGGGCGTGCCGGACGGGCACGCGAAGATCGTGGTCGCGGCGAACAACTTCCACGGCCGGACGACGACGGTGATCAGCTTCTCCTCGGACCATGAGGCGCGGGACCACTTCGGGCCGTACACGCCGGGGTTCGAGATCGTGCCGTACGGGGACCTGACGGCGATGGAGGCGGCGGTCACCGAGAACACGGTGGCGGTGCTGCTCGAACCGATCCAGGGCGAGGCGGGGGTGCTGGTGCCGCCCGCGGGCTATCTGGCGGGGGTGCGGGAGCTGACGCTCCGGCGGAACGCGCTGTTCATGGCGGACGAGATCCAGACGGGTCTGGGCCGGACGGGCCGGACGTTCGCGTGCGAGCACGAGGGGGTGGTGCCGGACGTGTACATCCTGGGGAAGGCGCTGGGCGGCGGTGTGGTGCCGGTGTCTGCGGTGGTCGCGGACCGGTCGGTGCTCGACGTGTTCCGGCCGGGCGAGCACGGGTCGACGTTCGGCGGGAACCCGCTGGCCTGCGCGGTGGCCCTGGAGGTGATCGCGATGCTGCGGACCGGCGAGTACCAGGAGCGGGCGGCGGAGCTGGGCGAGCATCTGCACGCGGAGCTGGGGCTGCTCCTGGGCGACGGGGCGGTGGAGGCGGTGCGCGGGCGCGGGCTGTGGGCCGGGGTGGACATCGCGCCGTCGCGGGGCACGGGCCGGGAGATCTCGGAGCGGCTGATGGAGCGGGGCGTCCTGGTGAAGGACACCCATGGTTCGACCATCCGGATCGCGCCACCGCTGGTCATCTCGAAGGAGGACCTGGACTGGGGTCTGGAGCAGTTGCGGGAGGTCCTGTCGGAGGGCTGAGGAGGACCGGGGGCGGGTGCGCCCGGTGGGGGCCGGGCGCACCCGGTGGCCGGGGCGTGCCCGGTGGCCGGGCAGGCCCCGGCGTGCCCGGTGGCCGGGGGCTGGTGTGGCCCGTGGCCGGGCGGCGGTGGAGTCGTACGGCGGCGGGAGGCCGGGGTCCGGCCCTCCGGGGAGGATGGCGGGCCCACGACGGAGTTTTCTGGCCAACTCGGGCCATTGACACGACAGTTGGTCTAGGCCAATGATGCGGCCATGCCGAGACTCCGTCTGCGTCACGCCGTGCGTGCCGCGCTCGCCGCCCTCGTCCCGCTCGCGCTCGTCGGCGCGGTCGCGGGACCCGTGCACGCCGCCCCGGCGGCCTGGCCCGCGCCCGTCCCGGTGGTGTCGCACATCGACACCACCGACCCGGTCGTCTTCATCACCATCGACGACGGCTGGTTCCACGACCCCGCCGCGGCGAAGCTGCTGCTCGACCGCCGGGTGCCCGCCTCGCTGTTCCTGCTGCCCGGGGCCTACTCGTACGACTCCGGCTACTTCCACACCCTGCTCGACCACGGGCCCTCCCGGGTCGAGAACCACACGGTCAGCCACCCGGACCTGACGACGCTGGACGCCGCCGGGCAGAAGGCGGAGTTCTGCGGGGCGCGCGACCAGCACCTCGCCCAGTTCGGCGACGGGCCCCGGCTGGTGCGCCCGCCGTACGGGGTGTACGACGCGACCACCCGCACCGCCGCCCGCGCCTGCGGGGCGAAGGCGCTGGTGACCTGGACGTACGACCTCACGACCTGGGGCCAGTGGACCCCGCCCACGCCAACCCTGAAGGCGGGCGACATCATCCTGCTGCACTTCAACGAGACCCTGGAGCAGGACCTGCGGCGCGCCCTGGCCGCGGCCGAGGCGGCGGGCCTGCGGCCCGCGCCGCTGCGCGACTACGTCCCTGAGTAGCGGGGGCGGGCGGCACCCCCGAGCGGCGGCCCCGAGCGGCGGCCGGGCCGTACGCCGTCCCCCGGTGACGAGGCTGGGCGGCGGCCGTACGGCCCCACAGGGCACGCGCGGCGGGCGGTGGCGCCGCTACAGGATGACGTGCGGGACGAAGCGGGCGTACTCGTCGGTGACGGGGCCAGCCGACTCCCGTATCCCGAGCCCCGCCGCCTCGTCGCCGACGATCCACGCGCCGAGCACCACCCGGTTGCCGTCGAAGTCGGGCAGCGGGGCCAGCCCCTGGTAGCAGCGGGGTTCCCCGTCCCGTACGAAGGGCTCCGTACCGGCCTCGTGCAGGGTGACGCCCGCGCCCTCGCGGCCGAGCAGCGGTTTCGCGGCCCAGCCGGTGGTCCGCGCGAGGTCGCGGGGGCCGTCCAGATGGGCGGGGAGCAGGTTGGGGTGGCCCGGGTACAGCTCCCACAGGATCGCCAGGAGCGCCTTGTTGGAGAGCAGCATCTTCCACACGGGCTCGATCCAGCAGGTGGTGCCGGTGCCGCCGCCGTTGTCGAGGGTGTCCAGGACGTGCCCGCCGAAGCGGTCGGTGGTCAGCCACTCCCACGGGTAGAGCTTGAAGCAGCTGCGGATGAAGCGGAGCCGGTCGTCCACGAACCGGCGGGAGAGCCGGTCCCAGCCGATGCGCTCCACGGAGAGCGCCTCGGTGGCGAGTCCGGCCTGCTGGGCGGTCTCGCGCAGATAGGCGACCGTCATCAGGTCCTCGCCCAGTTCGTCGCCGTCCGAGTGCGCGAAGTGGACCGGTCCCGGCGGCAGCAGGGACGCCTGGCGCTTCCAGGCGTCGACGAGCCGTTCGTGGAGGGAGTTCCACTGGTCGGCGCCGGGGAACCGTTCCTCCATCCAGAACCACTGCGGGCTCGCGGCCTCCACCAGGGAGGTCGGGGTGTCGGCGTTGTACTCCAGCATCTTCGCCGGGCCGCCACCGTCGTAGCAGAGGTCGAACCGGCCGTAGATACTGGGGAGTTCGTCCCGTCGCCGCCAGGCCTCGGCGACCAGGGAGATCAGCCGGGGGTCGGTCATCCCCAGCTCGGCGAAACGGTTCCGCTCGACGATGTGCGCGGCGGCCGTCAGACACATCTCGTGCAGTTCCTCGACGACCTCCTCCAGCGCCTCGACCTCGGACAGGGTGAAGGAGTAGTAGGCGCTCTCGTCCCAGTACGGGCGGAGCGAACCGTCCGGATGGCGGGTCAGCGGATAGACGAGACCCTGCTCCTCCACGATCCGCTGCCAGTCGGGGCGGGGTTCGATGGTGTGCCGTTCCACGGTCCGGCTCCCCTCAGCCGCCGCTGGAACCGGAGCAGCCGAAGCCGCCGGTGTCCACGGCGGTCCGGTCGAAGCTGCCGCCGCTCACCCGGCTGTCGCGGACGGAGCCGCCGTAGTAGTACGAGCCCCGGTGGGTGGAGCCGTTGTCATCGTCGTCGCCACCACCGCCGCTCTCGCACTCGTAGCGCGGCAGTTCCTCCCGGGACAGCGGGTCCACGCACCGCTTGTCCGGCTCCGATCCGCAGGCGGTGATCGTCATCGCGAGCACGCCCATCCCGCCGAGCACCACGGTGCTCGACCTCAGCCTCCGCATGTCCGAACGCCTCCCCTTTTCACGCGCGGCCCCCGGTCGCGCTTCTCACACCGTGCGGGCCGCCCGTCGCGTCCACGCCTGCCGCGACCGCGCGGTTCCGCGTCCGCCGCGTCCGCGCCTGCCGCGACCGCACAGTGTAGGCCGGTGCTTTCCGGCCGCAGCGCCTAGAGTCGTTCCGTGCTCCTCGGGATGATCTGCGCGCTCGCCTCGTCCGTCTGCTTCGGCGCGGCCTCGGTCCTCCAGGCGGTGGCGGCCCGCGCCGCACCGCCGGGAACCGGGAGCGGTGTGGACGTCGCCCTGCTGTGGCGGGCGCTGCGGCAGTGGCGGTACCTCGCCGGGCTCGGCCTGGACGGCCTGGGGTTCGCCCTCCAGATCGTGGCGCTGCGGACGCTCCCCATCTACGTGGTCGGGGCGGCGCTCGCGGCGAGTCTGGCGGTCACGGCGGTCCTCTCCTCACGGGTGCTGCGGGTGCGGCTGAGCCGGGTGGAGTGGACGGCGGTGGCCGTGGTCTGCGCGGGCCTCGCGCTCCTCGCCCTGGCCTCGGGCCCGGAGGGGCACCGGGCCGGTCCGGACGCGCTGGGCTGGGGACTGCTCGCGACGGCCTTCGGGGTGCTGCTGGTCGGCGCGGCGGGCGGGCGGCTGCCGCAGCGGCCCCGGGCCCTGGTCCTCGGTCTGGGGGCGGGCGTCGGCTTCGGGGTGGTGGAGGTCGCGGTCCGGCTGATCGACGGCCCCGACCCGGCCGACCCTGCCCTGTACGCGCTGCTGCTCGGCGGCGGTTCCGCGTTCGTGCTGCTGACCTCGGCGCTCCAGCGCGGCGCGGTGACGACGGCCACGGCGGGCATGGTCATCGGCGAGACGATCGGCCCCGCGCTGGTCGGCGTGGCCTGGCTCGGCGACCGCACCCGCGACGGCTGGACCTGGGCGGCCCTCCTCGGCTTCGCGGTCGCCCTGGCGGGCTCCCTGACCCTGGCCCGCTTCGGCGAGGCCCCGGAACCGGCCCCGGAGACCGGCCGGGACGGGACCCCCGTCCACACGTGACGCGGCGCGCTTCGGGGCGCGGTCCCGTCGGACCCGGCTCGGACGGGGTGACTGTTCCTGGGAACGGGGTTTCCGCAGGAGCACATGTCCCGCTGCCTGCGGGTTCGTGATCGGCATGGCGCTCCCCCGCTCCCCCGCTTCACGAGGAACCGGCGTGCCGATCATGCGCGGCACCACGGACAACGACGCACCCCGTGCCTGCCGGACCCCGAGCGGCCAGGACTCTCACGAGGGGCCCCGGGAAACACCGGCGGAGTCGCCGTCAGCGACATCCTCGTCCCGGCAGTCATGATCGTCCTGGCCGTGCGATCCCGGCGCCTGCCGGCCACCCCCCGGACGACGGCGGGAACCGGCGCCTGAGCCACAGGGAGCTGTCCTCACCATGACGACCCACACCGGCCACGAGCCCGACGACGGGACGAGCACGGCGGGAGCGCGCGCCGCCGACCGGCTCACCGCGTTCGTCGACGCGGCGGTCGCGATCGCGCTCACCCTCCTCGCGCTGGACCTCCCCGTCCCCTCCGGCGACACCACCAGCGCCATGCTCGACTCGGTCGCCGACCACAGCAAGGAGTACCTGGCCTTCGGGATCAGTTTCGTGGTGATCGCCGCCCACTGGCGCGCCCACCACGAGATCTTCCGGTACGTCCGCACGCTGAACAGCCGCCTGACCAGCCTCACCCTGACGTGGCTGTTCATGCAGATCCTGATGCCGTTCGCGACCCGGGTGCTCACCTCGGACGGCGCCTTCCCGCCTCGGTTCAGCCTGTACGCGCTCGTGCAGGTCCTGGCGTCCGCGTCGTTCGCACTGATCATCCGGGAGATCCGGCGCGCGCACCTGTACCGCCCGGACGCCCCGCCCCAGGTCTTCGCCGAGAGCCTGGTGCGCAGCGTCTGCCTGGCGGCGGTGTTCGGGGCGTCCATCCCCCTCTCGTTCCTGCTGAGGGGCCCCGGCGCGTACCTGTGCTGGCTCGCGGCACCGATCGTGCTCGCCGTGGCCCGCCGCGTCCAGCGCCGCACCTCCGTCCGGTGACGGACCGGGAGGTTCCGGCCGCGATCATCTCGTGCCCGCTGCGACCGGTGAAGACCGGGGCAGAGTAGAGGCATGACCACGTACGGGACGATGCCGTTCCATCTGGAGACCGAGCGGCTGACGCTGCGACCGTGGGCCGTGGCGGACGCGGAGGAGTTCTGCGCGCTGCTCACCGAACGCGGCAGAGGAACCCCCGAGGTCGAGCGCATCCGCACGTCCATCGCGGAACTGCTGAGCACGACGGCCACCACGGGGATCGCCCTGCTGCCCATCCAGCGCCGCGCCGAAGGAGACTTCATCGGCTACTGCGGGCTGATCGTCGGCCGTTCCACACTGGACGAGCCCGAGATCGCGTACGAGCTGTTCCAGCGCGTGCACGGGCGCGGTTACGCCACCGAGGCGGCCGCCGCGGTGCTCGACGCCGCCGCGGCGACCGGCCGGAAGCGGCTCTGGTCGACCGTCGGCACCTGGAACACGCCCTCGCTACGCGTCCTGGAGAAGCTCGGCTTCGAACGGGACCGTCTGTCCACGGAGGAGAACGGCGAGGTGGCCTGGCTCACCCGGGCGCTGCCGTGACGCACGAGCGCTCGCCACTCACCGCTCACCGCGCTTGCGCGGCCGGTCCCGTCTGCCCTGCGGCCGGTCCCCGCGCCCGGTCGGGATCGGCGCCTCGAACCGGGCCTTCATCAGGGAGGAGCACCCCACCGAGTGCCGGTGGCCCATGCCGGTGAGGACGTCCCACCCGGTCTCCGGGACGTCCATCAGATCGTGCCCGGCGTCGAGATAGGCCACCAGATCCGCCTCGTCGGGCTCCCCCACGGGCCGGACGGCGTCGTGTATCGATCCGTTCGGCTGCTCCGAGCCTCAAGGTGTACGGCGGAGGCGCTCGTGTGCCGCCACGTGACGGTCTTGAACACCGTCCCCCAGCGCCGAGCGGGCGTGCTCGGCGGGCGTCCACCTCACCGACCGAACACCCGACCGTCCCGCACCCGCTGCGCTGCGCCTGCCGCCCTTCCGCGGTATCCCCCGCCGCGCAGCGGCATGGCACGGCGCCGCCCTGGTCTCCGAGTTGGAGATCAGGGCGGGACGGGGTTCCATCATGTCGGAACCAGTTCGGTCCTGACGGTCTCGCGCGCTCGCTCATAAAGAGATTGGGCGTAGTGGTTGCGGATGTGCGGGCGGATCAGGTGGAACATGTCCGTCATTCTCTTATCGATTCGCCCCGAGTTAACTAGCGGGTAGTCATCCAGCGCCAGCCCCCATGTCTTACATGCGGCTTCTAGATGGCCAATGGCTAGCTGTCTCTCGGCAAGGATCGCCCGCTCCTTGACGCGTGTACGCCGATAGATGCTGTACCGAAGCCGGTCCGATTCCTGCATAGCGGCAACGGCGCCGTTCACGTCGCCCATTTCGAACCGCACTTGACTGGTGTGATAATTGAGTGACGCGGGGTCATACGAGCCGAACACCTTCCCATGCGACTCTGCCTTCTCCATGGAAATTTCGGCTTCCTGCAAGTACATGAGCGCGGACCGACGGTCTCTGATCTGCGCGGCTGCATGTGCCTGCTGGCCGGCGAGGAAGGCGCGCATTCGCGGACCAGCCTGCGGGGAGGAGGCCGCCGCAGCATCCGCGAGCCGCATAGCCATCGGCCCTTGATTCAGATCTACCGCTTGCACGCTCATGCCCCGGAGCGTGGTGCAGTACGTCAGGTGGTCTTCCGATGCTCCCGCAAATTCCAGGGCTTTCAAGTAATAGCGCTGCGCGAGCCCGTGCAAACCCTCATCCACTGCCATGTACCCAGTGAGGTAACAAAGATCGGACGCAGCGGACATCATGGCTTTCCGTACGTCATCGGGCCCGTCAGTCCGCAGGAAGGGGGCGACGGTATTCACCAGGAACGCAGCAGCGAGAGGGCGCGCGGTCCGGCCGCCAAACTGGTCATCCATAGCTGAGAGTTGTTCCGTCATGGCCGCTACCGTGTGCACGTCAGTCATGCCGATGCGGGTCCGGGTACCTGCCTGTGCAGCCCCCATGCGGCCCACCACGTCCGGCCAGTTGGGAATGGTGAGCGCGACGGAGAACAGTCCCGCGCCGAGGACGCTACGGCGTGAGGGGTCCATGTCTTGCCTCCCGAGGTCCACCAGCCCTTCAACGGTAGTCGGGCGACTGTTGGGCTCTTCCGGGAGCTCCGGGAATCCTGCATCGGCGTGCGTGATGGGACGGAGCAGTCTCCGGGCGAGCGCTTCCAGGATTAGCGGCCGAACAGTTTCTTTCGGCAGGTGGCCGCTTAACCACTGATGAACTGAGGGCTGTTGGTACTTGAGAGGGGTTCCGCGCTCGGTACCGAGACGGTTGACCTCTTGGGCGAACTGCCGCAGGGTCCACCCGCTCTCGCGGTACAGCCTCTCAAGGCCGACGTTCGGCTGCCGTGTCGTCACTGGCCCCAACTCCCGTGCTCTGACCGCTTAACCCTCTTAACTCCCGCCCCCTTCCCAACGGTACCGCTGTGCGTGGTCGGACGGTTGCCTAGTGCAAGCATCGGGCGGGGCTTCCTGGCCCCGTGTTCCCATCCGCAATCGAGCACCACAAGGGAGACGGCTGACCGTGCCCAACACCACGTGGTCCCCCGCCCTCAACGGGTACGCCGTGGACATCAGCAACGGCCGTGCCCGGTACGGCAAGATCGTCCGAACGGATCACGGACTTTTCATACTGCGCCCGCCCGGTGGCGGTGCGGAGTGGCCCGCGTCCCGTCAGTCCCTCAGGGAGCCGGACATCACGGAGCGGGGGGAGATCCGCACGCTCATCACGCCCGTTCCGTACGCACGCCGGGCGGCGGGAGCGCCGTGACGGGGCTGACGGCGGTGATACTGCCCGCCTACGTCGCCGAGGTGTACGCGGAGTGGCCCGTCAAGGAGACGCACGCCACCGCTGCGACCCGCCTTGCGGCCTTCGAGTGCATCTCCGCGAAGTTCGCCCTGCGGTGGCTCCGGGGTGAGGCACGCCGACTCGCGGACCGCATCGACCCCGCCCCCAAGCAAGTGAGCTGGGGACCGCCGAGAGCCTTTCGACCGGTCACCCCGACCGGCCCCGACTGCGCTCCGATGCTGCGGAGTTGGGCCGACTCCGAGCGTGCTGCGGCGGACGCTCTCGAAGTGCTGGGGACACGGCACCCGTTCCGTGCCGCGTTCCCGGACACGGGCGCCACCTACGTCCTGAGCATCTGGTTCAGCACCGCCCGCTCCGAGGACATACGGGAACCTCCGGTGGCCCCGGCAGTGCAGCGCGTCGGCACCCTCACAGCCCCGTTGTACGCGGACACCCCCTGATCTCCCGCCCCCACCGCACAGGCCCCGCTCTCCAGGACAGCACGGGGCCGTGACTCGCTCTGCGGCGGGGGCGGGCACCACTTCCCGAGCCCAGCAGGGGCCGGAGCCGCTGAGCGAACGGAGAGACCATGCCCGTCACGACCGAACCCGTCGTCGAGGACCCGGCGACCGACATCCGGCCGACGACCGGACCGAGCGACGTCGAGCGCCAGGACGACGACCGGACCGGGAACGCCCGCGAGCGGTACGAGGGCCTTCTCGCGCGGGCGCTGCTCGCCGCGTAGCGCGTCCTCTCAGTCTTCCGGGACCGGCACCCGCCGGATTCCCGGAGCAGCACGCCCGCCCGGCGGTCCCCACGTGGGGACGTGAGACCGCCGGGCGGGTTCTCAGATGAGCAGAACCGACGAAGGGACACACCATGGGCTGGGGAACAGGTCCGGGCGGAAGCGGTGGCGACGGAAAGCACTCCGGCAAGAAGGACCCTGGGGACGCGCCCCAGTTCCCGGACACGTCCGCGCCGAAGGACCCGCCGAAGCACAAGAAGGAAGAGAAGTAGGCACCCCATGGCCGACAGTTCGAGTGACACCGCGCTCCGCGCGATGCTCGATGAAGTAAGCACGGAACTGGGCAACTTGGAGCCGAAGTTCCTCCAAGCCGCACGGGCTGCCCGACGTCACAGGTTCCTGCCTGACCGGCTGTGGGTCGGGGACGGATACGAGCCGTGCGACCGGGCGGATTCGCCGGAAGCCTGGCTGCGTGCCGCGTACGCCGACGAACCCGCCGTGACACAGGTCAACGACGGCGAGGACCCCGGAGACGGGGACCGGTGGCCGTCAAGTTCCGCGAGCGCTCCGGAGATCGTGTTCCGGATGCTCCAGATGCTCGACGCGCACCCCGGACACAAGGTTCTGGAGATCGGCACGGGCACCGGGTGGAACGCCGGACTGCTGTCCTGCCTCGCCGGTGCGGGGAACGTGACGAGCGTGGAAGTCGATGCCACTCTCGCGGCGGACGCCCAAGCCCGTCTGCGCGGGGAAGGGTTCGGTGTGGCGGTCGTCGCCGGGGACGGGGCCGAGGGATACGCGGGCAGCGCCCCGTACGACCGTCTCGTGTCCACCTGCGCCGTGCGGACGGTCCCTCGCCCGTGGCTCACGCAGGTGAGACCCGGGGGCGTGATCCTCACCCCGTGGGATGCGCCGTGGACCTGTTACGGGCTGCTGCGGCTGACCGTGGACGACAACGGCAGCGCGTCGGGGCCGTTCTCCCCGTACGCGGCGTTCATGCTCATGCGGAGCCAGCGCACCGGCCTGCGGATCTACCGGGACGTGGTGCGCGAGGAACACGTGCCCGACGAGTCGGTGACCACGCTGTCCCCGTGGGACGTGGCCCGGGAGAACTTCGACGCGCGGTTCGCCCTCGGGCTCCAGCTCCGGGACGTGTGGCAAGCCTGGCACGAGGACCCCGGCGTGGACGGCGTGGAAACCCGCCTGTGGGTCGCCACCACCGACGCCACGTCATGGGCCGCCGTGGACTTCGACGGGAAGTCCGAGGACCGGTTCACGGTCTGGCAGCACGGACCCCGCCGGCTCTGGGACGAGGTGGAGGCGGCGTACGCCTGGTGGCTGGGGCACGACCGCCCCGGCCCCGGACGGTTCGGTCTCACCGTGACCGCCACGGGAGAGACACCGTGGCTGGACGATCCGGGACGACCGGTCCCCGCAGGCGGCTGATCGGTGGAATCCACCCCGCCCGCGCGCCACGTCCAGGGCGCGCGGGCGGAGCCGCCTCCCACCCGTCGCCTTCGGCGCACCCTTCCGCGCCGAACACTTCGCCGCCGCAGGGGTGACCGCGTGATCCGGGACGCCCTCACCTCCCGCACCGTTCCCACGTCCACCGGAGCCGTGTGCGTCGTCTGCGGCCGGTGGACGGGCGTGCCCGTGGAGGTCGGGTACGTCGAGCCGCCGGGCTGCCCCGGCGTGGTCCTCTGGGGGTGCCCGGACGAGATCACGACCGTCGCCCCCGGGCCCATGCCCGGGGAAGGGCGGCGGGCGGCGCGGGTCACGGACGGCGTGGGCGTTCCTCAGGGCAGCACCCTCATCAGGGCTTCCAGGGCGCCCTGCCACGCGCTGTCCGGTGGGGTCGCGTAGCCGACGACCAGGCCGTCCAGGGCCGGGGCGACCGTGGGGCGGCGGAACTGGTCCACGCCCTGGACCGCCAGACCGTGCCAGGCGGCGGCCCGCAGCGTCGCCTGCTCCGTGCCCGGCGGCAGGGCGAGGACCGCGTGCAGTCCGGCCGCGATCCCGCTGACCCGGGTCTCCGGCGAGTGCGCGGCCACCGCCGCCACCAACTGGTCGCGGCGCCGCCGGTAGTTCAGCCGGACCCTGCGGACGTGCCGGTCGTACGCCCCCGAGCGGATGAACTCCGCCAGCGCCAGCTGCTCCGGGGCGCTCCCGCCGTCCGTCCCCTTCGCCGCCACCACCTCGCCCACCAGTTCCTCCGGCAGCACCATCCACGCCAGCCGCAGCCCCGGCGCCAGCGACTTGCTCGCGGTGCCCAGGTAGACGACCCGCTCGGGGTCCAGCCCTTGCAGCGCCCCCACCGGCTGCCGGTCGAACCGGAACTCCCCGTCGTAGTCGTCCTCCAGGACGAAGGCCCCCGAGGAGCGCGCCCAGCCGACCAGCGCCGTGCGCCGGTCCGGCGGCAGCGCGCCGCCCAGCGGGAACTGGTGGGCCGCCGTCATGAGCACCGCCCCGACCGCCCCCGCCTTCCCGTCCGCCAGTTCCTCGACCCGGGTGCCGCGCTCGTCGAACGGCAGGACCGGCGTCCCCAGGCCCGCGCCGGTGAGCAGTCCGGCGTGAAGCCCGAGACCGTACGACTCGACCGCCACGTCCCGTACGCCCCGGCTCCGCAGCACCTGGCCCAGCAGTGCCAGCCCCTGCACGAACCCCGCGCAGACCACGATCCGTTCGGGCCGGGCGTGCACGCCCCGGGCGCGCGCCAGGTACTCGGCGAGGACCGTGCGGAGTTCGGCACGGCCGCGCGCGTCCCCGTACCCGAGGGCCTCGTTCGGGGCGTCGGCGAGGGCCCGCCGGTACGCCTTCAGCCACTCGGCGCGCGGGAAGGACGCGAGGTCGGGCGTGCCCGCCTTCAGGTCGTACGAGGGCGTCGGCGTCCGGGGAGGGACGGGAGGGACCGCCACCGGGACTCCGGCCGCTCCGCCTCCACCGGCCCGGCCCCCGGCCACCCGTCCTCCGCCCCCCGCCCGCGCGGAGACCGCCCGTACGGAAGCCGCCCGCGCGGTCTCCGTACGACGGGGGTCCGCGCGGCGCGCGACCCGGGTGCCCGAGCCCTGGCGGGCCGTCAGCCAGCCCTCGGCGACGAGTTCCGCGTACGCGTCGGCCACCGTGTTGCGGGCGATCCCCAGATCGGCGGCGAGCGACCGGGACGACGGCAGCCGCGTCCCCGCCGTCAGCCGCCCGCTCCGGACCGCCTCCCGCAGGGCGTCCATGAGACCGGCGCGCAGCCGTGGTCCCCGTAGCTCCAGATGGAGGTCGGCCCCGAAAGTGGCCCACTCGTTCGCCATGGAAATGGACCATACCCCTGAGCCACCCGGCCCGTACCGTGAAGGCATGACCTCACACACGGACACCACCGAGACCGCCGGTACCGCCACGCCCGGGAAGGCCGAGTACGCCCACGAGCACGCTCCCCGGCTGCCCTTCGCCGAGCGCGTCCCCGAGTTCTACCGGGCCATGCTCCGTCTGGAGGGGGCCGCCTCGAAGGACATCGACCCGACGCTCTACCACCTGATCAAGATCCGCGCCTCGCAGATCAACCACTGCGCCTTCTGCATCGACATGCACACCAAGGACGCCCTCGCCGACGGCGAGACCGTCCAGCGGATCGTGCAGCTCTCCGCGCTGGAGGAGTCCCGGCACTTCTACACCGAGCGGGAGCTGGCCGCCCTCGAACTCACCGAGGCCGTCACCACCCTCCCCGACGGGCCCGTCCCCGACGACGTCTACGCCCGCGCCGCCGCCCACTTCGACGAGACCGGGCTCGCCCGTGTCATCGGCGCGATCGTCGTCATCAACGCCTGGAACCGGATCGCCGTCACCACCCGGCTGGTGCCCGGCCACTACGTGCCGCGCTCGGCGTGACCGGAACCCCGGACGCCGGGCACCTGCGGGCCCTCCACCGGGACCGGGCCGCCACCGGCCCGCTGGTGGTGCCGGGCCCGTGGGACGCGGTCAGCGCCCGCGCCTTCGAGACGGCCGGGTTCCCGGCGCTCGCCACGCCCAGCGCCGGGATCGCCTCGGCCCTGGGGTACGAGGACGGGCGGACCCCGGCGGCGGAGATGTTCGCGGCCGTGGCCCGGGTCGTCCGCGCGGTCTCGGTGCCCGTCACGGCCGACCTGGAAGGCGGATACGGGCTCTCCCCCGCCGAACTCGTCGAGCGGGTACGGGAGTCGGGCGCCGTCGGGATGAACCTGGAGGACACCGGTCCGGACGGCTCCCTCCGGGACCCCGGGGCGCACGCCGACTGGCTCGCGGCGGTACGGGCGGCGGGGCCCGGCCTCTTCCTCAACGCCCGTGTCGACACCTACGTCCGCCGGGCGCCCGAGCCGCTGGAGGGGGCGATCGACCGGGCCCTGCGCTACGCGGCGGCGGGCGCGGACTGCGTCTATCCGATCCTGGCCCCGCCGTCGGACCTCCCGGCGCTCCGCGCCGCCCTCGGCGATCTGCCCCTCAACGCCCTGGCCCGCCCCGGCGGCCCGTCCTTCGCGGAACTCGGCCGCCTGGGCGCGACCCGGATCACCTTCGGCGACGGTCTGCTCCGGCGCGCGGAGGAGGACCTGTCGGCGCTGGCGGCGCGGGTGCGGGACGGCGGGGAGGTCTGACCCCCGGGGCCACCGCGAGGAACCGGCGGCCCCTGGCCCGCCGGGCTGCCGGGCCACCGGGCCACCGGGACCTGAGCGTCCGGTCCGGATCCGCCCCGCGCGTCCGGCGGGGCGGGGCGGGGCGGACGCTCAGGCCGGGCCCGGCTCGAAGAACTCCAGTGCCACCCTCAGGACTTCGCGCTGGTTCGGCCACTCGTCCTCCGGGCCCGCCACCAGCACCGCGTACTGGGTGCCGTCCCCGGCCGTGAAGGCCCGGTCGACCACCTTGCGGCGGCTGCCGTCGTCCCGGGTGTAGACGTACACCAGCTCGGCCGCGTCGGCCGGAGCGTCCGGGTCCCCGGAGATCCGCTCCAGCTGGATCTCCCGGTAGCCGGGCTTGCTGGTGCGGCTGTCCTCGGAGGTCGCGCGCAGGGACTCGTACGGGGTCAGTCCCCCCTCGGCGACCTCGTACACCTGGATCAGACGGGCGCCGTCCTCGGCGGTGTAGAAGACGCTCTGGCCGGACTCGGTGCGGGTCCAGCCGCCGGGGACGGCGAGCGTGAAGCCCTTCGGGTCCTCGACGGCCCCGTAGCCCGGCGGTGGCGTCGCCGCCCCCGAGGCACCGGGGGCCGAGGTCCCGTCCGTGCCCTCCGGCGTCCCCGTCGTCTCCGTCGTCTCCGTCGGGAAGGGCTCCGTCGACGGGGACGACGGCTCCGACGGCGACTCCGGCACCGTGGCGGTGCCGGTGACCCCGGAGCCGTCCGCCACCGGGTCCTCCGCGTCACCGCCCCAGATCATCCGTCCGCCGACCGAGCCCACGACCAGGACGGCCACGACCGCTCCCGCCACGAGGCCCGTCCGCACGGACGGACGCCCCGCCGGGGCGCCGACGGGCCCGGCGGACCGCCACCCGCCCTCCTCCGGCACGTACGCGGGGACGCCACCCGGCCCGTGCTCCGGGGCGTACGGGGGCACGGGCGGGGTGACGGCGTACTCCGGCGCCCGCACCACGAGCGCCTCCGCGCCCCCGACAGCGGGCCCCGCTTCCCCTACGGGCCCAGGCGGGCCCCCGTACCGTTCCCAGGACTGGGTTCCGGCGTTCCAGCGGGCGCCGCCCCCGCCGTCCCGTCCGCCTCCCCCGTATCCGCTCATCTCAGCCACCGAGCAGCGCGCCGACCGCCTGGCCGACGGCCACCCCCGAGGCGAGGATGCCGGTCACCGCGCCCGCGTCCGTGAGGGCGCGGCGCAGCCGGGTCAGCCGTCCGGTGCCCGCGCGGCCGGTGCCCTCGATCTCGTCCTCGGTGTCGGCGAGTTCGGCGCCGAGGGCGGCCGTCCCCTCGGTGGGCACGACTCCTTCGAGGTCGGCGCGGAGCCTGCGGACGGCCCGGAGGAGTTCCTCCTGCGCCGGGTCGCGGTCGGGCGCGGCACCCTGGACGGTGCTGGTGACGGTGTTGTGGTCGCCGATGGTGACGTTGCCGCCGGTGTTGGTGACGTGGACGCCCCCGTGGGCGCGTCCGGCGCCGGTTCCGGTGTCCTGTTCAGCCACGGTTTCCTCCGGTGGTCGTGGTGGTGAAGGTCTTGTTGGTGACGGTGTTGTGGTCGCCGACGGTGACGTTTCCCCGGGTGTTCTCGATGAACGTGGCGCCCTCGGCGACGTGCACGATCCGCTGCTCGAACTCACCGGTCTCGTAGCCCGCTTCGCGCAGCGCCCGCAGGACGCCGTTCGCGACCCGGTCCTGCACGCTCTTCAGATAGCGGCTGTGGTCCATCTCCTGGAAGAGCGAGGCCCGGTCGTCGGAGCCCAGCTCGCGGACGGAGACCCGGGGGCCCTCGGGCAGCGCGCGGGCGTGGCCGCCGGTGAGCAGCCGCCAGAGGTGCCCGAGCGAACGCCCCACGGTGACGAACGCCTGCCCGCCGGAGCGGGGGGTGCGGCCCAGCGCCCAGACGGCCCGGCCGAAGCGGTGGTTGTGCCGGTAGCGGTGGGCGATCCGGTCGGCGTACCGGTAGAGCGGCTTCACCGGCCGCAGCACGTGCGGCGCGACCTCCAGCATCAGCATCCCGCCCTGGGTGTGGACGCGGACGAAGACGGTGGTGACGACCTCCTCGCCCCAGCCGCCGACCCGGACCCGCAGGAAGTGGCGGCGGGCCTCGCCGCCCTCCTCGACGGAGCCCGAGCGGTGCAGCTCGAAGCCCCCGGGGCCGTACGGGGCGGCCGTGCGGGCCGGGAGTCCGTCGACCGGCAGGAAGACGACCTCGTCGATCTCCAGCTCGCGCAGCCGGTCCCGGACGGCCGCCCTGAGGTGCGGCGCGCCGTGCGGAGAGGGCTCGCGCAGGGCCTCCACCAGCGGGACGACGTGCCGCATGACGGAGCTGTTGTCGAGCGGCCGGGCCGGGCCGCCGAGGTCCTCGCGGGGCCGGAGTTCGATGGAGAGCGACCACGGTTCGTACGGTTCGCCCGCGCCGCAGAACGGGTCCTCGGCGCCGTACATGACGAGCCGTTCGCGCTGCTCGACCCGGACGCGGTCGCGCAGCCGCCGGAAGCGGACGCCCTCGGCCCGCTCGGCGGGGTCGGAGGCCAGGTCGGGGAAGCGGTCGCGGGACAGTTCCTCGGTGAGCGCGCGGGCGAACTGGCCCTGCTGCGTGGCCACCGCCCAGGCGACGAGGCACGGCACGGCCAGGGTGATCCACGCCTCCACCGGTCCGATGCCCCCGATTCCGGCGATGACACCGGCCCCGAAGCCGAGGACAGCGAGGGTGTCGGAGACGCCGCCGAGCCCCTCCCAGACGTCCTCCTGGTCGCCGAGGGCGAGGAAGAGGAGCAGCAGCGCGGACTGGAGCAGCATCAGCCGCCCGTACCAGCGGAGCAGGAAGGCGGGGACCACCCGGAAGAGCGGCGCGGCGGCGGACCGGCCTCGGATCCAGCGGGCCAGACCGGCCACCACGAACGGCACGATCAGGAGCATGATCAGGCCCTTGGTGAGCGGCAGCGCGATGATCCAGAGGGCCATGATGCCGATGGACCAGCCGAGTTCGACGCGGCGGGCGCGCAGCGCGTGGGCGAGGACGCGGGCGGCGTCGAAGCCCAGGGAGGGGGCGGCGAAGCGCTCCTCGTGGACGTACAGCTCGTCGATGACCGCGTCCCGGTACGCGTCGTCGAGGTAGGTGCCCGCGCAGAGCAGCCGGGTGGCCTCGCTGGTGGACGGGTGGCGGCGCGGGTCGACGGGCGGCGGGCCGCCGGACGGAACGCCTGGCGGGATGCCGGGCGGTGGGGCCTGCGGTGGGACGCCCGGTGGCGCGTTCGGTGGTTCGTCGGGCTGCCTGGGCGGGAAGGACTGCGGCAAAACTCCCCCGATGGTGTGCAACTGCCGTGATGTGCGGGCGCCTTGACGGCGGACCGGGGCGTCAGCATAGGGGAGGAGGCAGGGTGGTGTCGGCGGGAATTCGAGAGCCGGGCGGGGTGGTGCCGACGGGTGATCGGGAGCGCGGCGGGGCGGTGCCGGGGAAGAGCGGGAGCGCGGCGGGCATGAGAACGGCGCCCCCGGGCCGTACGGTCGGTCGTACGGCCCGGGGGCGCCGGGCAGGTGGGTCCGGGTGGGACCGGCCTCGGATCAGCCGGTCGGAACCGGACTCGGATCAGGCCGGTCGGAACGGACTCAGATCAGGCCGAGCTCGCGGACCGTGTCGCGCTCCTCGGAGAGCTCCTTGACGGAGGCGTCGATGCGGGCGCGGGAGAAGTCGTTGATCTCCAGGCCCTGGACGATCTCGTACCTGCCGTCGGCGCAGGTGACGGGGAAGGAGGAGATCAGACCCTCCGGAACGCCGTACGAGCCGTCCGACGGGACGCCCATGGAGGTCCAGTCGCCCTCGGCGGTGCCGTTGACCCAGGTGTGGACGTGGTCGATGGCGGCGTTGGCGGCGGAGGCCGCCGAGGACGCGCCACGGGCGTCGATGATCGCGGCGCCGCGCTTGGCGACGGTCGGGATGAAGGTGTCGGCCAGCCAGGCCTCGTCGTTCACGGCCTCGGCGGCGTTCTTGCCCGCGATCTCCGCGTGGAAGACGTCCGGGTACTGGGTCGCCGAGTGGTTGCCCCAGATGGTGAGGCGCTTGATGTCCTCGACGGACGAGCCGGTCTTCTGGGCCAGCTGGGTCAGCGCGCGGTTGTGGTCCAGGCGGGTCATCGCGGTGAAGCGCTCGGCCGGGACGCCCTTGGCGGCGGACTGGGCGATCAGGGCGTTGGTGTTGGCCGGGTTGCCGACGACCAGGATCTTGACGTCGTCGGCGGCGTGCGCGGCGATGGCCTCGCCCTGCGGCTTGAAGATGCCGCCGTTGGCGGCGAGCAGGTCGCCGCGCTCCATGCCCGGTCCGCGCGGACGGGCGCCGACGAGGAGGCCGATGTTGGCACCCTCGAAGCCCTTGTTCGGGTCGTCGAAGATGTCGATGCCCTTGAGCAGCGGGAACGCGCAGTCGTCGAGCTCCATGGCGGTGCCCTCGGCGGCCTTCACGCCCTGCGGGATCTCAAGGAGGCGCAGCTTGACCGGCACGTCCGCGCCGAGCAGGTGGCCGGAGGCGATGCGGAAGAGCAGCGCGTAGCCGATCTGGCCGGCCGCGCCGGTCACGGTGACATTCACGGGAGTGCGGGTCATGGCGATCTCCGTAAGACAGCTGGCGGTGGGGGTCCCTGCCCCTGGTGCGGGATAGCTCTCTTGATCGATCGGTGTCTCGACATGAAGAGATATCCAGCGGTCAGGCTATCCGACCCGGGCCCCGGTGGATCCCCACCCCCTTGTGGTCCGCCTCACTGCCTTCGGTCCTCCCCCGGGCCCGGGGTCACGGGTCCGGGGTCGTGGTGCAGCCCTTGCCGCCGTCCGCGAGGGTGCCGCAGGCGCGCGCGGCCGTGCCGGAGCCCACGGCGACCATCGGGGTGTAGGCGCCGGCCGCCGCCGTGCCGGTGCCGCTCACGACGGTGGCGCTCCGCTCGGCGCCGGAAGCGGTGACGGTCACGGTGTCGCCGGGGGCGGCCCCGCCGATCCGCGCCCACGCGGCCCCGCAGACGCGGCTGTAGCGGACCTCGACCCGGGCGGCGCCGACCTGGGCCCCCGCGACGGTGACGGCGAGGTCGCCGCCGCACCCCATGCCCTCCGGGTCCCGGCCCGCGCAGTCGGCGCCCGCGCACCTCACGCCGGGCGGGAGGCTCGGGGGCCGGGTCGTGGGCGGCGCCGTGGCCGGGGGCGGGGCGGTCGCCCGGTCGTCCGTAGCGCCGGAGCCGCCGAGGTCGACGAGGAGCAGGGCGGCGGTGACGACGAGCGACGAGCCGGTGATCCCGGCGGCGTAGAGCAGCACGGTACGGCGCCGGGAAGCGGGGGCTGGCGGCCCGGACGCGGGAACGGAGCCGGGGACGGGAGCACGAGGGCCGGGCGCGGGACCTCCGGGACCCGAGCCGGAGGCACGGGGGCCGAGGTCGGAGGCGGAGGTACGAGGGCCGGGCGCGGGGCCGGGGGCCGGTACGGGGCCGCCGTGGACCGCTCCGGCGCCGCCCAGGGGGGTCCCGGGTGCGGGACCGGCCGGGGTCCGGGGCGGGCGTCCGCGCCCGGCGACCGGCGCCGTACCGTGCCGCTCCACGCGCCGGAGGCTCAGAGTGCGGTCGCCGTCGTCGCGGTGGGCCGTCTCGGCGCCTCCCCCGGCACGGGCCGCACCGCCGAAGCCGTACCGCTCGACGTCGTCGGCGGACACCATGACGTCGGCACGGTCGGCACGGTCGGGGTCTCCGGGGCCGGGGCCGGGACCGGCTTCGTCCCGTCCCGCGCGCTCCTCCCCCGCCCCGAGTACGGCCCAGGCGCGGTCCGCGTGCCGCCACTGGGCCGTGAGGGCCGCCGGGTCGTCGCCCGTCGCCTCGGCGAGGGCCAGGACGGCGCCGCGGGGTACGGGGAGGAGCGCGTCCAGGTACGCGTCCCACGCGGACCGTTCGTGTCCCGTACGGTCCGCGAGGGCGGTGACCGCGAGGCCGCTGCGGTCCACGAGCCTGCGGAGCCGTTCCGTGAACGCGCGCACGTCCGGGTCGAGTTCGCCTGGCAGCGCCTTCCAGCCGGACATCCGCGGTCTCCCTCGTCCCGTACCCCTCTACCGTTCCCCGAAGGATGGCAGGTCCACGGCCGGGCCCGCTGCCCCGGTGCGGCGCCGAGGTGGCGGAATGGTCACTTCCGTGCCACAGCGCGCCGACGGAGCTTGAACGTCCATTGGCACGTACATGACTCTTGATCACAGCGGCGCCCGCCCTCCCACGGGGGAGAGGGCGGGCGCCGTCCTCACGCGCTCCGGACCACCGGACTAGGTGACGGTGAGGTGGAGGACCTCCTCCAGGAAGGGAATCCGCAGCCAGGGCTCCGGCTGGACCATGAGCGCCAGCATCACGATCAGACCGCCCATCACCCCGTACGTGATCAGGTCCGTGAAGCGGGACCGGACGGCCAGCATCCCGACGGACGGCAGCGCCCAGCGCATCACCCCGCCCACCAGGAGGGCGATCCCGATCAGGATCGTGCCGACCCGGAAGGCCTGCGGGAACAGGTCCGTGCCCACCACCAGCAGCCCGAGCCCGGCGAGCGTGAGCACGGTGAGCAGCGGCCACTGGCGGGCGGGCGCCGGGGCGTCGCCGGAGGCGGCCCGGCCACCGCCTTCGGGCCGCGCGGTGCTGGTGGTGAAGAGGGAGCGGCGCCTCTTGGGGGAGACCGGCCCCCCGTGGGAGACCGGGCCCCCGAGGTAGGGCGCGGGCGCGCCGGAGGGCACGGGTGCGCCGGAGCCCGTGCCCCCGTCGGAGCCCGATGCGACCGGCGTCCCGGTCGGGTCCGCCGCGCCGGAGTTCCCGTCCCGGTTCCCCGGCGTCTCCGGGGTCCCGGAGGTCACGTCAGAGCGCCGCGGCCGCGCGCTCGGCGGCCTCGACGACGTTGACGAGGAGCTGGGCGCGGGTCATCGGGCCGACACCGCCCGGGTTCGGGGAGATCCAGGCGGCCACCTCGGCGACGTCCGGGTGCACATCGCCGAGGATCTTGCCCTCGGCGTTGCGCGAGACGCCCACGTCGAGGACGGCGGCGCCCGGCTTCACGTCCTCCGGCTTGATCAGGTGCGGCACACCGGCGGCGGCGACGATGATGTCGGCGTTGCGCAGATGGGCGGAGAGGTCCCGGGTGCCGGTGTGGCACTGGGTCACGGTGGCGTTCTCGGAGCGGCGGGTGAGCAGCAGCGGCATCGTGCGGCCGATGGTGACGCCTCGGCCGACGACCACGACCTCGGCGCCGTTGATCTCGACGCCGTGGCGGCGGAGCAGCGTGATGACGCCGTTGGGCGTGCAGGGCAGCGGGGCGGGCTCGTTGAGCACCAGACGGCCGAGGTTGGTGGGGTGCAGGCCGTCCGCGTCCTTGGCCGGGTCCATCAGCTCCAGGACGCGGTTCTCGTCGATGCCCTTGGGCAGCGGGAGCTGGACGATGTAGCCGGTGCAGGCGGGGTCCTCGTTGAGTTCCCGGACGACCGCCTCGATCTCCTCCTGGGTGGCGTCGGCGGGCAGGGTGCGCTGGATCGAGGAGAGGCCGACCTCGGCGCAGTCCCGGTGCTTCCCGGCCACGTACTTCTGGCTGGCAGGGTCGTCGCCGACGAGGACGGTACCGAGTCCGGGCGTGACGCCCCGTTCCTTGAGGGCCGCCACACGGACGGTCAGATCGGACTTGATCGCGGCTGCGGTGGCCTTGCCATCGAGAATCTGGGCGCTCATGGAGACATCCTCCCGGATGACCCCCGCCTTGTTCCAATTCGCTCGTGGGGGACGGCCGCTCGAACGGAACGGAAGGTTGCACTCGCACAACTCCGCCGCCTTTCGACTGGACAAAAAGTCGACGCAGACATGACGATGATCGACGAAGTACCGCGGAAAGTGCCGGGGGGAATCCACTGATATGCCGTGAAAGTCCTCCGCGCGGGCCGCGTCGTCCCCGCACAGAGAAATTCACGGAGGAAACCGCGATGAGCTTCGGCGACCCGAACAATCCTTACGGCCAGCCGCAGGACCAGGGCCAGGGACAGGGCCAGCAGCCCGGTTACGGCTACCCGCAGCAGGCCCCGCAGGGCGTGCCGCCGCAGCAGGGCTACGGCTACCCGGCCGCCCCGCCGCTCTCGCCGTACGGCAACGGCGGCTACCCGGGCGCGGCCATGGAGATGCCGGGCGGGGTGAAGGCCGCGCGCGTGATGCTCTGGATCATGGGCGGACTGAACCTGATCGGCGCGCTCGTGATGGTCGTCATGTCCTTCGCCGTCAGCAGCGAGCTGGAGAAGTCGGGCGCTTCCTCCGCCGACGCCGAGGCGTTCGCCAGCCTGGGCCAGGGCCTGCTGATCGCCGCGGGCGTCTTCTCGCTGATCGTCGGCGTGGTCGGCATCCTGCTGGCCGTGAAGTTCAAGTCCGGCGGCAACGGCGTCCGCATCGGCGCCATCGTCTACGGCTCGGTCGGCGCGCTGTTCAGCATCTTCTCGCTGCCGCTCGGCATCGTGAGCCTGGCGCTCGCGGTCCTGGTCATCGTCTTCGTGGCGAAGGGCGACGGCTCGGCCTGGTTCAACCGCAACAAGCAGCAGTACTGACCGGCCCGGTCCGTCTCCGCGCGGACCGGTACGGAAAGGGCCCGGGGGCCCGGTTCCACGTGGAACCGGGCCCCCGGGCCTTTCCGTGTCCCGTCACACCTTCTTGAGGACCGTGAAGCCCTCCGAGCGGTGCACGATCTCGTAGCGGGCGCCCGGATGCAGTTGCGAAGCCAGTTGCACCGGGTCGGATATCTGCTGGGACCAGCCGCGCAGGTCGTAGGCGAGGTAGTCGGGATCGGCGTCCCCCGAGGAGCCCGCCCAGTAGACGCGGTGATCCGCCGTCAGATGGGCGAGGAGCGACACGTCGGCCTCCACGCTCGCCCCGTCCGGCACCGCGCCGACCGCCGCCCGCGCCTGCTCGGCACGGGCGTCCGTCCGGTACGTCTCCGGCTTGGTCAGCTCCCGCAGCGGCAGGTTCGCGGCGAGGACGAGCGCGACCGCCGTGGCGACCGGGACGGCCACCTTCCCGTACGAGGCGAGCCAGGCGAGCCGCGAGGTGCGCACCGAGCGGACGCCGTCCACCAGGGCCAGGAAGACGACCGGCATCAGGATCGCGCTGTAGTGCCAGTGCATCCCCCAGTGGTTGGGGTCCTGGGAGAGGAAGCGCCAGCCGAGCGTGGGCAGGACGAGCAGGACCAGCGGGGAGCGCAGGGCGAGGAAGCCGGTGACGGCCAGCAGGTAGAAGAGCATCTCCCAGCGCTCGCCCGAGGCGAGGGCGTCCCCGACGACCTGTCCGAAGGAGGTGTCGGCGCCCTGTCCGGTCTTCTCTATCTTGGCCCAGTAGTCGTACTGGCCGGCCCGGCTCGCCGCCGGGATCAGGACGAGGACCGTGAGGGCGAAGGCCGCGGTGCCGAAACCGGCGAGGGCCGCGCCGAGCCCCCGCTGCCCCTTCAGGAAGAGGACCGCGCCGACCATGGCGACGGTCAGCCCCATGTCCTCCTTGACCAGGACGAGCGGGACGGACCAGGCCACGGCGGCGGTCCAGCGCCCGAGGAGCAGGGCCCGGCAGGTCAGGGCGAGCAGCGGGACGGCGAAGGCGATCTCGTGGAAGTCGGACTTGACCGCCTCCTGGAGCCCCCAGGACAGCCCGTACGCGACGGTGATCCCGATGCCCGCGGCCCGGCTGCCCAGGATCTGCTGGGTGGTCCGGCCGACGACGACGGCCGAGGCGGCGAACAGGGCGGCCTGCGCGAAGAGGAGGGCGACCGGCGAGGGCCAGATCCAGTACAGCGGGGCGAGGAGGGCGGTGACGGGGCTGAAGTGGTCGCCCAGTATCTGGAAGCCGGGCCCCTTGATGTCCACGACGGGCGACCGGAACTCGGCGTACGCCCTGACCGACTGCCCGAAGATCCCGAGGTCCCAGGAGGGGGTGCGGAAGTGCGCGTACTGGACCCACGAGTAGAGGAAGTACAGGGCGCACAGGACGCCCGCG
Organism: Streptomyces sp. NPDC087215; assembly: GCF_044744885.1. Taxonomy (NCBI): domain Bacteria; kingdom Bacillati; phylum Actinomycetota; class Actinomycetes; order Kitasatosporales; family Streptomycetaceae; genus Streptomyces; species Streptomyces sp. NPDC087215. The sequence goes on from NZ_JBIUZD010000004.1 coordinate 115,871, forward strand.
AGGATCAGGTACGGACGGAGCGGGGCGGGTGCGAGCCCGCCCGGCGGCTCGGCGGCGGCCGGGCCGGGAGAACCGGTGACGGTCTCCTCGGCGGACCTGTTCCGTACGTCCAACACCACGCCCCCACTACCAGTGGCCGACAAAAGAGCAACCCATTAGACCAGAGTCCACCCGATCGGCGGACCCGTTGCGTGGAGGCGAGGGGGCCTGGAGGCGTCAGGGAGCCGGTCCCTCCGGTACGGGCGCCGGGCCCGCACCGGAGGGACCGGTGGAAGACGTGCGGATCACTGGAAACGTACGGACCGATGGAAGCGTACGAACCGATAAACGTGCGGATCAGTGGAAGAAGTGGCGCGTGCCCGTGAAGTACATCGTCACGCCCGCCTTCCGCGCCGCCTCGACGACCTGCTCGTCACGGACCGAGCCGCCGGGCTGCACGACCGCCTTCACACCCGCCCCGGTGAGGATCTCCAGGCCGTCCGGGAAGGGGAAGAAGGCGTCGGAGGCGGCGTACGAGCCGCGCGCCCGCTCCTCGCCCGCCCGCTCGACCGCGAGCTTCGCGGAGTCGACCCGGTTGACCTGGCCCATGCCGACGCCGACCGAGGCGCCGTCCTTGGCGAGCAGGATCGCGTTGGACTTGACCGCGCGGCACGCCTTCCAGGCGAAGTCCAGCTCGGCCAGCTCCTCGGCGGACAGGGCCTCACCCGTGGCGAGCGTCCAGTGGGCCGGGTCGTCGCCCTCGGCCTGGAACACGTCGGTGTGCTGCACCACCGCACCGCCGGACAGGAACTTGACGTCGCCCGGCTGCGCCGGGGTGCCCTCGACCCGCAGGACGCGGATGTTCTTCTTCCGCGCGAGGACCTCGACGGCGCCGTCCTCGTACGCCGGGGCCGCGATGACCTCGGTGAAGATCTCGGCGACCTGCTCGGCCATCGCCACCGACACCTCGCGGTTGACGGCGATCACCCCGCCGAACGCGGACAGCGGGTCGCAGGCGTGGGCCTTGCGGTGCGCCTCGGCGACGTCCGCGCCGACCGCGATGCCGCACGGGTTGGCGTGCTTGATGATCGCCACGCACGGCTCGTCGTGGTCGAAGGCGGCGCGGCGCGCGGCCTCGGTGTCCACGTAGTTGTTGAAGGACATCTCCTTGCCGTGCAGCTGCTCGGCGTTGGCGAGCCCGCCCGGCTGCCCGTCGACGTACAGCGCGGCGGCCTGGTGCGGGTTCTCGCCGTAGCGCAGCGTGGACTTGCGCTCCAGGGTCTCGCCGATGAACTCGGGGAGCCCGTTCGCGTCGGCCTCGGGGGCGTAGACGTTGGTGAACCAGGAGGCCACGGCCGTGTCGTACGCGGCGGTGTGCTGGAACGCCTCGGCGGCCAGGCGCTTGCGGGCCACCAGGTCGAAGCCGCCCGCCCCGACGGCCGCGAGCACGTCCGCGTACCGCTCCGGGCTGGTGACGATCGCCACGGACGGGTGGTTCTTCGCGGCGGCGCGGACCATGGACGGGCCGCCGATGTCGATCTGCTCGACGCACTCGTCCTCGGTGGCGCCCGACCGGACGGTCTCGCGGAACGGGTACAGGTTCACGACGACCAGGTCGAAGGGCTCCACGCCCAGCTCGGCGAGCTGCGCGCGGTGCGACTCCAGGCGCAGGTCGGCGAGGATGCCCGCGTGCACCCTCGGGTGGAGGGTCTTGACCCGGCCGTCCAGGCACTCGGGGAAGCCGGTCAGCTCCTCGACCTTGGTGACCGGCACCCCGGCGGCGGCGATCCTCCCGGCCGTGGAGCCGGTGGAGACGAGCTCGACACCGGCCTCGTGCAGGCCGCGGGCCAGCTCTTCGAGCCCCGTCTTGTCGTAGACGCTGACCAGCGCGCGGCGGATGGGCTTAACGGTGTCCGTGTTCACCGACATGAACCTTTCGTCCCTCAATGCGGTAGCCGTGCCGGGCGAGACGCCCCACGACGTCGACGAGCAGCGAACGCTCGACTTCCTTGATGCGCTCGTGCAGAGCGGCTTCATCGTCCGTCTCCCGCACCTCGACCACGCCCTGGGCGATGATCGGGCCGGTGTCGACGCCGTCGTCGACGAAGTGGACGGTGCACCCGGTGACCTTCGCGCCGTACGCGAGGGCGTCGCGCACCCCGTGGGCACCGGGAAAACTGGGCAGCAGGGCCGGATGGGTGTTGACGACCCGGCCGCCGAAACGGGCGAGGAACTCCTTGCCCACGATCTTCATGAAACCGGCCGAGACCACGAGGTCCGGCGCGTGCGCGGCGGTCGCCTCGGCCAGCGCCCGGTCCCACTCCTCGCGGCTCGCGTGGTCCTTGACCCGGCAGACGAAGGTCGGGAGCCCGGCCCGCTCGGCGCGCTCCAGACCCGCGATGCCGTCGCGGTCGGCGCCGACCGCGACGATCTCCGCGCCGTACCCCTCGGGGTCCGCGGCGATGCCGTCGAGGAGGGCCTGCAGATTGGTACCGGAACCGGAGACCAGGACGACGAGGCGGGCGGCAGCCACTGGGTCACTCTTTCCGTGGTGTTTGTGCGGTCGTACGAACGAATCGTGTCGCTCGATACGGGGAACCCTACGAATGGCTCGACCGACCGCAACGATACCGGCACACCGGACGGCCCCCGCGGGACGGGGGCGGGGCAGGGCGGTAGCGTCAGGGCCGACGCCCCCCACGCGCGGCAGACAGCAGCAGACGAGACAGCAGCGGAGACCACGGTGCGGATGTGGTCGAGACGACAGAGGGAAGACGTTCAGCACATGCCGGAACGCCAGTCCACGGACGACAACAACCCGTTCGCGCCGCCGCCCGAGGGCAGGCCGGACCAGCCGTGGCAGCCACGGCGACCGGAGGACTCGGACGACGGGTCCGGCTCCCAGGGCTCGCCCGACGGTCGCTGGAGCCCCCGCCAGCCCGGCCGCTCGGACGACGGCTTCGGCCGGGAACCCGAGCGCCAGGAAGGCGGCCAGGGCGGCCCGGGGCAAGGAGGTCCCGGCCAGGGCGGCGGCGGACGCCAGGGAATGCGCTGGGACCCCACGGACCCGGCGCAGCGGCGGGCCCGGTACGCGATCCTCTCGGGCATGTGGGCCTTCTTCTTCGCGATCTTCGAGATCCCGGAGCTGGCGCTGCTCCTCGGCGCGCTCGGCCTGTACTGGGCGATCAGTGCGCTGCGCGCCCGGCCGAAGGCCGCCGCCTCTGAGCCGTCGGCGGCGTCAGGGCCCGCGGAGCCCGCTCCCTCGGCCCCCGGGCAGGGCCCGGGACAGGCGCAGGCGCCTTCCCGGGCGACCCAGCTCCGGTCGATGCGGACCGCCGCGATCAGCGGTCTGGTGGCGTCGAGCGTGGCCCTGATGATCGTCGCGGTGGGCTTCACCATGAAGCTCGTCTACCGCGACTTCTACGAGTGCCGTGACGACGCCCTGACCCACGCGGGCCAGCTGGCCTGCAACGACCTGCTGCCGAAGCCGCTGCGCGCGGGCTTCGGCGTCAGGGAGTAGCCGGAGGGCGCACGGCCGCTTCGGCGGGGCCGTGGCTCCCTCGGATCGTCAGGGCGCGGCCCCGTCGGTCCCCCCGGCCGGGGCGTCGGGGTCCGCCGGGTTCGGTGCGGCCGGGTTCGGTGCGGCCGGGGCCGCCGGGGGCGGTGCGGTCGGTTCCCAGTCGGCGGGCAGATAGTCGTACGGCTCGAAGCCGGAGTCCCAGGAGGGCGGGGTGCCGGGTCCGGAACCGGTGCCCGTCCCCGACCCGGATACGGGCGGGAGCGCGGGCGTCGTCCCCGGCGCCGCCCCCGGTCCGGCCGCCGTCCCGGACCCCTGGTCCGCCGTCCTGGACCCCACGAGCAGCCCGGACAGGGCGCCGAGGCCGAACGGCCACTTCCGCCGGGCCCGGAGCCCCGGGCCGGTCGCCGGGGCCGTACCCGAAGCGGACGCGGGACCCGCCCCGGCGTCCGGGCCGGGCCCGGTCGCCGGGGCCGTACCCGGGTCCACGACGGCCCCCGGAGCCGTACCGGACACCGGGACGGGGGCCGTAACGACTGCCGTGACCCGCCCCGGCGCCGGGGCCGTACCAGCCGTCACTCCAGACCCAGAGCCCACCGTCCCGGTCCGGCCGGGCTCAGGGGGGCGTTCCGCGCGGGGGACGCGACGGCCCCAGGCCCGTACGCCCAGCGCCGTCGGGACACCCGCGCAGGCGCCCCACAGGACCGCCGCCGCCCCCGCCTGCCACCACACCGGGCCGAACGCCGAGAGCCTGCCGCTCCCCAGCGGGCCGCCCGCCGCGCAGGCGAGGACCGCCATCGCCGCCCCGCAGCCCCAGGCCGCGCCCAGCGCGGTGAGGGCCGTGTCCCGGGCCTCCCAGGTCCGCGCCGCCCGGCCCACCCGGCGCCCCTGGAGCACGGCCGCGAGCAGCGGCACCGCCACGGCCGCCCAGTGCGGCCAGGAACCGCGCGGCTCGGTGGGCAGCGCCGCGAGCAGCGGGAAGGACGGCAGAGCCGGGTCCCCGGCGAGGCCCAGCGGGGTGGCGAGCGCGCCGGTACCGAGGGTGAATCCGGGGCCGAGCCCGTACGCGGCCCCCCAGACGGCCGTGTTCGGGAGCAGCGCCAGGACGAGCAGCAGCACCGCCACGCGCCCCGACCACTCCCCCGTGAGCCCGGCGTACGCCGTCTGCGCCCGGCCCGCGTGCCAGGCCAGCGAGACCGCGGCGGTGACCGCGCCGCCGCCCAGCAGGGTCACGAGACCCAGTCCGGTGGCCCGCAGGGCGACCGCCGCCTGCCGCCGTCCGGGCAGCGGACGGCCGAGCGCGGTCCACACCCCGGCGCCCGCCGCCGCCGTCACCACCGCGGGCAGCCAGAACCCGGCGGTGAGCAGGTCGGCGGGCAGCCGCCCGCCTTCGGCGTAGACCACGACCACGGCCGCGACCAGCAGATATCCCCCGGTGACGGCGGCCACCGCGCCACCGGCGGTGAGGCGCGGACCGGCGCCCTCGGCGCCCCTGTCGAGGGTGTCGCGGGCCGCCCGGTGGACCAGCCAGACCGGCAGCGCGGACAGGAGCAGCGGGACGACACCGAGCGGGGCGGGCAGCCCGCTCAGGGTGTCCGTGCGGACGAGGTCGACGCCGTGGGCGAGGAGCCAGAGCCCGGCGGCCAGGCGCAGGGCCCCGTCGGCGCCGCCGTCCGGGTACGGGGAGCTGATCCAGGCCGCGACCACCAGGACCGCGAGGGCGCCGAGACCGAGTCCGGCGGCGACCCCGCCCCGGACGCAGGCGGTGGCGAGCACGGTGGAACGACCGCCCTGGACCAGGGGGTGTTCGGTCACATGGGTCACGGGGTCATGCTGCCAACGACACGCGCTTTTGCCGCGTAACAGGCAAACCTCGGCTGTGTCGCTCAATATACGTTTATGTACTTTTCTGCCCCCAGCAGCTCTGCGGGAGGTCGACACCGATGAGCCGGAGCCCCGCGGATTCCGCATCCGCCGTCACCCTGCCGACCCCTAAGGAGCGGCGCAGGCTGCGTGAGGCCCTCGCGCTGAGCGAGGAGCAGGTCGCCGAGGCCGTGGGCGTCACGAAGGCCACGGTCAGATCGTGGGAGACGGGACGCTCGTCCCCACGTGGCCGCAAGCGCGAGGCGTACGCGAAGCTGCTCGGCGCACCGAGCGGCGGGCCGAGGGCCGACCGTCCGTCCGCGGCGGAGGGACGGCCGCCGGTCTCCGGACGGCCGGGAGGATCCGTGTCGCCGGAGCGGCCGGGAGGATCCGTGTCGCCGGAGCGGCCGGAGCGGTCTGAACGGCCGGAGCGGCCGGAGCGGTCCGAGGCCGGGTGGCCGGGTGGGGAGCCGGGTGGGGCTCAGGCCGTGGCCGGGTCCGGTCCGGTACCCGGGGCCGCCGTACCCGGGGCCGTATCAGGGACTCAGGGCTCGAACGGAGCCGAAGCCGGAGCCGGGGCCCCGGCAGAGGCGGGGGCCGCGAACCGGTCCCCCCTGAAGCGGCACCCGCAGCCGCAGGCCAAGTCACCCGTACGGACGCAGGCCGCCGATTCCGCCGGAGTACGGCCCAGGGCCGCCGCCAAGCGGACCGCACGGCCGCCGAAGGCCCCCGCGCCCACCCCCGCCATCGCCTCGGGCCCCGCCCGCAAGGGCGCGCCCAAGCCGAAGGAGCGCCTGAGACAGGCGGCCCCCGAGGAGGCACCGGAACCCCCCACCACGCCGGGCCCCACGCCCGAGGAGGCCTTCGACGCGCTCTACGCGCACGCCGCCCCCGGGCTCGTCCACCAGACCTATCTGCTGACCGGGCGCCGGGGTCTCTCCCGGGAGGCCGTCGAGTACGCCTTCCACCACACCTGGCAGCACTGGCCCGAAGTCGCCGTCGACCCGGACCCGGTGGGCTGGGTGCGGGCGACGGCGTACGAGTACGCCCTCTCCCCCTGGCACCGGATGCGCCGCGCGCACAAACACCCCGACGCCCCGCCCACCGAGGCGAACCGGCGGGCCCTGCTCGGCGCGCTCCTCGAACTGCCCCCGCCGTACCGCCGTACCGTCCTGCTGTACGACGGGCTCGGCCTCGACCTGCCGGAGACCGCCGCCGAGACCGAGGCCAGCACCCCGGCCGCCGCCAACCGGCTGCTGCACGCCAGGACCGTCCTCGGGCGGCGGGTGCCGGAGCTCGCCGAGCCCGGGGCGCTGCACCGGCGGCTGGGCGCACTGGTCGCCGAGGCGCCGACGGCGACCCTCCCGGCCGCCCGTACGGTCCGCACCGGCAGCGACCGCAGGACCCGCGTCTGGACCAGGGCGGTCCTCGGGGTGACGGCGGTCCTCATCGGCGTCACGGGCTTCGCCGCGGCGACCGCCCCGACCCACTACCTCCCGGTCAACGTCCCCGGCGAGACCGTCAACGGCGTCCCCGTGCGCGGTGGCCCCGAGAAGCTCCGCCCGGAGGACGTGGAACTGCGCGACAGCCTGCGCTCCGAACCGAACCCGGGCCCGGAACGCCTGATCCCGACGGCCGAGTAGACCCGGACGGACGGCGGACGGACGGGCCGGACGCCGGGCCCGTCCGGACAGGCCCGGACGGGCCGGATGACGCGAGAGGGCCCCGCCCTCGCCCGGGTGACCGGGCAGGGGGCGGGGCCCTCTCGTACGGCTGGCGGCCACTGCCTGCGGCCGTCGGGGGTGAGCCGGGTTCAGCCCGCGAGGATCGCGCGCGCCAGCTCGGCCGTCTCGGTCGGCGTCTTGCCGACCTGGACGCCCGCGGCCTCCAGGGCCTCCTTCTTCGCCTGGGCGGTGCCGGAGGAGCCGGAGACGATGGCGCCGGCGTGGCCCATGGTCTTGCCCTCGGGCGCGGTGAAGCCCGCGACGTAGCCGACGACCGGCTTGGTGACGTTGGCCTTGATGAAGTCGGCCGCACGCTCCTCGGCGTCGCCGCCGATCTCACCGATCATGACGATCAGGTCGGTCTCCGGGTCGGCCTCGAAGGCCGCCAGGGCGTCGATGTGCGTGGTGCCGATGACCGGGTCGCCACCGATGCCGACGGCGGACGAGAAGCCGATGTCACGGAGCTCGTACATCATCTGGTACGTCAGCGTGCCGGACTTCGAGACCAGGCCGATGCGGCCCGGCTTCGTGATGTCGCCCGGGATGATGCCGGCGTTGGACTGGCCCGGGGTGATGAGACCGGGGCAGTTCGGGCCGATGAGGCGGGTCTTGCCGCCCTTCTCCACGGCGTACGCGTAGAACGCGGCCGAGTCGTGGACGGCGATGCCCTCGGTGATGACCACGGCGAGGGGGATCTCGGCGTCGATCGCCTCGACGACGGCGGCCTTCGCGAAGGCCGGCGGCACGAAGAGGACCGAGACGTCGGCGCCGGTCTCCTTCATGGCCTCGGCGACCGTGCCGAAGACGGGGATCTCGGTGCCGTCGAAGTCGACGGACGTGCCGGCCTTGCGCGGGTTCACGCCACCGACGACGTTGGTGCCGTCACCCAGCATGAGCTTGGTGTGCTTCATGCCCGTGGCACCGGTCATGCCCTGGACGATGACCTTGCTGTCCTTGTTGAGGAAGATAGCCATGGCTCTGGTTCCCTCGTCCCTTACTTCGCAGCCGCGAGCTCGGCGGCCTTGTCGGCCGCTCCGTCCATGGTGTCCACGCGCTGCACCAGCGGGTGGTTGGCGTCCGACAGGATCTTGCGACCCAGCTCCGCGTTGTTGCCGTCGAGGCGCACGACCAGCGGCTTGGAGACCTCTTCGCCCTTGGAGGCGAGCAGTTCCAGGGCCTGGACGATGCCGTTGGCGACCTCGTCACAGGCGGTGATGCCACCGAAGACGTTGACGAACACGGACTTGACGTCCGGGTCGCCCAGGATGATCTCCAGGCCGTTCGCCATGACCTCGGCGGAGGCGCCGCCGCCGATGTCGAGGAAGTTGGCCGGCTTCACGCCGCCGTGGTTCTCACCGGCGTACGCGACGACGTCCAGGGTCGACATGACCAGGCCGGCGCCGTTGCCGATGATGCCGACCTCGCCGTCGAGCTTGACGTAGTTGAGGCCCTTGGCCTTGGCGGCGGCCTCGAGCGGGTTGGCCGCGGCCTTGTCCTCGAGCGCCTCGTGCTCCGGCTGGCGGAAGTCGGCGTTCTCGTCGAGAGACACCTTTCCGTCCAGGGCCAGGACGCGCCCGTCCTTGGTCTTCACCAGCGGGTTGACCTCGACGAGGAGGGCGTCCTCGGCGACGAAGGTGTCCCACAGGGTCACCATGACATCGGCGACCTTCTCGGCCACCTCGGCCGGGAACTGCGCCAGGGCCACGATCTCGCGGGCCTTGACGATGTCGACGCCCTTGTTGGAGTCGACGGGCACCTTCGCGAGCTTCTCGGGGGTCGTCGCGGCGACCTCCTCGATGTCCATGCCACCGGCGACGGACGCCATGGCGAGGAAGGTGCGGTTGGTGCGGTCGAGGAGGTACGAGACGTAGTACTCCGCCTCGATCTCCGGGGACAGCTCGGCGATCATCACCTTGTGGACCGTGTGGCCCTTGATGTCCATCCCGAGGATGTCCGTCGCGCGGGCGACGGCCTCGTCCGGGGTGGCGGCCAGCTTGACGCCACCGGCCTTGCCGCGGCCGCCGACCTTCACCTGCGCCTTGACGACCGACTTGCCGCCAAGACGCTCGGTGGCCTCGCGCGCCGCCTCAGGCGTGTCGATGACTTCACCGGCCAGCACCGGTACACCGTGCTTGGCGAAGAGGTCCCTCGCCTGATACTCGAACAGGTCCACGCGCGTCCGTCCCTTTTCTGATGATCGCGGTTCGTTGTCTGCGTGGGCGTGCCGCGAAGGGCAACGTGACTGCGCTGTCACAAGGAAGGCGTCACGGTGTCCGTGAACGCGGCATGTCCGTCTCGCAGGTTATCGCCGTGGGACGTAGGTCCCTAAATCGCAGATCACAACCGAGCGGTGATACGGGTCACAGATCGTAGGGACCGGGGGGCCCTCCGTAGGGGTCGGCGGACCGGCCCGGACGCCCCGCACGGCAGGTGGCGCTTGGGCTCCCGTCCCCGTACGACACGCCGGAGCCCCTGGTGGGACGCCCCTGACAGGGGGTGTGACATGGGACTCAGTCCTCCCGAGGACACCCGTGCGAGTGGCCAGGAGACAACGGAATCCGCACCGGCGGAGGAGCCGGACGGGGGAGCCGGACGGTACGGGTCCGGGGCGGGCGGTCGGCGCCGGGACGGCGCGGGGGCCGCGGGAGTCGGGGTCCGGGGGCGGGGGTCCGGGGTGAGGGGCCGGGGGTGAGGGGCCGGGGCCGTGGGATCGGGGATCGGGTGCGACTGCGGTCTGCGGGCCGGGGCAGCGGTCCGCGCCGGTCCGCTGTTCGGCGGTCGGCGGTCGCCGGTCGGCCGCGAGTGGTCGGCGATCGCCCGCGAGTCGTCGCCGGTCGGCTGTGAGTCCGGTGGTCAGTGGTCGATGACCGGCTGTCGGCTGTCGGCTGTCAGTCGACGGGGATCGGCAGCGGGCGGTTCTCCAGGGCGGCGGCCATCACCTCCGGGAACAGGTCGGGAGTGCACGCGAAGGCGGGGACGCCGAGCGCGGACAGCGCCGCCGCGTGCTCGCGGTCGTACGCCGGGGTGCCCTCGTCGGAGAGGGCGAGCAGCGCGACGAACCGCACGCCCGAGGCCTTCATCGCCGCGACCCGCTTCAGCATCTCGTCACGGATGCCTCCCTCGTACAGGTCGCTGATGAGGACCACGACCGTGTCGGCGGGGCGGGTGATCCTCGACTGGCAGTGGGCGAGCGCGCGGTTGATGTCGGTGCCGCCGCCGAGCCGGGTGCCGAACAGGACGTCCACCGGGTCGTCGATCAGATCGGTCAGCTCGACGACGGAGGTGTCGAAGACCACCAGCCGGGTGGCCAGGGACCGCATCGACGCCAGCACCGCGCCGAAGACGGAGGCGTACACGACGGAGGCGGCCATCGAGCCCGACTGGTCGACGCAGAGGACGACCTCCTTCCTGACGGCCCGGGAGGCGCGCCCGTGGCCGACGAGCCGCTCCGGGACGACCGTGCGGTGCTCGGGCAGGTAGTTCTTGAGGTTGGCGCGGATCGTGCGGTCCCAGTCGATGTCGCGGTGGCGGGGGCGGCTGATCCGGGCGGACCGGTCGAGGGCCCCGGTGAGCGTCGCGCGGGTGCGGGCGGCGAGGCGCTTCTCCAGGTCGTCGACGACCCGGCGCACGACGGCGCGCGCGGTCTCCCCGGTGGTCTCCGGCATGGCCTTGTGGAGGGAGAGCAGGGTGCCGACGAGGTGCACGTCCGGCTCGACCGCCGCCAGCGTCTCCGGCTCCAGGAGGAGGGTGGCGAGGCCGAGCCGGTCGATGGCGTCGCGCTGCATGACCTGGACGACGGAGCCGGGGAAGTACGTACGGATGTCGCCGAGCCAGCGGGCGACGGAGGGCGCGGAGGCCCCCAGCCCCGCCGAACGTTCCCGTCCGGCGTGCTCGGCTCCGGGGGTCCCGCGCCCGTAGAGCGCGGCGAGCGCCCCGTCCATGGCGGCGTCGGTCCCGGTGAGCCCCCGCCCGGTCCCTTCGGCGTCCCCGCCCCCGAGCACGAGCCGCCACCGCCGCAGCCGCTCGTCGTCCCCGCAGCCGGACGGCCGGGCGCCCGGCCCGTCTGTGGGACCGCCCGGCCCATAGGTCGGACCGGTGCCGGAGGGGATCGTGGCGACGGCCGGGGCGGCGGTTCGGGCGGGGTCCGTGGGTGTGGTCATGGTGTGGTCTCCCGGCCGAGGACGAGGTGGAGGAGGGGCAGCACGGCGTCCGCCCGTTCCCGGTCGGGCGCCGGGGCGAAGCCGGGGGTGCCCGGCGCGGGGCTCCGGGAGGCGCCCGGCCCGCGGGCGACCAGTTCACCGAGGGTGCGGCGGACCCCGGGCTCGTACTCCGAGAACGTCCGGCGGAGCAGTGGCAGGACGCCGGTGAACGCCTCGGCGGGCACCCCGGTGAGCCAGTCGTCGACCAGCCCGAGGAGCCGCTCGTCGTGGACGAGGAGCAGACCTCCGCCGGACGCCCCGCCGACGAAGCCGTCGATCCAGCCCGCGGCGTCGGCGGGCGGGGTGCCCGGCGAGAGGGCGCGGCTCATGAGCGGGGCCGTCTCGTCGTCGCTGATCCGGCCCTCGTCGAGGAGGAGCCGGGCGGCCCGGCCCCGGAGGACGCCCGGTACGCGGTCGCGGTCCGCGAGGCGGCGCAGGACGCCCGCCCAGCGGTCGGCCGTGCTTCCGGCGCCGGGCAGCGGTCCGAGGGCCTGGTGGACCCCGTCGATCCGCTCGCGCATGGCGGTGGCCGCGTCCGCGTCGAGTCCGGCGCAGGCGGGCGGCAGACCGACGCAGATCCGCTCCAGCAGCCCGGTGGCGACCTCGGCGAGGGCCGCCGTGTCCGTGCCGCGCACGTCCCCGTAGCGCAGGGCGCGGGCGAGGGCCGGGAAGGCCTGGGCGAGACGGGCGACGTCGGTGTCGAGCGCGGCCCGGTCGGCGAGCGCCCGCATGACGGCGGGCAGCGCGTCCGCGAGTCCGGCGAGCAGGCACTGCTCGGCGAGGGCGGTGATGTCGGCGAGCCCGGTCGCCGCCCGCGCGCGGGAGCGGGCTCGGGCGGTGGCGGCGCCCTCGACGGTGGTGCCCCAGACGCCCGCCTCGGCGACCTGGACGTGCAGTTCGGGTTCCCAGCGCAGCCGCCAGGCCTCCCGGAAGGTGCCGGTTCCCGCGCGTCCGGTCGCCGGGGTGCCCCAGGTGACGCCGAGCAGCCGCAGCCGGTGCAGGAGTCGGCTGCGCTCGCCGTCGCCGTCCTTGCGGAGGTCGAGGTCGAGGTCCCGCTCGGCGGCCTCGGGCCGCAGGCGCAGGGTGCGCTGGCGGCGGACCAGGTCGCGCTGGAGGGGGACGGCGGGGGCGCTGTCGGGGACCCGGCCGAGCACGTCCCCGACGACGAGCCGGTCCCGTACGAGGGCGAGGGGCACGTCGGAGCCCTCGCAGAGGACGGAGCGGACGGCGTCGGTGGTCTCGTCGAGGCCGGGGTGCGGTCGTCCGCGCAGGGCGGCGAGGGCCTCGGCGAGGCGGACGGCTTCGATGACGTGGGCGGAGGAGACGGGGTGGTCCTCGGCCCTGAGGAGCCGGGCGGCCTCGGTCATCCATCGTTCGACGGGCCGGTCGGGCGCGCCGAAGAGGTGGGCGTACCAGCCGGGGGCGTCGATGCCCGCGCCGTATCCCGAGCGACGGGCGAGCCTGCGGTGGGTCCAGGGGACCCAGGTCAGTTCGGTCCGCACCTTGGGCAGGCCCTTGAGCAGGGCCCGGTCGGCGGCGGCGGTGGTCCGCCGGGTGAGGGCGGGGACGTGCCAGGCGCCGCAGACGACGGCGACGGCGTCCCCGAACTCCTTGCGGGCGGCCCGGAGGCGGAGCCGCATGTACGCCTCGCGGACGAGGTCGCGGGGGTGGCCGCCGTGCCCGTAGGTCTCCCGGAGTGCGTCCATGGCCTCGGCGAGCGCTTCGAAGGGGGCGGTGGGGTCGCCGTCGCCGCGCAGTTCGACGACGTCCTCCCACCAGCGCTCGGGGTCCTCGTACCCGGCGGTCGCGGCGAGTTCGGCGATCGGGTCGATGCGCGGGCCGTCGTCGGCGGCCCCGGCCCCGTGGTCGTCCCGGGCGGGGTCGGTGGTGGCGAGGGTGTGGGTGGCGGGCAGGTCGATGAAGCGGACGGCGGCGCCCCGGTCGAGGGCCCAGCGGATGGCGACCCACTCGGGCGAGAAGGCGGCCAGGGGCCAGAACGCGGCCCGTCCGGGGTCGTCCACGGCGTGGGCGAGGAGGGCGACCGGGGGGCGCATGGCGGGGTCCGCCGCGAGGGTCACGAGGGCGTCGGCCTCGGCGGGGCCTTCGACGAGGACGGCGGCCGGATTCCCCGCGTCCAGGGCGGCGCGCACACCGCGCGCCGATCCGGGGCCGTGGTGCCGCACCCCGAGCAGGAGCGGTCCGGCGGCCGGGCGCGGGGCCCGGCCGGGGGCGCGGGCAGCGGGCGCCGGGGCCGTGGGGGTCATGTGCTCACCTCGCGGCAGGCGCGGTAGAAGTCCTTCCAGTCGTCCCTCTCCCTGACGACCGTCTCCAGGTACTCCTGCCAGACGACCCGGTCGGCCGCCGGGTCGCGGACGACCGCGCCGAGGATGCCCGCGGCGATGTCGGCGGGGCGCAGGACCCCGTCGCCGAAGTGGGCGGCGAGGGCGAGACCGCCCGTGACGACGGAGATGGCCTCGGCGGTGGAGAGCGTGCCCGAGGGGGACTTGACCCTGGTGCGGCCGTCGGTGGTGACGCCGTCCCGCAGCTCGCGGAAGACGGTGACGACCCGTCGGATCTCGTCGGCCCCGGCCGGGACGGCGGGCAGGGCGAGGGCGCGTCCGAGCTGTTCGACGCGGCGGGCGACGATGTCGACCTCGGCCTCGGGGGTCGCGGGCAGCGGCAGGACGACGGTGTTGAAGCGGCGGCGGAGCGCGCTGGAGAGCTCGTTGACGCCCCGGTCGCGGTCGTTGGCGGTGGCGATCAGGTTGAACCCGGGGACGGCCTGGACCTCCTGGCCCAGTTCGGGGACGGGCAGGGTCTTCTCGGACAGGACGGTGATGAGGGTGTCCTGCACGTCGGCGGGCATACGGGTGAGTTCCTCGACGCGGGCGGTCATGCCGAGGGACATCGCGCGCATGACGGGGCTGGGCACGAGGGCTTCCCGGTCGGGGCCGTGGGCGAGGAGCCGGGCGTAGTTCCAGCCGTACCGGACGGCTTCCTCCGGGGTTCCCGCGGTGCCCTGGACGAGGAGGGTGGAGTCGCCGCTGACGGCGGCGGCGAGGTGCTCGGAGACCCAGGTCTTGGCGGTGCCGGGCACCCCGAGGAGCAGCAGGGCCCGGTCGGTGGCGAGCGTGCTGACGGCGACCTCGACGATGCGGCGGGGTCCCACGTACTTGGGTGTGATCACCGTCCCGTCGGGGAGGGTGCCGCCCAGGAGGTAGGTGGCGACGGCCCACGGCGAGAGGCGCCAGCGGGCGGGGCGGGGCCGGTCGTCGGCGGTGGCGAGCGCGGCGAGTTCACCGGCGAAGGCGTGCTCGGCGTGCGGCCTGAGGACCTCGGCGGCGGCCTGCGGCCGCGCCGGTCCGGCGTCCGTATCGACGCCGGAACCGGGCTGCGCGACGGTTTCGGGCACGGTCATGGATCCCCCTCCAGATCGTTCGACCTGCTGTGCGATCCACCGTGCACCATGCCACTGACAATCGGATGTCTCCGCTGGTCAGGGGCGGTTGGAGGGGTTCAGGGGTGCGGGAGGGCCAGCGGGTGCCGGGGGGGTCAGCCCACGATCGGCGAGACGGCGACGCAGCCGCCCGCCATGGCCTGCTCGGCCTTGGCCTCCTTGAGGACCTTGCCCTGGTAGATGACCTTGCAGGTGAGGTCGGTGGGGGTCAGCGAGACCGGCATGACGGCCGGCGGCATGATGCCCGTCAGCTTCACGGTCTTCTTCCACGGCGTCGTGGGGTTCTTCTCGGACTCGATCTTCGGCTCCATCGCACTGCCGTCACCGGCGTGGTACTCGATGGACTCGATCCCCTTGCCGGTGACCTCGTACGTGACTTCGTAGGACTGCTTCACGGACTTGTCGACCTGCTCGACGGCCTTGTCCGTGACCGCGGAGCAGGCGCCGAGGCCGAGGGCGAGACCGGTGACGGCGAAGGCCGTCGCGGCGGTGCGGGCAGTGCGCTTCATGGGGGTCCCCCTGGACGCGAGAGGTGGATCGGTCGGTTCGCGCAGGCAACCTTAAAGGGAGAGTAAAGTCAAATCGCCCCGAGTGCTTTCCCCGCCTCAACTCGCAGGCCAGAGCCGTTGTCAGTGGCTGCCTCTACCGTCGGTGACATGAATGCCATGGGGGTGCGCCGGACAGCGGAGCAGGTGTTGGCACTGGCTCCCGACGACGCGTCGCGCAGTGCGGGGAGCGAGCTGGGCTCGGCCGGATCGTGGCCGGAATCGGGCCATGGCGGGGGCGTCGTCTGGGGTTTGTGCCGGGACGGCGGCGGCACGACCCACCGGACGGCCGTCGACACCACGGGGCCCGCCTTCCACTGCGGGTGCCCGAGCCGGAAGTCCCCCTGCGAACACGCGCTCGGGCTGCTGCTGCTCCACGCGTCGGACGGTACGGCGCCCGGGGAGTCCACCGCGCCCGACTGGGCCGCGCGATGGCTCGAAACCCGTCGCGGGCGGGCCGCGTCCTCGGCCTCGGCCCGCCCGGCCGAGGGCACGTCCGCCCGGCGCCCGGCGGACCCGGAGGCGGCTCGCCGCAGGGCCGCGCGCCGGGCGGCCCGGATCACCTCGGGCACCCATGAACTGGAGCAGCGGCTCGCCGATCTGCTGCGCGGCGGCCTCGCGGCGGCCGGGCAGCCGGGGTACGGGCTGTGGGAGGAGACGGCCGCCCGCATGGTCGACGCTCAGGCACCGGGCCTCGCGGGCCGGGTCCGGGAGCTGGGCGCGATACCGGGCTCGGGCCCAGGCTGGCCGGTGCGGCTCCTGGAGGAGTGCGCGCTGACCCACCTCCTGGACCGCGCCTGGCTCGGCGCCGAGCGGCTGCCCGCGCCGTTCGCCACGACGGTACGGACCCGGGTGGGCCTCCCCTCTCCGGTCGAGGGGGCCCCGGTGCGCGATCATTGGCTGGTTCTCGCCCAGTACGACACGGGGGACGCGCGGCTGACCACCCGTCGCATCTGGCTGCACGGCACGACCAGCGGGCGCACCTCGTTCCTGCTCTCCTACGGGGCGGCGGGCCGGGCTCCCGCGCTGGCCCTCCCGGTGGGCGCGGTGCTGGACGGCGAACTGACCCCCCATACGGGCTCCGGGCAGCTGAGGGCCGAGCCGGGAGAGCACTTCGTCCCCGTGACCGCACCCGTGGGCCCGCCACCGGGCGGCCCGGTCGGGGCGGCGCTCGACGCGTACGGCGGGGCGCTGAGGGACGACCCGTGGCTGGACTCCTGGCCGGTGACCCTGAGCGGGGTCGTACCGACGCGCGCGGAGTACGGCTGGCAGCTCGCCGACGCGGACGGCCGCGAGGCCCTGCCCCTGACGTCCGCCGCCCAGTCGCGGCCCGGACTCTGGCGCCTGGTCGCCCTGTCGGGCGGTGCGCCGCTGACCGTCTTCGGGGAGTGCGGGCACCGGGGCTTCACCCCGCTCACCGCCTGGTCCCCGGAGGCCCCGGACGAGACGGTCCCCCTCGTATGACCCCCGCCGACCGGACACCCCGCACGGGCCGCACCGCCCTCACCGACCGGAGGCACCGATGAAGACGGACACGACACCCCCGGCCGCCGCCCGCCCGGCGCGTACGACGGCACCCGAACAGCCGACGACCGGCACGGCGGACGCGCCGACGCCCGGGGCCCGGCGGAGACCCCCGCACGGGCGGAACGCCACGGACACCGGAACGACCTCGCCCGCCGGGGAGAGGAGCGGACCGGGCGCGGAGGAAAGGGGTGCCGCACCCGATGCCGGAACAGGCCGCACGGATACGGGGGAACGGATCGGCCCCGGGGACGCCGACCGGCCGGGGGCCGGGGGCGCCGACGGGCGGGCCGCCACCCACCTCGGTGGGCGGGGGCTCGTGGCCACCGACGGACGCGGGGCCCCGGACGGCCCGGACACCCCGGAACCAGGTGTCGCGGACCTCTCGGACCGGGACGCCCGAACCACCGACGGGACGGGGGGCGCGGACGGCGAGGGCCGGGCCTGGGAGCAGTTGGTGACCGCCGCGATGCTCGGTACGGACCGGCGGGCCCCCGGCGGGTTCGCGGGGACCGGCGGCGGGGACCTGCCGGGCGCGCTCCTCGACGCCGCCGCGGTGCACACCGTACGGCGCAGGGCGGGGCTGCGGCCCGGTCCCGCCGCGCCGCTGCCGGAGCCCGCGCCCGCCGATCCGCGCGGCCGACTGCCCGAGGCCGCCCGGCGGCGGCTGGACCAGTTGCTCGCGGGCCGGGCCGCTCCCTCGCCCGCCGGGCGGCGCCGGGCCGCCCCCGACCTCGCCGAGCTGCTCCCCCAGTGGCTGACACTCGCCGATCGGCATGGTTTCAAAGCGCCTTCCGCCACCCTGCCCGCCCTTCTCGACGCGGCACGTGCCCGCACGGACCTGCGGCCGCAGGCACTCCGGCTGGCCGGGGCACGCGGTCTGTGGCTGGCCCGGCAGAACCCGGAGTGGCGGTTCGCGCTGCGGGGTTCGGGCGCGGGCGGCTCCCTTCCGGACCCCGGGGACGAGAAGGGCGTACGGGCCCTGTGGGAGGAGGGCCTGTTCGCGGAGCGGGTCGCCCTGCTGGCTGCCGTACGCGCCGAGGATCCGGCCGCCGGGCTCGCCCTGCTCGCGGGCACCTGGTCCGTCGAGCGGGCGGAGGACCGGCTGATGTTCCTGGACTCGCTGCGGGGCGGACTCTCCGACGCGGACGAGGAGTTCCTGGAGGCGGCCCTCGGCGACCGCAGCCGCAACGTCCGCGCCACCGCCGCCGAACTGCTGTCCGCGCTCCCCCGCTCGGCGCTGGCCGGCCGGATGGCGGGCCGGGCCGTCTCGTGCGTGGGGCTCGACCGGACGGCGCGGACGCCCTCGGTCGTCGTCGAGGCCCCGCACGAGTGCGACGCGGCGATGCGGCGGGACGGTGTGGTGGCGACGCCTCCGGCCGGGCGGGGCGAGCGGTCCTGGTGGCTGGGCCAGTTGGTGGAGGCGGCCCCGCTGTCCTGCTGGCCGCCCCGGTTCGGCGGGCGCGACCCGGAGGCGATCGTGGCGCTGCCGGTCGAGGACGACTGGCAGGCGGAGCTGCACGCGGCCTGGTGCAGGGCTGCCGTGCGGCAGCGGGACGCGGTCTGGTCGCGGGCGCTGCTCGGCGCGCCGTCGGCGCCTCCCGCGACGGGGCCGGGCACGTCGTCGCTCGCGGAGCGGGCCCAGTTGCTGTCGACGCTGCGTCCGGCGGAGCGGGCGGACTGGGTGGCGTCGTTCATCGCCGCCCACGGGCTGTCGGAGGCGTTCCAACTGCTCGGCGTGTGCGAGGTGCCGTGGGCGGCGCCACTGGGCGAGGCGGTGGTCGACGCCCTCGACATCGCGCGGGAGGCGGGAAGTTATCCGTGGAGCTTCAGTGGGGTGATGGGGCTTGCGGAGCGCTGTCTCGCCCCGGAGTCGGCCTGGCACCTGGACTCCCTGACGGCCCGGCCGGACGAGACGGACGAGGTCTCCCCCGGCGCGGGCGGCTACTGGTCCGAGGCGTTCCAGCGGCTGGTCTCCACCCTCCGGCTGCGCGCGGCGATGCACGCCGAACTCACGGAGGCGCCGCCGGTGCCGGACGCACTCCCGGGGCCGTCACCGGAACCGAACCCGGTCCCGGTCCCGGCACCGGCACCGGCACCGGCACCGGCACAGTGACTCCCCCGGGGGAGGGCCCTTCGGAAAGGAGGACGGGCAGGTCACCCGGCACGGAAGGGGCTCACGCGGCCACGCGGACGTTCGCGTTGACCCAGTCGACGATGGAGGCGGTCGTGGCGCCCGGCGTGAAGATCTCCGCCACGCCCTTCTCCTTCAGCGGCGGGATGTCCGCCTCCGGGATGATGCCGCCGCCGAAGACCTTGATGTCCTCCGCGTCACGGTCCTTGAGCAGTTCCAGGACCTTCGCGAACAGGGTGTTGTGCGCGCCCGAGAGGATCGAGAGGCCGATCGCGTCGGCGTCCTCCTGGATCGCGGTGTCGACGATCTGTTCCGGCGTCTGGTGGAGCCCGGTGTAGATGACCTCCATACCGGCGTCGCGGAGTGCCCGCGCGATCACCTTGGCCCCGCGATCGTGGCCGTCGAGACCCGGCTTGGCCACCACCACGCGGATCGGACCGGTCACACCCATCACTGCCTCCACATGCGACCCCCGCGCCCGATTGCCGGGGAGGTGAACGAACGTTATCCCCAGCATCCCGCACGCAGCAGTTTCGCGGCGGCGAGCGAGGGGGAAATCACACGTGGGACATGTTCGCTCCGCGTCGCACCCCGCTTTCGGGCCCTCCTCCTGGGCCCACCAGCCGCAAGCGGGGCGGGGCGCGAAGGGAGCCGCGACGAGGTCGCCGCGTCTCCGTGCCGTCGTCCGTGCGGCGCGGAGACGCGGTGCGCCGACGTGCCGTCCGGCCCCCGCGCCGTTCGGGAGGCCGGCCATGGAGTTCGCCGAGGTCACCACCCTGATGAAGGCCACCGCCCTCGAACTCGCGATCCTCACCGGCCATCTGGTCCTCTATCCCACGGGGATCGCCGCCGAACGCCGCTCGCCCCCGGAGCCTCCGGCGCCGCTCTCGCCCGCCCGGCGCCCGGTGGTGCTGCTGCACGGTTTCGTGGACAACCGCTCGGTGTTCCTCCTGCTGCGCCGCTCGTTGACGCGGCACGGCCGTGACCGCGTCGAGTCGCTCAACCACTCGCCGCTGACCCGCGACCTGCGGGCCGCCGCCGTGCTGCTCGGCCGCCGGGTGGAGGAGATCGTCACCCGTACGGGAGCCGCCGAGGTCGACATGGTCGGGCACAGCCTGGGCGGTCTGATCGCCCGTTACTACGTGCAGTGCCTCGGTGGTGACACCCGGGTGCGGACCCTGGTCACCCTGGGCACTCCGCACTCGGGCACCACCGTGGCACCGCTGGCCGACGCGCATCCGCTGGTCCGGCAGATGCGGCCGGGTTCCGGGGTGCTGCGGGAGCTGGCGGGTCCGGCGCCGGACTGCCGGACCCGGTTCGTGAGCTTCTGGAGCGATCTGGACCAGATGATGTCGCCGGTGGAGACCGCCCGGCTCGACCACCCCGATCTGCTCGTGCGCAACGTACGGGTCAGCGGGATCGGGCACTTGGCGCTGACCGTGCATCCCACGGTCGCCGCCGGGATCCTGGAAGCCCTCGACGCGAACGCCCCGGAGGCCCCGGGCGCCGCGTCCGTCGCCTGACGTACGGGGACGACCGGCCGGGCGCCCGGCGGCGCGCGCGGAAGATCACTGACACGCGGGAGCCGCGCTTCGAACGCTTCTCGAACACAAGGCCAAAGCTCGCCCCGTGAGCTGGCGAAACACGGCCGATTGCCCGTTTCCTAACGCAGCGAACCCATCTGAAGATTGTCGGTTGCACAGGCCGCCGGGTACAGTCGCGCCACTGCTTACCCCCGGGACACCCTCGACGGGCCCGCCCCGGACCGGTCCTGTTGCCGAGGCGAGAGAGACGTTGGTGAACGACCAGCACCCCCACGCCGGGTACGTCGGAGACGACGCCCACACCACCAACGGATTCGGCGTCGATCCACTCTTCGGTTCGTACGCCACAGGCCAGGCCGACCACAGCGGACAGTGGGACCTCGGCACGTACGACACCACCGGGACGTACCCGACGACAGGTCAGTACGACACCGCACAGCAGCAGCCCACCGGCACGTACGACACCACCGGCCAGTGGGACACGACCGGGCAGTGGGACACCACGGGCCAGTGGGGCACCACCGGTACCTACGACACCACGGGCACGTACGCGACGACGACCACGCCGTACGACACCGCACAGCAGCAGACCGCCGGCACGCACGACAGCGCCTCCTCGTACGACACCACCGGTCAGTGGGACGCCTCCGCCTGGACCGAGGCCCAGCAGACCGGCCAGTACGAGAACCTCCACTCCGGCTCCTACGCCGCCCAGGGCACGTACGGCCACGAGGCCTACGACACCACCGGCCAGTGGGCCGCCCCCGCCTTCACGACCGACACCGGCGCCTACGACGCGACCGCGTGGAACACGGCCCCCGAGGCCGAACCGGTCGTCCCGCAGCAGTACACGCCGGGGCCCGAGCACACCGCCGAGTTCGCGTTCGACTACGCCACCGCGGCGGCGGAGCACACCGAGGACCCCGCCCCCCTCGACCCCGCCGAAGACACCGGCTTCGAGACCGCGAGCCACGACGCCGAGTACGCCGACGACCACGGGTTCGCCGAGGACACCGCCCACCAGGCCGGTTTCGACGACGACACCGACCACGAGCCGGACACCGGGTCCGACGCCGACGGCACGCACGACGGCACGCCCGCCGTCGAGCTCCGCACCGGCTCCCCCGTCGCGGGCCGCCCCCCGCGCCGCCCCTCCGGCGGCAACCGGGGCCGTCGCCGTACCCCCACCAAGCGGTCCGCGCTCCTCACCGTCGCCGTCCCCTCCGCCTGCGTCATGGGCGTCGCGGGCATCGCCGCCGCCTCCGTCGGCGGGCTCACCGGGTCCGGCGCCGACAGCGGCAAGGCGGAGAGCACCACCGCGCTCGCCGCCTCCGACCCCGCCTCCGTCAAGCAGGTCGCCGCCAACAACGCGCTCGACACCCAGCTCGCCGCGCTCAGCGCCGACGCCCGCGACTTCGGCGACCGCGCCAGCCGCACCCAGGAACGCATCGACCTCCGGCAGCGCCAGGAGGCCGACCGGAAGAAGCGCGAGGCCGAGGCCGCCCGCAAGGAGGCGCTGCGCCCCAAGTTCGCGCTGCCGGTGGAGCTCCACCAGCTCAGCGCCCGCTTCGGACAGTCGGGCGTCAACTGGATGTCCGTGCACACCGGCATCGACTTCCCCGTCCGCGAGGGCACGCCCGTGATGGCCGCGACCGACGGCACCGTCCGCACCCAGCTGAACAGCGCCTACGGCAACGTCGTCATCGTCACCGCCCCCGACGGCACCGAGACCTGGTACTGCCACCTCAGCAGCCCCAAGTTCCGCTCCGGCCAGGTCAAGGCCGGTGACGTCATCGCGTACTCCGGTGACACCGGCAACTCCACCGGCCCGCACCTCCACTTCGAGGTCCGGCCCGGCGGCGGCTACGCGGTCGACCCGCTGGCCTGGCTGCGCAGCCACGGCCTCGACCCGACCCGCTGACCGCACCCCCTCCGCCGCACCTCACCTGAGCGGGCCCCGCCTTCCGGCCGGAAGGCGGGGCCCGCTCAGGTCGTCGTCAGGAGATCCGCTACAGCTTCTCGACCGGCGCGTACCGCAGCAGCAGCCGCTTCGGCTTCTCGTCGCCGAAGTCGATCGTCGCCTGGGCGTCCGCACCCACACCGGTCACCGCCACCACCGTGCCCAGACCGAACTGGTCGTGCGTGACCCGGTCACCGGCCTGGAGCGAGATCACCGGCTTCTCCCCGGCCCGCCGGGTGGCGAACCCCGAAGGACCGGAACGCGTGCGCGAGGAGGACAGCGACGAGGTGATCCCCGAGGTCGGCCCGGCGGGCTTCACCATCGGCCCCGTCCGCTTCCACTCCAGGTACGTCGCCGGGATCTCCTCCAGGAAGCGCGAGGCCGGGTTGTACGAGGGCTGTCCCCAGGCGCTGCGCATCGACGAGCGGGTCAGATAGAGCCGCTCACGCGCACGCGTGATGCCCACGTACGCCAGGCGCCGCTCCTCCTCCAGCTCCTTCGCCTGGCCGAGGGCACGCATGTGCGGGAACACCCCGTCCTCCATGCCCGTCAGGAACACCACCGGGAATTCGAGGCCCTTGGCGGTGTGCAGCGTCATCAGCGTGATGACTCCCCGGCCCTCCTCGTCCTCGTCCGGGATCTGGTCGGAGTCGGCGACGAGTGCGACCTTCTCCAGGAACTCGGCGAGCGTCGCGGGCTCCTCGCCGCGCTCCTGCTCGAACTCCAACGCCACTGCGGCGAGTTCCTGGAGGTTCTCGATACGGGTCTCGTCCTGCGGGTCCGTCGACGCCTGGAGCTCGGCCAGATAGCCGGTGCGCTCCAGGACCGCCTCCAGGACGACCGCCGGGCCCGCGCCGGACTCGACGACGGTACGCAGCTCGTCCATGAGCGCGTTGAACCGCTTGACCGCGTTCGCCGAGCGCGCGGCCATGCCGTACGCCTCGTCGACCCGCTTGAGCGCCTGCGGGAAGGTGATCTTCTCGCGCAGGGAGAGCGCGTCGATCATCGCCTCGGCGCGCTCGCCGATGCCCCGCTTGGGGACGTTGAGGATGCGGCGCAGCGGCACGTTGTCCTCAGGGTTGGCGAGGACGCGCAGGTACGCGAGGACGTCCCGGACCTCCTTGCGCTCGTAGAAGCGCACACCGCCGACGACCTTGTAGGGCAGTCCGACCCGGATGAAGATCTCTTCGAAGACGCGGGACTGGGCGTTGGTCCGGTAGAAGACGGCGACGTCTCCCGCCTTGGCCTCGCCCGCGTCCGTGAGCCGGTCGATCTCGTCGGCGACGAACTGGGCCTCGTCGTGCTCGGTGTCGGCGACGTAGCCGGTGATCTGCGCTCCCGCGCCCGCGTTCGTCCACAGGTTCTTGGGACGGCGGGACTCGTTGCGCTCGATGACGGCGTTGGCCGCCGAGAGGATCGTCTGGGTGGAGCGGTAGTTCTGCTCCAGGAGGATCGTCGTCGCGTCCGGGTAGTCCTCCTCGAACTGGAGGATGTTGCGGATGGTGGCGCCGCGGAAGGCGTAGATGGACTGGTCGGCGTCGCCGACGACACACAGCTCGGCCGGGCCGAGGTCCTCGTCACCGGTGCCGACGAGCTCCCGCACCAGGGTGTACTGGGCGTGGTTGGTGTCCTGGTACTCGTCGACGAGTACGTGGCGGAAGCGGCGGCGGTAGTGCTCGGCGACGTCCGGGAACGCCTGGAGCAGATGGACCGTCGTCATGATGATGTCGTCGAAGTCCAGGGCGTTGGCCTCGCGCAGCCGCGCCTGGTACATCCGGTACGCCTCGGCGAGCGTCTTCTCGAAGCCGTCGACGGCCTGGTCGGCGAAGCTCTCCTCGTCGATCAGCTCGTTCTTGAGGTTCGAGATCTTGGCGCTGAACGACTTCGGCGGGAACTTCTTCGGGTCGAGGTCCAGGTCGCGGCAGACCAGGGCCATCAGCCGCTTGGAGTCGGCGGCGTCGTAGATCGAGAAGGAGGAGGTGAAGCCGAGCCTCTTCGACTCGCGGCGCAGGATGCGGACGCAGGCGCTGTGGAAGGTCATCACCCACATCGCGTTCGCCCGCGGCCCGACGAGCTGCTCGACGCGCTCCTTCATCTCGCCCGCGGCCTTGTTGGTGAAGGTGATCGCCAGTATCTGGCCGGGGTGGACGTGTCGGCTGCCCAGGAGGTGGGCGATGCGGTGGGTGAGGACCCGGGTCTTCCCGGAGCCCGCGCCCGCCACGATGAGCAGCGGGGTGTCGGTGTGGACGACGGCGGCGCGCTGCTGCTCGTTCAGCCCGTCCAGGAGGGCGGCGGGGTCCACGACGGGCCGGGGGTGCCCGTCCCGGTAGTACGCGTCCCGGGGCGGGGGCGCGTCGAAGTGTCCCCCGAAGAGGTCGTGCGGGACCTCCTCCGTGGCCGGAGCGCGGTGCTCGTCGTCCTCGGGGTGGGGCGGCGGCTCCTCCGAGGAGTGGTTCTGGAGGCCGGCCAGGAAGCTGTCGTCAAAGAGGCTGCTCATCGCCTCACGAGTCTAGGACGCCGCACTGACATCCGGGGCCCGCCTCCGGAACCCGGCCCCGGACCGCTCGCGCGCGGGCGGCCGGGAGCCGGGCCCGATGGGGAGGCCGGGATCAGACCCAGAGGGTCGCGATGAAGATGTTCGCCATGGTCAGCCCGCCGACGGCGGCGAAGAGGCCCTTGTCGACCTTCTCCTCGTCCCGCTTGACGTAGACCAGGCC
Source organism: Streptomyces sp. NPDC087215 (assembly GCF_044744885.1). NCBI lineage: Bacteria > Bacillati > Actinomycetota > Actinomycetes > Kitasatosporales > Streptomycetaceae > Streptomyces > Streptomyces sp. NPDC087215. The sequence goes on from NZ_JBIUZD010000004.1 coordinate 141,034, forward strand.
GAGGATGACGACGAGGACCGCGAGCTTGATGCCGACCTTGAGGTTGTTCACGGCGTGGTCGTCCGCCTGGTTCAGGCCGACGAGGGCGATGCCCGTGATCAGCATGGTCAGCGCGCCGTGCAGCATCGCGGGGCTGAAGCGGGCCGTACCGGCCCCCATCGCCTTCATCTGGGTGAGGAAGCCGCCCAGCAGGGAGGCGATACCGATGATGTGCAGGGCGACGAAGACATTGATGAGTACGTCCATGGGCGGAGCCTAACCGGGGCCTTAGCACCGTCCTCCGGCCGGGTCCACCCACTCCGGTGCTTCGGTCGGGCAGCCACCGGAATGTCCCCGTACCGCCCTCGCGGGCGAAAGCGTTCAGCCCCCGATCCGACAACTGGCGCCAATAACGATCAACCCTCCGTGCCGCAACGGCCCCCGGATTAGCGTCCTCCAGCAGGTGGCCGGCTCCCCACCGCCGCCGGTCTCCCGGCGGTTGCCGACCGCTCCGCCGAAGAACCCGGCGGCGGACCGTCTCCCCTGTGGCGGCCCGCCGTCGGCCCGGTGGACCCGTACCCGCAGACACCGGCGGGCCCGTATCCGCAGACAGAGGATGTGACCGCCCTCGTGGCAGCGCACCGAAAGCCCCGGCGTTCCCTCCTCGGCGGCCACGCCGCCCGCACCGCCGCCACCCTCGCCCTGGCCTCCGCCGCGACCACCGCCCTCTTCGAGGGCTCCGGGCACGCGGACCCCCGGCCCACCACCGCTCAGGTCAAGGAGAAGGTCGACCGGCTCTACGAGGACGCCGGAGCCGCGACCGAGCGGTACAACGGCGCGAAGGAACGGGCCGACGCCGCCCGCGCCGCCTTCGACCGGCTGCGCGACGAGGCCGCCCGCAGGACCCAGCGCCTCAACGACGCCCGCGACGGCCTCGGCGCCATGGCCGCCGCCCAGTACCGCACCGGCGGCCTCGACCCCGCCGTGCGGCTGGCCCTCACCTCCGACCCCGACCAGTACCTGGAGCGGGCCGCCCTCGCCGAGAAGGCGGGCGACCGGCAGACCGCCGCCATCAGCGCCGTACGCCGCGAACTGGGCGCGATCCGGCAACTCCGCGGCGAGTCCGCCCAGCACCTCACCGAGCTGCGCCGGAACGAGACGGAACTCAGGCGCCAGAAGGCCGCCGTCCTCGGCAGACTGGCCGAGGCCCGTACCCTCCTCGACCGTCTGACCGCCGAGGAACGCGCCCGTTACGAAGCCGCCGAGGCGGGCTCCGGCACCACCACGGCCGTCGCCCACACCGGAACCGCCCGCGCCGACCGCGCCTCGACCGGCGACCGCGACCCGGTCACCGCCCCCGACGGACGGACCGCCCAGGCCGTCTCCTTCGCCCGCGCCCAGCTCGGCAAGCCGTACGTCTGGGGCGCGACGGGCCCCTCGGCCTACGACTGCTCCGGCCTCATCCAGGCCGCCTGGCGCACCGCCGGTGTCTCCCTGCCCCGCACCACGTACAGCCAGATCAATGCCGGCCGCCGCGTCTCCCGCTCCGAGCTCGCCCCCGGCGACCTGATCTTCTTCTATTCCGGCATCAGCCACGTCGGCCTCTACATCGGTGGCGGCCAGATGATCCACGCCCCCCGCCCCGGCGCCCCGGTCCGCGTCGCCCCCATCGACGAAATGCCCTTCGCCGGAGCGACCCGCGTGGCCTGAGGACTCCCCTGTCCGACCCCGCCCGCCTCTCCGGCCGGAAGTCCGCTGCTCCCGAGACGGGCACCGAACCGGAATCGCCCGCCACCGGGTCACCACGTCACGGCCCTCAGGACCGTCCTGGGCCCGCATGACACGCCCCCAGGACAGGCCCCGATCGGCAGCGGGACCCGGACCCCGGCTACCCGCAGGGGCCGAGGAGCGCCCCGGACCTGGTGCGATCCCGGGACAAGCCGAATGCGGTGGAGTCCCGGCCCTGGACCGAAACCCGAACACGACCCGGTGCATACGGGTTCCCCGGCCAAGGCCACCACCGGCAAGGCCCCGGCCGACGAGGGCCCGCACCGACAGAAGCCGGGCAACAGCAGGGTCCAGACAGAGGCCCCGGTGCTGACAGGGTCCCGATCAGGGGCACGGCCAGGGTGAGGGACGCGGCCAGGGTGAGGGACGCAGCCAGGGTGAGGGTGAGGGACGCAGCCCAGGTCAGGGGCAGGACCAGGGACACGGCCCGGGACAGGGCCCGGGTCAGGGACAGGGACAGGGCGCACGCCCGGCCCCGAACAGGGCCCCGACCCGAGCCCGACCCGGGCCTCCGGGTCGGGCTCGGGTCGGCTCGGGTCGGCTCGGGGCGGTCCACCCCGGCCATCAGGTCCAGCCCGGCTCACTCAGATCGGGCCCATTCAGATCGGGCGCGGCTCGGCTCCCGGGTCTGGCCCGGTTCCGGCTCGGCCCGGGTCCGGCTCGGGTCCGGCGCAGGCGGATCCGGCGCAGTCAGGTCCGGCACAGGCTGGAACGCGTCCCGCCCGGCTCAGAGCCAGGTCGAGTCCGGCCCTGCCCGGCCCCAGGCCGGGCCGGGTCCAGGCCGGGCCGGGTCCAGGCCGGGCCGGGTCAGCTCCCAGGTCCGGCAGAGCCCGGGTCCAGCACGGACCGGAGCGCGGCCGTCTCGGGCCCGCCCAGCCCTCAGGCCTTGCTCGACGCAGGTCGGGCCCGTCCGGGCCGCCCGCGCGGGCGGCCCCGTACCAGGGCCGCTCTCCGACGCGTCAGACCAGGCGGCGGGCGGTCGCCCAGCGGGTCAGCTCGTGCCGGTTGGAGAGCTGGAGCTTGCGCAGTACCGCCGAGACATGCGACTCGACCGTCTTCACCGAGATGAAGAGCTGCTTGCCGATCTCCTTGTACGCGTACCCACGGGCGATCAGCCGCAGCACCTCCCGCTCCCGCTGGGTGAGCCGGTCGAGGTCCTCGTCCACCGGCGGCGCGTCCGTCGACGCGAAGGCGTCCAGGACGAAGCCCGCGAGCCGGGGCGAGAACACGGCGTCGCCCTCCTGCACCCGGAAGATCGAGTCGACCAGGTCCTTGCCGGTGATCGTCTTCGTGACATAGCCACGGGCACCGCCCCGGATCACCCCGATCACGTCCTCCGCCGCGTCCGACACCGAAAGGGCCAGGAAGCGGACCGGGTCCTCCGCCACCCCCATCAGGCTCGCGCAGCGCCGCAACACCTCCACACCGCCACCACCGGGCAGGTGCACATCGAGCAGCACGACCTCGGGACGGGTCGCCGTGATCACCGTGACCGCCTGGTCGACGTCGGCGGCCTCGCCCACCACCTCGACACCGGTGATGTCGGTGCGGCCGATCTCCGCCTGTACTCCGGTACGGAACATGCGGTGGTCGTCGACGAGCACCACCCGCACCCGGCGGCCCGTGCCCTCCGCACCCGCGTCGGCTCCGGCCCGCGCCCCGGTCTCTGCCCCGGTCTCGTCGCTCATCCGTCCGCCCTCTCCATCTCAAGCTCCACTTCGGTGCCCCCACCCGGCACCGATCTCAACCGTGCCGAGCCGCCGTTGCGCTGCATCCGGCCGATGATCGATTCTCGTACGCCCATCCTGTCCTCGGGCACCGCGTCCAGATCGAACCCGGGTCCCCGGTCCCGTACCGAGACGAAGACCGTGCGGCCCTCCACCTCGGCGTACACCTGGACGGCCCCACCCTCGCCACCGTACTTGGCGGCGTTCACCATCGCCTCGCGCGCGGCCTGTACCTGTGCCACCAGTCCGTCGTCGAGCGGGCAGTCACCCACGACGACGACCTCCAGCGGCACCCCGTGCTTGTCCTCGACCTCGGCCGCGGCCCTCTTCACCGCCTCGGCGAGGGTCTCGGGCTCCTCCTCCTTGCCGGTGCCCTCCGGCTTGTAGAGCCAGTTCCGCAGCTCCCGCTCCTGGGCGCGGGCCAGACGCCGCACCTCGCCCGCGTCCTCCGCATTGCGCTGGATCAGGGTCAGGGTGTGCAGCACCGAGTCGTGGACGTGCGCCGCGACCTCGGCGCGCTCCTGGGCCCGGATGCGCATGGTCCGCTCCTCCGACAGGTCCTGGGACATCCGGACCAGCCAGGGCCCGGCGAGCAGGGCTATGCCGGTGAGGACCGCGACGGCGGCGGTGAGCGCCGTCCCGAGCTGGGCGACCGAACCCCGCACCACCACGAAGACCGCGAGGCCGGTGCCCACCAGGCCGACGCCGACGAGCCCCCGGGCGAGCTGGAAGGCACGGCTGCTGCGCCCGCCCTCCGTCCAGCTGGCCCGGCGGGCGTTGTCCGCCTGGCGCCAGACCACGGCGAGACCGACACCGACGAGGATGACCGGCCAGACGTACCGCCCGGACTCGCTGTCGACCTTGATGTTCCCGATGAGGGCCGCGCCGCCTATCGCGAGCGCTATCAGGGCGAAGATCTGTCCCCGCTCGGGCTTGCGGAGTCTGCGGCGCCCGTCCGGGGTGGTCTCGAAGACGGGGCGGGGAGCGGCCCGGCCGCCCACGCCCAGCGGGACCACGATCCAGAAGGCCGCGTAGACCAGGAAGCCGAGGCCGTCCATGAAGGAGAGGAGCAGAAAGGCGATCCGCACCCAGACGACCGGAAGACCGAGATGCCCGGCGAGACCACGCGCCACACCGCCGAGCCACCGCCCGTCGGCGCTGCGGTACAGCTTGCGCACGGGAGGTTCGTCGGTGTCGGTGACACGAGCGGTTGCGGACATGCACCGATCGTCACACGTTCGACGCGCTCCGGACATCAGGGTCGGCCCTGAGATCGTCCCTGGTAAGACCTCAGGGACAACGCCCCTCCGAATATCAGGGTCGGGCCAGGGTCGTCCCCGGTGCCGCTGGACGTCACGGCCGTTCACCATGGAGTCATGACGAGTTCGATGCCTTCGCAGCACGAGGCCCCGCCACCGGCGGAGGCCGATTCCGCCCGCCCACTGCGGCGCTCGCGCGGCGGCAAGGTCGTGGGCGGTGTCTGTGGCGGTCTCGGCCGGTACTTCGACCTCGACCCGGTGATCTTCCGCGTCGCGCTCGGTGTGCTGGCCGTGCCGGGGGGCATCGGCCTGATCTTCTACGGCTTCGCCTGGCTGCTGATACCGCTCACGGGCGAGGAGGAGAACGAGGGCCGCAGACTGCTGACGGGCCGGGTCTCCGGGACTTCGCTGACCGCGGTGCTGATGGCACTGGTGGGCTGCGGAATCTTCCTTTCGATGCTGCACAGCGGCTCGATGCTGGGTTCCGCGTTCCTGCTGGCGTTCGTGGTGTGCGCGGCGGCGGTGTGGTCCCGGCACCGGCAGAGCGGAGTGATCGAGCCCGAGGGCCGGGTGGAGTCGGCCGCCGCCGCCCTGGCGGTCTCGGAGGCTCCCCCCGAGACCAAGGCGCCGCCGCTGACCGATTTCCCGTCCTGGTGGAAGGAGCCCATCGTCAAGGACGGCTCGACGGGCAAGCTGGCCATCGGGTATCTCTGGGGCCCGCACGGCGTCCTGGACGACGAGGGCCGGGTCGACGGAAAGGTGCCGAAGCCCGGAAGCCAGTGGGGTTCCGACCGGTCGGGTCCCCAGCGTCCGCAGCCTTCGCTGCGCAGAAGCCCGCGGTCCATCGGCGGGATCGTGTATCTGCTGGCCTTGATCGCCGCGGTCGTCGGGACGGCGGCCACCTGGGAGACCGAGCCGCTCCGCACCAGCCTGCAGACCGGTCTGATCGCCGCCCTCACCATGTTCGGCGTCGGCCTGGTCGTCAGCAGCTTCCTCGGCCGGACCGGGTTCGGCACGGTCTTCCACACCGTGATCACGGCGTGCCTGCTGGCCCTGGCCACGGCGCTGCCCTCGGACATCAGCACCGAGTGGGTCCGCGACACCTGGAAGCCGACGTCCGTGACGGCCGTGCAGCCGCACTACGAGGTCGGGACCGGGGTGGGCACACTGGATCTTTCGGGGCTCCCCGTCCCGGCGGGCACGACCGTCTCGACCTCGGTCGGTGTCGGCGCGGGGCAGGTCAAGGTGATCGTCCCGAAGGACACGGTGGTGAAGCTGCGCGCCGAAGTGGCGCTCGGGGACCTGCGGCTGCCCGGCGAACCCGCTGACGACATCGACGTCGCGCCGGACCGCGATGTGACCCGCACACTCGAACCGCCCGCCGGGACGACTCCGGCCGGCACCTTGGACCTCTCGCTGGAGGTCGGTATCGGACAGGTGGAGGTGACCCGTGCTGCTTCATGAGTTCCGCCCCGGGCGGCTGCTGGCAGGCCTGAGCGCCCTGGCCCTGGCCGCCTTGTACGCGGGGGACGCGACGGGGGCCTGGAAGGCCCCCTGGTACGTGGCGTTCCCGGTGCTCGGGCTCGGCCTCGGAGTCGCCGGCCTCGTGACCTGGGTGGCCTATCGAATACGGCGGCGCACGGCGAGGATCCGGTCCAGCGACAGCACGGACGCCCCGGCGAGCAGCAGCGGGAGCCAGGCCATCACATAGGCGAGGTCGTTGCCAAGGTAATAGGGCTGCACCTGCCAGCTCACGGTCAGCCACAGGCTCAGCGAGATCAGCGCGCCCCCGAGGGCCGCCACTCGGGCGAAGAGGCCCACCAGGGTCCCGATCCCTACGGCGAGTTCTCCGAAGGCGATGGCGTAGCCGAATCCGGTGGGGTTCTTGAGGGCGAGGTCGACGAGGGAGGGAAGGGCCGAGGAGTCCCGGACGCCTCTCATCATCTCGCCGATGGAGCCGGTGCCGGAGTCCCCGAAGAACGCGGGATCGGTGAGCTTGTCGAATCCGGCGTAGAGAAAGGTGATCCCGAGGAAGAGCCGCAGCGGAAGGAGCGCGTAGCGGGAGGCGAGCGTCTTCCACCCGTCGAGTCCGCCGGACTCGCTGAGCGCCCCCGGTCCACCGGGCCCTCCCGATGAGCCCGGCCCACCAGCCTCTCGGGGCAGACTCAGCCCGCCGGACCCACCGAACCCGCCGTCCCGGCCACCGTCACCGAACCCGCCGTCCCGACCACCGTCGCCGAGCCCGCCATCAGCCGGACCGCCGCCACCGAGTCGCCCGTCACCCGTCGCGCCCGGAGCGCCGTCGAGTCGTCGGTCATGGGGGGCGGGGTCCGGGGCGGGATCGAGGTCGGGGTCAGCAAGCCCCGGGGTATCCGGACCGCCGTCATCGGGCCCGGTGACGGCACCGGGCGCTTGTCCCGGGGGCCCGGCAAGGCCGGATGGGTCCGCGTGTCCGGCCGGGCTCTCGTCGGGCCGCCGGTCCGGCGGCGCCTCGCGGTCGCCCCGGTCCGCCGGGCCCTCGGGGTTCGTCTGTCCCGTCATCGTCGGTCACCTCTCCACGCCCCGTACGACTGTTCGCGGATCGATTCTCCTCGCACGGTCGGGGTGGGGGCGCGGGGGACGGGCCGGAGGGGTCAGTCGACGACGTCGATCACGACCCGGTTGGTCTCGACGCCCGACGCCGTGACGACCGAGACCTCCACCCGGCCCGGTTCCACGTCGGCGGGGAGGGGGACGGTGAGGGAGGCGTCGGTGGGGTTGGCGAAACCGCCGGGGACCGGGACGAGGGGCACATGGGTGTGGACCGGGCCGATGCGGACCACCAGGCGGGTCAGCGGGTCGGGGGCTCCCGCGCCGGGCGGGACGAAGCCGCAGCCGCGGATCTCGATGTCGTCGCCCGTACGGATCGGGGCGTCGAGGTCACCGGCCTCCCGGGACCGGACCACCGAGTGGATCGTGGGGCGGACGCCCTCGGTGCACTTGGCGGCGAGGTGCCAGGCGGCCGAGACGCCGAGGAGCACGACGAGGGACCAGGGCACCTCGGGGAGCCGGGAGGGGTCGCGGGCCAGGCCGACGGCGGTGAGGGCGAGGACGGAGACGGAGACGAGGAGGTACTGGACATCGGCGAGGGCGGCCCGGCCACCGTCGTCGCAGAGCAGGTCGGCGGCGCGGGGACGGTCGGCGCGGACCTTCTGGAGGCGGCCGGAGGCGGTCCCGGCCGAGACGACGAGACGGGCGGTCACGGTGACGGCCGCCACCAGGGCGAGGACGGACAGGAGGCCCGCGCCACGCGCCAGGGCGAAGGGGGTCGCGCCGGGTGACAGGAAGGTGAGGAAGAGGAGGGTGTAGCCGAGGAGGAGGAGCCAGACGGCGGCGACGGCCTGGGGGGTGGAGAGCCGGTTGTCCTCACCGAGCAGGGGGGCGAGCAGACCACCGCGGGAGCGGTGGGCGTGGGCGGCGGCGCTGAGGAGGAGGGCGAGGACCAGGGCGGTGCAGAGACCGGCCGTCCGGGCCCCGGTCCAGCCCGTCTGGATCGCGGTGAGGGCCTGGCCGAGGAGAAGGGCGAGGACGGCTCCCCAGACGGCACCGAGGCCGCCGCGGTGCACCCGGTCGAGCCAGGCGAGTCCGGCCTCGCGCCCGTGGGCTCCGACCGCGCGGGCGGACTGGGCCAGTTCGTCGGAGACCCATTGGCGGGCGGCGACCGGGGAGTGGGCGACCGCGGCGGGGACGCCGTGGCCGGTGGCGAGTTCGTCGCGGCGGGCGAGGAAGGCCGCGACGGCGCGCCGGTGTCCGGCTTGCCCGCAGTGGGCGCAGCCCGTGCAGGCCGTCGCGTGTCCGCCGTACTGTCTCGCCTCTTGAACCGCCACGGTGCTCACTCCCGAGCTCACTTCACGACACGTGCCGGTGCGCCCCGAGCGGTCAACCAGCTTTCGATTTAACGGAATTGTGTCTTACCGGCGGCTCTCGCGGATGCTTCTTCGCGCCCTGCCGGGGAGTGATTGCCGCGACATCTCATTGACGTACAGAAAGGTGAGGCGATCGTGTTACGACAGGAGTTCGGGCTCTGTTCGGCTGATCTTGCGCCAGAGCGGCTGGTAGTTGATCCAGGCGACGAGGTCGGTGCCGAGCTGTTCGCGGGTGGCGACGGCCTCGCGGTGGTCGATGAGGACCGGTTTGCCTGCCGCGCGGGCGGTCAGCTGGATCTGGGCGGCGCGTTCGAGGGAGAGGAACCACCAGGCGGCGGCATCGACGGAGGTCCCGACGGTGAGGAGTCCGTGGTTGCGGAGGACGATCGCTTTGAAGGTGCCGAGGGCGACGGCGACGCGGCGGGCCTCTTCCGGGTCGACGGTGACTCCGGTGTAGGCGTCGTAGAGGGCGTGGTCCTGGTAGAAGGCGCAGGCCTCCTGGGTGATCGGGTCGAGGAGTTCGCCGAGCGCGGCCAGGGCCCGTCCGTGGAGGGAGTGGGTGTGGGCGACGGCGACGACGTCGGGCCGGGCCCGGTGGACCTGGGCGTGGACGGTGAACGCGGCCTGGTTCACGTGCCGCCCGCCCCGGAGTACCTGTCCGTCGCCGTTGACGAGGACGAGGTCGCTCGCGGTCACCTCGTCGAAGGGCGCCCCGAAGGGGTTCACCCAGTAGCAGTCGGGGTGCTCGGGGTCGCGGGCGCTGATGTGGCCGGAGACGCCCTCCTCGTACCCGAGGCGGGCGAAGAGCCGCAGCGCGCCCGCGATCCGCTGTCTGCGGTGGGTGCGTTCCTCCTCGGCCGTCGCGTGGACGGGCGGCATGGCGAAGTGGAGCCGTTCGAGGGGTACGGGGTCGGGTATCGCGCTCATGCGCGGGAAGGTAACGCCCGGCCCGCCAAGTCACCAGAGCCCGGACACGACGAAGCCGCCGGCTCGCGCGGCGGGCGCGGGACGGCGGCTTCGTCGGTCTCAGGGAGCGGGGACGACTACTCCCACTCGATGGTGCCCGGCGGCTTGCTGGTGATGTCGAGGACGACCCGGTTGACGTCGGCGACCTCGTTGGTGATGCGGGTGGAGATCTTGGCCAGCACGTCGTACGGCAGGCGCGACCAGTCGGCCGTCATGGCGTCCTCGGAGGAGACCGGACGGAGGACGATGGGGTGGCCGTAGGTGCGTCCGTCGCCCTGGACTCCCACGGAGCGGACATCGGCGAGCAGGACGACCGGGCACTGCCAGATCTCGCGGTCGAGACCGGCTGCGGTGAGCTCCTCGCGGGCGATGGCGTCGGCCTCGCGCAGCAGGTCCAGGCGCTCCTTGGTGACCTCGCCGACGATGCGGATGCCGAGGCCGGGGCCGGGGAAGGGCTGGCGCTGGACGATCTCCTCGGGCAGGCCGAGTTCCTGGCCGACCATGCGGACCTCGTCCTTGAAGAGCTGGCGCAGCGGCTCGACGAGCTCGAACTCCAGGTCCTCGGGGAGGCCGCCCACGTTGTGGTGGGACTTGATGTTGGCGGTGCCGGTGCCGCCGCCGGACTCGACGATGTCCGGGTACAGGGTGCCCTGGACCAGGAAGGCGACCTCGGGGCCCTCCTCCTGGAGGATGTCCAGCTGCGCCTGCTCGAAGACGCGGATGAACTCGCGGCCGATGATCTTCCGCTTGGTCTCGGGGTCGGAGACGCCGGCGAGGGCGGTGAGGAAGCGCTCCTGCGCGTCGACGACGACCAGGTTGGCGCCGGTGGCGGCGACGAAGTCCTTCTCGACCTGCTCGGTCTCGTTCTTCCGCATCAGGCCGTGGTCGACGTAGACGCAGGTGAGCTGGGAGCCGATGGCCTTCTGGACGAGCGCGGCGGCCACGGCGGAGTCGACGCCGCCGGAGAGACCGCAGATGGCGCGCTTGGTGCCGACCTGCGCGCGGATGGCCGCGACCTGCTCCTCGATCACGTTGCCCGTGGTCCAGCTGGGCTCGATGCCCGCGCCTCGGTACAGGAAGTGCTCCAGGATCTGCTGACCGTGGGTGGAGTGCAGCACCTCGGGGTGGTACTGGACGCCGTAGAGCTTCTTCTCGTCGTTCTCGAAGGCGGCGACGGGCACGACGTCCGTGGACGCGGTGACGGTGAAGCCCTCGGGGGCGGCGGAGCAGGCGTCGCCGTGCGACATCCACACCGGCTGCTCGACCGGGGTGCCCTCGAAGAGGGTGGAACCGGCCTTGGAGACGTGCAGCGCGGTGCGGCCGTACTCGCGGGCGCCGGTGTTGTCGACGGTGCCGCCGAGGGTGGTCGCCATCAGCTGGAAGCCGTAGCACATGCCGAAGACGGGGACACCCGCCTCGAAGAGGGCCCGGTCGAGGCGGGGGGCGTTCTCCGCGTACACGGAGGACGGGCCGCCGGAGAGGATGATCGCCTTCGGGTTCTTGGCCAGCATCTCGGCCACCGGCATGGTGGACGGGACGATCTCGCTGTAGACCCGGGCCTCACGGACGCGGCGGGCGATGAGCTGGGCGTACTGGGCGCCGAAGTCGACAACGAGGACTACGTCCGGGTTGGTGACGTCGGGCGCGGCAGCGGGGGTCGCTGATGACACTACGGCGGCCTTCCGGCGGTAGGAGGGGGTCCCCCGAAGGGGGGTGCTATCTGTCGATTCTACCGGCGCGCCGGTGACGCTTCTCGTCTCACCATCCGAACCCGGTGGGCTCCGGGGGCGCGGCAGGGGCCATACTGTCCACATGCGCGAGTTCACGACCTTCGTCTTTACCTATGGCATCCGGCCCACCGGCTGCCATGGTCGTGCTGCTTGAGCAACTGACGAGCGACTTCCCAGGCGCCCCGGGCCGACAGGCCCGGGGCGCTCTGTCGTTTCCGGGCCTGGTCGCTCCGGGGCGGCCCGGGTCCGGCACCGCCGGGCCCGCCCGACACCTCAGGAGCCCCACCATGACGCAGACCACCACGTCCGAGAAGACCGGCGCCCGTACGGACGAGGCGGCGGCGCTGATCGGCGACGCGCGCGAGCGGATCGACGCGCTGGACGACCGGATCATCGGTCTGATCCAGGAGCGGACGGCGGTCTCGGCCGTCATCCAGGAGGCCCGGATCTCCTCGGGCGGCCGTCGGGTGAACCTGGCGCGCGAGATGGAGGTCCTCGGCCACTACCGGGACGCGCTGGGCAAGCCGGGCACGGCGCTGGCGATGACGATGCTGGAGCTGTGCCGGGGCCGTATCTGAGGATGCCGTGCGCCGGGGCGTCCCGGCGCGCGCCGGAGGGCGCGGTCCGCGTGTGAGCGAGGGCCCGCATCTGAGTTCGGTCCCGCTCTCACCCGTACGGCGCGTGACCGGCCCGGAGCCGACTTCGTTGGTCCGGGTGTCCGTGCCAGCCAGGGGCGGGCCCGCAGGAAACCACGCGTGGACTTCGCTGGGGCGTGTGGCGTACCTCTGGTACGCCGTGGGACCTCGCGCCAGCGCTCGTGACCGGGCAGCAGGGGACAGCAGCCCGGTCGCCCAAAAGGGCGGTCGGCCCCGAGGACGCTCGGGGCCGACCGCAACCGGCTCGTCCGGCGGCGGCCCCCACGATCGCCGGCACCCCACCGCACTGTACGAACCTCCGGACCCGGGACGCCCGGACCCCGGAATCCGTCCCGTCCCCTCCCCCTCTCCCTCCCCTTTTCTCTTCCCTTCCCCTCCCGCACGGCGCACCCCCCGGCGCCGTGCCGCTCGGTACCGGCGTCACCCTGACACCGGTACCGACGCCAAGGGCCCCGTGCCGCGACCGGAATCGCGCCACGGGGCCCTTGTTCGTACCCTCGCGCCCCCTCGCCCACGGGACGTGACGCGCGTCACATGGAGATTGTGGGCAACCGCTACAACCAATCCCGGCGGTCACGGGTCATCTATGCGGCACCACCAAGAACTGGAAGGGCGCTGCACTCGGAGGGGGGTGCAGCGCCCTTTCTGTCTTCCGGGGCGGCACCCGCCTTCCCCTGCCGCCCCGGGCCTTCCACAGGACCCTCTCCCGGCCCTCCCGCACCCGAGGGCCCTCACGCCTTCTTCGTCCTCGCGCTCTTCTTCGGCGGTACGGCCGGGATGCCGAGGAACGGCAGGCGCAGGGCGCCGAAGGCCTCGGCCGGGACCGCGGGGGACCTGGGTTCGACCGCCGTGAGCCGGACGTACGCCTCACCCTGGCGCGGGCGGACGTCCTCCTCCCCCTTGTTCGGCCAGAAGGACATCGCGCGTTCGGCCTGCGCGGTGATGGTCAGGGACGGATTGACGCCGAGGTTGGCGGAGACGGCCGCCCCGTCGACGACGGAGATCCCTGGATGGCCGTAGAGCCGGTGGTACGGGTCGATGACACCGGAGTCGGTGTCGGCGCCGATCGGGCAGCCGCCGAGGAAGTGGGCGGTGAGCGGGGTGCCCATCAGTTCGCCGATGTTGGAGCCCGCGAAGCCGTTGATCTCCTCGGCGAGGAGGGTGGCGGCCCGGGTGGCCTCGGCGATCTGTACCGGGTTCGGCGCGCCGTGTCCCTGGCGGGCCGTGAGCAGGCCCTTTCCGAGTCCGCCGGGCTTGCGGTAGGTCGTCAGGGAATTGTCGAGTGACTGCATGACCAGACCGATGATGGTCCGCTCGGACCAGTGCCGGTTGGAGAGCGAGCGGGCGGCGAGGGCGGGGTGCCTGAGCATGTTGAGGAACCAGGCGCGGACCCGGTGGGCCCCGTAGGGGACCTGGAGGACGGTCAGGCCGCCCATCGAGTTGGAGCCACGGCCGTACCGCACCGGCTCGATGTGGGTGTGGGCGTCGGGGTGGACCGAGGAGGTGATGGCGACGCCCCGGGTGAAGTCGGCCTTCTTGCCTCCGTACCGCTCGCGGTAGCGCCGCTCGGTGGTCTGGGCGCCGACCAGGCCCTCGGAGTTGGTACGGGTCAGTTCACCGAGCCGCCGGGAGATCCGGGGCAGCAGGCCGGTGTCCTTCATCCGGTGCAGCAGGGTCTGGGTGCCGTACGTGCCCGCCGCGATCACCACCCGGCGGGCGGTGAAGGTCCGGCCCCTGCCCTTGCGCCGCCGGTCGGTGGGGAGGGTCCGCACGGCGAAACCGCCCCGGGAGTCCTCGGTGACGGTGACGACCGTGGTCATGGGGTGGACGGTCGCGCCCGCCTTCTCGGCGAGGTGGAGGTAGTTCTCGTTGAGGGTGTTCTTGGCTCCGTGGCGGCAGCCGGTCATGCATTCGCCGCACTCGGTGCAGGCGCGCCGGGTGGGGCCCGCGCCGCCGAAGTACGGGTCGGGGACCTCGCCGCCGGGCCTCGCCCTCGCCGTGCCGTCGGCGTCGGAGCCGTCGCCGAAGAAGACGCCGACCGGGGCCATGTGGAAGGTGTCGCCGATGCCCATGGCCTGGGCGGCGGCCTTCAGGTGCACGTCGGAGGGGGTCGTCGTCGGGTTGAGCCGGACGCCGAGCATCCGCTGGGCCTGGTCGTAGTAGGGCCGCAGCTCGTCCTGCCAGTCCGTGATGTCCCGCCACTGCGGGTCGTCGAAGAACGGCTCCGGCGGTACGTAGAGGGTGTTGGCGTAGTTGAGGGAGCCGCCGCCGACGCCCGCGCCCGCCAGCACCATGACGTTGCCGAGCAGATGGATGCGCTGGATGCCGTAGAGACCCAGGGCGGGGGCCCACAGGAAGTTCTTCACGTCCCAGGAGTTCTTCGGCAGGGTCGCGCGGGTGAAGCGGCGGCCCGCCTCCAGTACGCCGACCCGGTAGCCCTTCTCGGTGAGCCGCAGGGCGGTGACCGAACCGCCGAAGCCGGAGCCGACGACGAGGACGTCGTAGTCGTACCCGTCGTCGGCGTCGTCCGGCCTGCTCGCTTCCTGATTCCGGGCAGGGGGTACCGCGGTCATGGCTCTCCTCGGACGAAAAGGGGCGGGACTCGTACGGAAAAGGGCGGAACTCGTACGGGAAGACACGAGGCTCGTACGGGCAGGGGCGGAGCCCGTACGAGAGGGGCGGGGGTCGCACGGAGGGGCGGAGTCCGTACGGCTCCGGGGCGGGGGCCGTGCGCCGGAGGGGCGGGGGCGGCGGTCAGCGCAGGCGCAGGGCCTTCATCACCTTCAGGGACGTGGTCATGAACGCGGCGTACTTCTCGTCGTCCATGCCGAAGGAGGGGGCGAGCGGCATCAGCCGCTGCTGGGCGACGGTCTGGGCCTCGGTGTACTTGAGGATGCCCTCGGAACCGTGGCGGCGGCCGAGCCCGGAGTCCTTCATGCCGCCCATCGGGGACTGCACGCTGCCGTAGGCGGGGGCGTACCCCTCGTTGATGTTGACGGTGCCGGTGCGCAGCCGGGCCGCGACGGCGTGGCCCCGGCGGGAGTCCTTCGTCCAGACCGAGGAGTTCAGGCCGTACGGGGTGGCGTTGGCCAGGCGGACGGCCTCGTCCTCGTCGGTGAAGCGGTAGACCGAGACGACCGGGCCGAAGGTCTCCTCGGCACAGACGGCCATCGGGGCTTCGACGCCGTCGAGGATGGTCGGCTCGTAGAAGAGGGGGCCGATGTCGGGGCGCGCGACGCCGCCCGCGACGAGCCGGGCACCCTTGGCGACGGCCTCCTCGACGTGCTGGGTGACGGTCTCCAGCTGCCGGGCGCCGACGAGGGAGCCCATGTCGGCCCCGTACGCGAGGGAGTTGCCGAGCCGCATGGCCTTGGTGCGGGCGGCGAAGCGGTCGAGGAAGGCGTCCGCGACGGACTCGTGGACGTAGAGGCGCTCGATGGAGATGCAGAGCTGGCCCGCGGAGGAGAAGCAGGCGCGGACGGCGCCGGCGGCGGCCTTCTCGATGTCGGCGTCCCGCAGGACGAGCATCGCGTTCTTGCCGCCGAGCTCCAGGGTGACGCCGACGAGGCGGGCGGCGGCGCCCTGGGCGACCTCCCGGCCGGTGCGGGTCGAGCCGGTGAAGGACACGTAGTCGGCGTGCTTGACGACCTCGGGGCCGACGACCGGGCCCTCGCCGAGGACGACCTGGAAGACCCCGGCGGGCAGCCCGGCCTCGATGAGCAGGTCACGGGCCCACAGTGCGGTGAGCGCGGTCTCCGTGTCGGGCTTCATGACGACGGCGTTGCCCGCGACGAAGGCGGGGAGCGCGTCGCCGACGGACAGCTCCAGGGGGTAGTTCCAGGGCGCGATCTGGCCGACGACACCGCGCGGCTGGCGCAGCTCGGTGACCTTGGTCAGGGTCGGGACGACGCCGGTGTGGTGCTTGGGGCCGAGGTACTTGGGGGCCTTGCGGCCGTAGTGGCGGGCGGCGACGGCCACCGCCTGCACCTCCTCGTGGGCGTGCAGGCGGGCCTTGCCGGTCTCCAGCTGGATCAGGTCGAGGACCTCGGACTGGCGCTGGAGGACGAGGTCGTGGAAGCGCAGGAGGACGGCGGCGCGGACCCTGACCGGGACGGCGGCCCAGACGGGCTGGGCCGCACGCGCGCGCGTGAAGGCCTCGGCGACGTCCTCGGGGGTGGACTCGGGCAGCTCCGCGAGCCGGTCCCCGGTGAAGGGGCTGTGGTTGGCGGTCCGTCCGGAGCCGACGACGCCACGGGTGAGCCGGGCGACCACCTCGGGCGTCACGACGTCGGCGGCGGTACGCGCGCCTGCGGGCGCGGGCGCGACCGGGTTGGTCGCCCCGGCGGGCGCGGCGGCTCCGGTCCGCTGGGCGGAGGCGTCGGGAACCGGGGGGGCGGAGGGGGCCTGCGAGTCCGTCATGAGGGCGAGCGTAGGCCGCGTTCCGCTCTTTGGGTACCCGTCGGTAACGCGTTTTCGCCGGGTGCGCCCATCGCGCCAGCGATCACTGGCACATAAGCCCTGATCAGCGGGTTGTGGCTGGCGGAGGGGCGCGCCGGAGATTCTTCACCCGTTGGCGGGTACGCGCCGGGGGCCCGGCGCGTACCCGCGCGGCCGTTCAGTCGCCCGGGGCCCGCCAGTGCTGGAGGACCACGTCGAACTGCTCCCGGGTGGTCTCCCAGCTGGACTCGGGCGAGGACATGTAGATCGCGTACTCGGTGCCGTCGTCCGCGTAGTAGATCTGGTCGATGGCGTGCCGGGGGCCGGGGAAGTTCTTCTTCTCCGTCCAGGTGAACTCCCACAGGCAGGAACGCACCTGGTCGCGGTAGGCCGTCTGGACGAGTTTGACCCGGGTGTAGTCCATCCGCCGCTGGAGCGCGCGCTCCAGGTCGAGCGCGTGCATGTACGGGTTCTCGTAGTCGGGGTTGCGGTCGATGCTGATCCGGATGCGGTGCCGGCCGTTGTCCGGGGTGTAGTCGATCTGGTCGCCCTCCAACTGCCGCTTCCAGCCGTCCGGCACGACGAGGCTGAAGCCCGCCGGGTCCTCGACGCGGTGCCAGCCGTCCGGGACCGCGTTCGCCTTCTCGCGGACGGCGGGGGCGCTGGACCGCGGAGGGGTCGTGGGGGCGGGCGCGCTGGTCGTGGTCCGGCCGCCTTCGCCGCCCCGGTCACCGCCCAGGTGGTTCATCGTGGCGAAGACGGCGCCGCCCGCGACGAGCCCGGCGACCACGGCGGCCAGGGCGACGGTCCGCCAGCGGCCCCGGCCGCCCCCGGCCGGGGGCGGCGGTACGGCGGTGGGGTGGGAGGGGGGCCAGGAGCCCGGCCCGGAAGGGGACGGAGAGAGGGTGTGGGGCGGCTGTGGCCACTGACTCGTGGGGGCCGGGACGGTCGCACCGGGGGCGTCCTTCGCACCGGGGGGCTCGGCCGTACCACTGGACCCGCTGGTCGCTTGGGTCCCGCTGGACCTGCTCGCCGCATGAATCTCACCGGCCCCGCTGGTCTCGCGGACCCCATCAGCCCGGTCAGCCCCACCAGCCCTGTGAGTCCCGCTGTCCCCGCCGTCCCCGGCGTCCTCACCCAGTTCCACCAGATCGGAGGGGTCCAGCGAGCCCGCCGGACCGCCGCCCCGGCCGCCGCCCCGGCCGCCGCCCCGGCCCTCGCCGGTCGGCTCCAGTTCCTCCCGGCTCACCCGCTGCGTCGGGACGAAGGCCTGTGCCGCCTCCGGCGTCCGGCCCTCCATCGCTTCGAGGAGCATCCGCTCGGCCTCGTCCGCGCGCGGACGCTGGTCGGGGTCCTTGCGCAGCAGGGCCACGATGACGGGGGCCAGCGGGCCCGCCTTCAGCGGGCGGGACGGCTCCTCGCTGACCACGGCCTGCATGGTGCTGATCGGAGACGTACGACGGAACGGGGAGGTGCCCTCCACGGCCGCGTACAGGGTGGCGCCGAGGGACCACAGGTCCGAGGCGGGCCCCGGATCGCCGCCGCGTACCCGCTCGGGCGCCAGATAGTCGATCGAGCCGACGAGTTCACCCGTACGGGTGATCGTCGAGTCGCCTTCGATGGCCGCGATCCCGAAGTCGGTGATCAGGACGCGTCCGTCGCGCGCGAGGAGGACGTTGCCCGGCTTGACGTCCCGGTGCAGCACTCCCGCCTCGTGCGCGGCGCGCAGCGCGCCGACGACGTGCAGCCCGATCCTGGCCGCCTCGCGCGGCTCGATCGTGCCCGCCTCCTTGGCGGCGTCGGCGAGCGACGGCCCGTCGACGTACTGCATCACGATCCACGGCCGGTCGTCGTGTTCCAGGACGTCGTGGACCGTGACGACGCCGGGGTGCGTGATCCGCGCGGCGGCTCTCGCCTCCTTCTGCGTGCGGGCGTGCAGCACCAGCCGGTCGGCCTCCGCCACGAACCGACCCGCCGTCAGTTCCTTCACCGCCACCACGCGGTGCAGCACCTCGTCGTGCGCGCGCCAGACCTTGCCCATGCCGCCGCGCCCGATGGCCTCGCCCAGTCGGTAGCGCCCGGCGAGCAGCAGTCCCTCGCCTGTGCTCTGAGAATGTTCCACTTGCCCCCGCCCGTTCCTTCGGATGCCAGGTTACGGAGGGGGGTACGGACGACGGAACCTCGGGGCGGTCATAGGAACAGCACTGTGACCGGGGGCCGATGGGCGTTCCGTGACCGCCACGGAACCCGCGGCCGTCCCGGTGCTGCTCAGCGGCCCGGACGGAACGCCTTCGTCGCCTCGTCGAAGATCTCGGACACCTTGTCACTGTCGACGTAGGGGCCGATGACCTGCACGACGTGGTACCGCCCGCCGTCGACCAGGGCCAGGTTGCGGACGAAGACCTGACGGCCCGTGCCGTCCAGCCACCAGTAACTGCCGGTGGCCGTCGCCGTCCTGCCGATGTCGACCCGGCGGGTCCTCTCCGCGCCCGACCAGCTCGACGCCCGCCACGGATCCAGCTCCCGCTCCCTGGTGTTCTGGTACTCCAGCGGGTCGGAACCGTTCTCCCGGACGCTGTCCCGGCCGGGCACCACGATCATCGTGAAGTCCCCTCCGGTGTAGCGGACCTGCCCGGCGTCGTTGATCGGGCTGCGCCGCCAGCCGTTCGGCACCCCGATCCGGAAGCCCTCCGGGTCCTTCCGCAGGGCGTATCCGGCGGCGAGCGCGGGTGCCGAGGTGTCCGCGGGGGGCGGGGTGGTGCGCGGGGCGGTCGGCCGGGCGGTCGTCGCCGAAGGGCCGCCGGTGGGCGGGGTGGTGCCGGAGTTCCGGGCCGCGCCGGACGGGGCGGGACCGGTGGCGGTGGGACCGTTCGGCGTCTCCCCGTCACCGGGCAGGACCAGGACGGCGTACGCGACCGCCCCGCCGAGCAGGAGGAAGACCAGGACCACGAGGGTGCGGCCGAGGGACTTCGGCGTGCCGGAGCCGGGGCGCCGGGCGGCCGAGGACCGCGCGGTACGGGGCGCCCGCTGCGGGATCTCCTCGTGGAAGTCCTGCGGGTGCTGGTCCCCGCCGAAGCCGCCGAATCCCCCGAACCGCCCGCGCCCGCCCCGACGCGGTTCGTCGTCGAAGTCGTCACGGAAGTCCTGCCGCGCCGGGGCATGGCGGGGACCGTCGTCGAAGTCGTCGTGCGGGTCCCGGCGGGGGCCGTCGTGGAAGTCCTGGCCAGGGTCCCCGGCACCGGGACCGAACTCCTCGTGGGCACCGCCCGGTCCGTGCTCGGCGTACCCGGGTTCCGGCCGCTCGTGACCGGGGCCCGACCGCTCGTACCCGGCCGGTACGCGGCCGGTCCCGTACTCGGGCGGCTGTCCGGACCCGCGCGGGGACGGCGGGCGCGGCTCCTTGCCCCGCTTGTGACGGTGGCGGCCCGCGCCCGCCGATCCGCGCCGACGGCGCACCAGCTCACCGCGTCTGCGCACGATCGGCAGCCGCGCCTCGTCGAAGGGCGGCGGCGGTACGGTCCCGGCGCCCATCTCCGGTTCCGGGGCGGAGCGCACCAGGGACCGCAGCCAGCCCCGCAGCTCCTCGAAGTCGGGCCGCTCGGTCGGGTCCTGACGCAGCAGGGACTCCACGACCGGGCGCAGCGGACCGCACTCCTCCGCGAAGGCGGGCGGTTCGGCGCAGACCAGCTGGACCAGTTCGGCCGCGTTGTCCTCCGGATAGGGCGCGTGGCCCTGGACGGCCCGGTAGAGGAGCGCGCCGAGGGCCCACAGGTCGGTGGCGGGGCCGATCGGCGGGGCGAGGCGCCAGTTCTCGTGGACGGGACCGGCCTGTTCGGGCGCCCAGCGCTCGGTGACCGCCCCGACGACCGCGATCCGGGTCTGCCGGGCCCGCTCGGCGGCCAGCCGGGTGCCGGGGCCCCGGTACGTCTCCGCCGGGGTCGCGGCGGGCGCGCTCTGCCGGGCGCCGACGGGGACCGGGAAGCGGTCGGGGTCGGGCAGCCGGTCGGGGTCGGGGGTCGCGGCCGTGTATCCGGCGGGCAGCGCGGGGCGACCCGAGCCGGGCAGCACGGGGCCGGAACCGCCCGCGGAGATCGGTGCCGAGCCGTCCCGGGAGGTGTGCGGGCCGTCGCTCCAGTTGCCCGCCAGCATCACGCGCGGCGGCGGACCGGCAGGGGGGTCGGTCGGCCGGGCGCCCTCGTCGTCGTACGGGTCGTCGCCGTCGTCCTCGTCGTCCGCCTCGTCCGCCACCCGTGCCCACCACTGCGGCTCGGGCGAGCCGACCGCCTGGGCCGTGGGCGGCGGGGGCGGGGCGGGCGGGTCCTGCGGCGCGGGGCGCTGGACGGGGAGCGCGCCGCTCTCGCCGATCGCGGCGGCGGCGCGCGCTCCGGCGCGGTAGGCCGCGATGGCTCCGGCCCTCGCCGCCCGGACGTCCGCGGTGGGCGGCGCGGGCGGGGACCCCTGCTCGGCGGGAGCCCCGGCCGACCGCCCGTAGGGGTCGGAGCCGTAGGACCCGGGGGCGGTGCCGTAGGGGGACGCGGAGGCGTCCGCGTCGTCGGGGTCGTGGAGGGTTCCGGCGCCGTGGAGGGCTTCGTGGGCGTCGCTGTGGGCGTCGGCCTCGGCGTGGACGTCGGCGTAGACCTGGGCCCCGGTGGCCGCCTCGACCTGCGTATCGGCGTCGGTGTAGGGGTCGTCGTAGGAATCGCCGTAGGCGTCCGGCAGCTCCGGGTCCGGGTCCGGGGTCCCGTAGGGAACGGGGACAGGGGCGCCGGGGACCACGGGTGCCGGGACGGGCACGAGGCCGCCCGTCTCGTCCGCCCCGTACGGGACCGGCCCGCCGCCCTCCTCGTAGACCTCGGCCTCGTACGGCTCGGAGCCGTACAGCCCGGAGTCGTGCTCCCCGGGCCCGTCGAGGCTCCCGGGCAGCTCGAAGCCGCCGGACTTCTCGAAGCGCCCGGGACCCTCGAATCCCCCGAGGTCCCCGGAGTCCTGGAAGTCCCGGTGATCGTCATGACCCCGGGAATCCTCGGGGTCGTACCTCTCCGGGTGGTGGGCGGTCGGCCTCCGGTCGGCGGGGCTGTTCTCCGGGGCGTGCCAGCCCGAACCGGACGGTTCCGGTTCCGTCTCGGGGACCGGCGCGTACCCGCAGAGGGCCTCTTCGGCGGCGCCCACCGCCAGACCCGAGAGGACCACCCGGCCGTCCTCACAGACCAGCACGGTCCGGGCGGTGATGTTCCGGTGCACCCAGCCGTGGGCGTGCAGCGCGCGCAGGGCGGTGAGGACGTCGGCGCCGATCTCGGCGGCGCGGTACGGGTTGAGGGGCTGCTCGGCGAGGAGCGCGGCCAGCGGACGGGCGGCGACGCGCTCGCTCACTATCCACAGCGAACCGGCCTCCGCGAAGACGTCGAAGACCTGGTCGAGCAGGGGATGGTCGGGGATCTGCGCGGCGGCCTGGGCCGCCTCGATCGCCCGGCGCACGACGGGCTCGGCCGGACGGCGGGTCGCCCGCCCCGCGGCGCCCCGCGCCCCGGCGGACCCGTCCTCGCCGTCGAGCACTTCGGCGTCCACGAACTCCGGCAGCGGCACCTGACGGACCAGGACCTCCTGCCCGCTGTAGGTGTCGAAGGCGCGCGTCTCGGCCAGGTCGTACGCGTCGGCGGGCGCGTCGGCGCCCCCCGGTGGCAGCGGCAGGCGGTAGCGGTCCGCCAGCACTCTTCCCGCGTAGTCGTCCACGACGCCTCCCCCGCGCGCACGCTGTGTCCCCCGCGGCCCGCCGGACCCCCGAGGTCGTGCGGGATCGGGCGGGTCCGTCGATTCCGGTCACGGACCGTGCGGTCGACGGCTCTGTTCGACTGCGTACGGTCCTCGGCCCTCACGATACGTGGGAGCGGTCAGTCCTTGGGGCTGAACGTCCCGAACGCGGTCTCCCGCAGCGTCCGGCACTCCTCGGCGTCCCACTCCTGCGCCGCGCAGCTGACCATGATGGAGTAGCCGCGGTCGGCGTCCACCTTGAAGCCCCGGTTGAGCACATGGACCCGCATGTCCTTCTGGGTCCGCTCGAACTCCCAGTCGGCGACGGTCGGATACCCCTTGTAGGACACCGTCCTGATGCCGACGTGCTTGTACCCCTTGCTGGTGGCGGCCACTCCGAGCTTGGCCAACTCCCAGGCGGCCGCCGCGTCGTCCTTCGGGCTTCCGTTGAAGTCGACCTGGATGCGCGGGAAACCGCCGCTCTCGCTGAAGATCGCGCCGCCGTCGTACCCCGGTATGGCACGCATCCGGAAGTTCGCGGGCATGGCCATGCTGAAGTGGAAACGGGCGTTGGTGACCAGGGCGTATCCGGCGGGCAGGCTCGTGCCCGTGCCCCCGCCGGTGGTCCCCGACGGGGTGACGCCCTTGCCGTTCGACCCTCCGGTGGTACCGGTGCCGTCCGGCTGCGTGCCGCCCTGCTGGCCGGGGCCACCGGGCTGCTGGCCCTTGCCGCCGTCGGAGCTGCCGGAACCGTCCGATCCGTCGCCGCCCGCCGAGGCACCGGCCGATGCGGTGGTGCCGCCGCCCTTGCCCTGGTCGCCCTCCTCGCCACCGCCGAGGGAGACGGCGAGGATCGTGCCGAGCAGGGCGAGCACCACGACGGCCACGATGATGATCAGCGTGCGGCGCGGGACGACGTCGGTGAGCGGGGCGCGCGCCGGGGCGGGACGGCCGGTGCCGTGCGCCTGCGCGGAGTTCACCGCCGCCCTGGGGTGCGGGACCGTCGCGGGCGCGCCCGTCGACGGCCGGTCGGCCTTCGAGGAGACCGCCGCGTTCCGCACGGACTTCAGGGCGCCCCGCATCCGGTCGGCCGTCGCGTCGGGCGCCTTGTCCCGGTCGGCCGCCGGACCCTGCGCGCCCGGCCCCCGCTCGGGGCGGGGCGGCAGCGCCACGACCCTGGTGACCTCGGGCGACACCTCGGGGGTCACGTCGGGCGCGTCGAGGACGGCCCGCAGCAGGACGCGCGCACCTGCGTCGTCGAGGCGCTGGGCGGGGTCCTTGGCGAGCAGCCCGTAGATGACCTTCTCCAGGTCGGGGCCCGCGTTCTTCGGGGGGTCGACCGGTTCGGTCATCACCGCCGTCAGGGTGGCGATGGCGGAGCCCTTGTCGTACGGCGGGCTGCCCTCGACCGCCGCGTAGATCAGACCGCCGAGCGACCACATGTCGGCGGCGGGGCCCGGCTTGTGGCCCCGGGCCCGCTCCGGCGAGATGTACGAGGGCGCGCCGACGAGCATCCCGGTGGAGGTGATCGAGGGGTCGCCCTCCACCTGGGCGATGCCGAAGTCGGTGAGGACGGCCCGGCCGTCCTCGGCGATCAGTACGTTGGACGGCTTCACGTCGCGGTGCAGGATGCCCTCGCGGTGGGCCGAACGCAGCACGTCGAGGATGGCGAGGCCGACCTCGGCGGCGCGCCGGGGCGTGAGCGTGCCGTCCTCGCGCACGGCGTCCGCGAGGGACTTGCCCTCGATGAGCTCCATGACGATCCACGGGCGGTCGTCCTCGTCGACGACGTCGTACACGGTGACGGCGCCGTTGTTGCGGATGCGGGCGATGGCCTTCGCCTCGCGCAGGGTCCGCGTGATGAGGCGGCGCTTCTCGTCCTCGTCGATGCTGGTGGGGAAACGGAGTTCCTTGACGGCGACGGTACGACCGAGGGTCTCGTCGACCGCGCGCCACACCGTGCCCATGCCGCCGCGTCCGAGGACCGCGCCGAGGCGGTAACGGCCCGCGAGGAGGCGGCCCTCGGTGACCGGGTCCTTGCGCGGCCGGGCGCCGCCGGTGGCACGCGCGGTGCCCGCCGGGCGCCCCCGGTCGCTCTCGCCGTCGCCGTCGCCCGCGCCGAACCCGGCGCGGCCGGTGGAGGGCTCGGTGCCGCGCAGCCGCCCGGAGGCGGCGGCCTCCTGACCGTCCTTCACGTCCGGACCGGCGGAGGCGTCCGAACGTTCCGAACCGCTCGGACCACTCGGACCACTCGGACCACTCGGATTGTCAGACGTACCAGGGGTGTCCTCGTCACGGGAGTCACGGGAGTCACGGGAGCCACGCGAAGCACGTGGGTCACCAGAGCCACGCGAGACACCAGAGCCACCGGAAGCACCCGAGCCCCTCGACGCCCGGGGGTCACCGGCGGCACCGGCCTTCCCGGAGGCTCCGGAAGGCACGGAGGCGTCCGCGCCCCCGGCAGCGTCCGCACCGCCCGAGCCGCTCGTGCGCTCCGGCCCGGTCACGCTCTCCGGCCCGGCCGTGACCTCCGGCCCCGTCTCGTCCTCCGGTCCGGTCCCGGCGGCCCGCTCCGGGGAGTCGTCCTCCCCGCGCGGCTTCCGCTCGTCCCGCTCCGGTTCACGCGCGGCCGGAACCGCTCCTCGGTCGCCGTCGGTCGCGGCCCCTGCGGCGTCCCGCCCGGGGTCCTTCGCCGTGTCCCGCGACTGCTCCGCCTCCGACATGCGTCCCCTCTGCGATCCCTGATCTTCGCCGCGTCTGCCGCTTCCCGCGCGATGCGGTAACCCGCCCTGGAAGAGAGCTCATTGTCTCTCACCTCGGCGCGGGCGGCGCCCCCGGGTCCGAACTCCGGGATGACGACGCCCCCGGACACCCCCGGGCTCCCACCCGAACCGGACGACCCGGACGTCCCGTCAGATCGGCACGATGTCCGGTGCTCCGAGCCGTGCGGCGTCCGCCGTCTGGTCGTCGGGCTGCCGCTGCGACTCCCGCTCCGCCTCCACCCGCTTCTCGTAGTGCTCGACCTCCTTCTCGATCTGGCGCTCGTCCCAGCCGAGGACGGGCGCCATCAGCTCGGCGCACTCGCGGGCGCTGCGCGTGCCCCGGTCGAAGGTCTCGATGGAGATCCTGGTCCGCCGGGTGAGGACGTCGTCGAGGTGGCGCGCGCCCTCGTGGGAGGCGGCGTAGACGATCTCGGCGCGCAGATAGTCGTCGGCCGCCGACAGCGGTTCACCGAGCGAGGGGTCCCCGGCGATCAGATCGAGGATCTGTTCCGTCAGGGAGCCGTAGCGGTTGAGGAGGTGCTCGACCCGGACGACATGGAGGCCGGTGCGCGCGGCGATCCTGGCCCGTGCGTTCCACAGGGCGCGGTAGCCCTCGGCCCCGAGCAGCGGGGTGTCCTCGGTGACACAGGGCGCGACGCGCTGGTCGAGTCCGTGCACCGCCTCGTCCACGGCGTCCTTGGCCATGACCCGGTACGTCGTGTACTTGCCGCCCGCCACGACGACGAGGCCCGGCACCGGGTGGGCGACGGTGTGCTCGCGCGAGAGCTTGCTCGTGGCGTCGGACTCGCCCGCGAGCAGGGGCCGCAGTCCCGCGTAGACGCCCTGGACGTCGTCCCGGGTGAGCGGGGTGGAGAGCACGCCGTTCACATGCTCCAGGAGATAGTCGATGTCGGCGCTGGACGCGGCGGGATGGGCCTTGTCGAGGTCCCACTCGGTGTCCGTCGTGCCGACGATCCAGTGTCTGCCCCAGGGGATCACGAACAGCACGGACTTCTCGGTGCGCAGGATGAGTCCGGTGGTCGAGTGGATGCGGTCCTTGGGGACGACGAGGTGGATGCCCTTGGAGGCGCGGACGTGGAACTGGCCGCGCTCGCCGATGAGGGCCTGGGTGTCGTCGGTCCACACCCCGGTCGCGTTGACGATCTGCTTGGCCCTGATCTCGTACGCGGCCCCCGCCTCGACGTCCTGGACGCGGGCGCCGACGACCCGCTCGCCCTCGCGCAGGAAGCCGACGACCCGGGCCCGGCTGGCGACCCTGGCGCCGTAGGACGCGGCGGTGCGCACGAGGGTCGTGACGAAGCGCGCGTCGTCCATCTGGGCGTCGTAGTACTGGAGGGCGCCGACGAGGGCGTCCTTGCGGAGGCAGGGGGCGACCCTCAGGGCGCCGCGCCGCGAGAGGTGCCGGTGGACGGGGAGGCCCCGGCCGTGGCCGGAGGAGAGCGACATGGCGTCGTACAGGGCGACGCCGGAGCCCGCGTAGAACCGCTCCCAGCCCTTGTGCTGGAGGGGGTAGAGGAAGGGCACCGGCTTCACCAGGTGCGGGGCGAGGCGCTCCAGGAGGAGCCCGCGCTCCTTCAGCGCCTCCCGTACGAGGGTGAAGTCCAGCATCTCCAGATAGCGCAGTCCGCCGTGGATGAGCTTGCTGGAGCGGCTGGACGTGCCGGAGGCCCAGTCCCGGGCCTCGACCAGGCCGGTGGAGAGCCCTCTCGTCACCGCGTCGAGGGCGGTCCCGGCGCCGACCACTCCTGCGCCGACGACCAGCACGTCCAGCTCGCGCTCGGCCATGGCCGCGAGCGCCTCGGTGCGCTCGGCGGGTCCCAGTGTCGCTGTCCTCACGGCTGCCGCCTTCCCGTTCTCCGGTTTCCCCCGTCGTTCCGGCACGAGAGCCGGGACCGTGCGGTCCGGCTCACAGCTCGATTCTGTCCCGACCCGGCGACTTCAGCCACCGTCTGACCACCGGCCTGTGGATAACACTCGGCACCCTTCGACCCCCCAATGCGGCATATCGGTCATATTTACGCCTAGTCTGACATTGCGCTCGACCCGTTCTGTCCACCGGGCTTGCGCCCCGCGTCTCCTCCGGCTACTGGGAAGGACGGCCCACCCCCATGCCCGCAGACCTCGCCGTCATCGGCCTCGGCCACCACGGTCTCCCCCTCGCCCGAGCCGCCGCCGCCGCGGGCATCGACACCGTCGGTTACGACACCGACCCCCGGCCCGTCGCCGAACTCGCCGCAGGCCGCTCCCCCGCCGACGGCCCCCTGACCGTGCCCGAGGTCCGCCGGATGCTCGCCGGAGGATTCCGGCCGACCGCCGACCCCGCCGAACTCGGCCGGGTCCGCACCGCGGTCATCTGCGTCCCCACCCCGCTCGGCCCCGACCGCGCCCTCGACCTGGCCGCCGTCGCCGGCGCGGCCCGCGCGCTCGCCGCCCGGCTGCGCCCCCACACCACCGTCCTCCTGGAGTCCCCCGTCCCGCCGGGCACCACCGAGGGCCTGCTCCGCGACCTCCTCGAAGAGGGCTCCGGCCTCCGCGCCGGACGCGACTTCCACCTGGCGTACTCCCCCGGCCGCCTCGACCCCGGCAGCCGTACCCACGGCTTCGCCGGCACCCCCAAGGTCATCGGCGGCCTCACCCCCGCCTGCACCGAATCGGCCGCCGCCTTCTACGGACGTCTCACCGACAAGGTGGTACGCGCGCGTGGCCCGCGCGAGGCCGAGACCGTCAAGCTCCTGGAGACCAACTTCCGGCACGTCAACATCGCCCTCGTCAACGAGATGGCGGTGCTCTGCCACGAACTCGGCGTGGACCTGTGGGACGTCATCCGCTGCGCCGAGACCAAACCCTTCGGCTTCCAGGCCTTCCGGCCGGGCCCCGGCGTCGGCGGCCACGGCGCCCCCGTCGACACCGTCGGCGCCCACCGCCCGCTCCGGCTCGTGGAACTCGCGGGCCAGGTCAACGAACGGATGCCGCAGTACGTCGTCCAGCGCGCCGCCACCCTCCTCAACGAGCACGGCAAGTCGGCCAGGGGCGCCCGCGTCCTCCTCCTCGGCATCACCTACAAGCCCGACCTCCCCGACCGCCAGGGCTCCCCCGCCGACGAGATCGCCCGCCGCCTGATGGACCTCGGCGCGGCCGTCAGCTACCACGACCCGCACGTCCCCGACTGGCGCGTCCGCGAGCTGCCCGTCCCCCGCGCGGACTCCCTCTACGAGGCCGCCGCCCACGCCGACCTGACGGTCCTGCTCCAGCACCACCGCACGTACGACCTCCAGGGGCTCTCCGTGAAGGCCCAACTGCTCCTCGACACCCGGGGCGCCACCCCCACCGGCGCGGCCCACCGGCTGTGAACGCCCGGCCGTGAACGCCCGAGGGCCCCGCACCGGTCGGTGCGGGGCCCTCGGGGACGTACGGGAGCCGTCAGCGCTTGTGCTGGGCGTCCGCGACCGTGACCTCGACGCGCTGGAACTCCTTGAGCTCGCTGTAGCCCGTGGTGGCCATCGCGCGGCGCAGGGCACCGAAGAAGTTCATCGAGCCGTCCGGGGTGTGCGACGGGCCCGCGAGGATCTCCTCGGTGGTGCCGACGATGCCCAGGTCGACCAGCTTGCCGCGCGGCACGTCCTCGTGGACGGCCTCCATGCCCCAGTGGTGGCCCTTGCCGGGCGCGTCCGTGGCACGGGCCAGCGGGGAGCCGATCATGACCGCGTCGGCACCGCAGGCGATGGCCTTCGGCAGGTCGCCGGACCAGCCCACGCCGCCGTCGGCGATGACGTGCACGTACCGGCCGCCGGACTCGTCCATGTAGTCGCGGCGGGCCGCGGCCACGTCGGCGACCGCGGTCGCCATCGGGACCTGGATGCCCAGCACGTTGCGGGTGGTGTGCGCCGCCCCGCCGCCGAAGCCCACGAGGACACCCGCCGCGCCGGTCCGCATCAGGTGCAGGGCCGCCGTGTACGTGGCACAGCCGCCGACGATCACGGGGACGTCCAGCTCGTAGATGAACTGCTTCAGGTTCAGCGGCTCGGACGCGCCGGACACGTGCTCGGCGGAGACCGTCGTACCCCGGATGACGAAGAGGTCCACGCCCGCGTCGACGACCGCCTTGGAGAACTGGGCGGTGCGCTGCGGAGAGAGCGCGGCGGCGGTGACGACACCGGAGTCGCGCACCTCCTTGATGCGCTGCCCGATCAGCTCCTCCTTGATCGGAGCCGCGTAGATCTCCTGCAGACGGCGGGTCGCGCTCGCCTCGTCCAGCTCGGCGATCTCGTCGAGCAGCGGCTGCGGGTCGTCGTACCGGGTCCAGAGACCCTCCAGGTTCAGCACGCCGACGCCGCCCAGCTCACCGATGCGGATGGCGGTCTGCGGCGAGACGACCGAGTCCATCGGCGCGGCCAGGAACGGCAGCTCGAACCGGTAGGCATCGATCTGCCAGGCGATCGAGACCTCCTTCGGGTCCCGGGTGCGCCGGCTCGGGACGACGGCGATGTCGTCGAACGCGTACGCCCTGCGGCCGCGCTTGCCGCGCCCGATCTCGATCTCAGTCACGATGTGTGGCCTTTCCCTCTACGTCTGCGCCTACCAGTATCCCCGACACACGCGCGAGGGGCGGTTCCGGGCACCTCCCGGAACCGCCCCCACGCTCGCGCTCTGTTACTTCCTGCTGTAGTTCGGTGCCTCGACCGTCATCTGGATGTCGTGCGGGTGGCTCTCCTTGAGGCCCGCGGACGTGATCCGGACGAACCGGCCGTTCGTCTGGAGCTCCGGCACCGTGCGGCCGCCGACGTAGAACATCGACTGACGCAGTCCGCCGACCAGCTGGTGGACGACCGCGGAGAGCGGGCCCCGGTACGGCACCTGGCCCTCGATGCCCTCGGGCACCAGCTTCTCGTCGGAGGCGACGCCCTCCTGGAAGTAGCGGTCCTTCGAGAAGGAACGCTGCTCGCCACGGGACTGCATCGCGCCGAGCGACCCCATGCCCCGGTACGACTTGAACTGCTTGCCGTTGATGAAGAGCAGCTCGCCCGGGGACTCCTCGCAGCCCGCGAGCAGCGAGCCCAGCATCACGGTGTCCGCGCCCGCCACGAGGGCCTTGGCGATGTCTCCGGAGTACTGCAGACCGCCGTCGCCGATGACCGGCACACCGGCCGCCTTGGCGGCGAGAGAAGCCTCGTAGATCGCGGTGACCTGCGGGACGCCGATGCCCGCGACGACCCGGGTGGTGCAGATGGAGCCGGGGCCGACACCGACCTTGATGCCGTCGACACCGGCGTCGATCAGCGCCTGGGCGCCGTCACGGGTGGCGATGTTGCCGCCGATGACATCGACGGACGAGTTCGACTTGATCTTGGCGACCATGTCGCCGACGAGCCGGGAGTGGCCGTGGGCGGTGTCCACGACGATGAAGTCGACGCCCGCCTCGATCAGGGCCTGGGCCCGCTCGTACGCGTCACCGGCGACACCGACGGCCGCACCGACGAGCAGGCGGCCCTCCTTGTCCTTGGCCGCGTTCGGGTACTTCTCGGCCTTGACGAAGTCCTTGACCGTGATGAGGCCCTTGAGGAGGCCCCCCTCGTCGACCAGCGGCAGCTTCTCGATCTTGTGGCGGCGGAGGAGCTCCATCGCGTCCACGCCGGAGATGCCGACCTTGCCGGTGACCAGCGGCATCGGGGTCATGACCTCGCGCACCTGGCGGGCACGGTCCGACTCGAAGGCCATGTCACGGTTGGTGACGATGCCGAGGAGCCGGCCGGCCGGGTCGGTGACCGGGACGCCGCTGATGCGGAACTTGGCGCAGATCGCGTCCGCCTCGGCGAGCGTGGCGTCCGGATGCACCGTGATCGGGTCCGTGACCATGCCCGACTCGGAGCGCTTCACCAGATCGACCTGGTTGGCCTGGTCGGCGATGGAGAGGTTGCGGTGCAGCACACCGACACCACCCTGCCGGGCCATGGCGATCGCCATGCGGGACTCGGTGACCTTGTCCATCGCGGCGGAGAGCAGCGGGATGTTCACCCGCACGTTCTTCGAGATGTACGAGGCGGTGTCGATCTGGTCGGGCGCCATGTCGGACGAGCCCGGCAGGAGCAGGACGTCGTCGTAGGTCAGCCCGAGTGTCGCGAATTTCTCGGGCACTCCGTCGACGTTTGCAGTCATGACACCTTCCCCAAATGGCCTTGATCGGTGCGGATGTCCATGCTAACGGCCCGAAGCGGTGTCTCATTCCACGATCAAGATCAGCAACGAGCTTTGGACGTTCCGACGTGGACGAAAGGGCCGGATTCCCCTGCCGGTCCTTACGTCCCGGCAGGCACTCCGCCCGTACGTCCCGGCACCGCTCCGCTACTGCTCCGCCAGTGCCCGCAGCCTGCTGAGGGCACGGTGCTGGGCGACCCGGACGGCCCCGGGGGACATGCCGAGCATCTGCCCGGTCTCCTCGGCGGTCAGCCCGACGGCGACCCGGAGCACCAGCAGTTCGCGCTGGTTCTCGGGAAGGTTGGCGAGCAGTTTCTTGGCCCACTCGGCGTCGTCGCTGAGGAGCGCGCGCTCCTCGGGGCCGAGGGAGTCGTCGGGGCGCTCGGGCATCTCGTCGGAGGGCACGGCCGTGGACCCCGGGTGCCGCATGGCGGCCCGCTGGAGGTCGGCGACCTTGTGTCCGGCGATGGCGAAGACGAAGGCCTCGAAGGGCCTGCCGGTGTCCTTGTAGCGCGGCAGCGCCATCAGGACGGCGACGCAGACCTCCTGGGCCAGGTCCTCCACGAAGTGCCGGGCGTCACCCGGCAGCCGGTTGAGGCGGGTGCGGCAGAACCGCAGGGCGAGCGGATGCACGCGCGCGAGCAGGTCGTGCGTGGCCTGCGCGTCGCCTTCGACCGCGCGACGTACGAGCACGCCGATGTCCCCCTGCCCGGCAGGCACGGGGGAACCCACGGTGTCGTCGTCGCGCATCGCTCCATGGTGCCCCGACGCCTCTGCGTCCGCGGCACCGCGTCCGTAGTTGTGCACCGAAGCGTTATGAGCAGGTGCGCCGGAACTCATCTCCCGCGCCCTCCCCTCCCGCTCGACCGACTCGTCCCCGAGGAACTCCACATCTCAAGGATGCGGCATCCGGCGCGGAAGTGACACAAGCCCGCCCCGTCCACCCCACGAGGGAACCGGGTGAGGACGGGGACATGGCGGGTGACCTGCGATTCAGCGGACCAGGCCCCAGCGGAATCCGAGGGCTACGGCGTGCGCGCGGTCCGAGGCGCCCAGCTTCTTGAAGAGACGCCGGGCGTGGGTCTTGACGGTGTCCTCGGAGAGGAAGAGCTCGCGCCCGATCTCCGCGTTGGACCGGCCGTGGCTCATGCCTTCGAGGACCTGGATCTCGCGCGCGGTGAGGGTGGGCGCGGCGCCCATCTCGGCCGAGCGGAGGCGGCGGGGGGCGAGCCGCCAGGTCGGGTCGGCCAGCGCCTGGGTGACGGTGGCCCGCAGCTCGGCGCGCGAGGCGTCCTTGTGCAGATATCCACGGGCGCCCGCGGCGACCGCGAGGGCGACGCCGTCGAGGTCCTCGGCGACCGTGAGCATGATGATGCGGGCGCCGGGGTCGGCGGAGAGCAGCCGGCGGACGGTTTCCACCCCGCCCAGGCCGGGCATACGCACGTCCATCAGAATCAGGTCCGAGCGGTCCGCGCCCCAGCGGCGGAGGACTTCCTCGCCGTTGGCCGCGGTGGTCACGCGCTCGACGCCGGGCACGGTCGCGACCGCGCGGCGGAGCGCCTCTCGGGCAAGCGGGGAGTCGTCGCAGACGAGGACGGATGTCATTCCTGACCTCCGCGGCTCTCGCAGCTGTTGCGCGTCACCTTGAGCCTCCAGGGCTGTACGTAATCGTCACCTGTGCGATTGACGCCCTCGGACACCTGCCCGAGCGCTTGTTCCTTCAACCGCCTCCGCACTCTCAACGACGGTCACCCGAAAGAGTTACGGGTTGGACGGCACGCTTCGGCACTCTACGTGAGTGGGTGCGCACGGAGGAGAGCGACGCGGCCCTTTCGTCCATTGACGCAAGCTATGCACCATTTAGCGGGTTTTCTTCCCTTTTTGCAGTGTCTGTGGCTAGATTCGCAATGAGTCATATTTACATCTACTTCGACAGTAGGTGTACAGGCTCGGACCCGTCGGGACACGAGGAGCCCGGCCATCAGCCATCCACCCGCCCACCTATCCGTTCGACACGGTTTCAAGGGGACAAGCGCAATGGCAGATTTCTCCCGCCTTCCCGGACCCAACGCCGATCTGTGGGACTGGCAACTCCTCGCGGCCTGCCGCGGGGTCGACAGCTCCCTGTTCTTCCACCCCGAGGGAGAGCGCGGCGCGGCACGGAGTGCGCGTGAGAACTCGGCGAAAGAGGTCTGTATGCGGTGCCCGGTCCGCGCGGAGTGCGCGGCACACGCACTCGCCGTGCGGGAGCCCTACGGCGTATGGGGCGGCCTCACCGAGGACGAACGCGAAGAGCTCATGGGACGCGCGCGCAATCGCCTGGTCACGACGACGGCGTCGTCGACCGCTCCGGTCGCGCCCGGCGCGTCCGTGACCTCCCTGACATCCATGACGACATCGACATCGGCATCGGCATCGGCGCCGTCGTCGGCATCGGGCCGACCGATCGTGGAGCGCATGTGAAGGAACGTTTCTTCGAACCGGACGGGCGGCTCTGACCGGGAGCGGTCGAGCCACCGGACGCGGGACGGGGAAGCCGAGACAGAGGGAGCACGCGGCACCGAGGCAGCGGTACGCGCGCGTACCCGGGCCTGAACACCTGGGCGCCGCGCGCGTGACCGGTCCGGACGGGAGGCCGCGCCGGACGCCGTCCGGTGGATCATGGCCGGAGCCGCGAGCGGACCGTCGGTTCAGAGTCCGGCGGCCACGGGGGTCCCCGCCCCCGCGAGGGCGAAGACGCCTCAGGCCACTCCGCGCGGGACGACACCGCTGGGCCACGATCGGCAGGCGTAGGACATCGCCTGGAACCGGTCGGCCGCCCCTAGGAAGTCGGCCGCCAGGAGTCCCCCGCCCACGAGAGCGACGCCGCCCCACAGTGGCTCGAACACATGACCGTCCACGACGCGGGAACAGTCAGCCCGCGTCGCCGACGGCGGCTCCGTCAGTGATCCGCCGGGCAGGCGTGGCCGCGCGGGTCAGTTCTTCGAGGGTGGCCGCGACGGCCGGGACCTGCGCCAGGTCCGGCAGGGTGAGGGCCACGATCTCCCGCTCCACGGCGGGTTCCACGGTCACGGTGCGCGCGCCCTTGGGGCGTACGGACTCGATGGCCAGCTCCGGCAGGACGGCGACGCCCAGACCGGCGCCGACCAGGCCCACCACCGCCGGGTAGTCGTCGGTGGCGAAGTCGATGCGGGGGGTGAACCCGGCCTCCTCGCAGACGTCGACGAGCTGGCGGCGGCAGCGCGGGCAGCCCGCGATCCACGACTCGTCCGCGAGTTCCGCGATGCCCACGGAACCGGCCCCGGCCAGCCGGTGCCCCTCGGGGACCAGGCCCACGAGCCGGTCGGCGAGGATCGGCCGTACCACCAGGTCGTCCCACTCGGCCTGGCCCGTGCCGTACCGGAAGGCGAGGGCCACGTCGCAGTCGCCCTCCCTGAGCATCTCGACCGAGCGCGGGGGCTCGGCCTCGACCAGCGAGACGCGGGTGCCGGGGTGCGCGGCCCGCAGGGCGGCGAGCGCGGTGGGGACGAGCGTGGAACTGCCGCTGGGGAAGGAGACCAGCCGGACCCGGCCCGCGCGGAGCCCGGCGATCGCGGCGACCTCCTCCTCGGCCGCGGTGAGTCCGGCGAGGATGCCGGAGGCGTGCCGGACGAGGACCTCGCCCGCCTGGGTGAGGCGCATCTCGCGGGCGGCGCGGATCAGCAGCGGGGTGCCCGCGGAGGCTTCGAGGGCCTTCATCTGCTGGCTCACGGCGGGCTGGGTGCAGCCCAGCTCGCGCGCGGCGGCCGAGAAGGAACCGGTGGCGGCGACAGCGCGCAGGACGCGGAGATGACGGGCCTCGATCATGCATCCAGCATAAGCGACTCTTGGGTGAAGCCGCGAATATTCGCCCACGCCTTTGACATCTGTGCCCGTAGGGTTCTCCCCATGACCCTGCTGAGTGTGAACGTGGGCGGCGCCAAGGCCGTGGACTACACCGACGCCGCCTCCGGCCTGACCGGCATCGACAAGCGGCCCGTCGACGGGCCGGTCCGCATCGAGGCCCCCGGCGTACCCGGGGTCGGGACCAGCGGGCTCGCCGGGGACACCGTCTGCGACCTGCGGTTCCACGGCGGCAACGACCGGGCCGCCTACGCCTTCGCCCGCGAGGACCTGGACCGCTGGGAGCGCGACCTGGGCCGCGAGTTCGCCAACGGCTCCTTCGGCGAGAACCTCACCACCCTGGGCCTGGACGTCAACGGGGCCCTGATCGGCGAGCGGTGGCGGATCGGCGAGGAGGTCGTCCTCGAAGTCACCGGCGGCCGCATCCCCTGCCGTACGTTCGCGGGCTTCCTCCAGGAGAAGGGCTGGGTGCGGCGGTTCACGCTGTCCGGCGCCGGGCCCGGCGCCCTGCTGCGGGTGATCGTGCCGGGCGAGATCCGCGCGGGCGACCCGATCGCGGTGGTCCACCGGCCGGACCACGACGTCACGGTCGCCCGGCTGCACCGGGCCGCGACCGTCGAACGGACCCTGCTGCCCGGCACGTTGGCCGCCGCCGAGTGGATGGAGTCGGGACTCCTGGCACTGGCCCGCCAGTACACCGAGAAGTACGCACGCGCGTAGAACGGTTCCGGGCGGGCGCCACGGCCGGGCACGGCCCCCGGAAGGGGCACTACCGTGCCGGTATGACGACTGCACTGATCACAGGCGCCACCGCGGGCATCGGGGCCGCCTTCGCACGGAGACTCGCGGCGGACGGCCATGACGTCGTGCTCGTGGCCCGGGACGTGAAGCGCCTCCGGGAACAGGCCACCGAACTGCACGACCGGCACGGCGTCGAGGCCGAGGTACTGGCGGCGGACCTCGCCGAGGAGAAGGGCATCGCCGCCGTCGAGGCGCGCCTCTCCGACCCGAAGCAGCCGGTCGACCTGCTCGTGAACAACGCCGGTTTCGGCAACAAGGGCCGCTTCCTGGACGTGTCCATGGCCGACGAGCTGAAGATGCTCACCGTGCACTGCGAGGCGGTGCTGCGGCTGACCTCGGCCGCGGCCTCGTCGATGAGGGACCGGCGCAGGGGCGCCGTCGTGAACGTCGCCTCGGTGGCCGCCTTCCTGCCCCGGGGCACGTACGGCGCCTCGAAGGCGTGGGTCGTGCAGTTCACCCAGGGCGCGGCGCGGGACCTGGCGGGCAGCGGGGTCCGGCTGATGGCGCTCTGCCCCGGCTTCGTACGGACGGAGTTCCACGAGCGGGCCGGGATGGGGACGGACAACATCCCGGGCTGGATGTGGCTCGACGCGGACAAGCTGGTGACGGCGGCCCTCGCCGATCTGGAGCGGGGCCGGACGCTGTCGATCCCCGACCCCCGCTACAAGGCCCTGATGGGGGTGGTGAAGCTGGCTCCGCGCGGTCTGCTGGGCGGGGTCTCCTCGAAGGCCGGACGCAAGTACGGCCCCGAGTGACGCACCCGCCCGGCCGGTTCGCGCCAGGGCATCGAGGTCCAGGTGGGTGGTGGTGCCGTCCTTCCCGGTCACGTCGAGCGCGTGGCCGGTGACCGGTCGGCCGCTCGCCCCCCTGCCGTCTCCCCGGACCCGTCCTAGACTGGAGAGGGCCGCACCGGGGGCGGGAGGCGTCATGACGTTCACGCAGATCATCGACTTCAGGACCCGCCGGATCGACGATCTGAACCGGCTCGTGGACCGGTGGATCGAGCAGACCGCGGGCAGACGGACCGCCACCCACAGCGTGCTCGGCGAGGACCGGGCCGACTCCTCGCACCTCGTGGAGATCGTCGAGTTCCCCTCGTACGACGTGGCCGTGCGCAATTCCCGGCTGCCCGAGACCGAACGGATCTTCCGGGAGATGGTGGCGCTCTGCGACGGGATGCCCACCTTCACGGACCTCGACGTCGTCCGGGACGAGTCGCTGTACAAGGCGGCTTCCCGGCGGTTCCTGGCGATGGCGGCGGAGGAGCCGGAGCTGGCACGGCTCGACGAGGTGCTGGCCGAGGGCTACCACGGCCACGATCCGACGAACGGGCAGGACGTCATCGGCATGGACGCCGTCCGGCGCGAGATCGGGCGGTGGCGGGACGGTTTCGACTTCGCGTTCACCGTCGAGGACCAGATCGCGGAGGGCGACCGGGTCTGCACCCGCTGGACCTGGCGGGGCTCCCACGTCGGGGACTTCCTGGGACTCCAGCCCACCGGTATGGACGTGTCGACGACCGGGACGCTCGTCCACCGCTTCCGGGAGGACGGGAAGATCGTGGAGGGCTGGTGGCAGTACGACGCGCTGGGCCTGATGGCACGGCTGGGCGCGGTCGAGGGCTGAGCCCTCGGTGTGGGATCCGGGGAGCGTCCCGGATCGGGCGCCGTGCCGCGCGGGGACCCGCGCCGGGCCCTGACCCTGAGAACCCGTAAGGCCCGTAAGGCCCGTAAGGCGGCCTCGGGGGGCCGGGGCCCGTGACCATGTGAGACCCGTAGGGCTTCCGAGGGTCCCCCGGGTTCCTGACACGCTGAGGCCCGGTGCTCCCGCGACGGGAGTACCGGGCCTCAGTGGTCAGTCGGGAAGGGCCTCAGTGCGAGTGGCCGTGACCGCCGTGACCGTGGTCCGCGGGCTCCTCTTCCTTCTTCTCCACCACGAGGGTCTCGGTGGTGAGGAGGAGGGAGGCGATGGAGGCGGCGTTCTCCAGGGCGGAGCGCGTGACCTTCACCGGGTCGATGACGCCGGCCTTGACCAGGTCGCCGTACTCACCGGTGGCGGCGTTGAAGCCCTGGCCCTTGTCGAGCTCGGCGACCTTCGAGGTGATGACGTAACCCTCGAGACCGGCGTTCTCGGCGATCCAGCGCAGCGGCTCGACGGCGGCGCGGCGGACGACCGCGACACCCGTGGCCTCGTCGCCGGTCTTGTCGAGGTTGCCCTCGAGGACCTTCACGGCGTGGACGAGCGCGGAGCCACCACCGGAGACGATGCCCTCCTCGACCGCGGCGCGGGTCGCGGAGATGGCGTCCTCCAGACGGTGCTTCTTCTCCTTCAGCTCCACCTCGGTGGCGGCGCCGACCTTGATCACGCACACGCCGCCGGCCAGCTTCGCGAGGCGCTCCTGGAGCTTCTCGCGGTCCCAGTCGGAGTCCGTGGACTCGATCTCGGCCTTGATCTGGTTGACCCGGCCCCGCACGTCCTCGGAGTTGCCGCCACCCTCGACGATGGTGGTGTCGTCCTTGGTGATGGTGACGCGGCGGGCGGTGCCGAGCACGTCCAGACCGGCCTGGTCGAGCTTGAGGCCGACCTCCTCGGCGATGACGGTGGCACCGGTGAGGGTGGCCATGTCGCCGAGCATCGCCTTGCGGCGGTCGCCGAAGCCGGGGGCCTTGACGGCCACGGCGTTGAAGGTGCCACGGATCTTGTTCACGACCAGGGTCGACAGGGCCTCGCCCTCGACGTCCTCGGCGATGATCAGGAGCGGCTTGCTGGCACCGGCCTGGATGACCTTCTCCAGGATGGGCAGCAGGTCCTGGATCGAGGAGATCTTGCCCTGGTTGATCAGGATGTACGGGTCGTCGAGGACGGCCTCCATACGCTCCTGGTCGGTCACCATGTACGGGGACAGGTAGCCCTTGTCGAAGGCCATGCCCTCGGTGAACTCAAGCTCCAGGCCGAAGGTGTTGGACTCCTCGACGGTGATGACACCGTCCTTGCCGACCTTGTCCATGGCCTCGGCGATGAGCTCGCCGACCTGCTGGTCCTGCGCGGAGAGCGCGGCGACGGCGGCGATGTCGGACTTGTCCTCGATCGGGCGCGCGGTGGCCAGCAGCTCGTCGGAGACGGCCTTGACGGCGGCGTCGATGCCCTTCTTCAGGGCGGCGGGGGAAGCACCGGCGGCGACGTTGCGCAGACCCTCGCGGACCAGGGCCTGGGCGAGCACGGTGGCGGTGGTGGTGCCGTCACCCGCGATGTCGTTGGTCTTGGTCGCCACCTCCTTCACCAGCTGGGCGCCGAGGTTCTCGAACGGGTCCTCGATCTCGACCTCACGGGCGATCGTGACACCGTCGTTGGTGATGGTGGGAGCGCCGAACTTCTTGTCGATGACGACGTTGCGGCCACGGGGGCCGATCGTCACCTTCACCGTGTCGGCAAGCTTGTTGACGCCGCGCTCAAGGGCGCGACGGGCGTCCTCGTCGAACTTCAGGATCTTCGCCATGGAGCGGTTCAGCCCTCTCGAAAACTGGTGTGGAACGAACAGCGCCCCGGTGCCCGGTGAGGGCCCGGGGCGCAGCTCAAAGCATCTGCTTCGGGTGAATTACTTCTCGATGATCGCGAGCACGTCGCGAGCCGAGAGGACGAGGTACTCCTCGCCGTTGTACTTCACCTCGGTGCCGCCGTACTTGCTGTACAGCACGATGTCGCCGGTCTTGACGTCGAGCGGCAGGCGCTCGCCGTTCTCGAAACGTCCCGGGCCCACGGCCAGGACGACGCCCTCCTGGGGCTTCTCCTTGGCGGTGTCCGGAATGACCAGGCCAGAGGCGGTGGTCTGTTCGGCGTCGAGCGGCTGGACCACAATGCGGTCCTCGAGCGGCTTGATGGCAACCTTGGAGCTGGTGGTCGTCACGATCCGACCTCCCCCTTCGGAGATCTCGGGGTTAACTGTCTGAGGTGGCGACCAGGTGGATCCGTCGTCGCGGGTGCCGGACCTGCCCGTCGCTGTGTTGGCACTCTCCGGTGGGGAGTGCCAGAGCCGAGACTATGACCGCGATTAGCACTCGGTCAAGCGGAGTGCCAATTACTCACCCCGTGGCGGGTCCGGTCCGGGCTTCAGCGGACCTCGGCGACCCCCGTGGACCGGACGGCTCCGGCGGACGGAACGGCGGGAACCACCGGCGCGGGGACGGCCAGTACGGGGACGGCCGGTACGGGGACGGCCGGTACGGGGGCGGCCGGTACGGGGGCGGCCGGTACGGGGGCGGTCGATGCGGGAACCGCTCGCGTGGGGGCGGCCGGTGCGGGGGCCGTGGACGCGCGGGCCCCGGCGGCGGGCGCGTGCCGGGAGCCCATTTCTTCGGCGGCCCTGCGGCCGAGGCGTTCGATCGGGTCCACGGTGGAGGCGCAGCCGGTCAGCGCGAGGAGCGCGGCGGCGAGCAGCAGCCCGGCGAGCGGCCGTACGGCCCCGCCGCGGCCCGACGGGCGGCCGGGTCCGGTTCCACGGGCGGGGACGGCGGTCCCGTACGCGGGTACGGGCGTACGGGAACGGGAGCCGGGGAAGGGCCCCGGCGCGGGCCCTGAGACGGGCCCGGGGGAGACCACGGAGGGGGACCCCTGCGCGGACACAGCGGACCCAGGGGTGGACCCCGACTCGGGCCCCGAGACGAGCCCCCGCCCGGACCCCGAGGGCGTGCCCTCCCCGGGCGCGGGTCCGCGCGAGGGGAGGCGGCCCCGTGCGGAAGGGCGGCGGCGGTGCGTCACACGTAGTCCTCGAGCTTGGCGACGGCGTAGCCCTTCGCCGTGATCACGTCCATCACCTGACGGATCATGTCCGGCATGGTGCCCTTCCAGTCCTCCTTGCCCCGGAAGTGGGTGAGCACGATGTCGCCGGAGTGCAGGTCCCGGTCCCACTCGCGCCACTCCATGTGGTCGGGGAAGGCCTCCGAGGCCCAGAGCGGCACCGCCTTGACGCCGCAGGTGGCGGCCGCGCGCAGGGTGTCCTCGTTGTAGTTGCCGTACGGCGGGCGGAAGAGCGGCGGGCGCTTGCCGAAGCGCTTCTCGATGACGTCCTGCATCCCGCAGATCTCGCGCTTCTGCTCGCTGTACGAGAGTCCGGGCAGATAGCGGTGGTTGAGGGTGTGGTTGTGCAGGGAGACCCCGCCCTCCTGCGACTTCTGCATCCGGCTGAAGTAGCCGTAGTCCTCGCTGACGACGTAGTCGCTGAGGAAGGCGCTGTAGGGGATGCGGAGGTCGCTCATCATCCGCAGCAGCTCGGGGTCCTTCTCCGAGCCGTCGTCGATCGTCAGGAAGACGACCTTCTGCTTGGTGGGCACGGTGGTGAAGACCGGCGGGAGGCCCTCGCCGTCGGTCTCGAAGCCCTTGCGGGTGGTGATCCTCGGCTTGACGGCGGGCGGGGCGGGCGCGTCCAGCGGGGTGCGGGCGAGGCCCCATTCCCTGGCGGCGGCGACCCGGGCCGCCCGCTGGTCGCGGACCTTCTCGACGTACGAGTCGAGCGCCCCGGCCGCGCCCCGGCCCTGGGCCTGCTGTCCGGCGGCGGGGGCGGGTGCGCCACCGGTCGGCCCGGCGCCGCCGGAGCAGGCGGTGGCGGCGGAGGCGAGGGCGGCGACGACGAGCGCGGCCCCGAACGCCCGAGCGGAACGGTGCACACCTTTTGCCATCATCTAGTCCTTTTGTCGTACGAGTGTTGTGGCGCCGCATCCTGTCAGCGCGGACACCCGTACGAAGCCCACGACACCGCCGTACCACCGCCGCCGTCCCCCGGGCGGCCGTCACTCCGTCCCCCGGGCGGCCCACCCTCCCCACGGGCCACCGGCACCCTCGCGCGCGGGGCCGCTCCCGGCCACCGGCCGGTCAGGGCCCACAATGGGACGGGTGACCGATCTCGCCTCCTTCGCCCCGCTGCTCGGCCCCGAGGGCCAGAGCCTGCTCGCCGCCCTGCGCGACCACGACCCGGCCCAGGAACTGGCGGTGGTCTCCCGGCTGCGCCGCGACCATCCCGCCGAGCTGGTCACCGCGGCCGTCGCCCAGGCGCGGCTGCGGCAGCGGGCGGTGGCGAAGTTCGGCGCGGAGGACGCGTACCGGATGTACTTCACCCCCCACGGCGTCGAGCAGTCGACGCGTGCTTCGGTCGGCGCCCACCGGGCGGCCCGGCTGAGGGCGCTGGGCGTCCGCAGCGTCGCGGACCTCTGCTCGGGGATCGGCGGCGACGCCGTCGCCCTCGCCCGCGCCGGGATCTCCGTGCTCGCCGTCGACCGCGACCCGCTGACCGCCGCGGCGGCCCGCGCCAACGCCGACGCGCTCGGCCTCGCGGAGCTGATCGAGGTGCGGTGCGCGGACGTCGCCGACATCGACACCGGGCCGTACGACGCCGTCTTCGTCGACCCCGCGCGCCGGGGCGGACGCGGCCGGATCTTCGACCCCGAGTCCTACTCCCCGCCGCTCTCCTGGGCCGTCCAGGCGGCCCGCAGGGCCCCGCACGCGGCTCTGAAGGTGGCTCCCGGCATTCCGCACGAGGCGGTTCCCGAGGACGCCGAGGCCGAGTGGATCTCCGACGGCGGGGACGTCAAGGAGGCCGTGATCTGGTTCGGCACCTCGCCCGGCGCCCGGCGCGCCACCCTGCTGCCCTCCGGAGCGGCGCTGACCGGCCGGGGCCTGCCCGACCCGGCGGTCCGTCCGGTCGGCCGCTATCTGTACGAGCCGGACGGCGCCGTCATCCGCGCGCACCTGGTCGCGGAGTTCGCCGAGGAGGTGGGCGGCGGTCTGATCGACGCGACGATCGCCCATGTGACGGCCGACGCGCTCGTGCCGACGCCGTACGCCGCCGCGTACGAGATCACCGACGAACTCCCCTTCAACCTGAAGAAGCTGAAGGCCCTGCTGCGGGAGCGGGAGGTCGGCGTCCTGACGGTGAAGAAGCGCGGTTCGGCCGTGGAGCCCGAGGAGATCCGCCGCAGGGTGAAGCCGAAGGGGCCGAACGCGGCGACGGTCCTGCTCACCCGGGTCGCGGACGCCCCGACGATGCTGATCGGCCGGCCGGTCAAGGGCTGAGGGGCGGCCCACCGCCGCCGGACCGACGACGCCCCGTCAGGAGCCGCCGGGGTACGCCGAATCCGTCGGGGCGCGTGCGGTACGCCGGACACAGCGGGGCCCGCCGCCGCCCGGTCAGGTCCGGCGGGGTGTCAGGCGGACCGCGAGGCGGTAGTGGCCGACGGCCTTCACCAGGCCGGTCAGGCCGGTGACCCAGAGGATCAGGGCGGCCCCCATGCCGTAGACGACCAGGCCGTAGCCGTCGTCGGGGCTCGCGCCGGCCGGGACCGCGAAGCCCGCCCAGAGGCCGAGGCCGCACAGCGCGAAGGACAGCAGGAACCAGCAGGCACCGAGGACGGGGGCGCGCAGCCGGGCGTCCGTCGGGCCGTGCCGGTCGAGGGCCGCCCACTGGACGAGGCGCTCACGGACGGTCCGGTCCCGGCGCAGGGCGCGGACCGTCAGCCACACCGCCGGGACGAGCACCCCGATGCCGAGCAGCGCGCTGAAGAGCGCGAGGAGCATCGTGACCGGGTCGGGCGCCGGGTAGCCGAGGGCGATGACCAGGAATCCGACCAGTGACCAGCCCAGTTCCAGCAGGAGGAGCCGGAGCAGGAACAGCGCGAGCGGTCCGCCGCCGAGCAGCCGCCCGCCCAGCTCGTCCAGCGCCAGCGCCCGGTCGGCGAGCCGCGCGTCCCGGTCGGGCCAGCTCTGGAGCTCGGCGGGCGGGGGCGGCGGCGGAAGCGGGGTGCGCGGGGACATGCCGAGCACCCTAAGGGTCCCCCGCCCCTCCCCCGTAGGGCCCCGACCGGCCCGGGAACATCCCCTTAGGGCCCCGCCCGGCCCGGGAGCGTCCCCGTCCCGAAGGGGCCCGGCCCCGTTCTCACCCCCCGGCGCCCCCGGGATTCCCGGCCCTCTCCCTCAGCAGGCTTCGTTCGCTCTCGTTGCGGGTGAGGTCGGCCGCCCGCTCGAACTCGGCGCGGGCCTCCGCCGTCCGGCCCAGCCGGGCGAGCAGGTCGCCCCGGACGCTCGGGAGCAGGTGGTAGCGGGCCAGGGCC
The DNA here is from genome assembly GCF_044744885.1 of Streptomyces sp. NPDC087215. Classification (NCBI taxonomy): domain Bacteria; kingdom Bacillati; phylum Actinomycetota; class Actinomycetes; order Kitasatosporales; family Streptomycetaceae; genus Streptomyces; species Streptomyces sp. NPDC087215. The sequence goes on from NZ_JBIUZD010000004.1 coordinate 184,983, forward strand.
GGTTCGGCGGCGAGGGCGTCGACGAGCGGGAGGGCCTCCGCCGGGCCCCGGGCCATCGACACGGCGACCGCCCGGTTCAGCTCGACGACCGGGGAGGGCGCGAGGACGCCCAGCCTCCCGTAGAGCGCGGCGATGGTCTCCCAGTCGGTCTCCCCGTACGACGCGGCCCGCGCGTGACAGGCGGCGATCGCGGCCTGGAGGGCGTACGGCCCGTAGGAGCGCCCGTCCCCGGCCCGCTCCAGGGCCGCGTACCCCCGCAGGACCATCAGCCGGTTCCAGCGGCGCCGGTCCTGCGCGGCGAGCAGCACCGGCCGGCCGTCGGGCCCGGTCCTGGCAGCGGTCCGGGAGGCCTGCAGCTCCAGGAGGGCGGCCAGCCCCTGCGCCTCGGGCTCGCGGGGCACGAGGGCGGCGAGGACCCGGGCGAGCCGCAGCGCGTCCTCGCAGAGTCCGGGCCGCAGCAGGTCGTCGCCCGCGGTCGCCGCGTACCCCTCGTTGAAGATCAGGTAGACCACTTCGAGGACGGAGCCGAGGCGGGCCGCCCGGTCCTCCCCGTACGGCACCGCGAACTCCACGCCCGCCCTCGCCAGGGCCCGCTTCGCCCGGGTGATCCGCGCGGCGACGGTCGGCTCGGGGACGAGGAAGGCGCGGGCGATCTCGTCCGTGCGGAGCCCGCCGACGAGCCGCAGGGTCAGCGCGGCGCGCGCCTCGGCGGAGAGCACCGGATGACAGGTGGTGAAGATCAGCCGCAGCACGTCGTCGTCGATGTCGCCGGGGCCCGCGGGCTCGGGGTCGTACGACTCCTCCGTGAGGGTCCGGCCCACCTCGGCGAGCTTCCGGGCGTACGTCTCGCGGCGCCGGACGAGGTCCACGGCGCGGTGCTTCGCGGTGGCCGTCAGCCAGGCACCGGGCCGGTCGGGGACCCCGGTCTCCGGCCACTGTTCGAGGGCGGCGACCAGGGCGTCCTGCGCGATCTCCTCGGCGATGCCGACGTCCCGGACGATCCGCGCCGCGGTGGCGACGATCCTCGGGGACTCCATCCGGAAGACCGTGTCGAGAGTGCTCTCCACCGGGTCGGTGCCGTGTGCCGTCACGTCTCCCATGACAGCACACGGCACCGACAGCGGCCCGGGGTCAGGCCCCCGGCATCTCCTCGACCTCGCGGACCTCCAGACCCACGGTCCAGTGCGGCGGGTGGACCGCCAGGAAGCGGCGGGCCCACTCCATGGCCTCGGCCCTGTCCTTGCACTGGAGCAGCGCGTAGCCCCCGACGACCTCCTTGGTCTCCGTGAAGGGCCCGTCCGTGACGGAGACCTTCCCGTCCGACCAGGTCAGCCGGGAGGACTCGGCGGTCGGCTTGAGGCCCGCGGTGTCGATCATGACGCCCGCCTTGGTGATCTCCTCGAACAGCGCGCCCATGCGTGCCTCGAAGCCGGGGTCGGCGTCCGCCATGTCGATGGTGTTCTCCTGGATGCGGACCAGGGACAGGTAGCGGGGCATGGTGACTCCTCGTGGTGCGGTGGCGGGGCCGTTTCCCCGCCTCTCACTCATACGTCGAACGGGCCGCGCCCGCATCGACAGCCGCCCGCGAGGAGTTCAGCCGCCCGCGAGGAGTTCTCAGACGTAGTCCTCCAGGCGCGCCACGGTGAATCCCTGTTCCTGGATGCGGCGCAGCATCGTCGCCGTCATCTCGGTCATCGTCCGGCCCTTGAGCTCGGACGGGCCCCGGAAGTGGGCGAGGACGATGTCGCCGGGGTGCAGCTTCCGGTCGCCGCGCTGGTACTGCATGTTCGTGATCTGCATGGACTCGCGCCAGAGCACGATCGCGTCGATGCCGCACTGCCCGGCGGCGGTGCGGGTGGCCTCGTTCCAGTTGCCGTACGGCGGGCGGAAGAGGCGCGGGGCGGTGCCGTAGCGCCCGGTCAGCTTCGTCTGCTGGTCGCAGATCTCCCGGCGCTGCGCCTGCGGGGAGAGGGTGCGCAGGTCGGGGTGGGTGAGGGTGTGGTTGGCGAGGCCGTGGCCCTGGGCGACGAGCGGCTGGAAGTACGCGTAGTCGTTCCGGATGGCCGCGTCGGTGAGGAACATCGTGAACGGGACCTTGAGCTCCTTCATCATCGTCACGAAGGCGGGGTCCTTCTCCGCGCCGTCGTCGATGGTGATGAAGACGATCTTGTCCTTGGTGGGGATGTCGCTGATCACCGGCACCGGGCCGCCCGGGGCGCGCCGTACCGGCTTGGCGGCGGGCGGGGCGGGCGCGGGCGCGAAGGGCTTGAGCCCCCACTTGCGGTACGCGGCGGCGGTGGCGGCCGCCGGGTCCTCGGGGGTGCCGGTGGTGGGTGTGGCCGTGGGCGCGGAGGACCGCGTCGGGGCGGTCCCGGCGGGGCGGTCGGCCGTGCAGCCGGTCACCAGGAGGGTGGCGGCGGTCAGCGCCGCCCAGAGCACGATCGTCTTCTTCACGTGGTGGGGGATGCCCACCACGATCGAAAGGTTGCCCGATCATCGGCCGTGTGGCCGATTCGACGTCCGGCGCGCGGACGACCGCCGCCGGGCCGCGGCGACGGTCCTGACGGTCGCCGCCGGGCCTCACCGTCCGTCCCGACGGTCACGGCGGGGCTCCGGCGACCGCCGCCGGGTCCGGGCCCCGGGGCGCCCGCCGCCCCCCGTGTGCCGGTCGGTCTGAGCTAGTCGACCGCCTCGAACCGCCAGCGGTGCACCGGCCGGGTGATGAGGGAGGCGTCCGGCTCGGGGAGTTCCGGGAGCTCCGCGTCCAGCGAGTCCGCCTCCCACCAGGTGAGCACGAGGACCCGGTCCTGCGGGGCGCGGAACATCTCGCGGCGGCGCGGTTCGTGCGCCAGGACCTGGGCCCTGGCCCATTCGAGCAGTTCCGGGCCGTGCCCCCGCGCGGCCCGCGCCTCCCACATGAGGGTGATCCTCATGAGTACAGGTTCCCCTTGCTGACCTCGTGCACATGGTCGTGGTCGTGGGAGTGGCCGTGCGCGTGGGCGCCCGGCACGTGCGGGTCGGTCACCGGCAGCGAGGAGTCCGCCGACAGCTCCAGGCCGGAGGGCGTCCGGTTGCGGGCGACCATCTCGGAGCCGAGGGCGGCGACCATCGCGCCGTTGTCCGTGCACAGACCGGGCCGGGGCACCCGCAGCCGGATGCCCGCGCGCTCGCAGCGCTCCTGGGCGAGGGCCCGGAGCCGCGAGTTCGCGGCGACCCCGCCGCCGATCATCAGATGGTCCACGCCCTCGTCCTTGCAGGCGCGGACGGCCTTGCGGGTGAGGACGTCGACGACCGCCTCCTGGAAGGACGCGGCCACGTCCCGTACCGGCACCTCCTCGCCCGCCGCGCGCCTGGCCTCGATCCAGCGGGCGACGGCCGTCTTGAGACCGGAGAAGGAGAAGTCGTACGCCGGGTCCTTGGCGGTGCTCAGACCGCGGGGGAAGGCGATGGCGGCGGGGTCGCCCTCCTTGGCGAGCCGGTCGATGACCGGTCCGCCGGGGAAGCCGAGGTCCAGGACCCGGGCGATCTTGTCGAAGGCCTCGCCCGCCGCGTCGTCGATGGTGGCGCCCAGGGGCCGCACGTCGGAGGTGATGTCGCTGGAGAGCAGCAGCGAGGAGTGCCCGCCGGAGACCAGCAGGGCCATCGTCGGCTCGGGCAGCCTGCCGTGCTCCAGCTGGTCGACGCAGATGTGCGAGGCGAGGTGGTTGACGCCGTAGAGCGGCTTGCCGAGGGCGTACGCGTACGCCTTGGCCGCCGAGACGCCGACGAGCAGCGCGCCCGCGAGGCCGGGGCCCGCGGTGACGGCGATGCCGTCGAGGTCCTTCGGGGAGACGCCCGCCGTCCGCAGGGCGCGCTCGATCGTCGGGACCATCGCCTCCAGGTGGGCGCGGGAGGCGATCTCGGGCACGACGCCGCCGAAGCGGGCGTGGGTGTCGACGCTGGACGCGACGGCGTCCGCGAGGAGCGTGGTCCCGTGGACGATGCCGACGCCGGTCTCGTCGCAGGAGGTCTCGATGCCGAGCACGAGCGGTTCGTCAGCAGCCATCAGAATCAGTCTCAGTTCCTTGAACGGTCAGTCGCATCACGAGCGCGTCCACGTTTCCGGGCTGGTAGTAGCCGCGCCGGAATCCGATGGGCTCGAAGCCGAAGCGCTGGTAGAGCTTCTGGGCCCGGACGTTGTCCACCCGCACTTCGAGGAGGACCTCGTCGCACTCGAAGGCGGTGGCGTGCTGGAGCAGATCGGTGAGGAGCCGGGCGCCGAGCCCGCTCCCCCACTGGTCGCGGGCGACGGCGATGGTCTGCACATCACCGAGGCCACCGGCGGCGGCGAGCCCCGCGTAGCCGACGAGACGGCCGTCGGCCGGGTCCTCCGCGACGACGTAGCGGCGGGTGGCGCCCGGTCCCCTGGCGTGCGCGAGCTCCGACCAGAACATCCCCTCCGACCAGGCGTCCTCGGGGAACAGCTCGTCCTCCAGGACGAGCACCGGGGCGATGTCCCACCAGCGCATCTCGCGCAGGTCGACGGCGCCGGTCACTTGGGGGTGACCACCTTGTAGTTCTTGGGCACCTGCGCGTCGGGGCGGCGCAGGTACATCGGCAGCGGGTCGAGGAAGCCGTCCCCGCCCGCCGCGAGCCGCTCCGCCGCGAGGGAGGCGAGCGCGGCGGCCGACTGGTGCTCCGGGTCGCGGGCGTCGGGGAAGGCCTCGGGGTAGAGGCGGGCGCCCGCGCCGACGACGGGGAGACCGGCGAGGCGCTCGGCGATCTCGGCGGGCCGGTCGACGGCCGCGTCGGTGACCCGGGTGCGGTGGTCCTCGTACCGCGCCCAGTAGACCTCCTTGCGGCGCGCGTCCGTGGCGACGGCGAAGGGGCCTTCGAGCCCGGAGGCGTACGCGAGGCCGTCGAGGGTGCACAGACCGTGGACGGGCACACCGAGCGCGGAGGCGAACGCGGCGGCCGTGACGAGGCCGACCCTGAGCCCGGTGTACGGCCCCGGTCCGACGCCGACGACGAGGCCGGTGACCGCGTCGAGCTTCAGCCCGGCGTCCTTGAGGACCCGGTCGACGGTGGGCAGCAGCAGTTCCCCGTGGCGACGGGCGTCGACCTGCTCCGAGGAGGCGACGACGGTCTCGCCGTCGTGGAGGGCGACGGTGACGGCGGGGGTGGCGGTATCCATGGCGAGCAACAGCACGCGAACAGCCTACGGCTCCCGGGCACGGTGCCCCGCCCCCCGCTCCCCCGGCTGCTACCGTCACCCTCGATACGTTCGTACGAGAGGTGGGCACGGTGGCACGGAGCAGCTCGGGATTCGTGGCCGGGCTCACGGCCACGGCCGTCGTCGCGGTCTGCTTCCTCGCCTACCAGGCGTCGGCGACCGCCCCCGCCGATGTGTCGGTGGCGCCCCGGGCGACCGGCCCGGCCAAGCCTTCGGCCACGCCGAGCGGCGGCCCGAAGCGCCCTTCGGGGAACTCGCTGGCCGTCCCCGCGCAGTCCGGCACCGGGGAGCGCGTGGTGTACGCGCTCGACGACCGCCGGGTGTGGCTGATCGACGAGAAGGGCAGGGCGTCCCGGACGTTCACGGTGATGCCGAGCACCGTGAACCCGCGGCCCGGCACCTACAGCGTGACGTCCCGCTCGGGCTCGGTGCCCGGTTCGGACGGGGTGCGGATCGAGCACGTGGTGCGGTTCGCGACGGTGCAGAACGTGACGATCGGCTTCAGCGCGGCGGTCGACGGCTCGACCCCGTCCCCGGACCCGTCGAAGAAGACCGGTGGCATCCGGATGCAGCGGGCCGACGGGGACGCGCTGTGGGCGTTCGCGGTGATCGGCGCGAAGATCGTCGTCGTCGCCTGACGCACGGCGGTGACGCCGTAGGGGCGGTGGCGCGACGCACGGCCGTCGCCCGTGGCGGCGCGCGATGCGCGGCCCGCGTGGAGCCGTGGCCCGGTTCACGCTTCCCGTACGGGTACGTCCGCGGTCTCCCCGCCCGGGGCTCCCCCGGCGCGCGGAGGTCAGGCCGCCCTGTGCCGCACGACCGGTTCCGGGTCCTCGCCGTGTCCTTCTCGCTCCGCCGTCGCGGGGCGGCGGGGCCGCTGGTCGGCCTCCGGCGGGGTCGAGAGCGCGCGGGCGGCCGCGCAGGACGCCAGCAGCACGCTCATCGGGACGTGGTTCGGGACGTGGTGGGCGGATTCCGCGCGCTTCGGCGTCGCCATACATGCCTCCCGTAGGTTAGGTACACCTAACCATCTCGTGCATCCATGTGACCACGGCGCGCACGGCCCACGCAACACCTTCCCGACACGTTGTCGGAATCTACGGACGCGGACGCCCCGGACGGCGGCCCCGGAGGCCGTTCCAGAACTCCGGCCGCCGTTCCCGGACCCCGGAACCCGGCCGCCGTTCCCGGACCCCGGAACCCGGCCGCCGTTCCCGGACCCCCGGTCAGAGCGCGTCCAGCTCCCCGCCGGACCAGCGCGCGCCGATCCCGCGCAGCTCGACCGTGCGCCGGTCGTCGTCCGTGTCTCCGGTGACCCGGTGGATCAGCAGGTGCAGCCGGTCGTCGGTCAGCTCCTCGACCTTGCCGTCGCCCCACTCGACCACCACCACCGACTCGGGCAGCGAGACGTCCAGGTCGAGGTCCTCCATCTCGTCCAGACCGCCGCCGAGCCGGTACGCGTCGACGTGCACCAGGGCCGGGCCGCCGACCAGCGACGGATGGACCCGGGCGATGACGAAGGTCGGCGAGGTCACGGCACCCCGCACCCCGAGGCCCTCGCCGAGCCCCCGGGTCAGGGTGGTCTTCCCGGCGCCCAGCTCACCGGTGAGCATGACGAGGTCACCGGGGCGGAGGATCTTCGCGAGGCGGCGGCCGAGGTCCCGCATCCGCTCGGGGGAGTCGACGGAGACGGTGGCGCCGGAGACGGGCGGGTGCGCTGCTTCCATACCCGCCAACCTAACCCCTGCCGGGGTCCGTCCCGGCCGTCTCCGCCCCGGGGGCGGCCCCGGCCCGTACCAGCAGGTCCGCGAGCCGGTCGGTGACCGCCTCCGGATGCTCCAGCATCACCAGGTGCCCCCCGTCCGGGACGATCACCAGCTCCGCGCCGGGCAGCACGGCGGCGATGGCCTCGGTGTGGGAACTGGGCGTCACCAGGTCGTGGTCGCCCGCGAGCGCCAGCACCGGCACCTCCGCCAGTACGGAGAGCGCGGCGGCCCGGTCGTGCTCGGCGAAGGCCGGGTAGAAGGCGGCGACCACGTCGATCGGGGTCGACTCGATCATCCGCTCGGCGAACCGGACCACCGCCGGGTCCACGTCCTTCGAGGCGAACGAGTACTTCTTGATCAGCCCCGCGAACAGGTCCGCGGTCGCCCGGCGGCCCCGCTCGACCAGCTCCGTCTGGGAACCGAGGGCCCGCAGCACCCCGGGCAGGACCCGGCGCACCGCGTTGACCCCGGCGATCGGCAGCCCGTACGACACCTCGCCGAGCTTCCCGGCCGAGGTCCCGACGAAGGCGACCCCGGCGACCCGGTCGCGGATCAGCTCCGGGTACCGCTCGGCGAGCGCCATCACCGTCATTCCGCCCATCGAGTGCCCGACCAGCACCAGCGGTCCCTCGGGCGCGGCGGCGTCCAGGACGGCCTTGAGGTCGCGGCCCAGCTGGTCGATGGTGACGGGCACCCCGTCGGGTCCGCCCTGGGAGACGCCGTGCCCGGAGCGGCCGTGCCCGCGCTGGTCCCAGTGGACGGTGCGGACGAGCCCGCGCAGCGCGGCCCGCTGGAAGTGCCAGGAGTCCTGGTTGAGGCAGTAGCCGTGGCTGAAGACCACGGTGACGGGCGCGGGCTCCCGGCGTCCGAAGAGCCGTCGGCGGCGGGCCGGCTCGGCGCCGTCCGCGACCTCCTCGACCTCGTAGTACAGGACGGTCGAGTCGTCGGCGAGCGCCCGGCCGGGAGTCCCCCGCAGCCCCCCGTACGGCCCGGCGGAGTCCAGGGCGAGCCGGGCCTTCTGCCGTACGGAACGCCCCACGGTGAGCCGTTCCACGGCCACCCCCGCGGCGGCGCCCGCCGCGAGCACGCCTATCGCGGCCCCGGCGAATCCGGCGCGCCGCCAGTGACCGGTGCTCCTCGACTCGCCCACGGGGCCCCTCTCATCCGCCCAGGTAGACGCGCGGGACGCGCGCCCCGATCCGGGTGACGATCTCGTACGCGATGGTGTCGGCGGCCACCGCCCAGTCCTCGGCGGTCGGCTCGCCGCCGTCGCCGGGCCCGAACAGGACGGCCTCGGTGCCCGGTGCGGGCGTGTCCCCGTCGAGGTCCACGACGAACTGGTCCATGGCGATCCGCCCGGCGACCGTGCGGCGGCGGCCGTCGACGAGGACCGGGCCCCGGCCGGAGGCGTTCCGGGGGACGCCGTCGGCGTAGCCCACCGGGACCAGGCCGAGGGTCGTCCCGGTGCCGGTGACGTAGTGGTGGCCGTAACTGACGCCGTGTCCGGCCGGGACCCGCTTCACCAGGGCGACGCTCGCCTTGAGCGACATCACGGGCCGCAGGCCGAAGTCGGCGGAAGTGCCCAGCTCGGGGCTGGGCGAGATGCCGTACACGGCGATGCCGGTGCGGACCAGGTCGAAGTGGGCCTCGGGGAGCGTGAGGGTGGCGGGCGAGTTGGCGATGTGCCGGACCTCGGGCCGCACCCCGGCCTTCTCCGCGTGGTCGAGCATCTCGCGGAAGACGTCGAGCTGTCCGGCGATCGAGGGGTGGTGGGGCTCGTCCGCGCAGGCGAAGTGCGACCAGAGGCCGGTGACCTTCACCAGGCCCTCGGCCTCCGCCTCCAGCGCCGCGCCGACCAGTTCGGGCCAGTCGGCGGGCTGGCAGCCGTTGCGCCCGAGACCGGTGTCGGCCTTGAGCTGGATCCTGGCCGTCCCGCCGGTCCTGCGGGCCGCCTCGACGACCTCCTCCAGGGCCCACAGGCCGCTCACCGCCATGTCGAGACCGGCCTCGATGCCCTGGTCCCAGGGGTCGCCGGGGGTCCAGAGCCAGCACATGACCGGAACGTCCGTGATCCCCGCCGCCCGCAGCGCGAGCGCCTCGTGGGGAGTGGCCGTGCCGAGCCAGTCGGCGCCCGCCTCCAGCGCGGCGCGGGCACAGCGCACCGCGCCGTGTCCGTACGCGTCGGCCTTGACCACGGCCATGATCCGGACGTGGGGGGCGACACGGGCGCGCAGCGTGCGGACGTTCGCACGCAGCGCGCCGAGGTCGATCTCGGCGCGGGCTCTGCGGGGCGGTGGTGTCTCAGTCATCGCGCCCAGTCTCTCAGGTGTCAGCCACCGGGCCGCTTCCCCCAGATGTAGACCCGGTCACCCTTGCGCAGCACGTCCCAGAGTTTCCCGGCGTCGCGGTAGGAGAGGTTGACGCAGCCACGGCTGCCGGCGGGCGTGGCGAGCTGCCCGTAGACGGCGTGGAAGGCCTGGCCGCCGCTGAAGAACTGGGAGTACGGCATGGGGGTGTCGTAGATGGAGGACCAGTGGTCCTTGTGGCGCCAGTAGACGGAGTGCCAGCCGGTGCGGGTGGCGTATCCGGGGCGCCCGGTGCGCACATTGACGACGGGGAAGGTGGTCTTCTTGCCCTTCCGGACCCACATGAGCTGCCGGTCGAGGTCCACGCAGGCCACGGCGTACTTCTTCACCGGGCAGCGGCGGCCGGGGTCCAGGCTCCTACGGGCGGCGAGGAGTTCGGCGCGGGCCCAGGTGACGGGGCCCGCGTACCCGTTGGCGGGTCTGATCCGCTCCTTGGTCTGGAAGGCGCGGACCGCCCGGCAGTCGGCCGCGGACTGCTTCCCGTCGACCCTCAGCTTGAGCAGCCGTTCGACCTGACGCTGGTACGGGCCCGTCGAGGCGGTGCAGGAGGCGGCGAGGGCGCTCCTCGGCAGGTACTCGACCGATTCGTCCACCTCGCGCTCCGGCGCGGGCACCGGCACCTCGGCCCCCGGCTGGAGCGGCGGCAGGGCCTGGTCGGGGGTGTCCATGGGGTACTCGGGCCGCCCCGCCCCTGCGACCCCCGGCACGAGCGGCTCGACGGCGCCGGGGGCGGGGGTGTCGGCGGGGGCCGTGGGCAGGGGAGCGGCGGGCGAGGCCACGGGGACGGGAGCGGGGCCCGGGTCCGGGGCCGTGGCATCGGCGAAGGCCCCGGTCCCGGGCAGGAGCAGGGCGACGAGCAGCAACGGCGCGAGACGCCTTCTCCAACTGATCACCCGGCCCACCCAATCCCGGGGGACACCGAGGAGCGCGCCGGAAGGGTCCCGTGGGGCACGGTTTCCCCCCGTGTGGCGGAGTGGGGAGGGGGAGGGGGAGGGGGACCGGGGCAGGGGCTACCGGCTACGGGCCGGGAGCCGGGGGCGGAGGCGGGAGGGGGGAGGCGGGGCCGGGGGCCAGGGCCGGGGCCTCGGAGCGAAGCCGCGGCCCCGGATTGCGGACCGGGACTGCGGACCGGGAGCCGGGCCGGAGGCGGGGCCGGTTGACCGGGCCAGAGGCCGGGCCGGGGCCCGGTGGCCGGACCGGACGCCGAGCCGGACCGGGGCACGATGACCGGGGCACGATGACCGGGGCACGATGACCGGGCCAGGCACCGGACCGGGACCCGCAAGGACCGTCGAGGCGCGCCGCGCCTCGACGCGCCCCCGCCCCCTCCGGCCCCCTCACTCCCCCGCCGTCACGTCCCGCCACGCGTCCGGCAGGGTGGCCGCGACCTCGCCCGCCGTCACCGGGGCGCGGTCGCGGGAGGCCCGGCGGGCCGCGAGGCCGTGCAGGTAGGCGGCGGCCGAGGCCGCGTCCAGGGGCTGCAGACCGGCCGCGAGGAGCGAGCCCGCGAGGCCGGAGAGGACGTCACCGCTGCCCGCCGTGGCCAGCCAGCCGGTCCCGGTGGGGTTGACCCGTACGGGGCCGCCCTCCGGTCCGCGCACCAGCGTCGTGGAGCCCTTGAGGAGCACCGTCGCGCCGAACCGCGCGGCGAGTTCCCGTACCGCCGCGAGGCGTCCCGCCTCGATCTCCTCCCGGGCCACGCCCAGCAGCGCCGCCGCCTCGCCCTCGTGCGGGGTGAGGAGCGTGGGGGCGCTGCGGGCCCGTACCAGAGCGGGGTCCAGGTCCCGCAGCCCGTCGGCGTCGACGAGCACCGGCACGTCGGAGGCGAGGACCTCCGCGGCTCCGGGCCCGTCGCCGAGTCCGGGCCCGACGACCCAGGCCTGGACCCGTCCGGCCCGGTCCGGCGGCCCGGCGTGGACCAGGGTCTCGGGATGCGCCGCGATCACCGCGTCGGCGGCCGGGCCGACGTACCGCACGGCGCCCGCGCCGCCGCGCAGCGCCGCCGTGACGGTGAGGACGGCCGCGCCCGGGTAGCGGGCGGACCCGGCGACGATCCCGAGGACCCCGCGCCGGTACTTGTCGGTCCCGGCGCCCGGTACGGGCAGCAGCCGGGCCACGTCCCGGTGCTGGAGCGCCTCCAGGTCGGGCACGCCGGGGAGTTCGTCGCCGAGCCCGATGTCGACGAGCCGCAGCGCGCCCGCGTACCCGCGCGCGGGGTCCACGAGGAGGCCGGGCTTGTAGGTGCCGAAGGTGACGGTGGCGTCGGCCCGCAGCGCCTCCCCCGCGACCTCCCCGGTGTCCGCGTCGACGCCGCTGGGCAGGTCGACGGCGACGACGACGGCGTCGGAGCCGCGCGCGGCACGGGCCACGGGCACGGCGTCCGGGCGGAGGCCGCCGCGCCCGCCGATGCCGGTGATGCCGTCGAGGACGAGGTCGGCGACGGCGAGCGGTTCGAAGGGGTCGTCGGCGACGCGGCCCCCGGCCGCGCGGAGGGCGGCGAGCCCGCCCTCGTGGGCGCGGGCGCCGAGGAGGACGGCGGTGACCCCGGCACCGCGCCGGGCGAGCCGGGCTCCGGCGTACAGGGCGTCGCCGCCGTTGTCGCCACCGCCGACGAGGAGGACGACCCGCGCCCCGTACACCCGTCCCCGGCCGAGGAGCGAGCAGCAGGCGGCGGCGAGTCCGGCGGCGGCCCGCGCCATGAGGGCGCCCTCCGGGAGTCGGGCCATGAGGGCGGCCTCGGCGGCCCGGACGGTCTCCACGCGGTGTGCGGTTCGCATACCGGCAGTCTGCCGCAGTCCTCAAGACCCTGCCCGGGGGCAAGGGTTGACGGACTTTCCTCGATCAACTTAGGTTTGCCTTACCTAAGTAAGCCTCTATCGGAAGGCCCGCTCCGCCATGCGCACCGTCACCCGTTCCGCCCTCACCCTCGCCTCCGCCGCGGCCCTCACCCTCGGCCTCGCCTCCACCGCGTCCGCCGCCACCGCGCAGCGCACCGTCACCGACGGCACCCGCACCTACACCCTCGCCCTCACGGCCCCGAACACCGCGGCGGCCACCGGCACCAACGTCACCGTCAGCGGCACCGGTTACAACCCCGACCAGGGCGTCTACGTGGGCCTCTGCGCGATACCCGCGGGGGTGAACACCGCCGATCCCAGCACCTGGAACAGCAAGCCCACCCCCTGCCTCGGCGGGCAGGACGAGACCGGCACCACCGGTGCCTCCCACTGGGTGAACAGCGACTGGTACTGGATGTCCCCGTCCAACTCCTCCCCGTTCACCGAGTCCGCCGGGCTGGGCTCCTTCTCCGTCCAGATCCACGTCAAGGCGAAGATCTCCGACACCGTCACCTGCGGAAAGGCGGGCGTGACCTGTGCGATCGTCACCCGCGCCGACCACTTCGACAGCTCCGACCGCAAGTACGACGTCTACGTGCCGGTGACCTTCCAGTGAGAACCGCCCTTCTGACGGCCGCCGCCGTGCTCGCCCTCACGGGCGCGGCGGCGGCCGGGGGCCCGGCCTCCGGCCCGGCTCCCGCCCCCGGTCCCGTGCACGAGACCGTCCGTACGATCGTCCCGCCGCTCGGCGCCGCCCTCGACGCCGAGGTCGATCCGGCCGCCGGGCGCCTCCATGTGAGCAGCAGCGACGGCGCCTCGCACCTCCTCACCACGTACGACACGGCCACCGGCGCCCGGATCGGGGACCCGGTCGGACTCCCGTCCCCGGCCACCGTGATGGCCCTCGGCGCCGACGGCGTCCTGTACCTCGGCCTGTCGACCCGCATCGCCGTCTACGACACCGCGCGCCGCACCCTCACCGACGACCGCATCCCGGTCGAGGGCAGCGTCTCGCTCCTCGCCGCGGACCCCGAGCAGGGGCGGCTGTACGTCGGGAACCAGGCGGCCAGGTCGGTCACGGTCCACGACACCGCGACCGGCGCGCCGGTCGGGCCCCCGGCCGTGCTCCCCTTCCACCCGGCGGGACTCGCCGTCGACACCGTCCGCCACACGGGGTACGCGACCTATGTCGGCGGCGCCGTCGAGAACGGGGCGGTCGTCTACCGGAACGTCCTGAACGCCGTGGACGGTGCCACCGGCCGCCTCACCGGCACCGTCAGCCTCGGCAGCACCGCCCTCGGCAGCATGGGCGTCACGGTCGACCCGGTCGGCCGCACGGGGTACGTGGCCCACCTCGCCGCCGGTACGGTCTCGGTCGTCGACCTGACGGACCTGCGGGTCACCGGGGGCATCACGGTCGGCGGCAACCCGAAGGCCCTGGCGTACGACCCGGGGACCTCGACCCTGTACGCGGCCAGGACCGGCGCCTCGTCCGTGGCGGTCGTGGACCCGGCCACCGGCACGGTCACGGAGACCGTCCCCACCGGCGAACGCCCCTCGGCCCTGGCCCTGGACCCGCGCGAGCACACGCTCTACACGGTGGCGGGCGGCGCGGTGACCCAGACCGTACGGAAGACCCCGACGCCGACGGAGGAACCCACCCCGACCCCTACGGAGCCGACCCCGACACCGACCCCGACCGAGGGCCCCACGGACCCGACCCCGACCGGCGGCCCGCCGGAGCCGACCCCGACCCCGACCGGCGGGCCCACGGGCCCGACCCCGACACCCACCGATCAGCCGACGACCCCGACGCCGACCGGCCCCACCCCGACCGGGGAGCCGACCCCCACCGGGCAGCCCACCGGCACCCCCGACCCGACCGTCACCCCCGGTACGCCGCCCGGCACGACCGGCCCCGACGACCCGCCCGGGACCGGCGGCTCCGGTGACTCCGGTGACTCCGGCGGCTCCACCGGCTCAGGCGGCTCAGGCCCCTCCACCAGCTCGGGCGGCGGTCTCGCCGCCACCGGCGGCCCCGCCCTGCCCGTCGCCCTCACCGCGGCGACCCTCGCCGCACTCGGTGCAGGCGCCCTCGTCCTGGCCCGTCGCGCCCGGACGGCCCGGAACTCCTGAGGCACGTACCGCACCCGGACCTACGAGGGCCCGGCCGTTCCGGGGGAACGGCCGGGCCCTCGTACGCACGCGCCCCGCTCAGCCCTCCGCGATCACCACCGCCGAAGCGACGCCCGCGTCATGGCTGAGGGATACGTGCCAGTGCCTCACGCCCAGTTCGGCGGCGCGGGCCGCCACCGTGCCCTTGACCCGCAGCCGGGGCTGGCCCGTGCCCTCGACGTACACCTCGGCGTCGGTCCAGTGCAGCCCCCCGGGCGCGCCGAGCGCCTTCGCCAGGGCCTCCTTCGCGGCGAACCGCACCGCGAGCGAGGCCGGTCCACGCCGTTCGCCGCTGGGCAGCAGCAGCTCCCGTTCGACGAAGAGGCGCTGGAGCAGCCCCGGCGTCCGTTCGATCGACGCGGCGAAGCGGTCGATCTCCGCCACGTCGATCCCCACCCCAATGATCATTTCCCACTCACTCCACGGTCACGGATTTGGCCAGGTTGCGCGGCTGGTCGACCTCGTTGCCCCGCGCGGTGGCGAGCTCGCAGGCGAAGACCTGGAGCGGCACGGTGGAGACCAGCGGCTGGAGCAGCGTAGGCGTGACGGGGACCCGGATGAGGTGGTCGGCGTACGGGACGACGGTCTCGTCGCCCTCCTCGGCAATGACGATCGTACGGGCGCCCCGGGCCCGGATCTCCTGGATGTTGGAGACGATCTTGTCGTGGAGGACCGAACGGCCCTTGGGCGAGGGGACCACGACGACGACCGGCAGGTCCTGCTCGATGAGGGCGATCGGCCCGTGCTTGAGCTCTCCGGCGGCGAAGCCCTCCGCGTGCATGTAGGCGAGTTCCTTGAGCTTCAGGGCGCCTTCGAGGGCGACCGGGTAGCCGACGTGACGGCCGAGGAAGAGCACGGTGTCCTTGTCGGCGAGGGAGCGGGCGAGGGCCCGGACCGGCTCCATGGTCTCCAGGACGCGCTCGACGTCGTCGCCGATGCGGGCCAGGTCGCGGACGACGGAGTCGATCTCGTCGCCCCACTGGGTGCCCCGGACCTGCCCGAGGTAGAGGGCGAGGAGGTAGCAGGCGACGAGCTGGGTGAGGAAGGCCTTGGTGGAGGCGACGGCGACCTCGGGCCCGGCGTGGGTGTAGAGGACGGCGTCGGACTCCCGGGGGATCGTCGAGCCGTTGGTGTTGCAGACGGCGAGGACCTTCGCGCCCTGCTCGCGGGCGTGCCGCAGGGCCATGAGGGTGTCCATGGTCTCGCCGGACTGGGAGATCGCGACGACCAGGGTGCGCTGGCCGAGGATGGGGTCGCGGTAGCGGAACTCGCTGGCCAGCTCGACCTCGCAGGGGATGCGGGTCCAGTGCTCGATGGCGTACTTGGCGATGAGCCCGGCGTGGAAGGCGGTGCCGCAGGCGATGATGACGATCTTGTCGGCCTCGCGCAGGACGCTGTCGGGGATGCGCACCTCGTCCAGGACGAGGCGCCCGTCGGAGCCGATCCGGCCGAGGAGGGTGTCGGCGACGGCCTTCGGCTGCTCGGCGATCTCCTTGAGCATGAAGTGGTCGTAGCCGCCCTTCTCGGCGGCGGAGGCGTCCCAGTCGACGTGGAAGGCGCGGACCTCGGCGGGCGCCCCGTCGAAGTCGGTGACGGTGACGCCGTCCCGGGTCAGCTCGACGACCTGGTCCTGGCCGAGTTCGACGGCCGAGCGGGTGTGGGCGATGAAGGCGGACACGTCGGAGGCGAGGAAGTTCTCGCCCTCCCCGACGCCGACGACGAGCGGCGAGTTCCGGCGGGCGCCGACGACCACGTCGGGCTGGTCGGCGTGCACGGCGACCAGGGTGAAGGCCCCTTCGAGGCGGCGGCACACCAGCCTCATGGCCTCGGCCAGGTCGCCCGCCGAGGAGAACTCCTCGGCGAGGAGGTGGGCCACGACCTCGGTGTCCGTCTCGGACGTCAGGTCGTGGCCGCGCTCGGTGAGTTCCTCGCGCAGGACGGCGAAGTTCTCGATGATGCCGTTGTGGACGACGGCGACGCGCCCCGCGTTGTCCAGATGGGGGTGCGCGTTGGCGTCGGTGGGGCCGCCGTGGGTGGCCCAGCGGGTGTGCCCGACACCCACGGAGCCGCCCGCCAGCGGCCGTTCGACGAGTTCCTTCTCCAGGTTGACGAGCTTGCCCGCCTTCTTGGCCGCGGCGAGCCCACCGTCGGAGAGCACCGCGACACCGGCCGAGTCGTAGCCCCGGTATTCGAGCCTCTTGAGGCCCGCGACCACCACATCAAGCGCCGACTGCCCGCCGACGTATCCCACGATTCCGCACATGTCGGAAGAGTAAGGCGCGAGATGCCCGGATGGCCGGACTCAGCCCAGCTTGGCCGCCTGCGCGTCGACCACGGCCTTCGGGGCCTCCTTGACGCCGCCGGGGGCGAGGCTGATCGAGGAGAAGGACGCCAGGGTGTTGCCCTTGCGGAAGACGACGAGCTTGCTGACGAACGGCTCGCCCTCCATGTCGGTGGTGACGGTGAGGGCGACCGACTCGTCCCCGGCGGTGACGCTGTCCGGGGCGACCTTGGAGATCTTCGTCTTCTCCTTGCCGTGGACGACCGAGAAGCCGCCCGCGCAGGCGGTCGCGGCGGTCTTCACCGAGGCGAAGGCGTCCTGGGCGCCCTGGCCCTCGTACGAGCCGAGGGTGACGGCGGTGACCTGGACGCCGAGACCGCCGAGGATCGCCTCCTCGGGAGAGGCCGACGCGTCCTTCTTGGGCTCGGCGAGCACCTTGCGCTGCGCCGACGCGGCGGGCGCGCCGGGCGAGACGAAGGACATCGCGTGGGCGATCGGCGTGCAGTCGGCCTTGTCCGCGCTGACCTGGGCGGCCGGTACGACGTCCTCGGCACCGGCCTTCTGCACCTTGTGGCCCTTGAGGTCGGCCTGCGTCACGATCAGCTTGTCCAGCTCGGCGGCGGAGAGGGCCTTGGCCGCCGGGGCGCTCGTCGCGGTGGCGGCCGGGGTCTCCTTGACGGTGGTCCCGCCCTTGCCCGAGTCGGTCTTCTCCCCGCCGCACGCGCTGACGAGCAGCGCGAGGGAGACGGCGGTGGCGGCGACGGCGGCGTTTCTCATGGGCGTACGCATCTGCGGTGACTCTTCTCTTCGTGGTCTCGTCACGCCGCCGAACGGCGGCTCCCCCCCCGCGTGAAGAAGTCGGCACCCACGCGGAACCGTCAAAGGATCACCCGGGTGGCGGGGCGCGGGCAAATCGATTTGGCGCGTGACCCGCCTCACTCCGGCGTGACCCACTCCACCCTCGCGGGACCTCCCGCACCCCCGCTCAGCCGGGACAATGGCGGGGTGATCACTTCGCCGCCACGGAGCTCCCACGGGGCGAGCCCCTACGTCGACCTCACCCGGGCCGAGTGGAGCGCTCTGCGCGACAAGACCCCGCTGCCGCTGACCGCCGAGGAGGTCGAGCGGCTGCGCGGGCTCGGGGACGTCATCGACCTCGACGAGGTGCGGGACGTCTACCTTCCGCTGTCGCGGCTGCTCAATCTGTACGTGCAGGCCACCAGCGGGCTGCGGGGCGCCCTGAACACCTTCCTCGGCGAGACCGCCGAGCAGCACGGCACGCCGTTCGTCATAGGGGTCGCCGGTTCGGTCGCGGTCGGCAAGTCGACGGTCTCCCGGCTCCTGCAGGCCCTCCTCGCCCGCTGGCCGGAGCACCCCCGGGTGGAGCTGGTCACCACGGACGCCTTCCTGTACCCGATGGCCGAGCTGAAGGCGCGCGGCCTGATGTCCCGCAAGGGCTTCCCCGAGTCGTACGACCGCCGGGCGCTGACCCGGTTCGTCGCGGACATCAAGGCGGGCAAGCCGGAGGTCTCCGCCCCGGTGTACTCCCACCTGATCTACGACCGGGTGCCCGGCGAACGCCTGGTGGTCCGCCGCCCCGACATCCTGATCGTGGAGGGGCTGAACGTCCTCCAGCCCGCCCTGCCCGGCCAGGACGGCAGGACCAGGGTCGGGCTCGCCGACTACTTCGACTTCTCGGTGTACGTGGACGCCCGCCCCGAGGACATCGAACGCTGGTACCTCAACCGCTTCCGGAAGCTGCGCGACACCGCGTTCCAGAACCCGTCCTCGTACTTCCAGCGGTACACCCGGGTCTCCGAGGAGGAGGCGCTCGACTACGCCCGCACCATGTGGCGGACCATCAACAAGGTCAACCTGCTGGAGAACGTGGCCCCGACGCGCGGCCGGGCGACGCTCGTGGTCCGCAAGGGCCCCGACCACAAGGTGCAGCGGCTGAGCCTGCGCAAGCTCTGACGCCCCGGGCCCGTGGGCCCGGGGGCCCCGTCGGGCGCCCCGGGCTCCGTAAGCTCGGGACATGCTGCATCTGCGGATGATCGTCCCGCCCGACCGGACCGCTTCGGCGGTCGACCTGATCGAGTCCACGGTCGGCACCACCCATCTGGTGGTGCTGCCCGGGGCCGCCCGGGACCCCGTCGGCGACCTGGTCCTGTGCGACGCGGCCCGCGAGTCGGCCGACGAACTGCTGCACGGGCTGCGCGGGATGAGGATCGATCAGGACGGGTCGATCGCGGTGGAGAACATCGACCTGTCGATGTCCACCCGCGCGGACACCGCCGAGGAGGAGGCTCCGGGCGAGGGCGCGGACGCCGTGATCTGGGAGCAGCTCGCGGAGTCGACCCACGAGGAGTCGACGCTCTCCTTCACGTACCTCTCGTTCATGGCCCTGGCGACGATGATCGCGGCCTGCGGTGTCGTCCTGGACAACGCGATCCTGATGGTGGGCGCCATGGCGGTCGGACCGGAGTTCGGCCCGCTCGCCGGGGTGTGCACGGCGATCGTGCAGCGGGCGCCGAGGCTGGCGGTCCGCTCGCTGACCGCGCTCCTCGTCGGCTTCGCCTCGGCGATCCTGGTGACGACCGCGTTCAGTCTGCTGATGGACCAGCTGAACCTGTTCGGGAAGGAGATGCTGGACGGGCCGCGTCCGCAGACCGGCTTCATCTGGCAGCCGGACGCGTTCTCGTTCGTGGTGGCGCTCCTCGCGGGCGCGGCGGGCACCCTCTCGCTGACCTCGTCGAAGTCGGGCGCGCTGGTGGGCGTGGCGATCTCGGTGACCACGATCCCGGCGGCGGCGAACGCGGCGGTCGCCCTCGGCTACGGCGAGTTCGCCCAGATGGCCGGTTCGATCGGACAGCTGCTGCTCAATCTGCTGGGCATCCTGCTCGCGGGCACGGCGACCCTGCTCGTCCAGAAGACGCTGTGGCGGAAGCTGCGCGGCCGGTTCTCCCGGCGCCCGCGCAGGGGCTGAGGCCGGGCGTTCCCGGGAGGCCCGCCCGCCCCGGGGCCCTTACGCGAGAAGGCCCGCACGCGAGGAGACCCGCACGCGAGGAGGCCCCGCCGCGCCGGAAGTCCGGTGCGGCGGGGCCTCCCGCCGTATGACGGCGCCTCGGAAAGGCTCGCTCCGGAGGAGGCGGCCTAGCCCAGCGCCGACTTCACGGCGTCCGCGAGGCGCTCCGCGACCGCGCGGGCCTGCTCGATGTCGGCGGCCTCGACCATGACGCGGACCAGCGGCTCGGTGCCGGAGGGGCGCAGCAGGACACGGCCGGTGGAGCCCAGCTCCTGCTCGGCGGCGATGACGGCGGCGGCCAGGTCGCCGGAGGTCTTCACCCGGGACTTGTCGACGTCGGGGACGTTGATGAGGATCTGCGGCAGCCGCTCCATCACGCCCGCGAGCTCGGCGAGGGACTTCCCGGTGGCGGCAACGCGCGCGGCCAGCATCAGACCGGTGAGGGTGCCGTCGCCGGTGGTGGCGTGGTCGAGGACGATGACGTGCCCGGACTGCTCGCCGCCGAGCGCGTAGCCGTGCTCCTTCATGGACTCCAGGACGTACCGGTCGCCGACCGCGGTCTGGACGAGGTTCAGGCCCTCGGCCTCCATGGCCAGCTTGAAGCCCAGGTTGGACATGACGGTCGCGACGACGGTGTCGCCCCGGAGCGTCCCGGCCTCGCGCATGGCGAGGGCGAGCACGGCGAGGATCTGGTCGCCGTCGATCTCGTTGCCCCCGGCGTCCACGGCCAGGCAGCGGTCGGCGTCGCCGTCGTGGGCGATGCCCAGGTCGGCGCCGTGCTCGACGACGGCGGCGCGGAGCAGTTCCAGGTGGGTGGAGCCGCAGCCGTCGTTGATGTTGAGGCCGTCGGGGCGGGCGCCGATGGTGACGACCTCGGCACCGGCCCGGGAGAAGGCTTCGGGCGAGACGCGGGCGGCGGCGCCGTGGGCCTCGTCGAGCACGACCTTGAGGCCGTCGAGACGGTTGGGGAGGACGGCGATGAGGTGGGCGACGTAGGTGTCGAAGCCCTCGTCGTAGTCGCGGACGCGGCCGACACCGGCACCGGTCGGGCGCTCCCACGGGGCACCGGTGCGGTGCTCCTCGTAGACGGCCTCGATCCCGTCCTCCAGCTCGTCGGCGAGCTTGTGGCCGCCGCGCGCGAAGAACTTGATGCCGTTGTCGGGCATGGCGTTGTGGCTGGCGGAGAGCATCACGCCGAGGTCGGCGCCGAGGACGCCGGTGAGGTGGGCGACGGCGGGGGTGGGCAGCACCCCGACGCGGAGGACGTCGACGCCCGCGCTGGCCAGCCCGGCCACCACGGCGGCTTCGAGGAACTCTCCGGACGCGCGGGGGTCACGCCCGACCACCGCGGTCGGCCGATGGCCCGCGAAGGTGCCCGCCTCGGCGAGTACGTGCGCCGCCGCGACGGACAGGCCGAGCGCGAGCTCCGCCGTCAGGTCCGCGTTGGCCAGACCGCGCACGCCGTCCGTGCCGAAGAGTCGTCCCACAGCTGTCCTCCGAAAGTACGTGCCCGAGCTGGATGCGAGAGATGGTGAAAAAAACGTACGCCCCGACGGCACGGACAGTGCCGCCGGGGCGTACGAGATGCAGACCGAGCAGGCGATTAGCGCTTGCTGTACTGCGGGGCCTTACGGGCCTTCTTGAGACCGGCCTTCTTGCGCTCGACCGCACGGTCGTCGCGGGAGAGGAAGCCGGCCTTCTTCAGCGCCGGGCGGTTGTTCTCGACGTCCGCCTCGTTCAGCGCACGGGCCACACCGAGGCGCAGGGCGCCGGCCTGACCGGAGACACCGCCACCCGCGATGCGGGCGATGACGTCGTAGCGGTTGTCGAGCTCGAGCACCTTGAAGGGCTCGTTGACTTCCTGCTGGTGCACCTTGTTGGGGAAGTAGTCCTCAAGGGTGCGACCGTTGATCTTCCACTTGCCGGTGCCCGGAACGATCCGGACGCGGGCGATGGCGTTCTTGCGACGGCCCAGGCCGGCGGCCGGCTGCGGGTCGCCGAAGCGGGACGCGAGCGACTCGGAGGTGTACTCACCCTCGACGAGCTCGGTCTCGGTGGTGTACTCCTCAACGCCCTCGAACTCGTCGACGGGGGTCTCGGGGGTGGTCTCGGCCACGATGCTCCTCAGATTTCTTTCGTTCTTAGGGGGTGGCCGGAACTACTGCGCGACCTGGGTGATCTCGAACGGGACCGGCTGCTGCGCAGCGTGCGGGTGGTTCTCGCCCGCGTAGACCTTCAGCTTCGAGATCATCTGACGGCCCAGGGTGTTCTTGGGGATCATGCCCTTGATGGCCTTCTCGACGGCCTTCTCGGGGTTCTTGGACAGCAGCTCGTCGTAACGGACGGAGCGCAGACCACCCGGGAAGCCGGAGTGGCGGTACGCCAGCTTCTGGGTCTTCTTGTTGCCCGAGAGGTGGACCTTGTCAGCGTTGATGATGATGACGAAGTCGCCCATGTCCATGTGGGGGGCGTAGATCGGCTTGTGCTTGCCTCGGAGGAGGTTCGCAGCCGTGGTCGCCAGACGGCCCAGGACGATGTCCTGCGCGTCGATGATGTGCCACTGGCGAGTGACATCGCCGGGCTTGGGGCTGTACGTACGCACTTCGTAGCCTTCGCTTCTTCAGTGGATGGAGTCCAGACACACCTGAAGCGATCATGCAGCTTGGGCCTGCACTGCCGGGACACCGCCCGTATGCGAGCCACTGGTAACTGCTCCAGGGAACCTGCGCAAGGGCCTTTCGTACGAGAACGACGAAGCCAATACGCATAACAAACCGCAACACTACCCGCGCCACCCCGGACGGGTCAAAACGCGCCGGGCCTACCGCGCCCGCTCCACCCGCCGCTCGTCCCACACCGGCTCCGTGGTCTCCCGCACCACGCCGTCCGAACCGAAGACCAGGTACCGGTCGAACGACTTGGCGAACCAGCGGTCGTGGGTGACCGCGAGGACCGTGCCCTCGTACGCCTCCAGACCGTCCTGGAGTGCTTCCGCCGACTCCAGGTCCAGGTTGTCCGTCGGCTCGTCGAGCAGCAGCGCCGTCGTCCCCGCCAGCTCCAGGAGCAGGATCTGGAACCGGGCCTGCTGCCCGCCGGACAGCTTGTCGAACGACTGGTCGCCCTGCCGCTCCAGCTCGTACCGGCGCAGCATCGACATCGCCCCGCCCCGGTCCTTGGCGTGCTCCGTCCACAGGATGTCCACCAGCGGGCGCCCGGTCAGCTCCGGATGCGCGTGGGTCTGCGCGAAGTGCCCGGGGACGACCCGCGCCCCCAGCTTCCAGGCGCCCGTGTGCGCGACCGACGGGTCCCCGGCCAGCAGCCGCAGGAAGTGCGACTTGCCCGACCCGTTCGAGCCCAGGACGGCGACCCGCTCCCCGTAGAAGACCTCCAGCGAGAAGGGCTTCATCAGCCCCGTCAGCTCAAGGTTCTCGCAGGTCACAGCGCGTACACCGGTACGTCCGCCGCGCAGCCGCATCCGGATGTCCTGCTCGCGCGGCGGCTCGGGCGGCGGCCCCGCCTCCTCGAACTTCCGCAGCCGCGTCTGCGCCGCCGCGTACCGCGAGGCCAGCTCATGGCTGATCGCCGCCGCCTGCCGGAGGGTGACGACCAGCTTCTTCAGCTGGGCGTGCTTCTCCTCCCAGCGCCGCTTCAGCTCCTCGAAGCGGGCGAACCGCTCCCGCCGCGCCTCGTGGAAGGTGTCGAAGCCACCGCCGTGCACCCACACGTCCGAGCCCGCGGGCCCCGGCTCCACCGCGATGATCTTCTGCGCGCCCCGGGAGAGCAGCTCCCGGTCGTGCGAGATGAACAGGACGGTCTTGCGGGTCTCCCGCAGCCGCTCCTCCAGCCACCGCTTGCCGGGCACGTCCAGATAGTTGTCCGGCTCGTCCAGGAGCAGCACCTCGTCGGAGCCGCGCAGCAGCGACTCCAGGACCAGCCGCTTCTGCTCACCGCCGGACAAGGTCCTGACCTGCCGGAACTGCGCCTTCTCGTACGGCATCCCGAGCGCGGCCACGGTGCAGATGTCCCAGAGGGTCTCGGCCTCGTACCCCTGCACCTCGGCCCAGTCCGCGAGGGCCTGCGCGTACTTCATCTGCGCGGCCTCGTCGTCGACCGTCATGATCAGGTGCTCGGCCTCGTCCACGGCCGCCGCGGCCTCCCGGATGCGCGGGTGCGCCACCGAGACCAGCAGGTCACGGACGGTCGACTCGTCCCGTACGGAGCCCACGAACTGCGGCATCACACCGAGCCCGCCGCTGACCTTGACGGAACCGCCGTGCGGCTGGAGGTCCCCGGCGATCAGCCTCAGCAGGGTGGTCTTCCCGGCGCCGTTGGCGCCGACCAGGGCGACGACGGCCCCTTCGCCCACCCGGAAGGAGGCGTCCCCGAGCAGGACCCTCCCGTCGGGAAGGTAGTACTCCAGATGCGCGGCCTCGACATGTCCCATGAGGTGCATTGTCGCCGCCCGCCCGGCCCCGGCCCAACCGGTTTAGGATGCGCGGCATGAGCTTTGGGGGACCGCAGTGGCCGCAGGAGCCGCCGCAGGGGCAGCAGGGGCAGGGGTACGGGCAGCAGCCGCAGGGGCAGCCGGGGTACGGCCGGCAGCCGGGATACGGCGGACAGCCCGGCCCCGGACAGCCCCCGCCGGGACCGTACGGGCAGCAGGGCCACGGACAGGGCCCCGGCCCCGAGCCCTTCCCCGGCGCCCCGGGCGGCGGGACCGGGACCCCCGACTGGGGCGCCCTCGCCGACGCCTCCGCCTCCCGTGACCGGCGCAGGCGCTGGCTGGTGATCGGCGGCGGCGCGGTCGCCGCACTGGCCGTCGGCGCGATCGTCGCGACCGCCGTGGTCGCCACCGGCAAGAAGAACGACGGGGCCGGGAACGGCGGGGGCCCCACCGGCACGGCCGCCCCCACCGGCTCCCCCACCCCCGAGCCGACCTTCTCCTCGGTGGCGCCGCCGCCCCCGCCGAACCCGAAGGACTACATCTCCGACCCGAAGAAGGACAAGGCCCCGCTGACCACCGAGGGCCTCTTCCCGGGCAAGAAGCTGACCATGGACAAGCGCCCCTACACGAAGGGAGCGACCGCCGCCACGACCGACTGCGCGGCCGTCACCCAGGGCACCCTCGGCGCCCTCCTCAAGGCCAACGGCTGTCGGCGGGTGCTGCGCGCCACCTACGTCAAGGACGGCGTGGCGATCACCGTCGGCGTGGCCGTCCTGCCCTCCGAGACCGCGGCCCTCAAGGTGAAGAACCAGGCCAAGGGCGGCATCGCCCCCCTGGCGGGCGCGGGCGTCGGCGACTTCTGCCACGGCACGATCTGCCTCCGCCGGGCGAACGCGATCGGCCGCTACGCCTACTTCACCCAGGCCGGATTCACCGACGGCAGGAAGGTCACCACCGCCGACGCACCGGTCTTCCAGGCCAGCGACGACCTCGGCACCTTCGCCTTCAACCAGATCTACGCCCACGGCCGCGCCCAGGCCCGCGCGGCGGCCCGGACCCCGGCCCCGTAGCCCGCGCCGGGCGGGGGGCTCGGGCCGGGACCGCCCCGTGCTCAGCAGCAGCCCGCGCCGGGCAGGGTGCGCTTGTTGCGGGCCTCCCGGTTGCGGGCGGCCAGCAGCTCGTCCGCCGGGTAGCCGACCTCTTCGAGGGTGAGCCCGTGGGGCCGTACGACGTGCACGGCCGAGTCCCGGACACCGGCCGCGAGGACCTTGCCGGGCCAGTCGGCCGACCGGTGCCCGTCGCCGACGAACAGCAGGGCGCCGACCAGCGAGCGGACCATGTTGTGGCAGAAGGCGTCGGCCTTCACGGTGGCTTCGAGCACCCCGTCGGCCCGCCGCTCCCAGCGCAGCTCCTGGAGGGTGCGGATGGTGGTGGCGCCCTCGCGGCGCTTGCAGTACGCGGCGAAGTCGTGCTCGCCGACGAGCGCGGCGGCGGCCTCGTTCATGGCGTCCATGTCGAGGGCCCAGTCGTGCCACAGGACGTGTCCGCGGAGCAGCGGGTCCACCCCGCCCGGGTCGTCGGTGACGCGGTAGGCGTAGCGGCGCCAGATCGCGGAGAACCGCGCGTTGAACCCGCTGGGGGCCTCGGTGAGGGACCAGATCCTGACGTCGTGGGAGAGCCGCCCGGCGAGCCGCCTGAGCAGCTTGTCCCGGTGCTCGGCCCACACCTCGACGGGAAGATCGACATGGGCGACCTGCCCGCGCGCGTGCACCCCGGAGTCGGTCCGGCCGGCCACGGTCAGCTCGTACGTCTCCTTGGCGCGGGTCACGGTCCGCAGGGCGTCCTCGATGTCGCCCTGCACCGTCCGCCGCCCCTGCGCCTGCTTGGCCCAGCCGGAGAAGTCCTTGCCGTCGTACGACAGGTCGAGCCGCACCCGTACGTAACCGTCCTGCACGTCATCGCTCACGCGAAGATCCTCTCAGAGACACGGGTGCGGGCCCGCACCCCAAGGGGGTACGGGCCCGCACACGAGAACAGTCGGAACGCTTACGCGTCCTTCGACTCCTCGGCGGCCTCGGTCGTGGCGGCCTGGTCGGCCTCCTTGACGGCGCGCTTGGTGGCGGCCTCGGCCTCGTCGACGGTCGCCTTCTTGGCGATCTCGCCCTCGACCAGCTCGATCACGGCCATCGGGGCGTTGTCGCCACGACGGTTGCCGACCTTGGTGATACGGGTGTAGCCACCCGGGCGCTCGGAGTAGCGCGGCGCGATCTCGGTGAAGAGCGTGTGGACGATGCCCTTGTCGGTGATCGTCTGCAGCACCAGGCGACGGTTGTGGATGTCGCCCTTCTTCGCCTTGGTGATCAGGCGCTCGGCGACCGGACGCAGGCGGCGGGCCTTGGCCTCGGTCGTGGTGATGCGACCGTGCTCGAACAGCGACTTCGCCAGGTTGGCGAGCAGCAGCTTCTCGTGAGCGGCGGAACCGCCGAGGCGGGCACCCTTCGCGGGACGCGGCATGATGATTCTCCTAGGTGTCTGCCCCGGCCGTATGAGGTACCGGGGTCAGTATCCGAGCAGGCGGTCGCCTGTCGGAGATCCGGACGCGCCCCGAAGGGGCGGGCCCGGAGGGGGCGCGGGGAACTGCGCGGTCGAGCACAGCGCACCCGCACCCGGGTACGGACCGTGAGGCCCGAGCTGTCAGTACTGCTCGGTCTCGACGAAGCCCGCGTCCGCGTCGTCGTCGGCGCCGAAGGCGTCGGCGGCGGCGGTCGGGTCGAATCCGGGCGGGCTGTCCTTGAGGGCCAGGCCCATGCCGGCCAGCTTCGCCTTGACCTCGTCGATCGACTTCGCACCGAAGTTGCGGATGTCGAGCAGGTCCGCCTCGGAACGCGCCACGAGCTCACCCACGGAGTGGATGCCCTCGCGCTTGAGGCAGTTGTACGAACGAACGGTGAGCTCGAGCTCCTCGATCGGCAGCGCGAGATCGGCGGCCAGGGCGGCGTCCGTCGGGGACGGGCCCATGTCGATGCCCTCGGCGTCGATGTTGAGCTCGCGCGCCAGACCGAACAGCTCGACCAGGGTCTTGCCCGCGGACGCCATGGCGTCGCGCGGTCGCATGGCCTGCTTGGTCTCGACGTCGACGATCAGCTTGTCGAAGTCGGTGCGCTGCTCGACACGGGTCGCCTCGACCTTGTACGTGACCTTGAGCACCGGCGAGTAGATCGAGTCGACCGGGATACGGCCGATCTCCTGGCCCGCCTGCTTGTTCTGCACGGCGGAGACGTAGCCGCGACCGCGCTCGACGGTCAGCTCCATCTCCAGCTTGCCCTTGCCGTTGAGCGTGGCGAGGACGAGGTCGGGGTTGTGCACCTCGACACCGGCCGGGGGCGCGATGTCGGCGGCGGTGACCAGACCCGGGCCCTGCTTGCGCAGGTACATCACGACCGGCTCGTCGTGCTCCGAGGAGACGACCAGCTGCTTGATGTTGAGGATGATGTCGGTCACGTCCTCCTTGACGCCCGGCACGGTGGTGAACTCGTGCAGGACGCCGTCGACGCGGATGCTGGTGACAGCGGCACCCGGGATCGACGACAGGAGGGTACGGCGGAGGGAGTTGCCGAGGGTGTAGCCGAAGCCCGGCTCCAGCGGCTCGATCACGAACCGGGAGCGGAACTCGTCGACGACCTCTTCGGTCAGCGAGGGACGCTGAGCGATCAGCATGTCTGTGATTCCTTCAGTCGTGGACGCCCACTATTTGACGCCCTACGGAGAACTGCGTACTGCAAGGGTACGGGCGGCACGGCCGGAAGAGCCGTACCGCCCGAAGTCCTGCTCAGACAGCCCACGTGCCGGACACGGTGGCGCGGTGCGTCCCCGCTCGCACGGGGAGCCGCGCCGACCGGGTCAGACGCGGCGGCGCTTGGGCGGACGGCAGCCGTTGTGCGGCGTGGGGGTGACGTCCTGGATCGAACCGACCTCGAGGCCGGTGGCCTGGAGGGAGCGGATCGCGGTCTCGCGGCCGGAGCCCGGACCCTTGACGAAGACGTCGACCTTGCGCATCCCGTGCTCCTGCGCGCGGCGGGCGGCCGACTCGGCGGCCATCTGCGCGGCGAAGGGGGTGGACTTGCGCGAGCCCTTGAAGCCGACGTGGCCGGCGGAGGCCCAGGAGATCACGTTGCCCGCGGGGTCCGTGATCGAGACGATGGTGTTGTTGAACGTGCTCTTGATGTGGGCGTGCCCATGAGCGACGTTCTTCTTTTCCTTGCGGCGCACCTTCTTGGCAGCGCCCTGACGACCCTTGGGGGGCATCTCTTACTCCTACGGGAGGTGGTCGGTCCTACAGCGAAGACCGCTTGGTCAAGCGTCCGCTGAGGACTACTTCTTGCCCGGCTTCTTCTTGCCGGCGATGGCGCGACGCGGGCCCTTGCGGGTACGAGCGTTCGTGCTGGTGCGCTGGCCGCGGACGGGCAGGCCACGACGGTGGCGCAGACCCTGGTAGCAGCCGATCTCGACCTTGCGGCGGATGTCGGCGGCGATCTCGCGGCGGAGGTCACCCTCGGTCTGGAGGTTGGCGTCCACGTACTCGCGGATCTTGACGAGGTCTTCCTCGGCAAGGTCGCGGACACGGGTGGACGGGTTCACGCCGGTAGCGACGAGAATCTCCTCGGACCGGGTACGCCCGATGCCGAAGACGTAGGTGAGTGCGACCACCACACGCTTTTCGCGCGGGATGTCAACACCGGAAACGCGTGCCATTCAATGGCTCCTGTGTTCTCGGGGGTCTGTCGCAGAACCACTCCCGACCGCCGACGCCCCGAGATTCAGGGCGTGGTACGTCCGGGTCCCCGGCCCCCACCGGAGGTGTCGTCAACCGTGGGAAACGGCCCGACGGGCTCTGCGTATGTACGTATTGCTATGCGTCGCGCGAAGAACTGCGAAATGCAGGTCGGTCGGCGTGCGTCAGCCCTGGCGCTGCTTGTGGCGCAGGTTGTCGCAGATGACCATGACCCGGCCGTGACGGCGGATCACCTTGCACTTGTCGCAGATCTTCTTGACGCTCGGCTTGACCTTCATGGGATGTGAGGTTCTCCGGGTCAGTGCCACCACCCGCGCCGAAGCGGGGTGCGGGCAAGATCTACTTGTACCGGTAGACGATCCGGCCACGCGTCAGGTCGTACGGAGAGAGCTCCACAACGACCCGGTCGTCCGGAAGGATTCGGATGTAGTGCATCCGCATCTTGCCGGAGATGTGCGCGAGGACCTTGTGACCGTTCTGGAGCTCCACCTTGAACATGGCGTTCGGGAGAGACTCGATCACGGTGCCCTCGATTTCGATGGCACCTTGCTTCTTGGCCACGCTTCGCCTTTCGAATCGGCTACCTTGATCGACTCTCGCCGCCGTATGCGGACACACGGGTACACGAGAGCCGACGCATCAGTCTACGTCAGGCCCCTGGAAAAGACGAATCGGGAAGTCTGCCCACGCGAGGAGATCCTTACGCAAGGGACCACGCCGAGAACCCGGAACCTCCTCCACGCCCCCGCGTCCCTACGCGAGCGGGTCCGGCGCCGCCGTGACGCCCAGCTCCGCCAGCTTCGCCCTGCCCCCGTCGACCGCGGTGAGGACCAGCGGGCCCTCCTCCGTGAGCGCCACCGAGTGCTCCCAGTGCGAGGACCAGGTGCCGTCGGTGGTGATGACCGTCCAGTCGTCCTTCAGGACCTCGGTGGCCGGGGTGCCGAGGGAGACCATCGGCTCGATCGCCAGGCACAGGCCGGGCACCAGCTTCGGGCCCTTGCCGCGCTTGCGGGAGACGTAGTTCAGGAGGTGCGGGTCCATGTGCATCTCGGTGCCGATGCCGTGGCCGCCGTAGTCCTCGATGATCCCGTACCGGCCGAGGCTGTGGTCGCCGACCGGCGGGCGGGGCTGCCGCTTGATGTACGTCTCGATCGCCTTCGAGATGTCCACCAGCCGGTTGCCGAGCCGCATCGCCGCGATCCCGGCCCACATCGACTCCTCCGTGACCCGGGAGAGCTCGACCAGCTCCGGCGCGTGCCCGGTGCCCACGAACGCGGTGTAGGCCGCGTCACCGTGCCAGCCGTCCACGATCGCGCCCGCGTCGATGGAGATGATGTCGCCGTCCTTCAGGACGGTCTTCTCGTCGGGGATGCCGTGGACGACGACCTCGTTCACCGAGGTGCAGATCGTCGCGGGGAACCCGCCGTACCCGAGGAAGTTCGACTTCGCCCCGTGCTCGGCGATCACCTTCCGCGCGACCTCGTCCAGGTCCCGCGTGGTCGCGCCCGGCACGGCCGCGTCGCGGGTCGCCGCGTGGACGGCGGCGACGACAAGGCCCGCCTCACGCATCTTCGCGATCTGCTCGGGGGTCTTGATCTGCACCATCGTGGCCGCGGCCTTTCGTCGAGAACGGGTATCGGAACAACGATACGGCCGCGGCGCCCCCCAGGGGCACCGCGGCCGTATCGGACGAACCGTGGTTACTTCTTGATCGCGGCCATCGCCTTGGCGGTGACCTCGTCCACCTTGCCGAGCGCCGAGATCGTCACGACCAGGTTCTGCGCCCGGTAGTAGTCGATGATCGGCTCGGTCTCCGTGTGGTAGACCTCCAGGCGGCGGCGCACGGTCTCCTCCGTGTCGTCGTCGCGCTGGTACAGCTCCCCGCCGCAGACGTCGCAGACGCCCTCGACGGCCGGAGCCTGGTACGTCACGTGGAACACGTGCGAGGAGTCGTTGCGGCAGATGCGGCGACCCGCGATCCGCTTCACGACCTCGTCCTCGGGGACCTCCAGGTCCAGGACCGCGTCCAGCTGTACGTGACCCGCCTTGAGGATCTCGTCCAGGGCCTCGGCCTGGGCCACGTTGCGCGGGAACCCGTCGAGCAGGAAGCCACCCACGGCGTCCGGCTGCTCCATACGGTCCTTGGCCATCCCGATCGTCACGGAGTCCGGCACCAGCTGGCCGGCCTTCATGTACGACTGCGCCTCCACGCCCAGCTCCGTGCCCTGCGAGATGTTGGCACGGAACAGGTCACCGGTGGAGATGTGCGGGATGTCCAGGTTCTTGGCAAGGTACGCGGCCTGCGTTCCCTTACCGGCCCCGGGCGGTCCGACGAGGACGATTCGCATCAGCGGAGGAACCCTTCGTAATTGCGCTGCTGAAGCTGGCTCTCGATCTGCTTCACGGTCTCCAGCCCCACACCCACGATGATCAGGATGCTCGTCCCGCCGAAGGGGAAGTTGGCGTTGGCGCCGCCGAAGCCTGCCAACGCCATCGTCGGCACAAGAGCGATCAGACCCAAGTACAGCGAGCCCGGCCACGTGATCCGGTTGAGCACGTAGCTCAGATACTCGGCAGTGGGTCGACCGGCCCGGATACCCGGGATGAAGCCACCATACTTCTTCATGTTGTCCGCGACTTCCTCGGGGTTGAACGAGATCGCCACGTAGAAGAAGGCGAAGAACACGATCAGGAGGAAGTAGGTGGCGATGTAGTAGGGGTGGTCACCCTTGACGAAGTGGGCTTCGATCCAGGTCTTCCATCCCGCGGTGGAGCTCGAGAACTGAGCGACCAGGGCCGGGATGTAGAGCAGCGACGAGGCGAAGATGACGGGAATCACACCCGCCTGGTTCACCTTCAGCGGGATGTACGTGGACGTACCGCCGTACGAACGACGGCCGATCATGCGCTTCGCGTACTGGACCGGGATGCGCCGCTGGGCCTGCTCGACGAAGACCACGAGGGCCACCATCACGAAGCCGACGAGGATCACGGTGCCGAACTCGATCCAGCCGTCGGCCATCTCGCCCTCGACCTTGATCTTCCACAGGGCGCCCGGGAAGCCGGCGGCGATCGAGATGAACATCAGGATCGACATGCCGTTGCCGATGCCGCGGTCGGTGATCAGCTCACCGAGCCACATGACGACACAGGTACCCGCGGTCATCGTGAGGACCATGGTGGCGATGGTGAAGATCGACGGGTCGGGCACGACCTGGTCGGCCACGTTGCAGCCGCTGAAGAGGGCACCGCTCTTGGCGGTGGCGACGAGACCTGTGCCCTGCAGGACCGCGAGGGCCACCGTCAGGTAGCGGGTGTACTGCGTGATCTTGGCCGTGCCGGACTGCCCCTCCTTCTTGAGGGCTTCCAGACGCGGGATCACGACGGTCAGCAGCTGCAGGATGATGCTCGCCGTGATGTACGGCATGATGCCGAGCGCGAAGATGGTGATCTGCAGCAGCGCGCCGCCACTGAACATGTTGACCAGGCCGAACAGGCTGTTGTTGCCTTCGCTGGCCTGCTTGACACACTGCTGGACGGCCTCGTAGCTGACACCGGGGACGGGGATGTGGGCCCCGAAGCGGTACAGCACGATGATGGCGAGCGTGAAGAGCAGCTTCTTGCGCAGGTCGGGCGTCTTGAACGCCTGGGCGAACGCGGTGAGCACGGTGCCTCCTGCGACCCCCGCGTTACGCGCGTGAGGGTGACGGTTTGTATGGGAGCAATTACAGAACACGGCAGTCGTGCACCAGAGCGCAGACTGCCGGGGAAGCTATCAGGCGCTACCATACCCGCCCCCACAGCCAGCGGGAAACGTCTCCGGGCGACGTCGGGCCCCCATCGTCGGGCCACGACCCCACGGGTGTCCGGCATACGACTTTGGTCGGGGCCGCGTCCCGACCAAGAGCCGTCCTGACACGGCCTCCCTTCCCCCAGAAGACTGTCCCAGCAGTTCAGGACCGATCGGGCGGAACGGCCTGATCCCGACTCTTCTGGAGGAACCCCGTCATGAAGAAGCCACTCGCCGTCGCGGCCCTCGTCGGCGCCGCCCTCCTGGTGGGCACGACCACCGCCACCGCCCGCACGACGGACACCCCGGCGGCCACCACGGCCGAGTCCGTCACCACGCGGGCCGCCGCAGCGAGCTGCACCCTCGCCGTCTACAAGCCGTGGAAGGAGAACATGGCGAGCACCGGCCGCAGCGACCACGCCCGCGGCAAGTACGCCACCGTCAACAACTGCAGCGGCTGGTACAACACCGCCCTGCTGCAGTACCACCGCTGGGACGGCTGGACCCGCATCGCCGGTACGGACTGGGTCGGCAACCGCGCCACCAGCCACCTCCAGTGGAAGTGCCAGGGCAAGGGCACTTTCACCTACCGCACCAAGGGGTCGGTGCGCGGCGGCAGCCCTGCCCGGGTCGGCTGGTCCACCAGCCCCGAACGGCGCTTCGCCTGCTGACATGAGGAGCACACCGAGAGCCCTCGGGGGCTTCGCGGCGGTGACGGTCGCGCTGTCGGCCGTCACCGCCTGCACCACGGACGCCCCCGTCCCGGGACGGGGAACCGACGCCCCGGGACGACCGGGGACGACCGTCACCCGCATCGCGTTCACGGAGGAACTGCCCCGGGAGGACGACCCGTCCGTGACGGCCCACAAGAAGGTGGAGGTCTTCGCCGAACACCGGGCGGACTCCGTCAGCAGGCTCCGCTTCGTGATCGCTTCCGAAGAGCGGCGGGCCGAGGAACGCCTCTGGGACTCGGGACGGCCCGGCACCATCACCGTGCGGGACTGGCAGTCCTGCACGAGTACGGAGGAGCCCACCCCCGCACCGCACCCGGACAGCCTGGACGTGGTCCTGGGCCAGTACTTCGGGCCGCGCGGAATTCCCCCGGAGGCGAAGAAGGTCCCCGGCGGCGGGAGCCGGTGGGAGACGCCCACCGGAATGATGGTCCTGGCCTACACCGACCTCGGCGGCCCCTATCCCCACCGGATCGTCCAGGTCAAGGGTCCGGACGGCTCGGTCGGCTCCACGATCGGCGACACCCGGGCGGACGCCCACCCCTCGTTCCCCGGCTGGCGGACCGGCTGGCCGGACTGCCGCCCCGACACCGGGACCTCCTGAACCGGAAGATCAGGCACTCCTCAAATCCACTGTGCGTATGCAACCGGCGTGGCTAGAGTCGTGATCACCCACGGGGGCGGGAGTGGGACCCCAGGGGCCGCCCCCGGCAGCGATCGCGAAGTGGGGGAAATGAGCACGCACAGCCATGCACACGCCCATGTCCTTGTCGCCGATGACAGCCCGACCCGCACGCTCGGTCTCGTCCAGATCGTCGGGCGATTCTCGTACGTGAAGACGGTCAGCGTCGGCACCCTCGGCGGCCTGGTCGAGGCGGTGGACCGCACCCGGCCGGATCTCGTCGTGTTCGGCACCACCGGCCGACCCGAGGAGGACCTGGCCCCGGTCCTCCGCTCCGGCCCGCGGGACCGCGGGCTCCGCTTCGTCTCGGTGGGCCGCCCCGGACGGACCCGCATCACCCCGTCCAGCGTGTCGGCCGGACTCCACGGTTTCCTGCCGGACACCGCCTCGCCGGAGGACTTCCACCGTGCCCTGGCCGCCGTCCTCGCCGGATTCACCTACTTCCCCCGCTGCGTGACGGAGGAGCTGAGCGAGTACCGGGTGCGTTTCCCGCAGCTCACCCCCCGGCAGCAGCAGGTGCTGGATCTGCTCTCCGACGGCATGAGCAACCACCGCATCGCCAGTTCCATGGGGATCAAGGAGGCCACGGTGAAGATGTACGTGACGCAGGTGCTGGCGAAACTCCAGGTCGAGAGCCGTCTCCAGGCCTGCCTCAAGGCACGGGGACTCACCTCGGCCGCGGCCTGATCTCCTCCCGGACGCCGAGAAGCCCGGCCGGCTCCCCCGAGGGGGAACCGGCCGGGCTTCTCAGTGCTGTCGGGCCGAGACTCAGACGAGCTCGGTGACGCTGCCGCCGGCGGCGGCGATCTTCTCCTTGGCGGAGCCGGAGACGGCGTCGACCGTCACCTGCAGCGCCACGGAGACCTCGCCGGTGCCGAGCACCTTGACGAGCTGGTTCTTGCGAACCGCACCCTTGGCGACCAGATCGGCCACCGTGACCTCTCCACCCTGCGGGTAGAGCGCGGCGAGCTTGTCCAGGTTCACGACCTGGTACTCGGTGCGGAAGGGGTTCTTGAAGCCCTTCAGCTTCGGCAGACGCATGTGGAGGGGCATCTGCCCGCCCTCGAAGCGCTGCGGAACCTGGTAGCGGGCCTTCGTACCCTTCGTACCACGACCGGCCGTCTTACCCTTCGACGCCTCACCACGACCGACACGGGTCTTCGCGGTCTTGGCGCCGGGGGCGGGACGGAGGTTGTGGGCCTTCAGCGGGCTGTTCTCCGCCATGTCAGTCAACCTCCTCGACCGTCACGAGGTGGCGGACGGTGTGAACCATTCCGCGGAACTCGGGGCGGTCCTCCTTGACAACCACGTCGTTGACCTTCTTGAGGCCGAGCGAGCGCAGGGTGTCGCGGTGGTTCTGCTTGCTGCCGATGTACGACTTCTTCTGCGTGACCTTGAGGCGAGCCATTACGCACCCGCCCCGGCACGTGCACGGAGGAGAGCCGCGGGGGCGACGTCCTCGAGGGGCAGACCACGGCGAGCCGCGATCTCCTCGGGACGCTGCAGGCCCTTGAGGGCCGCCACGGTCGCGTGCACGATGTTGATCGCGTTGTCGGAGCCGAGCGACTTCGACAGGATGTCGTGAACGCCGGCGCACTCGAGCACGGCACGCACCGGGCCACCGGCGATGACGCCGGTACCGGGGGAAGCCGGCTTGAGCAGGACGACGCCCGCGGCCTTCTCGCCCTGGATCGGGTGAGGGATGGTGCCCTGGATGCGGGGAACCTTGAAGAAGTTCTTCTTGGCTTCCTCGACACCCTTGGCGATGGCCGCGGGAACTTCCTTGGCCTTGCCGTAACCGACACCTACGGTGCCGTCACCGTCGCCCACCACGACCAGCGCGGTGAAGCTGAAGCGGCGACCACCCTTGACAACCTTGGCGACGCGGTTGATCGCGACGACGCGCTCAACGTACGCGGTCTTCTCGGCGGCAGGGCCACCGTCGCGGCCCTTCCGGTCCCGCCGCTCGCCGCCACCGGCACCGCTTCCGCGGCGCTGGGGTCCAGCCATTGGATTTACCTCTCTCTGTTACGTCCGTTAGTCCCGGAACCGGGGCTTAGAACTTCAGCCCGGCTTCGCGGGCGGCGTCAGCCAGAGCGGCAATGCGCCCGGCGTACCTGTTGCCACCACGGTCGAACACGACGGTCTCGACACCGGCGGCCTTGGCGCGCTCGGCGACCAGGGCGCCGACCTGCTTGGCCTGCGCGGACTTGTCGCCCTCGCCACCACGGATCGACGCGTCCAAGTTCGACGCCGACGCCAGGGTGTGACCCTTGAGGTCGTCGATGACCTGAGCGGTGATACCGCGGTTCGAACGCGTCACGACGAGGCGCGGACGCTCCGCCGTACCCGACACGTTCTTGCGGATGCGGATGTGGCGGCGAGCCTTGGCGGCACGCTTGTAAGCGTCGCCCTTGGCGATCTTCACACCGTATGCCATGGCTACTTACCAGCCTTTCCGACCTTGCGGCGGATGACCTCGCCGGCGTACTTGACGCCCTTGGCCTTGTACGGGTCGGGCTTGCGCAGCTTGCGGATGTTCGCCGCGACCTCGCCGACCTTCTGCTTGTCGATGCCCTCGACCGAGAACTTGGTCGGCGACTCGACCTTGAACGAGATGCCCTCGGGCGCCTCGACCAGGATCGGGTGGCTGTAACCGAGCTGGAACTCCAGGTTGGAGCCCTTCGCGGCGACGCGGTAACCGACACCGCTGATCTCGAGCGCCTTCACGTAACCCTGGGTCACACCGGTGATCATGTTGGCCACCAGCGTGCGGGACAGGCCGTGAAGGGCCTTGTTCTGACGCTCGTCGTTCGGACGGGAGACGTTGAGAACGCCGTCCTCACCCTTAACGATCTCGATCGGCGCGGCGACGGTGTGGCTCAGGGTGCCCTTGGAACCCTTGACCGTGACCGTGCGGCCATCGATGGTGACGTCCACGCCGGCGGGAACCTGGATAGGCAGCTTGCCAATACGCGACATTAGCTATTCCTCCGTTCCCGACTACCAGACGTAGGCGAGGACTTCCCCACCTACGCCCTTCTTGCCTGCCTGCTGGCCGGTCAGGAGGCCGTGGGACGTGGAGATGATCGCCACGCCCAGGCCGCCGAGAACCTTCGGCAGGTTGGTGGACTTCGCGTAAACCCGGAGACCGGGCTTCGAGATCCGCTTGATGCCCGCGATGGAGCGCTCACGGTTCGGACCGAACTTGAGCTCGAGGACGAGGTTCTTGCCGACCTCGGCGTCCTCGACCTTCCAGCCCGTGATGAAGCCCTCCTGCTGGAGGATTTCCGCGATGTGAGACTTGATCTTGCTGTGCGGCATCGACACGGAGTCGTGGTATGCCGAGTTCGCGTTACGCAGACGAGTCAGCATGTCCGCGATCGGATCAGTCATGGTCATGAATTGGCCTTCGGCCTCTCTCGCCGGGGTTTCCTGTATGCGCCATCCCTCTCCCCACACAGGGGCGGGACGGGTGCGGCGCGGGGACCTACGGCGTAGTAAGTCGTACGGGCGGCGGACGCCCAACCCCACTAGCCTAAGCCATGAGGGGATGGGCATCCGCCAACCCAGTGCTTACCGAGAGATCCAGGAAGCCCTACGCCCCGAAGGGCGACAGGTGCTTACCAGGAGCTCTTGGTCACGCCCGGCAGCTCGCCACGGTGAGCCATCTCACGAAGGCACACGCGGCACAGGCCGAACTTGCGGTACACGGAGTGGGGTCGACCACAGCGCTGGCAGCGCGTGTAGCCGCGCACGCCGAACTTGGGCTTGCGGGCAGCCTTCGCGATGAGAGCCTTCTTCGCCATCTCGCTTACGCCTCCTTGAACGGGAAGCCGAGGTGACGCAGAAGGGCACGGCCCTCGTCGTCGTTGGTCGCCGTGGTCACCACGGTGATGTCCATACCCCGGACACGGTCGATCTTGTCCTGGTCGATCTCGTGGAACATGACCTGCTCCGTGAGACCGAAGGTGTAGTTGCCACGCCCGTCGAACTGCTTGGGGGACAGACCACGGAAGTCGCGGATGCGCGGAAGCGCGAGCGACAGGGTGCGGTCCAGGAACTCCCACATGCGGTCGCCACGGAGGGTGACGTGCGCACCGATCGGCTGACCTTCGCGCAGCTTGAACTGCGCGATGGACTTGCGGGCCTTGGTGACGGCCGGCTTCTGACCGGTGATGGTGGTCAGGTCACGGACGGCACCGTCCATGAGCTTCGAGTCACGGGCGGCGTCGCCGACACCCATGTTCACCACGATCTTCACGAGGCCGGGGATCTGCATGACGTTCTCGTAGGAGAACTCCTCACGCAGCTTGCCCGCGATCTCCTCGCGGTACTTCGTCTTGAGACGCGGAGTGGTGGTAGCCATCAGATGTCCTCACCCGTCCGCTTGGCAACGCGGATCTTGTTGCCCTCGTCGTCGAAGCGGTAACCGACACGCGTGACGACCTTCTTGCCGTCCTTCTCCACGACCAGCTGGACGTTGGAGACGTGGACCGGAGCCTCGGTCGTGACGATGCCACCGGCCTGCGACGGGCCGGCCTTGGTGTGCTTCTTGACCCGGTTGACACCCTCGACCAGGACGCGGTTCTCACGGGGGAAGGCCGTGATGACCTTGCCCTGCTTGCCCTTGTCCTTACCGGTGATGACCTGGACCAGGTCGCCCTTCTTGATCTTCATGCTTACAGCACCTCCGGCGCGAGCGAGATGATCTTCATGAACTTCTTCTCGCGCAGCTCACGGCCGACCGGGCCGAAGATACGGGTGCCACGAGGGTCGCCGTCGTTCTTGAGAATGACAGCGGCGTTCTCGTCGAAGCGGATGTACGAGCCGTCCTGGCGGCGGCGCTCCTTGACGGTGCGAACGATGACCGCCTTGACGACGTCACCCTTCTTCACGTTGCCACCGGGGATCGCGTCCTTGACGGTGGCGACGATGACGTCACCGATGCCCGCGTAGCGGCGACCCGAGCCACCGAGAACACGGATGCAAAGGATCTCCTTGGCACCAGTGTTGTCGGCGACACGCAGTCGCGACTCCTGCTGGATCACGTCTATCTCCTGATTTGTCTGCCGGTTCCCGGCAGGGGCTTCGGTGGAAGCCCCTGCCGAGCCTGGCGGAACGAACTCGAAGGGTTACCCCTTCAAGAATTACTTGGCCTTCTCGAGGATCTCGACGACGCGCCAGTGCTTCGTGGCGGACAGCTTGCGCGTCTCCATCAGGAGGACGCGGTCACCGATGCCGGCGGCGTTCTGCTCGTCGTGAGCCTTGAGCTTGTTCGTACGGCGGATGACCTTGCCGTACAGCGCGTGCTTGACGCGGTCCTCGACAGCGACGACGACGGTCTTGTCCATCTTGTCGCTGACGACCAGGCCCTCGCGGACCTTGCGAGCGTTGCGCTCGGTCTTCTCAGTCACGTTGCTCTCGCTCATCAGACGTTCTCCACCGTCTCGATGCCCAGCTCGCGCTCGCGCATCAGGGTGTAGATCCGGGCGATGTCCTTACGGACGGACTTGAGCCGGCCGTGGTTCTCGAGCTGGCCCGTCGCCGCCTGGAAGCGGAGGTTGAACAGCTCTTCCTTGGCCTCGCGGAGCTTGTTGAGAAGCTCCTCGTTGCCCAGCTCGCGCAGCTCGGACGCCTTGGTACCGGCCGACATCACAGCTCACCTGCTTCGCGCTTTACGATCTTGCACTTCATCGGCAGCTTGTGGGCCGCACGGGTCAGGGCCTCGCGCGCGATCTTCTCGTTCGGGTAGGACAGTTCGAACATCACCCGACCCGGCTTGACGTTCGCGATCCACCACTCCGGAGAACCCTTACCGGAACCCATGCGGGTCTCGGCAGGCTTCTTCGTCAGCGGGCGGTCCGGGTAGATGTTGATCCAGACCTTGCCGCCACGCTTGATGTGGCGGGTCATCGCGATACGAGCCGCCTCGATCTGGCGGTTGGTCACGTAAGCCGGCGTGAGGGCCTGAATGCCGTACTCGCCGAACGCAACCTGCGTACCACCCTTGCTGGCGCCGGAGCGCTTCGGGTGGTGCTGCTTGCGGTGCTTGACCCTACGGGGGATCAGCATGTCGGTCAGGCCTCCGTTCCGGTGCTCTCAGCCGGAGCGGCAGCGGCGGCGGGAGCCTCGGCCTTGGGGGCCTCGGCAGCCGGCGCGGACTGCTGCTGCGGCTTGCGGCCGCGGCCGCCACGCTCGCCACCACGGCCACCACGGCCGGCGGGACGGTCGCCAGCGCCACCCGCACCACGGGCCGGGCGGTTACCCGCACGGGCCGCTGCGTTCTCGGCGCGGACCTCGGCGATGTTCTTGACGTCGCCCTTGTAGATCCAGACCTTCACGCCGATGCGGCCGAAGGTGGTCTTGGCCTCGAAGAAGCCGTAGTCGACGTTCGCGCGGAGCGTGTGCAGGGGCACGCGGCCCTCGCGGTAGAACTCCGAGCGGGACATCTCGGCGCCGCCGAGACGACCGCCGCACTGGATCTTGATGCCCTTGGCGCCGGCCTTCATCGTGCCCTGCATGCTCTTGCGCATGGCACGACGGAAGGAGACGCGGGAGGAGAGCTGCTCGGCAACGGCCTGGGCGACCAGCTGAGCGTCCATCTCGGGGTTCTTGACCTCGAGGATGTTCAGCTGGACCTGCTTGCCCGTGAGCTTCTCGAGGTCACCGCGGATGCGGTCGGCCTCGGCGCCACGGCGGCCGATGACGATGCCGGGACGCGCGGTGTGGATGTCCACCCGCACGCGGTCACGGGTGCGCTCGATCTCAACCTTCGAGATGCCGGCGCGCTCCATGCCGGACGTCATCATCCGACGGATGGCGACGTCTTCCTTGACGTAGTCCTTGTACAGCTTGTCGGCGTACCAACGGGACTTGAAGTCCGTGGTGATGCCGAGCCGGAACCCATGCGGGTTAACCTTCTGGCCCATTACCGGGTTCCTTCCTTGCTGCTGACGACCACGGTGATGTGGCTGGTCCGCTTACGGATCCGGTAGGCACGGCCCTGAGCACGCGGACGGAACCGCTTCAGGGTCGGGCCCTCATCCACGTACGCCTCGCTGATGACCAGCGAAGAGGCGTCGGTGTGGTCGTAGTTGTGCGCGGCGTTGGCGATGGCGCTGTCAAGCACCTTGCCAACCGGCACGCTCGCGGCCTGCGGGGCGAAACGCAGGACCGCCTGAGCCTCCGTGGCGTCCATGCCACGGATAAGGTCCACCACTCGGCGGGCCTTCATGGGCGTGACGCGGATGTACCGCGCCTGGGCCCTGGCTTCCATGGTTGTCCTTCCAGTGTCTGTCATGGTCATTCCACCCCGCTACTAGCGGCGCTTCGACTTCCGGTCGTCCTTCACGTGACCCCGGAAGGTGCGCGTCGGCGAGAACTCGCCGAGCTTGTGGCCGACCATCGACTCGGTGACAAACACCGGAATGTGGGTCTTGCCGTTGTGCACCGCGATCGTGTGGCCGAGCATGGCCGGGATGATCATCGAGCGACGGGACCAGGTCTTGATGACGTTCTTGGTACCGGCTTCGTTCTGTACGTCCACCTTCTTTACGAGGTGTCCGTCGACGAAGGGTCCCTTCTTGAGACTGCGCGGCATCTAAACCCGCTCCTAGCGCTTCTTGTTCGTCTTGCGGCGGCGGACGATGTACTTGCTCGAAGCCTTCTTCGGCGAGCGAGTACGACCCTCCTTCTGACCCCACGGGGAGACCGGGTGACGACCACCGGAGGTCTTACCCTCACCACCACCGTGCGGGTGGTCCACCGGGTTCATCGCCACACCGCGAACGGTCGGGCGAACGCCCAGCCAACGCTTACGGCCGGCCTTGCCCCAGTTGATGTTCGACTGCTCGGCGTTGCCGACCTCGCCGATGGTGGCGCGGCAGCGGGCGTCGACGAGACGGATCTCACCGGACGGCATACGAAGGTGGGCCATCGTGCCCTCCTTCGCCAGCAGCTGCACGGAGGCACCAGCGGAGCGCGCGAACTTGGCGCCGCCACCGGGACGGAGCTCGATCGCGTGGATCGTGGTACCGACCGGGATGTTGCGGAGCGCCAGGTTGTTGCCGGGCTTGATGTCAGCGCCGGGGCCGTTCTCGACGCGGTCACCCTGCGTCAGACCCTTGGGGGCGATGATGTAGCGCTTCTCGCCGTCCACGTAGTGGAGCAGCGCGATGCGCGCGGTGCGGTTGGGGTCGTACTCGATGTGAGCGACCTTCGCCGGCACGCCGTCCTTGTCGTGACGACGGAAGTCGATCACACGGTAGGCGCGCTTGTGGCCGCCACCCTGGTGTCGAACCGTGATCCGACCGGTGTTGTTACGGCCGCCCTTGCTGTGCAGGGGGCGGACCAGCGACTTCTCCGGCGTGGACCGCGTGATCTCGACGAAGTCGGCTACGGAGGAGCCACGGCGGCCCGGCGTAGTCGGCTTGTACTTGCGGATTCCCATTTCTCAGTCCTCGTCCGATTCCGGACGATCCAGACCGCCGTTAGGCGGTCGGACCGCCGAAGATGTCGATACGGTTGCCCTCGGCAAGGGTCACGATGGCGCGCTTGGTGTCCTTGCGCTTACCGAAACCGGCCTTGGTGCGCTTGCGCTTGCCCTGGCGGTTGATCGTGTTGACCCCGGTGACCTTGACCGAGAAGACCGCCTCGACGGCCTGCTTGATCTGGGTCTTGTTGGAGCCAGGCGCGACGATGAACGTGTACTTGTTCTCGTCCAGCAGGGCGTAGCTCTTCTCGGAGACGACCGGCTTGATCAGGATGTCGCGCGGGTCCGAGAAGGTCTTGCTGGTGACGACGGCCTCAGTCATCAGGCGTCGCTCCCTTCGGTCTCAGCGGTCTGGGGGCCAGACACGAAGGACTCGAGGGCGGCCTTGGTGAAGACCACGTCGTCGGAGACGATCACGTCGTACGTGTTGAGCTGGCCCGGCTCCAGGATGTGCACCTGGGGCAGGTTACGAGCGGACAGCCACGCGGCCTCGTCGGAGCGCTCGACGACCAGGAGCAGGTTCTTGCGCTCCGAGATCTTGCCGAGCAGCGTCTTCACGGCCTTGGTGGAGACCCCGCCCTCGACCACGCCGGTCACGACGTGGATGCGGGAGTGGGTGGCCCGGTCCGAGAGGGCACCGCGGAGGGCGGCGGCCTTCATCTTCTTCGGGGTCCGCTGCGAGTAGTCACGCGGCTGCGGGCCGTGGACGACGCCACCGCCGACGAACTGCGGAGCGCGGGTCGAACCCTGACGGGCGCGGCCGGTGCCCTTCTGGCGGTAAGGCTTGCGGCCACCACCAC
The DNA here is from genome assembly GCF_044744885.1 of Streptomyces sp. NPDC087215. Taxonomy (NCBI): domain Bacteria; kingdom Bacillati; phylum Actinomycetota; class Actinomycetes; order Kitasatosporales; family Streptomycetaceae; genus Streptomyces; species Streptomyces sp. NPDC087215. The sequence goes on from NZ_JBIUZD010000004.1 coordinate 228,378, forward strand.
GGACTTCGCCACGGCGCTTGGTCTTGTGCGTGCCCTGACGGGCCGCGGCCAGCTGCGCGACGACGACCTGGTGGATCAGCGGAACGCTGACCTTGGCGCCGAAGATCTCCTCGGGGAGCTCGACGGTCCCGGTCTTGTCGCCTGCCGGCGAAAGGATGTCAATGGTGCTCATCGGTTCCTCAAACCCCCTTGGCCGCGGTGCGGACCAGGACGAGGCCACCGTTGGGGCCGGGGACGGCGCCCTTGATGAGCAGCAGACCCTTCTCGGCGTCAACGGCGTGGACGGTCAGGTTCTGGGTGGTCACACGCTCGTTGCCCATGCGACCGGCCATCTTCATGCCCTTGAAGACACGGCCCGGAGTGGCGCAGCCACCGATCGAACCGGGCTTGCGGTGCACGCGGTGGGCACCGTGCGACGCCTTGCCACCACGGAAGTTGTGGCGCTTCATGACACCGGCGAAGCCCTTGCCCTTGCTCTTGCCGGTGACGTCGACCTTCACGCCGGCCTCGAAGAGCTCGGCGGTGATCTCCTGGCCGAGCGTGTACTCGGAGGCGTCAGCGGTGCGGAGCTCCACCAGGTGGCGGCGCGGGGTGACATCGGCCTTGGCGAAGTGACCCTTGAGGGGCTTGTTCACCTTGCGCGGGTCGATCTCGCCGAAGGCGATCTGGACCGACTCGTAGCCGTCGACGTCGTTCGTACGGACCTGGGTCACGACATTGGGGCCGGCCTTGACGACGGTCACCGGAACGATCCGGTTGTTCTCGTCCCAGACCTGCGTCATGCCGAGCTTCTCGCCCAGGATGCCCTTGATGTTCTTAGCCATCTCGCGCGCCCTCAGAGCTTGATCTCGATGTCAACGCCCGCCGGGAGGTCGAGACGCATGAGCGAGTCAACCGTCTTCGGCGTGGGGTCGAGGATGTCGATGAGGCGCTTGTGCGTGCGCATCTCGAAGTGCTCGCGAGAGTCCTTGTACTTGTGCGGCGACTTGATGACGCAGTACACGTTCTTCTCAGTGGGCAGCGGCACCGGGCCCGCGACCGACGCACCAGTGCGGGTCACCGTCTCGACGATCTTCTTCGCCGAGGAATCGATGACCTCGTGGTCGTAGGCCTTGAGCCGGATGCGGATCTTCTGTCCCGCCATGGCTACTAGTAGTCCTTCGTCTCGTAACGCTCTGGAACCCGAAGGGCCGCACTTCCTGGGAAGCACCGTCCTCCTCCGACCCACGCGGTCGGGCGTGTCGCGCTCCCTCTACGCAGAAGTCCCTGAGGACTTCCCAACCAAGGGGACGCGGTCACCGTGACCGCAGGCCGGGGGTGGAACACCCACCGGGTGCCTGGCCTGCACCCCGCTGACGCTTCCCAGAAGATTCCCGTACGTCCGTCCCTGAAAAGGGACGACGAGTACTGTGGGACTCGCTTCCGGTCCTCCCGACGGGAGGCGCGCAGCATCGGCACTCAACCGAGCAACCCCGACAGTCTGCCATACGGGGCCATCCGGCCGCCAATCGGGGTGGAAGACTGTACCCCACGTCACGTACGGACATGCGCCGGGGCGCGGGCGGCGGCCCGCTTCCGAACCGTTTCGGCCCTGTCCCCGGGCCCGTCCCCGGGGTGCCCCGGACCGGCCCGGCGGACCACGCCCCCGGCTTCCGCGCCCGCCGCCTCCCTGCCGTCCCGCTCCGCCCGGACGTTCTCCCCGCTCCGGTACCGGTTCAGCCCAGGCGTCGGGCCCGTTCCGTCAGGTGGCGCCGCTCGGGCGCGCTGCTGGTCCGCCGGGCCGCCTCCCGGTACGCCTCGGCAGCCGCCCCCCGTTCCCCGAGGAGTTCGAGGAGATGGGCGCGGGCGGCCAGGAGCCGGTGGTGCCGGGCCAGCCGCCGGTCCGCCGCCACCTCGTCCAGGAGCGCGAGCCCGGCCGCCGGTCCCTCGACCATGGCGAGGGCCACCGCCCGGTTGAGGGTGACCATCGGATTCCGGCCCGTCCGCTCCAGGAGCTCGTACAGCGCGAGGATCTGCGGCCAGTCGGTGGCCGCCGCGGACCCCGCCTCGTCGTGGACCGCCGCGATGGCCGCCTGGAGCTGGTACGGACCCACCCGCCCCCGCGGCAGGGTGCGGCTGATCAGGGCGACGCCCTCCGCGACCAGGGCCGCGTCCCAGAGCGCCCGGTCCTGCTCGGCGAGCGGTACCGGTTCGCCGTACGGCCCCGTACGGGCAGGCCTGCGGGCGTCCGTGAGCAGGGTCAGCGCGAGCAGCCCCGCCGTCTCGGTGTCCTCGGGCAGCAGCCGGTGCAGCAGCCGTGTCAGCCGGATCGCCTCCGTGGACAGCTCGGGCGCGGTCAGTTCGTCGCCGACGCTGGCCGTGTAGCCCTCGTTGAAGATCAGGTAGAGCACGTGCCGCACCTCGGCCGCTCGGGCCGCGCGGGCCGCGCCCTCGGGCAGGACGAGGGTCCCGCCCGCCGCCTTCACCGTCTGCTTGGCCCGGCTGATCCGCTGCGCCATCGTCGGCTCGGGCACCAGGAAGGCGGCGGCGATCTGGGCCGTGGTCAGGCCGCCGACCGCGCGCAGGGTGAGCGCGATCCGGCTGGCCGGGGAGAGGTCCGGGTGGCAGCAGAGGAAGAGCAGCGCCAGCGAGTCGTCCTGGTCGGTGCCCGGGAGGTCGTCGGCGGCGCGCGCGAGCAGCTCGGAGTCGGGGGTGGCGAGCGCCACCGCGTCCTCCCGGCGCCTGCGGGCGGCCTCGCCGCGCACCAGGTCGACGTACCGGCGGTGGGCGACGGTGAGCAGCCAGGCGTGCGGCCGGTCGGGAACGCCCTCCTCGGGCCATTGCCCGGCGGCGGCGATCAGCGCCTCCTGGACGGCGTCCTCACCGAGGTCGAAGTCGCCGAAGCGCCGGACGAGCGCCCCGAGCACCCTCGGCGCGTGCTCCCGCAGGAGATCCTCGACGACACGCTCCCCGCCGCCCACCGGGCGGACGCCCCGCGATCCACCGGAACCGGGTCGACCGGGCACGGAAGGTGCTGCCCCGGGAGGGCGGGGCCCGGAGCCGTCGGGCCCCGGACGGCCGGAGCCGGAGCGGCCGGACACCGAGGAACCGCCCTCGGGGTGGTCGGGCCCCGGGCCACCGCGACCGGAGCGGCCGGACACCGGGCGGTCGGACACCGGGCTGCCAGCCTCGGAGCGGTCGGCCCCGGAGCGGTCGCGTCCCGCGTGACCGGCTTCGGACCGGGCGGCCCCGGGAGGGCCCGGCTCCCGGCGTTCGGCGCCGGTCGCGGGTCCGGTGTCCCCCGCCCGGTCCCGGCCCGGGTCGGGGAGCCCCGACCGGACCCCGGCGGGGGTCCCGGAAGGGGTCCCGGCCTGGGACCCGGCCTGGGACCCGGCCTGGGACCCGGCAGGGGCACCCGTCCCGCCCGGCGTCCCGTCCCGGCCCACCGTCTCGTCGGCCGCCCCCTCCCGGCCCCCCGGTCCGGCCGTCACACGTCCGCCGCGGACTCGTGCGGGACCGGCCGCGGTTCGACCGGGTCGACGTCCGCGAAGGGCATGTCCGCGGCGATCTCCCGGGCCCGCTCGGGGCTGTCGCGGTCCAGCGGGCAGAAGCCGGCCAGGTGCTCCTCGGTCTCCGGGTACGGGCCGTCGGTGACCGCCGGGACCCCGTCCACCCGCCGTACCGGCCGCGCGGGCGCCGCGCCGGCCATCCCGTGGGCGCCGATCGGCTCGCCGCTCTCCCGGTGCTTCCGGTGGGACGCCTCCTGGCGGGCGATCGCCTCGGGCCGCTCCCCGGCCGGGAAGGAGTCCCGCTTCGCCTGGTCGCCGTAGATCATCGCGGCGTACTTCATTCCGGGTGTCCTCCCCGTCCCGCGCGCCCCCGCGGCGCGCTGTCGCCCTTCGGCCGGAGCCGGTTCCGCCTTCTCGACGTCCCCGGCCGTCCTCACGGAGGAATCCTCCACCGGAAGGATCTCCGCGAGCGCGCGCCGGTCCGCGCACAACCCCGGCGACCGGATATCCGTCTTGCAGAGGACCGCCGAACCGAGGGACGGACCGCCCACGTGACCCCAGCCCCCCGTCGCCGGACGCTTCTCGCCGCTCTCGCGGTCCTCCCGGCCGCCGCCGGGTGTTCCGTGCCCGAGCCGCGCAGGACCGCGCCGACGGCCGACCCGGCGCCCGGCAGGCCGATCGCCTCCGCGCGGGCCCGCCGCGCGCTGCTCATGCAGTTCGCCGCGCACCCGGACGACGACCTGTACTTCATGAACCCCGACGCGCAACGGCTGCTCGACGCCGGGGTCCCGCTGGTCACGGTGTACGTGACGGCCGGGGAGCACACCGGCAGGAACCGGATCGCGGGGATGCCCGAGACTCCCCCGGACCGGGCCGCCTACTCCGCCGCGCGCCAGCAGGGGCTGCGGCAGTCGTACGCGGTGGCGCTCGGGCTGCCGGTGTTCACCCCCTGGCGGCGCGAGGTCCTCGGGCTGCCGGGCGGGCGCCGCGCGGAGGTCGACACCCTCGTCCACGGCACCCGCCGGGTCGAACTGGTCTTCCTCAACCTGCCGATGCACACCACCCGCCGCTACATGGCGCTGCCCGCGCTCTGGGGCGACCGGGCCCTGGAACTGCCCACCCGTCTGTCGGCGGGTTCGCCGCTGACCCGTTCGGACAGCTACGACTACGACCGGCTGGTCGAGGTCCTCGCCGGGCTGCTGCGCCGCTACCGGCCGACGGTGGTGCACACCCTGGACCCCGATCCGGACATCCAGCTCAGCGACGAGGCGGCCCGGAAGCGGGACTCCGAGCAGCCGGGGTACGCGGACCACGGGGACCACACGGCGACCGCCTCCTTCACCTGGGCGGCGCTCGCCCGCTGGGTCACGGACGCGGTCCGGGACGGCGGTCCGGTCCCGGCGTTCACGACGAGCGCGTTCCGGGGCTACTACAACCGGCACTGGCCCAAGAACCTGCCGCCGCGCACGCTCCGGGAGAAGGCCGCGCGGCTCGTCCCCTACGGGGGCGACCCGGACTGGCACTGCGGGAACCCCTCCGGGTGCGGCGACTACGGCGTCGGGGGCGACCGGCCGCTCACCAACCGCAAGGGCTGGGTCCGCTCCACGCACCACCGCTGGCCGGGCGCGGGGCCCGTGCCCGTGACGGAACCGGGCGGGCGGCTCGCCGCGTACGGGGTGCTGGGGCTGCGCGCGGTCCGCTGGCGCGAGTCGGCGCCCGGTGTCTGGGGCGATCCGGAGGACCTGGGCGGCGGCCCGCTGGCGCCCGCGCTGGGTTCGGCGGTGACGGCGGACGGGCGCCTGCTGCTGTTCGGGGTGCGGTTCTCCGCGCTCGACGGGCACGGCGGGGCGAACCGGCGGGAGCTGGTGCTCCTGGAGCAGCGCTCCCCCGGCGGCCCGTTCCTGGCCTGGCGGGGGCTCGGGAACCCGGAGCGGGAGGACGACCGGGGGCGCCGGGTCGGCGCCCCGGTGGCGGTGACGGCCCCCGACGGGCGGGTGCACCTCTTCGTACGGAACGCGGAGCGGGGCGTCTCGGCCCGGGTGCGGGCGGCGGACGGCTCCTGGGGGCCGTGGCGGGCGCTGCCGTCGGCGGGTCCGCTGCAGGACCGTCCGGCGGTCTCCGTCGACGGCACGGGCGGGGTGCACGTGTACGCGGCCGGGCCGGAGTCCGTACGGCACTGGGTGGACGGGGCGGTACGGCCGGAGCGGCTGCCGGTGTCGGGCTCGACGGTGGCCTCGGCCGGAGGGGAGCTGTACTACCGGGCCCCGGCCGCCGCCGCGCTGCTGGGCCCGGCGGGCGACAGCGGCCTCGACGGCTTCGGGGAGGTGTCCGTCGCCCGCTCGGCGGCCCTGGGCACGGTGCTGCTCGGCACCGGCGAGGACGGCAGGGTGCGGGTACGCGCCGGGGGCGCCCTGCGGACCCGTAAGGGAGGCCCCTCGGTGGGGGTCCCCGCTCTGCACCTGGAGGCCCGGGGCCCGGTCGTGGTGGGCCTCGGCCCCGACTGCCGTCCATGGAGCTGGCGCCCCTGACGGGGTCCCGCAAGGGGGGGGCGCCCCGCCCTGAGATCCCGTAAGGGCTCGTACGCCCCCCAGGGGCTCCCCCTGAGAAGCCCGTACGGGCCTCGGCCCGCACCCGCACCCGCACCCGGGCATACGAAAAGGCCCCGCACCTCTCGGTGCGGGGCCCTTCCCTACTGCTCAGCGGCTCCTGCGAGCCACCAGGTCAGTTCAAGATCAGGCGTTGATCTTGACGACCTGGCCGGCGCCGACGGTCCGGCCACCCTCACGGATGGCGAACTTCAGGCCCTCTTCCATGGCGATGGGCTGGATCAGCTCAACGGTCATGGCGGTGTTGTCGCCCGGCATGACCATCTCGGTGCCCTCGGGGAGGGTCACGACGCCGGTCACGTCCGTGGTACGGAAGTAGAACTGCGGGCGGTAGTTGTTGAAGAACGGGGTGTGACGGCCACCCTCGTCCTTCGACAGGATGTAGGACTGGGCCTCGAAGCTCGTGTGCGGCGTGACCGAACCCGGCTTGATGATGACCTGGCCGCGCTCGACGTCCTCGCGCTTGATGCCACGGAGGAGCAGACCGACGTTCTCACCGGCCTGGCCCTCGTCGAGCAGCTTGCGGAACATCTCGATACCGGTGACCGTGGTGGTGGTCTTCTCGGTCTTGATACCGATGATGTCGACGGTCTCGTTGACCTTGAGGATGCCGCGCTCGATACGACCGGTGACGACGGTGCCACGACCGGTGATCGTGAAGACGTCCTCGATCGGCATCAGGAACGGCTTGTCGACGTCACGCTCGGGCTGCGGGATGGCCTCGTCGACGGCCTTCATCAGACCGAGGAGCTTGTCGGCCCACTCCTTGTCGCCCTCGAGCGCCTTGAGCGCCGAGACGCGGACGACCGGAAGGTCGTCGCCCGGGAACTCGTACTCGGAGAGGAGCTCACGAACCTCGAGCTCGACGAGCTCCAGGATCTCCTCGTCGTCCACCATGTCGGCCTTGTTCAGGGCGACGACGATGTACGGAACGCCGACCTGGCGGGCCAGGAGCACGTGCTCCTTGGTCTGCGGCATCGGGCCGTCGGTGGCGGCGACCACGAGGATGGCGCCGTCCATCTGCGCCGCACCCGTGATCATGTTCTTGATGTAGTCCGCGTGACCGGGGCAGTCGACGTGGGCGTAGTGACGCGACTCGGTCTGGTACTCGACGTGCGCGATCGAGATCGTGATACCGCGCTGGCGCTCCTCGGGAGCCTTGTCGATCTGGTCGAAGGCCGAGGCCTCGTTCAGGTCCGGGTACGCGTCGTGCAGCACCTTGGTAATGGCGGCCGTGAGGGTCGTCTTACCGTGGTCGATGTGACCGATGGTGCCGATGTTGACGTGCGGCTTAGTCCGCTCGAACTTTGCCTTCGCCACTGGGGTCCTCCTGCGGAGTGGTTCTGGTACGCCTTACTCATCGGCGCCAGGTGATCTTTGCTGGGATGCCAGTCGCCGGGGCCCGTTCCTCGGGTTCCGGGGGCCGAGCCCCGACGACTGGTGTCAAGCCTAAAGCGTGCGCTCGGAAGAGTTACTCGCCCTTGGCCTTCGCGATGATCTCCTCGGCGACGTTCCGCGGAACCTCGGCGTAGGAGTCGAACTGCATCGAGTAGCTTGCGCGACCCGAGGTCTTGCTGCGGAGGTCTCCGACATAGCCGAACATCTCCGAGAGGGGCACGAGGCCCTTCACGACGCGAGCGCCGCTGCGCTCCTCCATGGCCTGGATCTGGCCACGGCGGGAGTTGATGTCGCCGATGACATCACCCATGTAGTCCTCGGGCGTGGTGACCTCGACGGACATCATGGGCTCGAGGATGACCGGCGAAGCCTTCCGCGCGGCCTCCTTGAAGGCCTGCGAACCGGCGATCTTGAACGCGAGCTCGGAGGAGTCGACCTCGTGGTAGCCACCGTCGAGAAGGATGACGCGGACGCCAGTCATCTCGTAGCCGGCCAGGATGCCGAACTGCATGGCCTCCTGCGCACCCGCGTCGACCGAAGGGATGTACTCCTTCGGGATGCGGCCACCGGTGACCTTGTTCACGAACTCGTAGGAGGCGTCGCCACCCTCGATGGGCTCGATCGCGATCTGCACCTTGGCGAACTGACCGGTACCACCGGTCTGCTTCTTGTGGGTGTAGTCCACGCGCTCGACGGTCTTGCGGATCGTCTCGCGGTACGCGACCTGCGGCTTGCCGACGTTCGCCTCGACCTTGAACTCGCGACGCATACGGTCGACGAGGATGTCGAGGTGGAGCTCGCCCATGCCACCGATGATGGTCTGGCCGGTCTCCTCGTCCGAGTGGACCTGGAAGGAGGGGTCCTCCTCAGCGAGACGCTGGATGGCTACACCCAGCTTCTCCTGGTCACCCTTGGACTTGGGCTCGATCGCGACCTGGATGACCGGCGCCGGGAAGTCCATGGACTCCAGGATCACCGGGTTCTTGTCGTCGCACAGCGTCTCACCGGTGGTGGTCTGCTTCAGGCCCATCACGGCGATGATGTCGCCGGCGCCCACCGAGTCGATCTCCTCACGCTTGTTCGCGTGCATACGGTAGATCTTGCCGATGCGCTCCTTCTTGCCCTTGACGGAGTTCAGCACCGCAGTGCCGGCCTCCAGGCGACCGGAGTAGATCCGGACGAAGGTGAGCTTGCCGAGGTGCGGGTCGCTCGCGATCTTGAACGCGAGGGCCGACAGCGGCTCGTCGTCGGACGGCTTGCGCTTGACGACGACCTCGGGGTCCTTGACGTCGTGGCCCTCGATGGCCTCGACGTCCAGGGGCGACGGCAGGTAGCGGACGACGGCGTCGAGCAGGGGCTGGACGCCCTTGTTCTTGAACGCGGTACCACAGAACACCGGGGTGACCGTGGTGTCGCCGCCCTTGCCGGAGGCGATGGTGATGCGGCGCACGGCCGCGTAGAGCTGCTCCTCGGTGGGCTCGATGCCCTCCAGGAAGAGCTCCATGAGCTGCTCGTCGTTCTCGGAGACGGTCTCGACGAGCTTGGCGCGGTACTCCTCGGCCAGCTCGGCGAGGTCGGCCGGGATGTCGACGACGTCGTACATCTCGCCCTTGCTCGCGTCGGCGGACCAGACGAGCGCCTTCATGCGGACGAGGTCGACGACACCCTGGAAGTCGGCCTCGGCACCGATCGGGAGCTGCATGACGATCGGGGTGGCGCCGAGGCGGCCCACGATCATGTCGACGCAGCGCAGGAAGTCGGCACCGGTGCGGTCGAGCTTGTTGACGAAGCAGATGCGCGGAACGCCGTAGCGGTCCGCCTGACGCCAGACAGTCTCGGACTGGGGCTCGACACCAGCGACACCGTCGAACACGGTGACAGCACCGTCGAGCACGCGCAGGGAACGCTCCACCTCGACGGTGAAGTCGACGTGACCCGGCGTGTCGATGATGTTGATCGTGTGATCGACGTCCTCGAGCGACCAGTGGCAGGTCGTCGCGGCCGACGTGATCGTGATGCCGCGCTCCTGCTCCTGCTCCATCCAGTCCATCGTGGCAGCGCCGTCGTGGACCTCACCGATCTTGTACGAGACGCCGGTGTAGAACAGGATCCGCTCGGTGGTGGTCGTCTTGCCCGCGTCGATGTGGGCCATGATGCCAATGTTGCGCACCTTGCCCAGGTCAAGCGAAGTGGTAGCCATAAGGCTTCAGTCTTCTCTCGGTCTCGATGTGGGTTGCGACTACCAGCGGTAGTGCGCGAAGGCCTTGTTGGACTCGGCCATCTTGTGCGTGTCCTCACGCTTCTTGACCGCGGCTCCGAGCCCGTTCGAGGCGTCGAGGAGCTCGTTCATGAGGCGCTCGGTCATGGTCTTCTCGCGACGGGCGCGGGAGTAACCGACGAGCCAGCGGAGGGCCAGCGTGGACGCGCGGCCCGGCTTGACCTCGATCGGCACCTGGTAGGTGGCGCCACCGACACGGCGGGACTTGACCTCAAGAGCCGGCTTGACGTTCTCCAGCGCGCGCTTCAGCGTGATGACCGGGTCCTGGCCGGTCTTCTCGCGAAGACCCTCCATGGCGCCGTACACGATGCGCTCGGCGGTGGAACGCTTGCCGTCCAGCAGGATCTTGTTGATCAGCGAGGTGACAAGAGGAGAGCTGTAGACCGGGTCGATGATGACCGGGCGCTTCGGGGCGGGGCCCTTACGAGGCATTCTTACTTCTCCTTCTTGGCGCCGTAGCGGCTGCGAGCCTGCTTACGGTTCTTGACGCCCTGCGTGTCGAGGGAACCACGGATGATCTTGTAACGAACACCCGGCAGGTCCTTCACACGGCCACCACGCACGAGCACGATGGAGTGCTCCTGCAGGTTGTGACCCTCACCCGGGATGTAGGCCGTGACCTCGATGCCGGAGGTCAGACGCACACGCGCGACCTTACGGAGCGCCGAGTTCGGCTTCTTCGGGGTGGTCGTGAACACACGCGTGCAGACGCCGCGACGCTGAGGGGAACCCTCGAGTGCGGGCGTCTTGTTCTTCTCGACCTTGTCCTGCCGGCCCTTCCGGACCAGCTGCTGGATCGTAGGCACTACTTCTCCGGTTTCTGTGTGCCGTCGGTGAAACTAACCTGGAACATTCGCCGACCCACGCGGTCGGGTGTGTCGGATCTCGCCGCCTCCCGCCGAAGCGGGGAAGGCGCGGAATCACGGTGGCCGGTGACGGACTCGCCGTGCGGCTGAAGACACGCACACGAGCCCAGGCACACCCCAGGCACAAGGCATGAGCGTACCTATCGCATGGACTCCGGTCAAAACAAATGCCCACGCGCAGGTCAGCGACACGCGTCACACCGGCCCGGGAACTCTGGCCGGAGACGGAGCGTGCCGCCCCGGTCACCCCGCGAGGAACCTCAGCAGCGAATCCGTCAGCTCGACGGCGAACCTCTCCCGGGTCTCCTCCGGCACCAGATCGAGCGAGAGGTACGGGTTGAGGTCCTCAAGCTCCACGAGCAGCAGCTCTCCCCCGGGCGCCCGGCAGGCGTCCACCCGCTGGACCCCGTGGCCCAGGGCGTTCCAGTCGAGGAAGCGGCGTGCGAAGGCGAGGTCATCGCCGGTCGGCTCGTACGGCTCCAGGACCCAGCGGCGGGCCGGATCGGGGGTGTGGAGCGCGTACTGGAACCGGTCGTCGACGTAGACGAAGGACACCTCGTAGCGGAAGTCCACCTTCGGCTGGACGAGCAGCCCGTCCAGGTCGAGACCCGCCAGCTCCTCGTACGGCAGGAAGCGCAGGCCCAGCGAGTCCGCGCCGTCCTTGGGCTTGACCGCGTACAGGGCGGCCTCCGGCAGCAGGTGCAGGTCCTCCGTCCGCTCCACGGTGGGTATCACCGGGTGGCCCTCGGCCGTCAGGTCGAGCAGGTACTGCTTGCCCGCCATGTCGCCGCGCCCGTGCAGCGGGTTGTAGACGCGGGTGCCCCGCTCCAGGGCGCGGGCCCGGAACTCCTCGTGGGCCGCGCGGTACGCCAGGACGGGCCCGCTGTTGCGGACCACGACGGCGTCGAAGGAGTCCATCAGGGCCGGTGCGTCCAGCGGATGGCAGAGGGCCAGGTCGAAGCTCTCCCGCAGCCGGGCGGTGAGCAGGGTGTCCTCGTCCCCGTACCGCCGTCCCCGGGCCGGATAGGTGAGGTCGGTGACGTACAGCAGACGGGGTCGGGCGGGCACGGGCGGCTCCTCTGTCGGACGGTTCCCCGGCCCGGCGGCGGCCCGGCGGGACGGCCCCGGGCGGGTACCGCCGACGGGTGGCCGCCAACCTATCTCCGGCGGGAACGCCGGAGGGCGGCCGCCCCTCACGGGACGGCCGCCCTCCGGTACCACTACCGCTTACTGGTTGTACGGACCGTAGTCGTAGTCCTCCAGCGGCACGGCCTGGCCGGAACCCGAGCCGAACGGCGAGTAGTCGATGTCGTCGTAGCCGACGGCCGAGTACATCGCGGCCTTGGCCTCCTCGGTCGGCTCCACCCGGATGTTGCGGTAGCGGGCGAGACCCGTACCGGCCGGGATGAGCTTACCGATGATGACGTTCTCCTTGAGGCCGATGAGGCTGTCGGACTTGGCGTTGATCGCCGCGTCCGTCAGCACTCGGGTCGTCTCCTGGAAGGAGGCGGCCGACAGCCAGGACTCCGTCGCCAGCGAGGCCTTGGTGATACCCATCAGCTGCGGACGGCCGGAGGCGGGGTGACCGCCCTCGGTGACCACACGACGGTTCTCGGTCTCGAACTTCGAGCGCTCGACGAGCTCGCCCGGCAGCAGTTCCGCGTCGCCGGACTCGATGATCGTCACCCGGCGGAGCATCTGCCGGATGATGATCTCGATGTGCTTGTCGTGGATCGTCACGCCCTGCGAGTTGTAGACCTTCTGGACCTCGGCGACCAGGTGGATCTGGACCGCGCGCTGACCCAGGATGCGCAGCACGTCGTGCGGGTTGGTGGCACCCACGGTGAGCTTCTGGCCCACCTCGACGTGGTCGCCCTCGCCCACGAGCAGACGGGCACGCTTCGAGATCGGGAACGCCGTCTCTTCGGTGCCGTCGTCCGGGGTGACGACGAGCTTCTTGGTCTTCTCGGTCTCCTCGATGCGGACGCGGCCCGCCGCCTCCGAGATCGGGGCGACACCCTTGGGCTGACGCGCCTCGAAGAGCTCGACGACACGCGGCAGACCCTGGGTGATGTCGTCACCGGCCACACCACCGGTGTGGAAGGTACGCATCGTCAGCTGGGTACCGGGCTCACCGATGGACTGGGCGGCGATGATGCCGACCGCCTCACCGATGTCGACCAGCTTGCCGGTGGCGAGCGAACGGCCGTAGCAGAAGGCACAGGTGCCGACGGCCGACTCACAGGTCAGGACCGAGCGGGTCTTGACCTCTTCGACGCCCTCGTTGACCAGGGCGTCGATGAGCACGTCACCCAGGTCGACGTTGGCCGGCGCGATGACCTTGCCGTCCACGACGACGTCCTCGGCGAGCATCCGCGCGTACACGGAGGTCTCGACGTCCTCGGTCTTGCGCAGCACGTTGTCGGCGCCGCGCTCGGCGATCCGCAGCTTCAGACCGCGCTCGGTGCCGCAGTCCTCCTCGCGGATGATCACGTCCTGCGAGACGTCCACCAGACGACGGGTCAGGTAACCCGAGTCGGCGGTACGCAGGGCGGTGTCCGCCAGACCCTTACGGGCACCGTGCGTGGAGATGAAGTACTCCAGAACGGTGAGGCCCTCACGGAAGGACGCCTTGATGGGACGCGGGATCGTCTCGTTCTTCGCGTTCGACACCAGACCGCGCATACCCGCGATCTGACGCATCTGCATCATGTTTCCTCGGGCACCCGAGTCGACCATCATGAAGATGGGGTTCGTCTTCGGGAAGTTCGCGTTCATCGCCTCGGCGACCTCGTTGGTCGCCTTGGTCCAGATCGCGATGAGCTCCTGCGTGCGCTCTTCCTTGGTGATCAGACCGCGCTCGTACTGCTTCTGGACCTTCTCGTCCTGCTCCTCGTAGCCCTTGACGATGGCCTTCTTGGCCTCGGGCACGACGACGTCGGAGATGGCCACGGTGACACCGGAACGGGTCGCCCAGTAGAAGCCCGCCGCCTTCAGGTTGTCGAGCGTCGCCGCCACGATGACCTTGGGGTAGCGCTCGGCGAGGTCGTTGACGATCTCGGAGAGCTGCTTCTTGCCGACGGAGTAGTCGACGAACGGGTAGTCCTCGGGCAGCAGCTCGTTGAAGAGCGCGCGGCCCAGCGAGGTGCGCAGGCGGAACGAGTCACCCTGCTGCCACTCACCTGCCCCGACGTGGTCGTCGCCTTCCTCGCTGACCGGGGGAACCCAGCCACGGGGAGCGATGGTGCCGACCGGGAAGCGGATGTCGATCTGCGACTGCAGCGCCAGCTCGCCCGCGTCGAACGCCATGGTCGCCTCGGCCGTGGAGCCGAACGCGCGGCCCTCGCCCTTGGTGTCGCGCAGCTCGCCGTCGGTGGTGAGGAAGAACAGACCGAGGACCATGTCCTGGGTCGGCATCGTCACCGGACGGCCGTCGGCGGGCTTCAGGATGTTGTTCGAGGACAGCATCAGGATGCGGGCCTCGGCCTGCGCCTCCGCGGAGAGCGGCAGGTGCACGGCCATCTGGTCACCGTCGAAGTCCGCGTTGAACGCGGTGCAGACGAGCGGGTGGATCTGGATGGCCTTGCCCTCGACCAGCTGCGGCTCGAAGGCCTGGATGCCGAGGCGGTGCAGCGTGGGCGCACGGTTCAGCAGGACCGGGTGCTCGGCGATGACCTCTTCGAGGACGTCGTACACGACCGTGCGGCCGCGCTCGACCATCCGCTTGGCGCTCTTGATGTTCTGCGCGTGGTTCAGGTCGACCAGGCGCTTCATCACGAACGGCTTGAAGAGCTCCAGCGCCATGGCCTTCGGCAGACCGCACTGGTGCAGCTTGAGCTGCGGGCCGACGACGATGACGGAACGCGCCGAGTAGTCGACGCGCTTGCCGAGCAGGTTCTGACGGAAACGACCCTGCTTGCCCTTCAGCATGTCGCTGAGGGACTTCAGCGGACGGTTGCCGGGGCCCGTGACCGGGCGACCACGACGGCCGTTGTCGAAGAGGGCGTCGACCGCCTCCTGGAGCATCCGCTTCTCGTTGTTCACGATGATCTCGGGGGCACCGAGGTCGAGCAGACGCTTCAGACGGTTGTTGCGGTTGATCACGCGGCGGTACAGGTCGTTCAGGTCGGAGGTCGCGAAGCGGCCACCGTCCAGCTGCACCATCGGACGCAGGTCCGGCGGGATCACCGGCACGCAGTCGAGAACCATGCCCTTGGGGCTGTTCGCGGTCTGCAGGAACGCGGAGACGACCTTGAGGCGCTTGAGCGCACGGGTCTTCTTCTGGCCCTTGCCGGTACGGATGATCTCGCGGAGGCGCTCGGCCTCCTGCTCCAGGTCGAAGGACTCCAGGCGCTTCTGCAGCGCCGCGGCACCCATCGAACCGTCGAAGTACGTGCCGAAGCGGTCACGCAGCTCGCGGTAGAGGAGCTCGTCGCCCTCCAGGTCCTGGACCTTGAGGTTCTTGAAGCGCGCCCAGACCTCGTCCAGACGGTCGATCTCGCGCTGCGCACGGTCGCGCAGCTGCTTCATCTCGCGCTCGGCACCCTCGCGCACCTTGCGGCGCACATCGGCCTTCGCGCCCTCGGCCTCAAGCTCGGCGAGGTCGTTCTCGAGCTTCTTGGCGCGGGCCTCCAGGTCGGAGTCGCGGCGGTTCTCGATCTGCTGGCGCTCGACGGAGACGTGCGCCTCCAGGGAGGGCAGGTCACGCGTACGACGCTCGTCGTCGACGTACGTGATCATGTACGCCGCGAAGTAGATGACCTTCTCGAGGTCCTTCGGGGCGAGGTCGAGCAGGTAGCCGAGGCGCGACGGAACGCCCTTGAAGTACCAGATGTGGGTGACCGGGGCGGCGAGCTCGATGTGGCCCATCCGCTCACGGCGCACCTTCGCGCGGGTGACCTCGACGCCACACCGCTCACAGATGATGCCCTTGAAGCGGACACGCTTGTACTTGCCGCAGTAGCACTCCCAGTCCCGGGTCGGACCGAAGATCTTCTCGCAGAAGAGTCCGTCCTTCTCGGGCTTGAGCGTGCGGTAGTTGATGGTCTCCGGCTTCTTGACCTCGCCGTGGCTCCACTGACGGATGTCGTCAGCGGTGGCCAGACCGATCCGGAGCTCGTCGAAGAAGTTGACGTCGAGCACTATGCGTCAATCCCTCTCAGGGTTGTAAGGCTTGGGGTCTGATACGGGGGTCCTGGGGCCGGCGGGGGGACCGTGACTGGTCCCCGCCGCCGAACTCCCGTCAGACCTCTTCGACGCTGCTCGGCTCACGCCGGGACAGGTCGATGCCGAGCTCCTCCGCTGCGCGGAAGACGTCCTCGTCGGTGTCGCGCATCTCGATGGACATGCCGTCCGAGGACAGCACCTCCACGTTGAGGCACAGGGACTGCATCTCCTTGATGAGCACCTTGAAGGACTCGGGGATGCCGGGCTCAGGGATGTTCTCGCCCTTGACGATGGCCTCGTAGACCTTCACGCGGCCGGTCACATCGTCGGACTTGATCGTCAGCAGCTCCTGGAGGGCGTACGCGGCGCCATAAGCCTCCAGCGCCCACACCTCCATCTCACCGAAGCGCTGGCCACCGAACTGGGCCTTACCACCCAGCGGCTGCTGGGTGATCATGGAGTAGGGACCGGTCGAACGCGCGTGGAGCTTGTCGTCGACCAGGTGGTGGAGCTTGAGGATGTACATGTAGCCGACCGAGACCGGCTCCGGGAACGGCTCGCCGGAGCGGCCGTCGAACAGCCTCGCCTTGCCGGTCGGGAGCACCATGCGCTCGCCGTCGCGGTTCGGGATGGTGTGCTGCAGCAGACCCGCGAGCTCGTCCTCGCGCGCACCGTCGAAGACCGGGGTGGCGACGTTGGTGCCGGGGGCGACCTGGTCGGCACCGATGGCCTGGAGGCGCTGCGCCCACTCGTCCGCGAGGCCGGAGACGTCCCAGCCGCGGCTGGCGAGCCAGCCGAGGTGGATCTCCAGGACCTGTCCCGGGTTCATTCGGGACGGGACGCCCAGCGGGTTGAGGATGATGTCGACCGGGGTGCCGTCCTCCAGGAACGGCATGTCCTCGATCGGCAGGATCTTGGAGATGACGCCCTTGTTGCCGTGACGGCCGGCGAGCTTGTCACCATCGGTGATCTTGCGCTTCTGGGCGACGTAGACGCGGACCAGCTGGTTCACGCCCGGGGGAAGCTCGTCGCCCTCCTCGCGGTCGAAGACGCGCACGCCGATGATCTTGCCGATCTCGCCGTGGGGCACCTTCAGCGAGGTGTCACGGACCTCGCGCGCCTTCTCGCCGAAGATCGCGCGGAGCAGCCGCTCCTCGGGGGTCAGCTCGGTCTCGCCCTTGGGCGTGACCTTGCCGACGAGGATGTCACCGGCGACGACCTCGGCACCGATGCGGATGATGCCGCGCTCGTCGAGGTCGGCGAGGACCTCCTCGGAGACGTTCGGGATGTCCCGGGTGATCTCCTCCGGGCCGAGCTTGGTGTCACGGGCGTCGACCTCGTGCTCCTCGATGTGGATCGAGGAGAGGACGTCGTCCTGCACGAGGCGCTGCGACAGGATGATCGCGTCCTCGTAGTTGTGGCCCTCCCACGGCATGAACGCCACGAGGAGGTTCTTGCCGAGGGCCATCTCGCCGTCTTCGGTGGCGGGACCGTCGGCGAGGACCTGGCCCTCGATGACGCGGTCGCCCTCGTCCACGACGACCTTCTGGTTCACAGAGGTGCCCTGGTTGGAGCGGGAGAACTTGTGCAGGCGGTACGTGATGTACGTGCCGTCGTCGTTGGCGACCGTGATGTAGTCGGCCGACAGCTCCTGGACGACACCGTCCTTCTCGGCCTTGAGCACGTCACCGGCGTCGGTGGCGCAGCGGTACTCCATGCCGGTACCGACGAGCGGGGCCTCCGACTTGATGAGGGGCACCGCCTGACGCATCATGTTCGCGCCCATGAGGGCACGGTTGGCGTCGTCGTGCTCGAGGAACGGGATCATGGCGGTCGCGACCGACACCATCTGGCGCGGCGAGACGTCCATGTAGTCCACGTCCGACGGCTCGACGTAGTCGACCTCGCCGCCGCGCTTGCGGACCAGGACGCGGTTCTCGGTGAAGCGCAGGTCGTCGTCGAGCCCGGCGTTGGCCTGCGCGATGACGAAGCGGTCCTCCTCGTCGGCGGTGACGTAGTCGACCTCGTCGGTGACCTGGCCGTCGACGACCTTGCGGTACGGCGTCTCGATGAAGCCGAACGCGTTGACGCGGCCGTACGAGGCGAGCGAACCGATCAGACCGATGTTCGGGCCTTCGGGGGTCTCGATCGGGCACATGCGTCCGTAGTGGGACGGGTGCACGTCTCGGACCTCGAAGCCGGCCCGCTCACGGGAGAGACCGCCGGGGCCCAGCGCCGAGAGACGACGCTTGTGCGTCAGACCCGACAGCGGGTTGTTCTGGTCCATGAACTGGGACAGCTGGCTGGTGCCGAAGAACTCCTTGATGGAGGCGACGACCGGCCGGATGTTGATCAGGGTCTGCGGCGTGATCGCCTCGACGTCCTGAGTGGTCATGCGCTCGCGCACGACCCGCTCCATACGGGCGAGACCCGTACGGACCTGGTTCTGGATCAGCTCGCCGACGTTGCGCAGGCGGCGGTTGCCGAAGTGGTCGATGTCGTCGGTCTCGACGACGATCTCGTTGCCGTTCTCGCCGATCGTCTCGGTCTCGCCCGCGTGGAGCTTGACCAGGTACCTGATCGTGGCGATGACGTCGTCGGTGGTGAGGACGCCGGCGTTCAGCGGCTCGTCCGCGCCGAGCTTCTTGTTCACCTTGTAGCGGCCGACCTTCGCGAGGTCGTAGCGCTTCGGGTTGAAGTAGAGGTTCTCGAGCAGCGTCTGAGCGGCCTCACGGGTCGGCGGCTCGCCCGGACGCAGCTTGCGGTAGATGTCGAGCAGCGCGTCGTCCTGGCCCTGGGTGTGGTCCTTCTCCAGGGTGGCGCGCATGGACTCGTACTCACCGAACTCCTGGAGGATCTGCTCGGTGGTCCAGCCGAGGGCCTTCAGGAGGACGGTGACGGACTGCTTGCGCTTGCGGTCGATGCGGACACCGACCAGGTCGCGCTTGTCGATCTCCATCTCCAGCCAGGCACCCCGGGAAGGGATGATCTTGGCGGAGAAGATGTCCTTGTCGGACGTCTTGTCGATGGAGGAGTCGAAGTAGACGCCGGGCGAACGGACCAGCTGCGACACCACGACACGCTCGGTGCCGTTGATGACGAAGGTGCCCTTGTTCGTCATGAGCGGGAAGTCGCCCATGAAGACCGTCTGGGACTTGATCTCGCCGGTCTCGTTGTTCGTGAACTCGGCGGTGACGAAGAGCGGGGCGCCGTACGTGAAGTCACGGTCCTTGCACTCGTCGATCGAGTTCTTCGGGGGCTCGAAACGGTGGTCGCGGAAGGTCAGCGACATCGACCCGGAGAAGTCCTCGATCGGGGAGATCTCCTCGAAGATCTCCTCCAGGCCGGACTTCGTGGGGACATCCCGTCCCGACTCGAGGGCCGCTTCGACGCGAGCCTTCCAGGCGGCGTTGCCGAGCAGCCAGTCAAAGCTCTCGGTCTGCAGCGCGAGGAGGTTCGGAACCTCGAGGGGCTCCCTGATCTTTGCAAAGGAGATGCGCAGCGGGGCGGTGCTTGCGCCGTTGTTCGTATTGGTCGAGGCGTTGCGCGAGGCGGCCAAGAGGGGGTCCTTCCGAGGGCTCGGACTCACTACGCGCGTACCGGTCCCCCAGCAACGCTTCACGGCAGACTTTTCCTGAGACGACCAGAAGGCCAGGTCAGATGGGGTCGGTCCACGAAGCTGATGCGAAGGTATGCCCCTGGTGACGGGCAGGGGGCAGCTAACAGGCAGCGCAAAGGGTCAGTGTAGCCACTTGGCTCACTGATGTCCAGGGCGACTTCTTCGCGACCCTCGTTGCTCTCAACTCCGCGGTACCTCGCGCCGTGTGGCGCACCTCGATACTGCCCGTTCAGTCGTCGATCCATGCCTCGGAAACGGATCGTTGTGACGACGCGTCCTGAGAATTGCGCGCTGCGTGCGGTTCGTCAAGGCCCCCGGTCTGCGGGGCGCACGGCGAAGATCACCATACTCCGCTCCCGACGGACCCCAGGACCCCCGCCACGCCCGTCTCCGGGGAACGCCGAAAGGCGACCACCCATCTGGGTGATCGCCTCTCGATGCCTCCGCGTTACACGGCGGCGGGAGTCAGCTCAGCGAGCCGAAACGGTCTTACTTGACCGTGACGGAGGCGCCGGCGGCCTTGAGGGACTCGGCAGCCTTCTCGGCGGCCTCCTTCGCGACCTTCTCGAGGACCGGCTTCGGGGTGCCGTCGACGAGGTCCTTGGCCTCCTTCAGGCCGAGGGAGGTCAGCTCACGCACGACCTTGATGACCTGGATCTTCTTCTCGCCGGCACCTTCGAGGATGACGTCGAACTCGTCCTGCTCCTCGACGGCCTCGGCGGCGGCCGGACCGGCCGGACCGGCGACGGCGACGGCCGCGGCGGCGGTGACGTCGAACTTCTCCTCGAAGGCCTTCACGAACTCGGAGAGCTCGATGAGGGTCATGTCCTCGAACTGGCCGAGGAGGTCGTCCTGAGAGAGCTTCGCCATGATGGGCGATCCTTCCACTAATTCGGCAGGTGCCGGATGTATGTAGAGGCGGGCGTAACGGCCCGCTGCGACCCGCGCGCTAGGCGGCGCGGATCAATGCGCGAGCCGAATTACTCGGCACCGCCCTGCTCGGCGAGCTTGACGCGAAGCGCTTCCGCGGTGCGGACGAACTTCGACGGCAGCGCCTGGAAGAGCGAGGCAGCCTGAGACTGCTTGCCCTTGAACGCGCCGGCCAGCTTGCTGAGCAGAACCTCGCGGGACTCGAGGTCCGCGAGCTTCTTGATCTCATCGGCGGTCAGCGCCTTACCGTCAAGGACACCGCCCTTGATGATGAGGTTCGGGTTCTCCTTGGCGAAGTCACGAAGACCCTTCGCCGACTCCACCGGGTCACCGGTGATGAAGGCAGCGCCCGTCGGACCGGTGAACTGGTCGTCGAGCGAAGTGATCCCGGCCTCGTTGGCCGCAATCTTGGTCAGCGTGTTCTTCACCACGGCGTACTGGGCGTTCTCACCGAGCGAACGACGCAGCGTCTTGAGCTGCGCCACGGTGAGACCCCGGTACTCGGTCAGCACGACGGCGCTCGAGCTCTGGAACTTGTCCTTGAGCTCGGCTACCGCGGCAGCCTTGTCGGGCCTTGCCATGAGCGTCGGCCTCCTTCCGGGTGATGGGACCGCGCGGAAGGGACTGAACAAAACAAAACGCCCCGGCGCAGGCGCACGGGGCTCAGCTCGACCGAATCACGAGGAGTCGGGAACTCTTCCACAGTCACCTGCGCGGGTCGTTCGCGTCTCAGCGAATCCTTCGGCCACCACACCTTGACGGTGCGGTGACGACCAGCGGTCTTTGGCTTCTGTGGAAGCGTACGTGACCGGATCGGTCCAGGGCAAATCAGCTCTGGCCGAGGCCCTTCAGCATCTCGAAGAGGTCCACGGTGTCCTTGGCCGGCGGGGCCTGGACGGTGGCCTCGGCACCGTAGTCGGAGTAGCGCATCCCCATCTTCACGGTGCCCTGGTCCATCTTCATGCCGAGGTCCATCCGGACCGGGTAGCCGTCCGCGTTGACCCAGACCTGGGTGTCGTACGCCTTGATGCCGGCCTTCTTGACCCCGGCGACCAGCTCGGTGCGCTCCTTCTCGGAGAGCACGTCGAGGTTCTTGTTGGCGGCGACCATCTGCTCCAGGGTCAGCGTGCCCTTGTAGTGCTGGGTGTCGACGCCGTCGACCTTCTCCGGGCCGACGTGCTTGAGGTCGGGCGACTCCAGGAGCAGGGCGAGCTGCTTGGCCGGGTCCTGGTTCATGTTCTCCAGGCCACCGGTCATCGACTTGCCCGCGGCCTGGCCGCCCGCAGCCTCCGCGATGGCCGTCATGTCCAGCTTCATCCAGCGCTTGCCGTCCATCTCGGCGGCCCGCGCGGCGCCCATGTCCATGTACATGGCGTTGTCGCGCACGACCATGCGCATCTGCTCGGGGGCGCCGGGGCCCCCGGCCGAGAGCATCGAGCCCTTGACGGTGACGTCCATCACCGCGGGGTCCCAGCCCTGGACGCCGGTCATCTCCATGGTGCCGCCGCCCTCGACGGCCGCGGGCATCTCCATGGTCATCTTGATCTTCGCCGACTTGGCGGCCGCGGTCTTCGTGTACGCGGCCTGGATGACCTTCGTGACGTCTTCCTGGCTCTGCGCCTTGGCGGGTGCGTCGGCGGCCTTGTCGCCCCCGTCCTGGCATCCTGCGAGGCCCGTCACGACGGCGGCGGCCGTCAGGGTGATGCCCGCGCGCTTCCACATGGCCTTGTTCATCTGTGTGCCCGCCCCTTGGTCAAAGGTCTTTGCGATTCCTTTGACCGTAGCAAAGAGCCGGCCCCCCACCTCCGAGGAGGCGGGGGGCCGGCTGACCACTCAGTGAGCCTGTGGGGCTCAGACCGCGGCCGGGTCCTCCTCGACGAGGAGGTTGCGGGTGCGGTTGGAGTCCAGCGGGATGCCGGGGCCCATCGTCGTCGCGAGGGTCGCCTTCTTGATGTAGCGGCCCTTCGCGGCGGACGGCTTCAGACGGAGGATCTCCTCCAGGGCCGCGGCGTAGTTCTCGACCAGCTTCGTCTCGTCGAAGGAGACCTTGCCGATGATGAAGTGCAGGTTCGAGTGCTTGTCGACGCGGAACTCGATCTTGCCGCCCTTGATCTCGTTGACGGCCTTCGCCACGTCGGGGGTGACGGTGCCGACCTTGGGGTTCGGCATGAGACCACGCGGGCCGAGGACGCGGCCGAGGCGGCCGACCTTGCCCATGAGGTCCGGGGTGGCCACCACGGCGTCGAACTCGTTCAGGCGGTTGCCCTTGGAGATCTCGTCGATGAGCTCGTCGGAGCCGACGATGTCGGCGCCGGCGGCGATCGCGGCCTCGGCACGGTCACCGGTCGCGAAGACCAGGACCCGGGCGGTCTTGCCGGTGCCGTGCGGGAGGTTCACGGTGCCGCGGA
Source organism: Streptomyces sp. NPDC087215 (assembly GCF_044744885.1). NCBI lineage: Bacteria > Bacillati > Actinomycetota > Actinomycetes > Kitasatosporales > Streptomycetaceae > Streptomyces > Streptomyces sp. NPDC087215. Next base: position 251,137 of record NZ_JBIUZD010000004.1, read on the forward strand.
CCATCTGGTCGGCCTTGCGCGGGTCGACACCCAGGCGGAAGGCGACCTCGACGGTGCCGTCGAACTTCGTGGCGGCGGTGTCCTTGGCGATACGGACGGCCTCGAGGGGCGCGTAGTTCCGCTCGCGGTCGACCTTGGCGTCCGCGGAGCGGAGAGCCTTGCTGCGCTTCACTTCTTCTCCTGTTGGTTCAGGTGTGGAGTCGTGGTGCGGGCCAGCGCCGGCCCTACCACTGAGGTCAAACGGGGAGCTGAGGTGATCAGCCCTCGACCGTGATGCCCATGGAGCGGGCGGTGCCAGCGATGATCTTGGACGCGGCGTCCAGGTCGTTGGCGTTCAGGTCGGGGAGCTTCACCGTGGCGATCTCGCGGACCTGGGCGGCCGTCAGCTTGGCGACCTTGGTCTTGTGCGGCTCGCCGGAGCCCTTGTCCACACCAGCGGCCTTGAGGATCAGCCTGGCGGCCGGCGGAGTCTTCGTGACGAAGGTGAAGGAACGGTCGTCGTAGACCGTGATCTCCACCGGCACGACCATGCCACGCTGCGACTCGGTCGCGGCGTTGTAGGCCTTGCAGAACTCCATGATGTTGACGCCGTGCTGACCGAGCGCGGGGCCGACCGGCGGGGCCGGGTTCGCCGCACCGGCGTTGATCTGGAGCTTGATAAGCCCCGTGACCTTCTTCTTCTTGGGAGGCATTGCTCTCTCCGGGTCCTAGTGAGAGTGTTCAGCCCGCCATCCGGTCATCCGGACGGAGGCATACCGCACAACGATAACGGGTATACACGCGCGGCTAAAAACCGAGCAGGTCAGAGCGGCTGCGAGAGCTGCTCTGACCTGGTCGGAAACCTGTGTGGATCAGTTCTTCTGGATCTGGTCGAAGCTGAGCTCGACCGGGGTCTCGCGGCCGAAGATCTCGACCAGGCCCTTGACCTTCTTCGAGTCGGGGTTGATCTCGTTGATGGTCGCCTGGAGGGTGGCGAAGGGGCCGTCGGTGACGGTGACCGAGTCGCCGACCTCGAAGTCCAGGACCTGCACCTGGAGCTTGCGGGCCGGAGCCGGCTTGCCCTCGGCCTCGGCGGCCTCGCGGGCGGCCTTCTCCTCGGCCTCCGGGGCGAGCATCTTGACGATCTCGTCCAGGGTCAGCGGGTACGGGTCGTACGCGTTGCCCACGAAGCCGGTGACACCGGGGGTGTTGCGGACGACGCCCCACGACTCGTTCGTCAGGTCCATGCGGACGAGGACGTAGCCGGGGAGCTTGTTCTGCTTGACGTTCTTCCGCTCGCCGCCCTTGATCTGGACGATCTCTTCCTCGGGCACCTCGGCCTGGTAGATGAAGTCCTCGACGTTGAGCGAGACGGCGCGCTGCTCCAGGTTGGCCTTCACGCGCTTCTCGTAGCCCGCGTAGGTGTGGATGACGTACCACTCGCCGGGCAGGGTGCGCAGTTCCTCGCGGAGCGCGGCGACCGGGTCGACCGGAGCGGCCGGCTCGGCCTCCTCGGTCTCTTCCTCGGAGTCGGCGGCCTCTTCTTCGGCTTCTTCGGCGTCCTCGGCCTCGACGGCCTCTTCCTCGGCCTCGACGGCCTCTTCCTCGGCCTCGACGGTCTCGTCCTCGTCGCCCTCGGCGACCTCGACGTCCTCGTCGGTGTCCTGCTCGTCCTCGTCCTCGACGGGGAGAGCGGCGCCCTCGGCGTCCTCGCCTGCGATGTCGTCCGCAGCGTCCGCCTGGTCCTCCTCGGCGGCCTCGACGATGTCCCGCTCGTCCTCGACGGGCGCGGACTCGGAGGCGTCGTTCAGGTTCGCGTCAGACACGGTGGCTGCTTCTTCCTGCGATACAGATGGGGTGGAACAAGAAGTCAGCCGAAGATGTACTTGACTGCTTCCTGGAAGCCATAGTCAATCACGGTGACAAGGCCAATCATGATGACGACGAAGACGATCACCACGGTCGTGTACGTCGACAGCTGGCTGCGCGTGGGCCAGACGACCTTGCGGAGTTCCGCGACGATCTGTCGGTAGAAGAGCGCGAGACGGCCCAGAGGGCCCTTCTTGCCGCGCTTGCCGCCCTTGCGGGACTTCTTCGTCGACTCGGCGTTCTCGTCATCGGCATCAGGCATGTCGATGGAGCCTACGGCGTCCGTCACGATCTCTCACCTGATTCCGGGTCGGCCGTGCCGCGCCCGGGTGGAGCCGCACGGCGGTGCAATGAAGTACGTACATGCGCACAACACCTGGCGGTGTGTGTAGCAGGGCCGGAGGGACTTGAACCCCCAACCGCCGGTTTTGGAGACCGGTGCTCTACCAATTGAGCTACGACCCTTTGCTGGTGCCCCCAACCTACCGCATCGTGAGATGTGATCGGTTCGGGCCAACGAGCAGTGAGCATACGTGCTCGGAGGGCCCCGCGTCGAACAGGAACCACGACGGACCTGCCGCCGGGCGCGCGTACGACCGGTAATGCCCGCTCCTGTCCGGTCCGTGAAACCTGTGTGCCGGGGCCTGAGCCGGTCTGGGACCATGGGCCGTATGAGCGCTGCTACCCCTCCCACCGAGCGTCGGGTCTCCGCCCGCATCGGTGCGATCTCCGAGTCCGCCACCCTCGCCGTCGACGCCAAGGCCAAGGCCCTCAAGGCCGCCGGGCGCCCGGTGATCGGCTTCGGCGCCGGTGAGCCCGACTTCCCGACCCCGGACTACATCGTCGACGCGGCCGTCGAGGCCTGCAAGAACCCGAAGTACCACCGCTACACGCCGGCGGGCGGGCTGCCCGAGCTGAAGGCCGCCATCGCCGCCAAGACGCTGCGCGACTCCGGCTACGAGGTCGACGCCTCCCAGGTCCTGGTGACCAACGGCGGCAAGCAGGCGATCTACGAGGCGTTCGCGGCGATCCTCGACCCGGGCGACGAGGTCATCGTCCCGGCGCCGTACTGGACGACGTACCCGGAGTCGATCCGGCTCGCGGGCGGTGTCCCGGTGGAGGTCGTGGCCGACGAGACCACCGGCTACCGCGTCTCGGTGGAGCAGCTGGAGGCGGCCCGCACGGAGCGGACCAAGGTGGTCCTCTTCGTGTCGCCGTCCAACCCGACCGGCGCGGTCTACAGCGAGGCGGACGCCGAGGCGATCGGCCGCTGGGCCGTCGAGCACGGCCTGTGGGTCCTCACCGACGAGATCTACGAGCACCTGGTCTACGGCGACGCGAAGTTCACCTCGCTCCCGGCGATCGTCCCCGAACTGCGCGACAAGTGCATCGTGGTCAACGGTGTGGCGAAGACGTACGCGATGACCGGCTGGCGCGTGGGGTGGATCGTGGGCCCGAAGGACGTCGTGAAGGCCGCGGCGAACCTGCAGTCGCACGCCACCTCCAACGTGGGCAATGTCGCGCAGGTCGCCGCGCTCGCCGCCGTCTCGGGGAACCTGGACGCCGTCGCGGAGATGCGGGCCGCCTTCGACCGGCGCCGTCAGACGATCGTGCGGATGCTGAACGAGATCGAGGGCGTGTACTGCCCGACGCCGGAGGGCGCGTTCTACGCGTACCCCTCGGTGAAGGCGCTGCTCGGCAAGGAGATCCGCGGCAAGCGTCCGCAGACCTCGGTCGAGCTGGCGGCCCTGATCCTGGACGAGGCCGAGGTCGCGGTCGTCCCGGGCGAGGCCTTCGGCACCCCCGGCTATCTGCGCCTGTCGTACGCGCTGGGCGACGAGGACCTGGTGGAGGGCGTGTCCCGGCTGCAGAAGCTGCTGGCCGAGGCGACCGACTGAGTCAGGTCCGCCGAGCGACGGCTCTGACGGGCCCCGGTTCTTCGGAACCGGGGCCCGTTTTTGCGTTCTAGCGAGGTCCCGATCGGGGAAACGGGGTGTTCTCGTCCGTTCGGGTGCGGCAGGATCGGCCGATGGAGCATGTCTACCGCGATCTCAGCACCCTGCCCAAGGCCCATCTGCACCTGCACTTCACCGGTTCGATGCGGCCCTCGACCCTGCTCGAACTGGCCGACAAGTACGGGGTGAGCCTCCCCGAGGCGCTCAGGAGCGGTACGCCTCCGAAGCTGCGGGCGACCGACGAACGCGGCTGGTTCCGCTTCCAGCGCCTCTACGACATCGCCCGCTCCTGTCTGCGCTCCCCCGAGGACATCCAGCGGCTGGTGCGCGAGGCGGCCCAGGAGGACGTCAGGGACGGCTCGGGGTGGCTGGAGATCCAGGTCGACCCGACCTCGTACGCCCCTCATCTCGGCGGGCTCATTCCGGCGCTGGAGGTCATCCTCGACGCGGTCGACGCGGCCTCGCGGGAGACGGGCCTGGGGATGCGGGTCCTGGTGGCGGCGAACCGGATGAAGCACCCCCTGGAGGCGCGGACGCTCGCGCGGCTCGCGGTGCGGTTCGCTGACCGGGGCGTGGTCGGCTTCGGGCTCTCCAACGACGAGCGGCGGGGCTTGGCGCGGGACTTCGACCGGGCCTTCGCCATCGCGCGGGACGGCGGGCTGCTCGCGGCGCCGCACGGCGGGGAGCTGACGGGACCGGCGTCGGTGCGGGACTGCCTGGACGACCTGCGGGCGGCCCGGATCGGTCACGGGGTGCGGTCGGCGGAGGACCCCCGGCTGCTGCGGAAGCTCGCGGAGCGGGGGGTGACCTGCGAGGTCTGCCCGTCGTCGAACGTGGCGCTCGGGGTGTACGAGAAGCACGAGGACGTGCCCCTGCGGACGCTCTTCGAGGCGGGGGTGCCGATGGCGCTGGGCGCGGACGACCCGCTGCTCTTCGGCGCGCGGCTCGCGGCGCAGTACGAGATCGCCCGGCGGCACCACGGTTTCACCGACGAGGAGCTGGCGGAGCTGGCCCGGCAGTCGGTGCGGGGCTCGGCGGCCCCTCCGGACGTACGGGCGAAGCTGCTCGCGGGGATCGACGACTGGATCGCGGCCTGATCCCCGGGAGCCCGGCCCGCGTCCCCCGGGCCGCGTTTCGAAAGTCCCGCCTGCCTGCCGACGCCTGGCCCGCCCTAGAGGCTGACGCCCACGGTCACGGGCTCGTTGACCAGGGTGATCCCGAAGGCGTCCCTGACTCCGGCGACGACCTCGCGGGCGAGCGCGAGCAGGTCCTCGGTGGTCGCCGCGCCCCGGTTGGTGAGCGCGAGCGTGTGCTTGGTGGAGATCCGGGCGGGCCCGGTCCCGTACCCCTTGGTGAATCCGGCCCGGTCGATCAGCCAGGCGGCGGAGGTCTTCACCGCGCCGTCCGCGCCCGCCGGGAAGGCGGGCGGGGTGACGTCCGCGCCGAGCCGCCCGGCCACGCGGGTGAGGAAGGTCTCGTACTCCTGCGCCGTGAGGACCGGGTTGGTGAAGAAGGACCCCGCCGACCAGGTGTCGTGGTCCTCCGGGTCCAGGACCATGCCCTTCCCCGCGCGCAGGGCGAGGACGGTCTCGCGGGCCTTCGCCAGCGGTACCCGGTCCCCCGCCTCCACGCCGAGGGCGCGGGCGGTCTCCGGGTACTTGAGCGGGGCGGACATCCCGTCCGCGTCCTCCAGCTCGAAGCGGACCCGCAGCACCACGTACCGCTCGGGGTGCTCCTTGAAGAGGCTGTGCCGGTACGAGAAGGCGCACTCGGCGTTGCTGAGGGTGACGGTCTCCCCCGCGTGCCGGTCGTACGCGACGACCTCGGTCACGGTGGCGGAGACGTCCTGCCCGTAGGCACCGACGTTCTGGATCGGGGTGGCGCCCGCCGAGCCGGGGATGCCGGCCAGGCACTCGATCCCGGCCAGTCCGGCTTCGACGGTCCGGGCTACGGCGTCCGTCCAGACCTCACCGGCGGCGAGTTCGAGCCGGGTGCCGTCCAGGGTGAAGCCGGTGGTGGCGACGCGCAGCGCGGTGCCGTCGAAGCCCGCGTCCCCGATGACGAGGTTGGAGCCGCCGCCGACGACCAGCAGCGGTGTCCCGGCGGCGTCGGCCTCGCGGACGGCCGCGACCACCTCGTCGTCCGTGGTGGCCGTGACGAGCCGGGCGGCGGGCCCGCCGAGCCGGAAGGTGGTCAGGGGGGCGAGGGGGGCGTCGTTGAGGAGCTGCACGGGGCCAAGGGTACGTAATCCATTGCGTGCGTAATGGATTACGTACCCTTGTCGGCCCTCAGCCCAGCTGGACCACGGCCCGGCTCATCCCCAGGACCTTCTGGCCGGCGCAGGTCGCGGTGAGGTCGACGCGGACCCGGCGGTCGTCCAGTTTGGCCGCGACCTTGGCCGAGACCTCGATCACGGCACCGGTTCCGTCGTTCGGGACGACGACCGGCTTGGTGAAGCGGACGCCGTACTCGACGACGGCGGCGGGGTCACCGGCCCAGTCGGTGACGACCCGGACCGCCTCGGCCATGGTGAACATGCCGTGGGCGATGACGTCGGGGAGGCCGACCTCCACCGCGAACTTCTCGTTCCAGTGGATGGGGTTGAAGTCGCCGGAGGCCCCGGCGTACTGGACGAGCGTGGCGCGCGTCACGGGGAAGCTGCCCGCGGGCAGCTCGGTGCCGACCTCGACCTCGTCGTAGGCGATCTTCGCGGTCATGGTCAGGCCCCCTCGGGTGCGCGGGACACGAGCTTGGTCCAGGCGGTCACGACGTGTTCGCCGGAGGCGTCGTGGACGTCGCCGCGGATGTCCACGATGTCGTTGCCCGCGAGGGACTTGATCGCCTCGATGGTGGAGGTGACCGAGAGCCGGTCCCCGGCGCGGACGGGCCGGGTGTAGGCGAACTTCTGGTCGCCGTGCACGACGCGGCTGTAGTCCAGGCCGAGCTGCGGGTCCTCGACGACCGCGCCGGCCGCCTTGAACGTGATGGCGAACACGAAGGTGGGCGGGGCGATCACATCGGGGTGCCCGAGCGCCCCGGCCGCCTCGGTGTCGGTGTACGCGGGATTCGCGTCGCCGATCGCCTCGGCGAACTCGCGGATCTTCTCGCGGCCGACCTCGTAGGGCGCGGTGGGCGGATAGGTCCGGCCCACGAAGGACTGGTCGAGCGCCATGGGCTCGTACCTCCTGGATCTGTTGCCGACAAACGACACGAGGCCGCCCCCGAGTGGGGACGGCCTCGTGTACGAGCCTGGTTAGCGCGTCTCGCGGTGCGCCGTGTGAGAGTTGCAGCGAGGGCAGTGCTTCTTCATCTCAAGTCGGTCCGGGTCGTTACGCCGGTTCTTCTTGGTGATGTAGTTCCGCTCCTTGCACTCCACGCAGGCCAGCGTGATCTTCGGGCGGACGTCGGTGGCAGCCACGTGAGTGCTCCTTGGACGGACGGTGGGACGGATGAACGCATAAAAGGGTAGCCGATCGAAGGACCGACCCCGCAATCGGCTACCGTGTGTAGCGGTGACCGGACTTGAACCGGTGACACAGCGATTATGAGCCGCTTGCTCTACCGACTGAGCTACACCGCTTTGATGATCCGGATCCCGCCCGAAAGCGGAATCCCTCTCACCAGAGCCCCAATACGGAATCGAACCGTAGACCTTCTCCTTACCATGGAGACGCTCTACCGACTGAGCTATTGGGGCGAGCGAGGAAGACATTACACGGTCCCCCGCCCATCACCCAAATCCGTTTCCCGGTACCCCCACGGGGGTCCCCACCAGGGCGTCCTCAGGTGTCTCGTACGCCACTCGTGGCCTCATCGGTACGACTATTGCGTTCCTCCTCGAAGCTCGGTCCGGGCGCCCCTAGGCTCGGGCCCACGCTGCGTGATCTTGATCTTGAGGAGCCTTGAGGAGCCCGATGTCAGCCGACAGCAAGCAGCCCCAGCCGCCGCCCGAGGACGGTGCCACCACCGCCGACACGACCTCGCTCCTGCTCTCCCACGCCCGGCTCACCGACGGACGGACCGTCGACGTCCGCATGGCCGGCGGCCGTATCGAGGCCGTCGGCACCGCCGGGAGCCTCACCACCGTCGGAGCCCGGGTCGACCTCACCGGCTATCTGCTGCTGCCCGCCGCCGCCGAACCCCACGCCCACGCCGACACCGCCCTCTCCGCCGACTCCCCCGGCCCCGTCTCGTACGCCCCCGACGAGGTGCAGCGGCGGGCCACCGAGGCGGCGCTGCTCCAGCTGGGCCACGGGGCGACCGCACTGCGCGCGCACGTGCGGACCGGGGACGTGCAGGAGCTCGGGCCGCTCAAGGCGGTGCTCCGGGCCCGGCGCTCGCTGCGCGGGCTCGTGGACCTGACCGCCGTGGCCGTGCCCCGGCTGCTCACCGGGGTGGCGGGCGCGGACGGCCTGGCGATGCTGCGGGACGCGGTGAGGATGGGTGCGGGCGTGGTCGGCGGCTGCCCGGACCTCGACCCCGACCCCTCCGGGTACGTGGAGGCGGTCCTCGACGTGGCCGCCGAGCACGGTGTCCCGGTGGACCTGCACACGGACGGCGGGGACCCGGCGCGGCTCGCGCGGCTCGCGGCGATGGCCGGGGGGCTGCGGCCCGGGGTGACGATCGGGCCGGGCGCGGGGCTCGGACGGCTGCCGCTGGAGGCGGCGCGGCGGGCGGCCGACGGGCTCGCGGCGGCGGGGGTGGCGGTGGTGTGCCTGCCACAGGGCGGCTGCGGGAACACCGAGCGGCGCGGGGTCGCCCCGGTGCGGCTGCTCCGGGCGGCGGGGGTGCGGGTCGCGGCGGGCAGCGGGGCGCTGCGGGACGTGGCGAACCCGGTGGGGCGGGGCGATCCGCTGGAGGCGGCGTACCTGCTGGCCTCGCTCGGGGGGCTGCGGGCGGAGGAGGCGTACGGGGCGGTGAGCACGGAGGCACGGGCGGTGATGGGGCTGCCGGAGGTGCGGGTGGAGGCCGGTTTCCCGGCGGAGCTGGTGGCGGTGCGGGGCGGGCGCCTCTCGGGGGTGCTGTCGCTGGCGTACAGCCGGATCGTGGTGCACCGGGGGCGGGTGGTGGCGCGGACGAGCGCGGTGCGGGAGTACTGCGACTCGGCGGCGGCGCTCGACCTGCCGAGGCAGGCGCGGCCGGAGCGTCCGCCGGAGCCGGGGGGCCCTCCGGCCGGTCCCGTCGTACGGTCGTGAGTATGCGCATCGTCATCGCTGGAGGACACGGACGGATCGCCCTGCGCCTGGAGAGGCTGCTCTCGGCCGCCGGGCACGAACCGGTGGGGATCGTCCGCAGACCGGAACAGGCGGGGGACCTGCGGGAGGCGGGTGCGGAGCCCGTGGTGCTGGACCTGGAGTCGGCGCCGGTCGCGGAGGTCGCGGAGGTACTGCGGGGCGCGGACGCGGCGGTCTTCGCGGCGGGCGCGGGGCCGGGCAGCGGGGCGGACCGCAAGGACACGGTGGACCGGGCGGCGGCGGTGCTGTTCGCCGACGCGGCGGAGCGGGCGGGGGTGCGGCGGTTCGTCGTGGTCTCGTCGATGGGGGCGGACGCGGGGCATCCGGGGGACGAGGTCTTCGACGCGTACCTGCGGGCGAAGGGGGCGGCGGACGACGAGGTCAGGTCACGTCCGGCGCTGGACTGGACGATCCTGCGGCCGGGGGCGCTGACGGACGACGCGGGGAAGGGCACGGTCCGGTTGGGCGCCGCGACGGGCCGGGGTCCGGTGCCCCGGGACGACGTGGCGGCGACGATCGCCGAACTCCTGGACACTCCGGCGACGGCGGGCCTGACCCTGGAACTGGTCGCGGGCTCGACGCCGCTGTCGGTCGCGGTGAAGGACGTGGCGGGCAACTGAACCGGGCCCCGCGAAGGGGTCGGCGGGAGGGGCCGCCGGAAACGAGTGAAGGTCCCCGGTGCGAACACCGGGGACCTTCTTCACGTGGCGACGCCAGGATTCGAACCTGGGTAGGCTAAGCCGACGGATTTACAGTCCGCTCCCATTGGCCACTCGGGCACATCGCCATGAGATCGCTGCCGTGGAGCTCCGCTTTGCTGCGGTGTTCCGTGGCAACGACGTAAACGATACCTGATCCCCGGGGGTGCTCCGCCACCGGATTGATCAGCGGTTCCGGCCCCGGCTCACCCCCTAGGCTTTGGGCTGTATCCCACAGCATCCGAGCAAGGAGCCACGAGTTCATGGCCGACTCCAGTTTCGACATCGTGTCCAAGGTCGAGCGGCAGGAGGTCGACAACGCCCTCAACCAGGCCGTGAAGGAGATCTCGCAGCGTTACGACTTCAAGGGCACCAACGCCTCGATCTCCTGGTCGGGCGAGAAGATCCTCATGCAGGCGAGCGGCGAGGAGCGCGTCCTGGCGATCCTCGACATCTTCCAGTCCAAGCTGATCAAGCGCGGGATCTCCCTCAAGTCGCTGGACGTCGAGGGTGACCCGCAGTTGTCCGGCAAGGAGTACAAGCTCTTCGCCTCCGTCCAGGAGGGCATCTCCCAGGAGAACGCCAAGAAGGTCGCGAAGGTCGTCCGGGACGAGGGCCCCAAGGGCGTCAAGGCGCAGGTGCAGGGCGACGAACTGCGCGTCAGCTCGAAGAGCCGGGACGACCTGCAGGCCGTCCAGGCGCTGCTCAAGGGCAAGGACTTCGACTTCGCGATCCAGTTCGTGAACTACCGCTGAGGCCGTCGCGGTCCACGGGGACGTCGGTGCTCCGGGCCGGAGCGCGGGTCGAGGGCACGGCGGGCACGGGAGACGTGCGTGCCGTGCCCTCGGGCCGTCCGGCCGCTCTCGGGGGCGGGTCGTGACGGTGGCGTCGGCGGGTGCGGCCGGTCGCGCCTGGTCCGTCCGGTCGCGCGGGCGGGTGGCAGGCTGACCGCATGACCTTCGGCCCCGCCTCGGACGACACCTGGCTCACTCCCGCCGAACCGGCGCCGTTCCGGGGTGACGAGCCCTTCCGGGGCGCGGACGCGGGGACGGTGCTGGACTTCTGGCGTTACGCGCTGCCCGATCTGCGGAGCAACACCACCCGGGGGCTGCTCGCGGAGTTCCTGGTGCACCGGGCGGTGGGCGCGGTCCGGCGGAACACCGAGTGGGAGAGCTTCGACGTCCTGGCGCCGGACGGCCTCAGGATCGAGGTGAAGACGAGCGCCTACCTCCAGGCGTGGCCGCAGGCCCGGCTGTCGGACATCCGCTTCTCCCGGCTGCGCGGACGGGTCTGGACCCCCGAGGGCGGCAGCGCGGCGGAGCAGTCGTACAACGCCGACGTGTACGTCTTCGCCCTCCACATCGCGCGTGACCACTCCGCGTACGACCCGCTCGACATCGGCCAGTGGCACTTCCACGTCGCCTCCCGGGCGGCCGTCGAGGCGACCGGTCAGGCCGGTGTGGGGCTGGCCTCGGTGCGGCGGCTCTGCGGCGGGCCGACGGACTACGCGGGGCTCGCGGACCGGATCGCGGCCCGCGCGCCCGCCGCTCCGGGCGGTGGCGCGGGCGGGGCGGCCGGGGCGTGATCCGGTGCGGGGGACCTCCGCCGGAGCGTCCAGGCTCGTGTCCGATTTCCGCCAGCTCCGGACCGGGCGGGCCCCGCACACTGGAGGAGGAAGACCTGTGCGGGAGAGGAACCAGCCATGACCGTGTACGCGTACGTCAGCGGCCCCCTGGGCGAGATGCTGCTCGTCGGGGAGCCCGTGGGAGAGGGCCGCGCCGTGCTGCGCTCGCTGTCCCTGCCGGGGCAGAAGGGCGGCGCCGGGGTCGAGGACGGGTGGACGGCCGCGCCCGGGGCCTTCGCGGAGGCCGCCGGGCAGCTGGGCGAGTACTTCGACGGGCGCCGCGACCGGTTCGACCTGCCGTTCGCCGAGGACGCGGGGACCGTGTTCCAGCGGCGCGTCTGGGCGGCCCTGGAGGAGATCCCGTACGGCACGACCGTCTCGTACGGGGAGATCGCCCGGCGGGTCGGCTCGCCGGGCACCGGGGTACGGGCCGTGGGGACCGCGATCGGGCGCAATCCGCTGCTCGTGGTGCGGCCCTGCCACCGGGTGGTCGGGGCGGACGGGAGCCTGCGCGGGTACGCGGCCGGGCTCGACCGCAAGGAGCGGCTGCTGGGCCTGGAGGGGGCCCTGGGGTGACCGAGGGACTGTTCCCGCGCGAGCGGGCCACGGTGGCGCCGGGCGCGGTGCACGTACCCGGGTGGCTGTCGTCCGCGCGCCAGCGGGAGCTGGTGGATGCCTGCCGGGAGTGGGGGCGGGGGCCGGTGCCCTACCGGCGGACCGAGCTGCCCGGCGGGGGCGTGATGTCGGTGCGTTCGCTGTGTCTGGGCCGTCGCTGGGTGCCGTACCGCTATCTCGACGCGGTCGCCGTGCCGGTGCCCGACACGCTCGTGGCGCTCGGCCGGGAGGCGGTCGCGGAGGCGTACGGCGACGACGGGGGTTTCACGCCGGACACCGCGCTGGTGAACTTCTACGCGCCGGGGGCGCGGATGGGGATGCACCAGGACCGGGAGGAGCGTTCGGGTGCGCCGGTGGTGTCGCTGAGCCTCGGGGACCGGTGTGTGTTCCGGCTGGGCAACGAGGAGGGCAGGGGGCGGCCGTACCGGGACGTCGAGCTGGCGTCCGGGGACCTGTTCGTGTTCGGCGGGCCCTCGCGGTGGGTCCATCACGGGGTGCCCAAGGTCCTCTCGGGGACGGCCGACCCCGCGCTCGGGCTGACCGGCCGGCTCAACATCACCCTGCGGGAGACCGGACTCCAGGACCTCCCCTGACTCTCCCGACTTCCCGCTGTGCGCGCTCGCAAATGGGGTGGTTCGTCCCTGGAGGGCGTTCGGGGCGGGACGGCGGGCTTCCGCTCTGTGCGTGGCCGTCTCGATCGCGACCGGGCGGAGAGACTCGTGCGATGCCTTCTCAGTCCTACTGTCGTTTCGTCGTACTGGTATCCCGGAACATATGCGGGAGGGGCTCGCCGTGTCCGTTTCCGCGCCCCGTGGTAGCCACGGGCCCGACCTGTCCGGCTTTGCTCCCGTTCGCTTTCGCGGACGGATTTCATTCGAGGACGAGCCGGACTCCCGCCGCCCTGAGGCCGTCGGTGTACTCCTGGAAGGTCGCCGGGCGGGGGCCGCTCCACGGCTGGACGCCCAGGCAGGCGCGGGACACGTCGGAGCGGTGCCAGACGAGGGTGGTGTCCGCGAGGAGCCGGCCGAGGGCCCGGGGCGTCCCGGCGCAGAGGGTGCGGCCGGGGCCGTGGACGGCCTCGCCGAGGGCGCAGCGCAGGGCGTCCTCGTCGACGGCGTCGGTGCCGTCGAGGTGGTACGTGGTGCCGGGGACGATCTCGGGGACGTCGTACGAGTGGCGGACCGCCTGGCGCAGCCACTCGGCGCGGGCGGCGCCGGTGAAGCGGCGCCAGGTCCCGGGCTCGGCGGGCCGGTCGCGGTGCCACAGTTCCCAGACCTCCCGGGTCCGGTGCGGTATCAGGCCCGCGCGCGGGAAGGCGACGGTGAGGTCCGTCAGGCCGTGGCGGCGGACGGAGGTGTCCCAGCCGGTGACGCGGCCCGCCTCGGCCTCGTGGTGGTCGTCGCCGAAGTGGCCGAGGACCTGGTAGCGGACGGCCCCGTACTCCTCGGCACCGGCCGCGAGGGCGTCCCGCAGGCCGCCGCGCGGCGAGCAGCCCAGGAAGGTGACCTCGGTGTGGGTGCGGGTCTCCGGCGGCGAGGGGGTGGCGGGGACGATGTTGCCGCAGGGGACGGCGGGGTCCTCGGTGTCGGCCCCGGTGGCCCCGGTGTGCTCGGTCGCCCCGGTGTGCTCGGTCGCCCCCGTGGGTCTCCCGTACGAGCGGCGGGGGCCGCCCGTGGACTCGACGGTGACGACGTCGCCGCGGGCGCCGAGGACGCGGCAGTCGCCGAAGCGCCAGACGAGGCCGTCGTGGGTGCGGACGTGGAGGGTGCCGAGCGGGGCGGTGCCCTCGACGACCGCCTCGGTGACGGCTCGGGCGAGTTCGCCCCGGGGTTCGCAGCCGCGGATCTCGTGGACGGCGCGGGGCGGCGGGGCGGGCTCGCCGTACAGCCCGTCGACGTCCTCGCAGAGCGCGAGCGCGTGACGGCCGGAGAGGAGCGCGTACCGGGGGTGGTGCACCGGGCTCAGTGGCCCTGTCGGCCGTACGCCGGATACGCCTGGTCGCTGGGGACGATCTCCTTGCCGAGGGGCAGCAGCGAGACCGGGATCATCTTGAAGTTCGCGATGCCCAGCGGGATGCCGATGATCGTGAGGCAGAGGGCGATGCCGGTGGTGATGTGGCCGAGAGCGAGCCACCAGCCCGCCAGGATCAGCCAGAGGACGTTGCCGACGCAGGAGGGGGCTCCGGCGTCACCGCGGTCCACGACGGTCTGGCCGAAGGGCCACAGGGCGTAGAGGCCGATGCGGAAGGCGGCGAGGCCGAAGGGTATGCCGATGATCGTGATGCAGAGCAGGACGCCCGCCAGCATGTAGCCGAGGAACATCCAGAATCCGCAGAGGACCAGCCATATGACGTTCAGGATCGTCTTCACGGGCGGTGACCTGCCATCTTCTCGAGCCGGGCGATGCGCTCGGCCATCGGCGGATGGGTGGAGAACATCTTGGAGAGTCCCTGCCCCGGACGGAACGGGTTGGCGATCATCATGTGGCTCGCGGTCTCGATCCGGGGCTCGGGGGGCAGCGGCAGCTGCTTGGTGCCCGCTTCCAGCTTGCGCAGGGCACTGGCCAGGGCGAGCGGGTCGCCGGTGAGCTGCGCGCCGGAGGCGTCGGCCTCGTACTCGCGGGAGCGGGAGATGGCGAGCTGGATCACCGAGGCGGCGATCGGGCCCAGGATCATGATCAGGAGCATCCCGAGCAGCCCCGGTCCGTCGTCGTCGTTGGAGCGGCCGATGGGGATCAGCCAGGCGAAGTTCACCAGGAACATGATCACCGAGGCGAGTGCTCCGGCGACCGAGGAGATGAGGATGTCCCGGTTGTAGACGTGGCTCAGCTCATGGCCGATGACCCCGCGCAGTTCGCGCTCGTCCAGGATCGCGAGGATGCCCTCGGTGCAGCAGACGGCGGCGTTGCGCGGATTGCGGCCGGTCGCGAAGGCGTTCGGCGCCTGGGTCGGCGAGATGTACAGCCGTGGCATGGGCTGACGGGCCTGGGTGGAGAGCTCCCGCACCATCCGGTAGAGGGCGGGGGCCTCGAATTCGCTGACCGGGCGGGCCCGCATGGCCCGGAGCGCCAGCTTGTCGCTGTTCCAGTACGCGTACGCGTTGGTGCCGAGCGCCACGACGAGCGCGACGATCAGTCCCGTACGCCCGAAGAAGCTGCCGATGACGATGATGAGGGCGGAGAGCCCTCCGAGGAGTACGGCGGTCCTCAGCCCGTTGTGCCGGCGGTGCACGGTACGCCCTCCAAGTGGTGCGGCAGGGGAACCCTTTGCTTCGTGGTCGTCCACTCGTCCAGTGGACCCTTCCGTACTGGTCAACGCCAGGCGGGAAGCTGCGGTTCCCCCGGCCGTACCGGGGAGCGGTGTGAGCCGTCCGGGTGATCAGCGGGCCGCGGGGACCTTGGTGTGCTCCAGCGGCGTGGCGACGGGCTCGACCTCGCTGGTGCAGTGGGCGCAGCGGGTGGCGATGGCCGGGATCTCGGTGAAGCAGCGGGGGCAGTCGCGCTTCTCGGCCTTGGGGTCGGCGGCCTCCGCCTTGGCGAACCTGTCCTGGACCTTCGCCAGCGGGGCGACGATCAGGAAGTAGAGGACGGCCGCGGTGATCACGAAGGCGATGGCGGCGGAGATCGCCAGACCGTAGGGGAAGACGGTCCTGCCGACGTGGAACTGGGCGTCGTTGAAGTTGCCGACGGTGCCGGTGGCGAGACCGATGAGCGGGGTGATGAACGCCTTGCTGAAGCCGGTGACGACGGCCGTGAACGCGGTTCCGACGGCCAGGCCGATGGCCATCGAGATGACGTTCCCGCGAAGGATGAAGTCCTTGAATCCGTTCAGCACGGGGTGAAGCTCCTCGGTTTTTTCCTGTGGGGGGGGGACGGAACGGTTCTGGGGGTCAGAACAGGCTGTTCGCGGCGAAGCGGAGGGCGAACTGCGGATAACCCGACAGGACGACTCCGGCGGCGACGGTCAGCGCGATCGCCGCGGTGACCGGCACGGGGGCCCGGTGGGGAACGGTCCCGCCCTCGGGAGCGCGGAACAGCAGCGCGGTCCAGCGGAGGTAGTAGTACAGCGCGATCACGACGTTCAGGGCCATGACCACGGCCAGCCAGCCGAGGCCCGCGTCAATGGCCGCCGAGAAGACGGTCACCTTGGCGAAGAGGCCGATGATACCCGGGGGCAGACCGGCCAGGTTCAGCAGGAAGAAGGCGAGCGCGAGGGCGGCGGCGGGGGCCGTCGCGAACAGGCCCCGGTGGTCGGCGAGGCGGTTCTGCGGGTGGCGGCGGGCGACCAGCGCGACCACCGCGAACGCGCCGAGGTTCACGACGGCGTACATCAGGGCGTACGCGACGGTGGCGCCGATCTGGTGGTCGCCGGAGTACGCGGCGGCGGCGATCGGCACCAGGAGGTAGCCCGCCTGGGCGACGGACGACCAGGCGAGGAGCCGTACCGCGCTCCACGCGCGCGTGGACGACTGGCGCAGGGCGGCGACGTTGCCCGCGGTCATGGTCAGCGCGGCCAGGACGGCGAGCGCGGGCCCCCACACGTCCGCGTACGAGGGGAAGGCGACGACGGTCACCAGGATGAGCCCGGTGAAGCCGACGGCCTTGCCGACGACCGAGAGGTAGGCGGCCACCGGCAGCGGGGCGCCGACGTAGGTGTCGGGGACCCAGAAGTGGAAGGGGACGGCGGCCGTCTTGAAGGCGAAGCCGACCAGGGTGAGGGCCACGCCCGTCCCGACGAGGGTCTGGAGCTGAGGGGGCACGTCGTCGAGGCGGTGGGCCAGCTCGGTGAGGTGGAGGGTGCCGGTCGCCGCGTAGACGAAGCTCACACCGAGCAGGGTGACGGCGGTCGCGGTGACCGACGACAGGAAGAACTTGAGCGCCGCCTCACCGGACCTGCGGTCGCCGCGCTTGAGGCCGACGAGCGCGAACGCGGGCAGCGAGGCGACTTCGAGGGCGACGACGAGGGTCGCCAGGTCCCGGGAGGCGGGCAGCAGGGCGGCTCCGGCGGCCGAGGCGAGGAGCAGGAACCAGAACTCGCCCGCCGGGAGCCTCTCGCGGGTCTCGGTGAAGGAGAGCAGCGCGGTGACGAGCGCGCCGCCGAGGACCAGGAGCTGGATGACGAGGGTGAAGTGGTCGGCGGTGTAGCTGCACGCCCTGACCTGGGTGTCGGCCGTCAGGCAGAACGTCGAGCGGTCACCGGCCCGCAGCGGCACCAGGAGCGCGAGGGAGGCGGCCAGACCGCCGGTCGCCGTCCAGCCGAGGACGGCCTTGCGGCCCTCGGGGAGGAACAGGTCCGCGACGAGGACCACGAGGGCGGTCACGGCCGTCAGGGTCGGGGGCGCGATCGTGAGCCAGTCGACGGACTGGACGAGCGACGGGGTCACTGGGTGCCTCCGGCGAGGAGCTTCTGGACGGCCGGGTCGGTGAGGCCGAGGAGGACCGCGGGCCAGAGTCCGGCGAGGACGGTGAGGGCGACGAGCGGGGTCCAGGCGGCGAACTCGTACCCCTGGACGTCCGCGATCGGCGGCTCGCCCGCGGGCCGGGGGCCGCCCATGCAGACCCGGCGGACGACGAGGAGCAGATAGGCGGCGGTGAGGAGGGTGCCGAACGCGCCGATCGCCATGAAGGTGAGGAACGCGGGGCGGCTGAGGCCCTCGGCCGGGTCGAAGGCGCCGAACAGGGCCAGCATCTCGCCCCAGAACCCGGCGAGCCCCGGCAGGCCGAGGGAGGCGACGGCGGCGAACGCGAGGAGCGCGCCGAGGCGGGGGGCCCGGCCGTAGAGGGCGGCGCCGGTGGCCCCGGCGAGGGTGTCGAGGTCGGCGGTGCCGTACCGGTCCTTGACCGCGCCGACCAGGAAGAACAGCAGGCCGGTGACGAGGCCGTGGGCGATGTTGGCGAAGAGGGCGCCGTTGACGCCGGTGGGGGTCATGGTGGCGATGCCGAGGAGGACGAAGCCCATGTGGCCGACGGAGGAGTACGCGACGAGCCGCTTGAGGTCGCCCTTGTTGCCGGGCCGGACCAGGGCGAGGCAGGCGAGCGAACCGTAGACGATCCCGACGACGGCGAAGGCCGCGAGGTACGGGGCGAAGGTCCGCATCCCGTCGGGGGCGATCGGCAGCACGATCCGGACGAAGCCGTACGTGCCCATCTTGAGCAGCACTCCGGCGAGGAGCACCGAGCCGACCGTCGGGGCGGCGGTGTGGGCGTCCGGGAGCCAGCTGTGCAGCGGCCACATCGGGGTCTTCACGGCGAGCCCGAGCGCGATCGCCAGGACGGCGACGACCTGCACCGACGCGGTCAGTCCCCGGCCGTTGTCCGTGGCCAGTGCCACCATGTCGAAGGTGCCCGCCTTCACGCCGATGAGGAGCAGGCCGAGCAGCATGACGACCGAGCCGAGCAGCGTGTAGAGGATGAACTTCCAGGCGGCGGCGCGCCGGGCCCCTCCGCCCCAGCGGGCGATGAGGAAGTACATCGGGACGAGGACCGTCTCGAAGGCCAGGAAGAACAGGACGAGGTCGAGGACGGCGAAGGTGGCGAGGGTGCCGGACTCCAGGACGAGGAGCAGGGCGACGAAGGCCTTGGGGGACGGGCCCTCGGGCATCTTGTAGTAGCTGTACAGCGCGCAGAGGAAGGCCAGGAGCGCGGTCAGGACCAGGAGGGGGAGGGAGATGCCGTCGACACCGAGGTGGACGCGCACGTCGAGTGCCCTGATCCAGCTGATGTCCGTGGTGGCCTGCATCCTCGACGGCTGGTCGTGGTCGAAGCCGAGGACGAGGACGATCGCGCCGAGGAGGACCGCGCCGGTGACGGTGACACCGTGCCGGAGGACGGCCTGCTCGGGCGACCTCCCCTTCAGCCCCGGCGGGGCGGGGAGGAAGGCGGCGGCGGCGCCGACGAGCGGCCCGACGACGAGCGCCACGAGAAGGAACTGCATCACGGATTCGGGGATGTCGAGCACGGCTCACGCTCCGGCGACGGCGTTGGCGAGGGCGACGGCGACGATCGCCAGGACGACGGAGCCGGCGAGCAGGGCGCTGAGATAGGTCTGCACGTTGCCGGTCTGGGCGCGGCGGACGAGCCGGCCGAGGACCTTGGCGGAGCCCGCGGCCCCGCTCACATAGGTGTCGACGACCTCGCGGTCCAGGAAGCGGACCAGGGAGGCGGCGGCGAGGACGGGCCGGACGAAGAGGGTCCGGTGGACGGTGTCCAGGTGGAAGCCGTCGGCGGCCGGGCCGTACAGCGGGCCCAGGAGGGCGCGGCCGGGGTCGGCCGGGTCTTCGGCGGGGTGCGGCAGCCGTAGCGCCTCGGCCTCGACGAGACCGGCGTCGGTGTCCGGGCGGTCCAGGTCGACGTGCGGGGCGGGGGCGGCGGCCGGGGTCCTGGCGGCGAGGGTGCGCCAGAGCGCGTAGGTGACGGCCGCTCCGGCGACGGCGAGCCCGGTGCCGAGGACGGCGGTGGTGAGCGTCGGGGTGAGGGCGCCGCCGTCGAACCAGTCGCCGAGAGGGGCGGCGGTCAGGCCGAAGCCGAGGGAGGGGATCGCGAGGACCCACAGGACGGCGGTCATGGCGATCGGCTGGCGGCCGTGGTCCGGGACGGCCGGGCCCCGGCCCCGGAAGGTCCGCAGCCAGAGGCGGAGCGCGTAGGCGGCGGTGAGGAGGGCGGTCAGGAGCCCGGCGACGAGGACGGTCCAGCCCGCCCCGGCGGGGGCGACGGTCCGTTCGCCGAGTGCGGTGTGCTCGGCGGCCACCAGGACGGCCTCCTTGGAGAAGAAGCCCGCGAACGGCGGGATCGCGGCGAGCGCGAGCAGGGCGACGGTCATCGTCCAGTACGCGTCCGGGACGCGCTTGGCGAGGCCGCTCACACGGGACATCGCGGTCAGCGAGTTCGTCCCGGCGGCGTGGATGACGGTGCCCGCGGCGAGGAAGAGGAGCGCCTTGAAGGCGGCGTGGGAGAGGAGGTGGAAGACGGCGGCGCCCCGGTCGCCGACGGCGAGGGCACCGGCCATGTAGCCGAGCTGGCCGATCGTCGAGTAGGCCAGGACGCGTTTGATGTCGTCCTGGGCGAGGGCGGCGAGCGCCGAGCCGACCATGGTGATCGCGGCCATCACCGCGAGCACCGTCATGGCGGCGGCGGAGGCGGCGAAGACGGGCAGCAGCCGGGCGGTGAAGTAGATGCCGGCGGCGACCATCGTCGCCGCGTGGATGAGCGCGGAGACGGGGGTGGGTCCGGCCATGGCGTCGGGGAGCCAGGTGTGCAGCGGGAACTGCGCCGACTTGCCCGCGACACCGGCGAGCAGCAGCAGCGCGATCAGGGTGGGGTGGTCGAGGCCGCCGCTCGCGACGGCGCCGAGGACGCCCGTGATGCGGAAGGTGCCCGCGTCGGCGGCGAGCGCGAAGAGGCCGATGAGGAAGGGGACGTCACCGAGCTTGGTGACGAGGAAGGCCTTCAGGGAGGCGGCGCGCGCCTCGGGGGTCTCCCAGTAGTGGCCGACGAGGAAGTACGAGCAGATGCCCATGACCTCCCAGCCGACGAGGAGGACCATCAGGTCGCCGGAGTAGACGACGAGCAGCATCGCGGCGGTGAAGAGGGAGACGAGCGCGGCGTACGAGGGGTAGCGCGGGTCCTCGCGGAGGTAGCCGGTCGAGTAGATCTGCACACAGGTGGCGACCACGCCGACGAGGACGGCGACGAGGGCCGCGAAGCCGTCGATGTGGAGGGCCAGGTCGATCGGGACCGAGCCGGTGGGGGTCAGCTGGGTGGCGGCGTCGATCGCCTTCCCGCCGCCCTGCCGGAAGGCGACGAGGACGGCCAGGACGGCGGCGGCGAGCGTCGGCAGCACGGCCAGCGGGCGGACGAATCCGGGCGCCTTCCGGCCGAGGAGGAGTCCGGCGGCGGCGCCGAGGAACGGCAGGAGCGGGACGAGGACGGCCAGGGTCGTGGTGGTCACGCGGTGGCCTCGGCCTTCTCGCCGGTGGGCGTCTCGTCGGTACGGGTCACGGGCGGGTCGTCCGGGGAGCCGGGGCCGGGGTGCTCCGCCGTGTCGCGGAGCCGGTCGATGTCCGCGGTGCCCCGGTTGCGGTACACCATCAGGACGATCGCGAGGCCGATGCCGATCTCGGCGGCGGCGACGGCGATGGTGAAGAGGGTGAGGGCCTGTCCGGCGTGGAGGGCGTCGCGGAGCCAGACGTCGAAGGCGACCAGGTTCAGGTTGACGGCGTTGAGCATCAGCTCGACGGACATCAGGACCAGGATCGCGTTGCGGCGGGCGAGGACGCCGTAGACGCCGACGCAGAAGAGGAGGGCGGCGAGGACCGCCGGATAGGCGAGGTGCATCAGTTCTCCCCGTCCTTGTCCTTCTTCTCGGCCGTCTTCCCGGCCGTCTCCTCGACCGTCTTCCCGGCCGTCTTCCCGGCCGCCTTCTCAGCCGTCTTCCCGGCCTTCCGGGACAGCACGATGGAGCCGACCAGGGCGGCGAGCAGGAGCACGGACAGCGCCTCGAACGGCAGGACCCAGTGCCGGAAGAGGATCGAGCCGGTCACCTCGGTGGAGCCCTGGACGGCTCCGTCCAGGTCGATCCAGGTCGCGCGGAACGCGTCGACGACGACCCAGACGAGGGCGACCGCGGCGGTCACGGCGACCGCGAGGGCGACCGGCCGGTTGCCGGAGTCGGCGTCCGGGGAGCGTCCGATGGGGGCCTTGGTGAGCATGAGGCCGAAGAGGAGGAGGACGACGACGGAGCCGACGTAGATCAGGACCTGGACCCAGGCGATGAACTCGGCCGTCAGGAGCAGGTACTCGACGGCGAGGCCGCCGAGCGCCACGACCAGCCAGAGCGCGGCGTGCACGAGCTGCCGGGTGGTGACCGTGACGACGGCCGCGCCGAGGGTGACGAGTCCGACCAGGACGAAGGCGATCTCGACGCCCGTCGGGGAGAGGAAGCCGTGGGTCTGCTGCTGTGCGGCGGTGGCCGTGGCCACCGCCGTGGTGACTGCCGGGATCACGCCTGGTCCTCCTGGGCCGCGGCCTCCGCGACCGCCTTCTCGGCCGCCGCCGCTGCCTTCTCGGCCGCCTTGCGGGCCGCGGCGATCTCCTTCGGTTCCTCCGCGCGCGGGTCGAGCGCGGGCGGTTCGGGGACCGTCCACATCCACTCGCGGAGCTTGTCGCGTTCGTGGGTCAGCTCGTGGATGTCGGTCTCCGCGTACTCGAACTCCGGTGACCAGAACAGCGCGTCGAACGGGCACACCTCGATGCAGATGCCGCAGTACATGCAGAGCGAGAAGTCGATGGCGAACCGGTCGAGGACGTTCCGGCTGCGCTCGCGGCCGCCGGGGGCGGCGGCCGGGACGGTCTCCTTGTGGGAGTCGATGTAGATGCACCAGTCGGGGCACTCGCGGGCGCAGAGCATACAGACGGTGCAGTTCTCCTCGAACAGTCCGATGACCCCGCGCGTGCGGGGCGGCAGCTCGGGCTGGACGTCCGGGTACCGGGCGGTGACGGTCTTCCTCGTCATCGTGCGGAGCGTGACGGCGAGGCCCTTGGCGAGGCCGGAGCCGGGCAGGGGACGGGACCGCCCGGGGGGCGTCGTCGAGGGGCGGTGGTCGGGCGACGGGCGGGTCATTGCTGGATCGCCACCTTCACGATGCCGGTGAGCGCGATCTGCGCGAGCGCGAGCGGGACGAGGGTCGTCCAGGCGAACTTCTGGAGCTGGTCCTCGCGGAGCCGGGGGTAGCTGACCCGGAGCCAGATCACGACGAACGCGAGGACGGCGGTCTTGAGGAGCGTCCAGACCCAGCCGAGGCCGTCGCCGCCGAACGGGCCGTGCCAGCCGCCGAGGAACAGGACGGTGGTGAGGCCGCACAGGACGACGATGCCCGCGTACTCGGCGAGCAGGAACAGGGCGAAGCGCAGGCCGGTGTACTCGGTGTACGCGCCGAAGATGATCTCCGAGTCGGCGACCGGCATGTCGAACGGGGGCCGCTGGAGCTCGGCGAGGCCCGCCACGAAGAACACCAGGGCGCCGACGATCTGCCAGGGCAGCCACCACCACTCGAAGGCGTCCAGGATGCCGGGGAGGGAGACGGTGCCCGCCGCCATCGCCACGGAGGCGGCGGCGAGCAGCATCGGCAGCTCGTACGCGAGGAGCTGGGCGGCGGTCCTGAGGCCGCCGAGCAGCGAGAACTTGTTCGCGGACGCCCATCCGGCCATCAGGCTGCCGAGGACGCCGACGCCCATCACGGCGAGAACGAAGAAGATGCCCGCGTCGATCACCTGCCCGACGGCGCCCTCGCCCGGACCGACCGGGATCGCGAGGAGGACGAGCAGGTACGGGAGGAGGGCGACGGCCGGGGCCAGCTGGAAGACCCGCCGGTCGGCGGCGGCCGGGACCACGTCCTCCTTCTGCGCGAACTTCACCCCGTCGGCGACGAGCTGGGCCCAGCCGTGGAAACCACCGGCGTACATGGGCCCGAGGCGGCCCTGCATGTGGGCCATGACCTTGTGCTCGGTCTGCCCGACGACGAGCGGCAGCACGAGGAAGAGGACGAAGACGACGAGTAGCCGGAGGGCGACGTCGAGTACGTCGTTCACGCGGGATCGCCTCCGGCGGGGTGAGTGGGATCGGACGGGTCGGACGGGTCGGACGGGGGCGTGGGGGGATCGCCGGGGTCGCCTTCGCCGGAGTCGCCTCCGGCGGGCTCGCCTTCGGCGGGCGGGGTCGGGGGCGGGCCCGGCTCCGGGGCCAGGTCCGGGCTCGGGTCCGCCTCCGGGCCCGCGTCCGGGGTGTCGAAGGCCGGGCTGGCGTGGTGCCATGGGGCGTCCGTGCTGCGGGTGCGCGGGGTGGCCTGAGGCTCCGTGCCGTCCTCCGGCGGCTGCGCCTGGCTGACGGACCCGTCCGAGGCCGAACGGGAACGGCGGGGCGGTGCCTGGCTGACGGAGCCGTCCGAGGCCGAACGCGAGCGGCGCGGCGGACCGGTCGGCGCGGCCGGGGCCTCCGGCGCGGGCGACGCGTCCGGCTCCGGCGCGGGGAGTGTCCGGCTCGCCGAGCCGTCCGAGGCCGAGCGGGTGCGGCGCGGCGGGCGGGTGTCCGGGGCCGCCGGGGTGTCCGGCGTTTCCGGTGAGGTGGGGGGCGGGCCGGTCGGGGCGTCCGCCGTCGTGCGGGTGCGGCGGGGCGGGCGGTCGCCGGTGGCCGCGCGGGACGGGCGGGCCGGGGCCGGGGGGAGCTGGCCCTTCAGGGGGCCCCACTCGTTGGGGTCCGGGACGCCCGGCGGGAGCATCTGGCGGCGCTTGGGGCCGCCGTCGTGGGACTCGCCGGGTTCCTTCGCGCCGGGCCACGCCTTGGCGACCCGGGCCGCGAGGACGAAGTCCTTGCGCAGCGGGTGGCCCTCGAAGTTCTCGGGGAGGAGCAGCGGCACCAGGTGTGGGTGGCCGGTGAAGTCCACGCCGAACATCTCGTGGGTCTCGCGCTCGTGCCAGTCCGCGCCCGCGTAGATCCCCCGCGCGGTGGGCAGGGCGGCGGCCTCGTGCGGGACGGTCGTACGGACGAGGAGGCGGCGCGGGCGGCCGTCCGCGAGGGCCACCACGTGCGCGCAGACGCGGAAGCCGGTGCCGGGTTCGTCGACCGCGCTGAGCCAGTCGAAGTAGGCGCAGCCGAGGGTGTCGCGGGCCGTCTCCAGGGCGGTGAGCCAGGACGCGGGGGGTACGTCGACGGTCAGCAGGTCGTACGCGTGTTCCGCCGTCGCCGTCTCGCCGAAGAGCTCCGTGACGGCGCCGGGCAGGGAGTCGTACGCGGCGGCGGTCATGCCGTGCCTCCCGGCGGGGGCGTCAGGGGGCTGGTCAGCTGGGAGACCGTGGCGGCGGTGGCGTACCGCTCGGCGAGGTTCTCGCGGGCGATCTTCTCCTGGAGCTTGAGGATGCCCTGGAGGAGCGCCTCGGGGCGGGGCGGGCAGCCCGGCACGTACACGTCGACGGGGATGATCTGGTCGACGCCCTTGGTGACGGAGTACGAGTCCCAGTACGGGCCGCCGCAGTTGGAGCAGGCTCCGAAGGAGATGACGTACTTCGGTTCGGGCATCTGCTCGTACAGGCGCTTCACGGCCGGTGCCATCTTGTCGGTCACCGTGCCGGAGACGATCATGAGGTCGGCCTGGCGCGGGCCGGGGGCGAAGGGGATCACGCCGAGCCGGATGAAGTCGTGCCGGGCCATGGACGCGGCGATGAACTCGATGGCGCAGCAGGCGAGCCCGAAGTTGAAGACCCAGAGGCTGTAGCGGCGGCCCCAGTTGAGGACCACCTTCATCGGCTCGGGGGCGAGGCGGGCGAGCGGCCCCAGCTTCGGCGCGGGCAGGGGCACGGGCCCCTCGCCGGATCCGGGTGTCACATCCATGCCAGGACGCCCTTCTTGTACGCGTAGAGCAGTCCCACGGCCAGGAAGCCGAGGAAGACGAACATCTCGACCAGGGTCGTGGCGCCGTAGCCGGGCGCGGCGAAGACCGTCGCCCAGGGGAACAGGAAGATCGAGTCGACGGCGAAGATCACGTAGAGGAAGGCGTACACGTAGTAGCGGACCTGGGTGTGGGCCCAGCCCTCCCCCACCGGGTCGACGCCGCACTCGTAGGTGAGGAGCTTCTCGGGCGTCGGCACGACGGGCCGCAGCAGACGGCCTGCGCCGAACGCCACGGCGACGAAGAGCACGCCGAGGACGGCGAGCAGGCCGACGACGGAGTACGTCTGGAAGTAGTCCGCCGCGTCGGCCGCGACAACGGTCGGTTCCCGCACGTCCGCCCCTCGGTCTCGGTGTCTCAGGAGTCACTTCTGTCGGACGCGAGTCTAGGCCCTGCTAAAGGGCCCGTAAGCAGTCCCGTACGGCCCCGGTGGTGCGGTCCGGGCGGGGCGGGCGTACGGCTCCGGCCCGGACGCGGCGGGGGTCCGACAGGGGTTCGGTGGTGTGGGGACGGGGCGCGGGCGGGGGTACGGGGGCCTCCGGCGGGCGCGGCGGCGGGTCTTCGGCGAGGTCGGGGCGGGTGGGGCGCGGCCCGGGGAACGGCGGGCGCGGCCGGGGGCGGACGACTGCGCGCGGGCGGACGGCGGGGTCCGACCGAGGTGCCGTGGGGGGTCGGCGAGGCCGGGAAGGGGGGCGCGCGACCCCGGTCAGGACGGGGACGGGAGGGGGCGGTGGGGATATCCCCCCTGCCGCTCACCCACCTCCCCCATGGCGCCGGGCACGGCGCGACCGGCAGGCTGGGGAGCATGACCGCCGATCTTGACCCCGTCGAGGCCCGTGACCCCGCCGCCGCCCCGCCTCCCCCGAAGCGCACCGCGTACGGGAAGGAGACCTGGAAGGAGCTCGTCTTCCTGCTCTCCAATCTCGTCACGGCGCTGGTCGGTTTCGTGTACTCGGTGGTGAGCGTGCTGCTCGGGGTGGGCCTCTCGGTCACCGTGATCGGGCTGCCGCTGCTCGCGCTCGGGCTCGGCGGCGCGCGGCTGATCGGGCGCGCGGAGCGGGGGCGGGCGCGGGCGCTGCTGGGGGTGAAGGTGGCCGAGCCGTCGCCGCTGCCGTCGCGCGGGGGCTTCTTCGGCTGGCTGTGGGGTTCGCTGAAGGACCCGGTGGCGTGGCGGACCCAGTTGTACGGGCTGATCCGGCTGCCGTGGGGCATCCTCACGTTCACCGTGGCGCTGGTCTCGCTGATCGTGCTCTGGCCCGTGCTGCCGTTCCTGGCGCGGGGCCTGGCCAACGCGGACCGGGGCATGGTCCGGGGGCTGCTCTCGCCCTCCGACGAGCTGGAGCGGCGGATCGCCGAGCTGGAGTCGGACCGTGGGGTGGTCGTCGACACGGCCGCCGCCGATCTGCGGCGCATCGAGCGGGACCTGCACGACGGGGCGCAGGCGCGGCTCGTCGCGCTCGCGATGGGGCTCGGTCTGGCGAAGGAGAAGCTGCTGAACGATCCGGAGGCGGCGGCGACGATGGTCGACGAGGCGCACGGCGAGGTGAAGCTGGCGCTCCAGGAACTGCGGGACCTGGCGCGGGGCATCCACCCGGCGGTCCTGACCGACCGGGGTCTCGACGCGGCCCTGTCGGCGGTGGCGGGGCGGTGCACGGTGCCGGTGCGGGTGACCGTCGATCTGACGGAACGGCCCGCGGAGGCGATCGAGGGCATCGCGTACTTCACGGTGTCGGAGCTGCTGCAGAACGTCTCCAAGCACGCGCGGGCCAGGTCCGCGTCGGTGGAGGCGTGGCGGGCGGGCGACCGGCTGATGCTCCGGGTCAGGGACGACGGGGCGGGCGGGGCCGGGTTCGGCGGCGGTACGGGCCTCGCGGGGCTCGCGGAGCGGCTGGGCGCGGTGGACGGCCTGCTGGTCCTGGACTCGCCGGAGGGCGGCCCGACGACGGTGACGGCGGAACTGCCGTGGCGCTCCCGCCCCGGGCGGTGAGCGGTCCCTCACGGGCGGGACCGGGCGGGCGGGACCGGGCGGTGAGCGGTTCCGTCCGGTGGACCGTCGTCCCGGCCGGGACCGGTTCCGGCCGCTGACCGGCCGCGCGTACGACCACGGGGGCACCCGGGGGCCATGGCTCCCGGGTGCCCCCGGCGGGTGACCGGACACCGGTCCGGACACCGGTCCGGCCCCGCAGGTAGGGAAAACCCCCGCCCCGGGACGCCCACCCGCCTCATGGTCCGGCGGGGCCGGACACGGAACCCTGGAACACGTACCGCGCCCCCTCCGAGCAGAGAAGGACTCCCGCGATGGACTCCCCCCGCCTCCCCGCCGCGATCCGCGCGCCGTTCGAGGCCCGCACCTGGCGGGCCCTGCTGTACGTGCTGATCGGGCTGCCGCTGAGCGTCGTCTGGTTCGCGCTGTCCGTGGCGTTCGCCTCGGCCGGTGCCGGACTGCTGGTCACCTTCCTCGGGGTGCCGATCCTCGCCGGGACGCTCGCGATGTGCCGGGGCTTCGGTGCGGTCGAGCGGGCCAGGGCGCGCGGGCTCCTCGGGTTCGACGTGCGGGCTCCGGAGCCGGTGCGGGGGAAGACGGGCGGCGCGTTCTCGTGGATGGGCGCGATGCTGAAGAGCGGGGCCTCGTGGCGGCATCTGCTGTACGCGCTGGTGCACATGCCGTGGGCGGTGTTCTCGTTCTCGGTGACGGTGGCGTTCTGGAGCTGGGGCTGGGGCCTGTTCACGTATCCGCTGTGGCAGTGGGTCTTCCCCGCGTACGTGGGGCAGGACGGCATCCAGCTGTACGGCGACGGGACGCACGACTTCTACCTCGACTCGTCCTTCGAGATCGCGGTGACGTGCCTCATCGGACTGCTGTTCGTGATGGTGGGGCCGTGGCTGCTGCGCGGGCTCGTCACCGTGGACCGGCTGCTCGTGTCGGGGCTGCTCGGCCCGTCCCGGCTCGCGTCCCGGGTGACGGAGCTGGAGTCGGACCGCGGGGTGGTCGTCGACACCGCCGCCGCCGATCTGCGGCGCATCGAGCGGGACCTGCACGACGGGGCGCAGGCGCGGCTCTCGGCGCTCGCCATGGACCTGGGGCTCGCGAAGGAGAAGGTGGCGCGGGACCCGGAGGCGGCGGCGGTGCTGGTGGACGAGGCGCACGGCGAGGTGAAGCTGGCGCTCCAGGAACTGCGGGCGCTGGCCCGGAACATCCACCCGGCGGTCCTGACCGACCGGGGTCTCGACGCGGCCCTGTCGGCGCTGGCGGGGCGGTGCGCGGTGCCGGTGGCGGTGGACGTGGACCTGCCGGCGCGGCCGGTGGCGGCGATCGAGGGAACCGCGTACTTCACGGTGTCGGAGCTGCTCGAGAACGTCTCGAAGCACGCGCGGGCGCGCCGGGCGTGGGTGGACGTGTGGCGCGCGGGCGACCGGCTGATGCTCCAGGTCAGGGACGACGGGGTGGGTGGCGCGGAGACGACGGCGGGCCGGAGCCTGGCGGGTCTGGCGGAGCGGGTCGGCGCGGTCGACGGGGTGCTGGCGGTGGACTCCCCGGCGGGCGGCCCGACGACGGTGACGGTGGAACTGCCCTGGCGGGCGTGACACCCCGCCCGTCCGGGCCGTCGTGACACCCCGTCACCCCAGCGGGGCGTCACCCCGGCCGGACCGGCTCCCGCCCGCCCCGGCGGGTGCCGTGCCCGTCCCGGCGGGAACCCTGCGATGCTGGCCGGGGCGTCCCCCGTGGTCCGGAGGGCGCGGACGAGTCGATCGACAGGGCATGGGGGCTGCGGGGCGTGGGCGTGCAGGACGTGGCGGGGCGGGTACGAGTGGTCATCGCCGAGGATTCCGTACTCCTTCGGGAGGGGCTGACGAGGCTGCTGACCGATCTGGGGCACGAGGTGGTCGCCGGGGTCGGGGACGGGGAGGCGCTCGTCAAGACCGTCGCCGACCTGGCGGCCGAGGGGGCGCTGCCGGACGTGGTGGTGGCGGACGTGCGGATGCCGCCGACGCACACCGACGAGGGGGTGCGGGCGGCGGTGCGGCTGCGCAAGGAGCATCCGGGGCTCGGGGTGCTGGTGCTGTCGCAGTACGTGGAGGAGCAGTACGCCACCGAACTGCTGGCCGGTTCCTCGCGGGGCGTCGGCTACCTCCTGAAGGACCGGGTCGCGGAGGTCCGGGAGTTCGTGGACGCGGTGGTCCGGGTCGCCCGGGGCGGTACGGCGCTCGATCCGGAGGTCGTACAGCAGTTGCTGGGCCGGAGCCGTCAGCAGGACGTCCTGGCGAACCTGACACCGCGCGAGCGGGAGGTCCTCGGTCTGATGGCGGAGGGCCGGACGAACTCGGCGATCGCGAAAGCGCTGGTGGTGAGCGACGGCGCGGTGGAGAAGCACATCAGCAACATCTTCCTGAAGCTGGGGCTCTCGCCGAGTGAAGGGGATCACCGACGGGTACTGGCGGTGTTGACGTATCTGAAATCCTGAGGATCTGACACCCTGTCAGAAATCCCGGGGCCGGGCGGTCGCCCGTCGGCGTCCCGAGGGCCTAGGACCGAAGGACGAGACGGGAACCGAGGGTCCGGGGCGCCTCCCGGGGTGACAGATGGTGATGATTCAGGACAAGAGGGTGTCTCAAAAAGAGGTCCGCGATGTGAGAAGTCCCCGGAGGGCCCTTCTCACCGTCGTAGGGTGGGCCTCGGGACGGACGGTGACCGGCCGACCGCATCCCGAGCCTCTCCCGCCTCCGGCGGGGAGTCCCCTTGCCGCGAGGGAGGTCCAGTTCAGTGACCAGCCAGGTCAGCAGCGAGGCCGGTGAGGCCCTGCTCGGGGAGCAGCGCAGCGCCCCCGAGAAGCCCCACCACGGCACAGAGAAGGAAGTGCGCCGGCTAGACCGGGTGATCATCCGCTTCGCGGGTGACTCCGGGGACGGTATGCAGCTCACGGGTGACCGGTTCACCTCGGAGACGGCGTCCTTCGGGAACGACCTCTCCACGCTGCCGAACTTCCCGGCCGAGATCCGGGCGCCCGCCGGGACCCTGCCGGGCGTCTCCTCCTTCCAGCTGCACTTCGCCGACCACGACATCCTGACGCCGGGCGACGCCCCGAACGTGCTGGTCGCGATGAACCCCGCCGCGCTCAAGGCCAACATCGAGGACGTGCCGCGCGGTGGCGAGATCATCGTCAACACCGACGAGTTCGCCAAGCGCGCCATGGCCAAGGTCGGCTACGCGGTCTCGCCCCTGGAGGACGGCTCGCTGGACGGCTACCGGGTCCACCCGGTGCCGCTGACCACGCTGACCGTCGAGGCGCTCAAGGACTTCGGGCTCTCCCGGAAGGAGGCCGAGCGCTCCAAGAACATGTTCGCGCTCGGGCTGCTGTCCTGGATGTACCACCGGCCGACCGAGGGCACCGAGGCCTTCCTGCGGCAGAAGTTCGCCAAGAAGCCCGCCATCGCCGAGGCGAACATCGTCGCCTTCCGGGCCGGGTGGAACTTCGGCGAGACCACCGAGGACTTCGCCGTCTCCTACGAGGTCGCGCCCGCCACCCGCGCCTTCCCCTCCGGCACCTACCGCAACATCTCGGGGAACCTGGCCCTCTCGTACGGCCTGATCGCCGCCGCCCGCCAGGCGGAGCTGCCGCTCTACCTCGGCTCGTACCCGATCACCCCGGCCTCGGACATCCTCCACGAGCTGTCCCGGCACAAGAACTTCGGTGTGCGCACCTTCCAGGCGGAGGACGAGATCGCCGGGATCGGCGCCGCGCTCGGCGCCGCCTTCGGCGGCTCCCTCGCCGTGACCACGACCAGCGGTCCCGGGGTGGCGCTCAAGTCGGAGACGATCGGTCTGGCGGTCTCCCTGGAGCTGCCGCTGCTGATCGTCGACATCCAGCGCGGCGGCCCGTCGACCGGTCTGCCCACCAAGACCGAGCAGGCCGACCTCCTCCAGGCCATGTACGGCCGCAACGGCGAGGCGCCGGTGCCGGTCGTCGCCCCGAGGACGCCCGCCGACTGCTTCGACGCGGCGATCGAGGCGGCCAGGATCGCCCTGACCTACCGCACCCCCGTCTTCCTGCTCTCCGACGGCTACCTGGCCAACGGCTCCGAGCCCTGGCGCATCCCCGAGGTCGAGGAGCTGCCCGACCTGCGGACCCGGTTCGCCACCGGCCCCAACCACACCCTGGACGACGGCACCGAGGTCTTCTGGCCGTACAAGCGGGACCCGGAGACCCTGGCCCGCCCGTGGGCGGTGCCCGGCACCCCCGGCCTCGAACACCGCATCGGCGGCATCGAGAAGCAGGACGGCACCGGCAACATCTCGTACGACCCCGCCAACCACGAGTTCATGGTCCGCACCCGGCAGGCGAAGACCGACGGGATCGACGTCCCCGACACCGAGGTGGACGATCCGGACGGCGCCCGGACCCTGGTCCTCGGCTGGGGTTCCACCTACGGGCCCATCACGGCGGCCGTCCGCCGCCTCCGGGCCGCCGGGCAGCCCATCGCCCAGGCCCATCTGCGCCACCTCAACCCCTTCCCGAAGAACCTCGGGGAGGTCCTGGCGCGGTACGAGAAGGTCGTCGTCCCCGAGATGAACCTCGGCCAGCTCGCCACCCTCGTCCGCGCGAAGTACCTCGTCGACGCCCGCAGCCACACCCAGGTCAACGGGATGCCGTTCAAGGCCGAGCAGCTCGCCGCCGCCCTCAAGGAGGCCATCGATGCCTGAGTCCCTCCTCCACCTGGTGCCCAGGGCCGAGGCCCGGCAGACGATGAAGGACTTCAAGTCCGACCAGGAGGTCCGCTGGTGTCCGGGCTGCGGTGACTACGCCGTCCTCGCCGCCGTCCAGGGCTTCATGCCCGAACTGGGCCTGGCGAAGGAGAACATCGTCTTCGTCTCCGGCATCGGCTGCTCCTCCCGCTTCCCGTACTACCTGAACACCTACGGGATGCACTCCATCCACGGGCGCGCCCCGGCCATCGCCACCGGGCTCGCCACCTCCCGCCGCGACCTGTCCGTCTGGGTCGTGACCGGTGACGGCGACGCGCTGTCCATCGGCGGCAACCACCTGATCCACGCGCTGCGCCGCAACGTGAACCTGAAGATCCTGCTGTTCAACAACCGGATCTACGGGCTGACCAAGGGCCAGTACTCGCCGACCTCCGAGGTCGGCAAGATCACCAAGTCGACGCCGATGGGCTCGCTCGACGCGCCCTTCAACCCGGTGTCGCTGGCGCTGGGCGCGGAGGCGTCCTTCGTGGCCAGGACGGTCGACTCCGACCGCAAGCACCTCACCGAGGTGCTGCGGCAGGCGGCCGACCACAACGGCACGGCGCTCGTGGAGATCTACCAGAACTGCAACATCTTCAACGACGGCGCCTTCGAGGTCCTCAAGGACAAGGACCGGGCGAAGGAGGCGGTCATCCGGCTCGAACACGGACAGCCGATCCGGTTCGGCGCCGAGAACGAGAAGGGCGTCGTCCGCGACCAGGCGACCGGTGACCTCCAGGTCGTCACGGCCACCCCGGAGAACGAGTCGCGGATCCTCGTCCACGACGCCCGCGCGACGACGCCCACCACCGCGTTCGCGCTCTCCCGCCTCGCCGACCCCGACACCCTCCACCAGACCCCCATCGGGGTGTTCCGGGCGGTGGACCGGCCGGTGTACGACACGCTCATGGCGGACCAGGTGGAGACGGCGGTGGAGCGGCAGGGCGAGGGCGATCTGGGCCGTCTGCTCGCCGGGAACGACAACTGGACGGTCGTGGGCTGACAAGCCCCGGCCCCGGCGGAGGGGGCACGGCCCGGTGCGGGCCGTGCCCCCTCGTCATGTCCCGGCTTCCCCGGCGGCGGCGCTCTCGCGGCGGGCCGCGTCGTAGCGCGCACGGGCCTCCTCGACCTCCGGGACCCGGAGACCGGTCCAGCCGGCCAGCTCCCGGACCCTGCGGGCGGCCTCCTCGCCGAGCGGGGTGAGGCGGTAGTCGACGCGGGGCGGGATGACGGGCCGGGCGTCCCGGTGGACGAAGCCGTCGCGCTCCAGGGTCTGGAGGGTCTGGGTGAGCATCTTCTCGCTGACCCGGCCGATGTGCCTGCGGAGTTCGCCGAAACGGTACGAGCGCTCTCCCAGCGCGATCAGGACCAGGACGCCCCAGCGGCTGGTGAGGTGCTCCAGGACGAGCCGGGCGGGGCACATGGCGCCGTCGACATCGGCGAGCAGAGCCCTCGGTTCCTCACTTACTCCCATACCAGTACCTTACTTCAAAGTGGGTACTTACGAAAAGATAGCGCCAGTCGTACGGTGAGCACCAGTGGGCGCCTCGCCCACCACCCACGGGAAAAGGAAGCAGCACCATGAGCATCGTCGTCACCGGAGCCACCGGCCGCCTCGGCCGCCACGTCGTCGACTCCCTCCTCGCCACCGTCCCCGCCGCCTCCGTCGCCGTCGTCGTACGGGACGAGAAGAAGGCCGCCGACCTCGCCGAGCGCGGTGTCGAGGTGCGGATCGGCGACTACGGCCGCCCCGAGACCCTGACGGACGCCTTCCGGGCGGGCGACCGGGTCCTGCTGATCTCCGGCAGCGAGGTCGGGCAGCGGGTCCCCCAGCACACCGCCGTGATCGCCGCGGCCGTCGCCGCGGGCGTCGCCCAGCTCGCGTACACCGGCGTCCTCGGCGGCCCGGACGCCGACTTCGAGCTGGCCGCCGAGCACAAGGAGACCGAGCGGCTGATCCTCGCCTCGGGACTCCCGTACACCTTCCTGCGCAACGGCTGGTACACCGAGAACTACACCGAGAACCTCGCCCCCGTCCTGGCCCACGGCGCCGTCGTCGCCAACGCGGGCGAGGGCCGGATCGCCTCCGCCGGCCGCGCCGACTACGCCGCCGCGGCCGCCGCCGTGCTGACCGGCCCGGCCGGGGAGCACCTGAACCGGGCGTACGAGCTGAGCGGCGACACCGCCTGGTCCCTCGCCGAGTACGCCGCCGAGATCACCGCCCGGTC
This sequence comes from Streptomyces sp. NPDC087215, assembly GCF_044744885.1. NCBI lineage: Bacteria > Bacillati > Actinomycetota > Actinomycetes > Kitasatosporales > Streptomycetaceae > Streptomyces > Streptomyces sp. NPDC087215. The sequence continues at coordinate 285,517 of NZ_JBIUZD010000004.1, forward strand.
CGGCCGGGAGATCACCTACACCCCCGTCTCCGCCGAGGAGCACCTCGCGGTCCTGACCGGCGCCGGGGTGCCGCCCTTCTTCGCGGAGATCCTCGTCGACGTGGACCGGGCCGTGGAGCGCGGCGCGCTCGCCCTGCGGACCGGTGACCTGGCCCGGCTGATCGGCCGCCCGTCCACCCCGCTCGGCGTGACGGTCGGCGAGGCCCTCGCCGCCGTCTGACCGCCCTCCCATGGTCATGACCGTATTGCGGTACGGGCATGACAATCCGCCCGGTGCGGCGCTACCTTCGACCCGACAGCGCGGCACAGGGGCGGGGAGGTCCGGTGAAGACGGAGAACGAGGAAAGAACAGGGCTGCTCTACGGGGTGGGCGCCTACGCCATGTGGGGACTCGTCCCGCTCTTCTGGCCGCTCCTCAAGCCCGCCGGGGCGGTCGAGATCCTCGCCCACCGCATGGTCTGGTCCCTGGCCTTCGTGGGCCTCGCGCTGCTCGCCGTGCGCCAGTGGGCCTGGGTCGGCGAGCTGCTCCGCAGCCCGCGCAAGCTGGCCCTGATCACCGTCGCCGCGACCGTCATCACCGTGAACTGGGGCCTCTACATATGGTCCGTGAACACCGGTCATGTCGTCGAGGCCTCACTCGGTTACTTCATCAACCCGCTGGTCACCATCGCCCTGGGCGTCCTCGTCCTCCAGGAACGGCTGCGGCCCGCGCAGTGGGCCGCCGTCTCCGTCGGCTTCGCCGCCGTCCTCGTCCTGGCCGTCGGCTACGGGCAGCTCCCCTGGATCTCCCTCACCCTGGCCTTCTCCTTCGCCGTCTACGGCCTGGTGAAGAAGAAGGTCAACCTGGGCGGCCTGGAGTCGCTCGCCGCCGAGACCGCCGTCCAGTTCCTGCCCGCGCTCGGCTACCTGGTCTGGCTCGGCACCCAGGACGACCTGGCGTTCGGCTCCCACGGCGCGGGCCACACGGCCCTGCTCGTGGCCACCGGCGTCGTCACCGCCGTCCCGCTCGTCTGCTTCGGCGCCGCCGCGATCCGCGTCCCGCTCTCGACCCTCGGCCTCCTCCAGTACCTGGCGCCGACCTTCCAGTTCCTGCTGGGCGTCCTGTACTTCCACGAGGAGATGCCACCGGAGCGCTGGGCGGGCTTCTCCCTGGTGTGGCTGGCCCTGACGATCCTCACCTGGGACGCCCTGCGGGCGGCCCGGCGCAGCCGCGCGGCCGTGGAGACGGCGCGGGCGGAGGCCGCCGGGGCTTCCGCCGGGACGCCCGCGGCACCTGAGGCGTCCGCGTCCGCCGCACCCACCGCACCCACCGTGCCCGCCACGCCCGCCACGCCCTCTCGCCCTTCGGCCCGGACGGGCCTCTGACGGAAGCCTGTCACCGGGGCTGCCGGAAGCCGGTGACCGGGGCTGTCCGAAGCCGGTGACCGGGGCTGGCGGGGCTGGCGGGGCTGGCGGGGCTGGCGGGGCTGGCGGGGCTGGCGGGGCTGGCGGGGCTGGCGGGGCTGGCGGGGCTGGCGGGGCCCAGGAAAACCCGTGGCCGCGTGCGGCCCGTCCGGCACACCCTGGGGTCATGGAAGAACCGAAGTACCGCGTCCGCGCGCTGCACACCGAGCGGACGGTCACCGTCTACCAGGCCTACCGGCCCGGGATCGGGCTGCCCGCCGCCCGCGAGGGCCGCTTCCCGGACGCCTGGAAGCGGGACCGGATGACGTGGATCAAGCCCTCGTTCCTGTGGATGATGTACCGCTCGGGCTGGGGGACGAAGGAGGGCCAGGAGACCGTCCTCGCCGTGGAGATCACCCGCGAGGGATTCGAGTGGGCCCTGCGGAACGCCTGCCTCTCCCACTACGAGCGCGGCTTCCACCCCGACCGGGCCGACTGGCGGCGCCGGCTGCGCCGGGCCCCGGCGCGGGTCCAGTGGGACCCCGAGCGCGACCTCCACCTGCGTCCGCTCCCGCACCGCTCGCTCCAGCTCGGCCTCACGGGCGAGGCGTCCCGGCGGTACGCGGACGAGTGGACGGTCTCCGTCACCGATGTGACCCCGCTCGCCCACCGCGTCCACGACCTGCTCCGGACGGACGGGCCGGAGGCGGCCCGCCCGCTGCTCCCCCGCGAGGAGCCCTACCCGGAGGTCCCGGGCCTCCTGGACCACCTGCGCGCCCCCGTCCGGGCCGTGGACGGGGACGCGACGACGGGTGCCCCGTAGGAGATCAGGCCCCTGAGGCGTCCCGGGGCGGGCGGCGCATCGCCCACAGGGCGGGACCGCCGCCGGGCAGGGACGCCTCACCGAGGACGACGAAGCCGAAGTGCTCGTACACCGGGAGGTTCTCCGGCTTGGAGGACTCCAGATAGACGGGGAGGCCCGCCGCGTCGGCCTTGGCCAGACCGGAGCGCAGCAGCGCGGAGCCGTGCCCCTGGCCCCGCGCCCCGGGGTCGGCGCCGACCACCGCGAGGTACCAGTGCGGTTCCGGCGGGGTGTGCGCGGCGGCGGCCTCGACCGCCTCGCGGAACAGACCGGCCCGGTCGCCGAGGATGCCGGCCAGTTCCTGGACGGTCCCGGCGTCGGGAACCGCCTTCTCCTGGCCTTCGGGCGACACCCAGAACGCGGCGGCGGCCTCGGTGCGTTCGCACACGCCGTGGAGCCCGTACTGCCGGGTGAAGAGGGTGGAGAAGTAGCGCGCGAGACCGTCCTCGCGCGTGGCGGCGTCGGGGAAGAACCAGCACATCATGGGGTCGTCGTGGAAGGCGCGGGCCAGCGCCCGGCTGATCGCCGGAGCGTCCTCGACCGTCGCCGTCGTCGGTATGTTCGAGAGAGCCATACGGTCATTCTGCACGTCGGATGATCTTGGAGCTGGACAGGGGTCCCTCCGTCCGTCCGATGAGCGAACATGTCTGACCGGTTTCCGCTCTTGACGCACAGTCACGCTCTCGTTCAACATTCAGCACGCGCAACGAACACCAGCACGGCAGAACAACTGAACACCGCACGCGCACTCGCACAGCTCCAACGCCTCGTGGCCCCCGCGCCCGAGGCGTCTCGCACGTTCCGTCCCATCCCCGTTCGGAATCCGGAGCCCCCACATGACCCTCACCGTGCCCAGACGCGTCACCGCCGCGGCGGCCCTCGCCGCGCTCGCCCTCGGCGGGCTCACCGGCACCACCGCTTCCGCCAGTCCCACCGGTGGCACCGCCGTCGCCGCGCCCGACATCCCGCTGGCCAACGTCAGGCAGCACCTGACGGACCTCCAGGCGATCGCCACCGCCAACGGCGGCAACCGCGCCCACGGCCGTACCGGCTACAAGGCGTCGATCGACTTCGTGAAGGCGAAACTGGACGCGGCCGGATACACCACCGCCCTCCAGACCTTCACCTCCGGCGGCGCCACCGGCTACAACCTGATAGCCGACTGGCCGGGCGGCGACCCGAACCAGGTGATCATGGCCGGTTCGCATCTGGACTCGGTGACCGCGGGCCCCGGCATCAACGACAACGGCTCCGGCTCCGCGGCCATCCTGGAGACCGCGCTCGCCGTCTCCCGCGCCGGGTACCAGCCCACCAAGCACCTGCGGTTCGCCTGGTGGGGCGCCGAGGAGCTGGGCCTGATCGGCTCGAAGTACTACGTCAACAACCTTCCGGCCGCCGAGCGCACGAAGGTCAAGGGCTATCTGAACTTCGACATGATCGGCTCGCCCAACCCGGGCTACTTCGTCTACGACGACGACCCCACGATCGAGCAGACCTTCAAGGACTACTACGCCGGGCTCGGCGTCCCCACCGAGATCGAGACCGAGGGCGACGGGCGCTCCGACCACGCCCCCTTCAAGAACGTGGGCATCCCGGTCGGCGGGCTGTTCTCCGGCGCGGACTACGTCAAGACGGCGGCGCAGGCGCAGAAGTGGGGCGGCACCTCCGGGCAGTCCTTCGACCGCTGCTACCACGCGTCCTGCGACACGACGGCGAACATCAACGACACCGCCCTCGACCGCAACGCGGACGCCGTCGCGTACGCGATCTGGAACCTGTCCGGCGCGACGACCCCGCCGACCGGCACGGTCTTCGAGAACACCGCCGACGTGTCCGTCCCGGACAACGGCGTCGCGGTGACCTCCTCCGTGACCGTGACCGGCATCGCGGGCAACGCGCCCTCGGCCCTCAAGGTCGGCGTGGACATCGTGCACACCTGGCGCGGTGACCTGATCGTCGACCTCATCGCCCCCGACGGCTCGGTCTACAACCTGGCCAACCGGACCGGCGGCAGCGCCGACAACATCCAGGAGACCTTCACCGTGAACGCCTCCACGGAGGTCGCCAACGGCGTCTGGAAGCTCCGCGCCCAGGACAAGGCGTCCTCCGACACGGGATACATCAACGGCTTCAAGCTGACTTTCCCGTAAGGGAGTTCCCGTAGGGGAGATCCCTTACGGGAGTTCCCCATGAGGGAGCCGCCCCGGGGAGTTCCCCCACGGCGGCTCCCGCACCACACAGAAACGCCCGGGTGGGTCGGTGACCATCGCCCCCGACCCCCCCGGGGCCCCAATCCCCCGTGGACGCCGCCTACTTGGCGGCGTTCGCCGCGTTCACCAGGGTGTCCTTCGTGACCGCGCCGACGTAGACCTTGCCGTCGTCGGTGAGCAGCGCGTTCACCAGCTTCGTCTTGAAGAGGGTGCCCGAGCCGAACTTGCCGCTGACCTTGTCCCCGAAGGAGTCCAGGAAGCCCTGGAACTCCTTCGGAGCGTCCTCGGTCTTCGGCGCCGGGGCGCCGGTGTCGAGCTTCGCGATGGTCGTCCAGCCCTCGCCGATGACGTTCACTCCGTCGCCGCCGAGGTCCGCGAGGCTCCCGCCGAGGCCACCGGGCAGTCCGTCGCCGAAGGGGCCGCCGTGCCCGCCGGACTCCGCCCCGGCGCCCTCGCCCGCCTTCTCCGCCGCGCCCTCGGTGACCTTGGCGCCCTTCGGCGCCTTGAAGTCGAACTCGGAGGCGGCCGGGCGGCCGAAGTCGACCTTGGTGAAGCCCGCGTCGAGGACGGGCTTGCCGCCCTCGACCGACGCGAGGGTGAACTTCAGCGGGGTGCCGGTCGCCGCGTCCACCGCGATCTTCACGGACTCGACCGTGGAACCGTTCTGCTTCGGCTTGATCACCAGCTGGTAGGCGTCCCGGCCGGCCACCTTCGCGGTACCGCCGACCGTGACGGACGTGGTGTCGCCCGCGGCCTTCAGGACCTCGTCGGCGAGCTGCTTGGGGGTGCCGGTGAGGCCCTCGGGCCCCTCCTCGCCCCGGTCGCCGGAGAGCTTCTCGTGGAAGGCCTCGCGGGACTTGCTGTCGTACGCCCAGACGTCGGCGCCGTTGTGGACGAGGCTGTACTCGTCGGAGCCGTCGAGCAGGGTGAGCTTCTGGCGGTCGGGGCCGTCGGCCGCGACGCGCAGGGTGTGGCTGCCGGAGAAGAGCTGGGTGAGCTTCTCCGTGGGGTCGGCCGACGAGGTGCCGCCGCCCCCGCCCAGGCCGGACGCCAGGCCGCTGAGGGCGGGCAGCCCCAGGTCGGTGGAGATCCGGAACGTGCCGGACAGGGTCTGGGTGTCCGAGGCTGCGATCTTCTCGATGAGCTGTGCGGCCGTGATCTCCGGCAGGTCGGGGTCTCCGGACGCCGCCAGCGCCGGGACGAGGCCGATGGTCGCCGCGGCAACTCCTGCCACCGCGACCGGGACGATGAACCGGCTCGCCTTACGGGTCTGTGCCATGGTCTCCGCTTCCTCCGTGGTCGATGTCCCCATCCCACCAGGACGGCGGCGCGGAAGCGTCAGCCCCGGGGATCAACCTGGCGTACTGCTCCGGTATGACCCGACCCCGAGACGGACCCGCCGCGAGGGCTACCCACGGGGCCGGGGGCGGGCGTTCAGGGGCCCTTACGGGTCCCGAGGCCGGGGACCCGACCGTCCGGGCCCCCCACGGGCCGCGCCGGGCCCCTGAGAGCCCGGCCGGGGACGGCACCCCCTGAACGCCGAGCGCCACGGGACCGGCGGACCCGGACCCCGGAGGCCGGACCCCGGGCCCCGGGCCCGGAGACCGGCGGTCGGCCTCTGGCGGCCCCGGCGCGCGGGGACGCTCACCGGGGCACCCCGTAAGGGACCCGGAGAAGGCGGCGGGGACCCGGAGGAGGCCGCCCGGCCCCGTAAGGGTCCGGTCCGGGGAACCCCGTTCCCGGTCCGGCTCCGGAGACGGTCACCCGCCCCCGGCGGATCCGTTCAGCCCGCGCGGTGGACGACCGCGTCGCACATCTCGGCCAGGGCGGCCTTCGCGTACCCCTCGGGCAGCGGCGCCAGCATCGCGCGGGCCTCCTCCGCGTACCGCACGGTGTCCCGGCGGGCCTGCTCCAGGGCCGGGTGGGCGCGCAGTCCGCGCAGCGCCTCGGCGTGCCGGGCGTCGTCGCTGAGGTCGCCGTCGACGAGCGCGACGAGCGCGAGGTCCTCGGGGCGCCCGTGGGCCGCCGCGGCGGCCCGCAGGTGCAGGACGGGCAGCGTGGGGATGCCCTCGCGCAGATCGGTGCCGGGGGTCTTGCCGGACTCGTGGGAGTCGGACGCGATGTCGAGGACGTCGTCGGCGAGCTGGAAGGCGACGCCGAGCCGCTCCCCGTACTGGGTGAGGGTGTCGACGACGCTCTCGTCGGCACCGGCCATCATGGCCCCGAAGCGACAGGAGACGGCGACGAGGGAGCCGGTCTTGCCGCCGAGGACGTCGAGGTAGTGGGCGACGGGGTCGCGGCCGTCGGTGGGGCCCGCGGTCTCCAGGATCTGCCCGGTGACCAGGCGCTCGAAGGACTCGGACTGGATGCGCACGGCCTCGGGGCCGAGGTCCGCGAGGGTGTGCGAGGCGCGGGCGAAGAGGAAGTCGCCCGTGAGGACGGCGAGGGAGTTGCCCCAGCGCGTGTTGGCGCTGTCGACACCGCGCCGGACGTCGGCCTCGTCCATGACGTCGTCGTGGTACAGCGTGGCCAGGTGGGTCAGCTCGACGACGACGGCGGAGGGCACGACACCCGGCGCGTAGGGGTCGCCGAACTGGGCCGCGAGCATCACGAGCAGCGGGCGGAAACGCTTGCCGCCGGCGAGCACGAGGTGCTGGGCGGCCTCCGTGATGAAGGGGACATCGCTCTTGGTGGCGTCCAGGAGGCCCGCCTCCACGGCCGCCAGGCCGGTCTGGACATCGGCCTCAAGAGCCTGGTCCCGCACGCTAAGACCGAACGGCCCGACGACGGTCACGAGGGGGTCTCCTGTCTGCTGACGCCTGCTGACGATCACGGTTGGTTCGTACGGACTGTTGACGATCACACGGATTGTCGATGTGTCGCTCGATTCACTCACGCCAGCGTATCCGGTCACCTTTCGATCACCGTGGGCGCCTTCCCGTCGCCCCCGGTATGTTCGTGATCAGCTGATACGAGCAGGAGTGGGCCCTTTGTCCAGAACGACGATCGACACCGGCACGGAAGGCGAGCAGCCTCCCCCCGAGGACGACCACGCCTTCCTCGGGCACCCCCGGGGCCTGCTGACCCTGTCCGGCCTGGAGGTCTGGGAACGCTTCTCGTTCCTCGGGATGCAGGCCATCCTCGTCCTCTACTTCGCCGCCTCCGTCTCCGACGGCGGACTCGGCATGGCGTCCGGCACCGCCGCGTCCGTCTCCGCCGCCTACGGCACCCTCGTCTATCTGGTGTCGGTGGCGGGCGGCTGGCTCGCCGACCGCGTCCTCGGCTCCTACCGGGCCGTCCTGTGGGGCGGCGTCCTGATCGCCTGCGGCCACTACGCGATGGCCGTGCCGACCGCCGCCATGACCTGGGTGGGCCTCGGCCTGATCAGCGCGGGCACCGGCCTGCTCAAGCCGAACGTGGCGACCATGGTCGGCAAGCTGTACCGCACGGACGACGAGCGCCGGGACGCCGGATTCGCCCTCTACTACATGGCGATCAACATCGGCGCCTTCGCCGGACCCCTGATCACCGGCTGGCTCGCCGACCACGAGGGCTACCACTGGGGCTTCTCCGCCGCCGCGCTCGGCATGACCCTCGGCCTGATCCAGTACGTCGCCGGACGGCGTCACCTGGCCGGGCGCAAGCACGCCGCCGAATTCGCGCTCGCCCCCGACGCCATGCGCCGGGCGGTCCGGCTGATGACCGCCGGAGCCCTCGTCACGGCCGCCCTCGCCACCGCCCTGGCGCTCGCCGGCTGGCTCACCATGGACCGCTTCGTCGACGTGCTGACCCTGGTCTCGGTGATCGCCCCGGTCGTCTACTTCTGGGTGATGTTCACCAGCCCCCGGGTCACCGCCGGGGAACGCGGCCGCCTCAGGCCGTACGTCGTGCTCTTCCTGGCCTCGGTGGCGTTCAACTTCATCCTCTTCCAGGCCTACTCCACGATGATCCTGCTGGCCTCGACCAACGCCCGTACGACCATCCTCGGCTTCGACTTCCCGGCAAGCTGGTACGCCTCCGCGCTCGGCGCCTTCGAGGTGCTGCTGGCCCCCGTCGTCGCCGCCGTCTGGTCCAGGATGGGCCCCCGCCAGCCGCACGCCTCCAACAAGATCGCCCTCGGGGTGATCCTGGGCGGCCTGTCGTTCCTCCTCATGGTCCTGCCGACCTCCGGGCACGCCGACGACACCTACCGGATGGCCGCCTGGTGGATCGTCGGCTCCTATCTGCTCCTCGGCCTCGGCGACGTCCTCCTGGAGACCTCCGGGATGTCCGCGACCAGCAAGCTCGCCCCCAAGGCCTTCGCCAGCCAGACCATGTCCCTCTGGTTCCTCTCCCTCGCGCTCGCCAACGGCATCCAGGCCCAGACCGTGAAGCTCTACGACGACGTCTCCAAGCCCCTCTACTTCGGCGTCAACGGCGCCGTGGCCGTCGCCGTCGGCCTGGTCGTCGTCGCCCTGGCGCCCTGGCTGCGCCGCACCATGCACCCCGTCCACTAGGGGACGGCCCCAGCCCGTCCACCAGGGACACCCCTCACCCCGTCCACCGGGAAGCCGAGAATCCCCCAGGGAGCCGAGAGATGAAGATCCGTACCGACTTCCCGTACGAGACCCGGCGCGAGGACGTCCGCATCCCGCTGCCGGACGGCACCCGGCTCTACGCGCGCGTGTGGCGGCCGGTCACCGACGAACCCGTCCCCGCCCTCCTGGAGTACCTGCCCTACCGGCTCACCGACTGGACCGCGCCGCGCGACTGGCAGCGCCACCCCTGGTACGCGGGCCACGGCTACGCCTCCGTACGCGTCGACGTGCGCGGCCACGGCAACAGCGAGGGCCTGCCCGGCGACGAGTACGACCCGGTCGAACTCGCCGACGGGGTCGCCGTCGTGCACTGGCTCGCCGAGCAGGAGTGGTGCACCGGCAAGGTCGGCATGTTCGGCATCTCCTGGGGCGGCTTCAACTCGCTCCAGATCGCCGCCCTCGCCCCCGAACCCCTCAAGGCGATCGTCACCGTCTGCTCCACCGACGACCGCTACGACAACGACGTGCACTACATGGGCGGCTCCGTCCTCGCCGTCGACATGCACGCCTGGGCCGCCACCATGCTCGCCTTCGTCTGCCGCCCGCCCGACCCCCTGCACGTGGGCGAGGAATGGCGCCCGATGTGGCGGGAACGGCTGGCTTCCGTCAAACCCTTCGTCCACACCTGGCTCGCCCACCAGACCCGCGACGCCTACTGGCGGCACGGCAGCGTCTGCGAGGACTACGGCGCGATCCGGGCCGCCGTCCTCGCCGTCGGCGGCTGGCACGACCCCTACCGGGACACCGTCCTGCGGCTCGTCCGGCACCTCCCCCAGGACCGGGTGCGGGGCATCATCGGCCCCTGGTCCCACCAGTACCCGGACCGGGGCCTGCCGCCGGGCCCCGCCATCGGCTTCCTCCAGGAGACCCTGCGCTGGTGGGACCACCACCTCAAGGACGACGACAACGACGCCCCGGCGCAGCCGCTGCTCCGCTCCTGGATCAGCGACTCGCACCCCCCGGCCACCGTCTACCGCGAACTCCCCGGCCGCTGGGTCACCGACCCCGCCTGGCCCTCCCCGCACGTCACCCCCACCGTCTACGCCCTCCAGGGCGCGCCGGTCGTGGTCGACTCCCCCCAGCGGACCGGTCTCGACGCGGGCCGCTTCTTCCCCTTCGGCAACGACGCCGACCTCCCGCCGGACCAGCGCGACGAGGACGCCCGCTCGGCCTGCTTCGACTTCCCCGTGCCGGAGGACGGCGAGCCCCTGGAGATCCTCGGCAGGCCCTCCGTACGCCTGGCCCTGCGCGCCGCCGCCCCCACCGGGCAGGTCGTCGCCCGGCTCTGCGACGTCGCCCCGGACGGCTCCTCCACGCTCGTCACCCGGGGCGCCCTGAACTTCTCCGCCCGCTACGGCCGCGACCGGGCCGTGGAGGCGCAGATCGGGGAGACGGAGGAGTACGTCTTCGAGCTGAACGGCATCGGGCACGCCTTCGCGCCCGGCCACCGGGTGCGGATCGCGGTCTCCTCGGCGTACTGGCCGTGGATCTGGCCGCAGCCGGACGCGGCGGGCTTCACGCTCGACCCGGCGGGCTCCGCCCTCACCCTGCCGGTGCGCGCCCGCACCGAGGACGCCGTGCACTGGGAGGAGCCGGAGCAGTCCGAGCCGCTCGGCGTGGTCCTCCCGCGCACCCTGGAGGAGCCCCCGCCGGAGCGGCTCGTGGTGCGGGACGTGGCGAAGGACGAGTGGACCCTGGAGGTCGATCCCCGGTACGGCGGGACGCGGGTGTATCCGGACGGTCTGGAGTTCACCGAGGAGGCCCGGGAGACGTACACGATCGACGAGAGCGGCCCGCTGTCCGCGCGGACCCGCTCGGAGTGGTCGATCCGGCTGCACCGGCCCGAACTGGCCTGGGACGTGACGATCGACACGCGCTCGGAGATCACCTGCGACGCGGACTCCTTCCTCACCACCGACGAGGTGGTGTGCAAGGAGGGCGGCGAGGTCGTCTTCCACCGGACCTGGGAGAAGCGGATCCCCCGCACGGCGGGGTGAACCCCGGTCGTACGCGGACGGGCCCGCACCCCGGTCCTGCCGGGGTGCGGGCCCGTCCGGGCGGGGGCCTTACGCGCCCGCGGCGGCCTTGCGGCGGCGGGTGAGGACCAGCGCGCCCGCGCCGAGGACGACGGCCCCGGCGGCGGCCAGACCGAGCGGCAGGGTGTCGTTCGCGCCGGTGGCGGCGAGGGCGCCGTCCACCGGGGTGACCGACGAACCGCCCTGCGGGGTGGTGCCGCTGTCGCCGCCGGTGGTGGGCGCCGGGGTGGGCGTGGCGGTCTCGGACGGGGTCGGCTCGGGCTTCGGCTCCGGCTTGTCGGTCTTGGCCGCGAGGATGTCGAAGTGCGCGTTCGCGTACTCCTCGCTGGTGCCGCAGCTGCCGTCGTTGTTCTCGTACGCGCCGACGGCGAAGGCGACGCCCTTGCCCGCCGGGGTCCCGGCGTCGACGGTGAGGCGCAGCTTCACGTCGGCCTTGCCGCCCTTGACCAGTTCGCCGAGCTGGATGCCCTGCTCGTCCTCGGGGGAGATCTTCTGCCAGCCGGGCTGGGCGGCGGAGGACCATTCGAGACCGAGGAAGTCCTCCATGTCCTCGTCCTCGTCGATGTCCTCGCCCATGTCGGGGAGCTTCAGGGCGGCGGCGTAGGCCTCGACGGCCTCCAGGGTGCGCACACCGGTGTTCGCGACGCGCATCGAGAAGACGGCGCTGGTCCCGGCGGTGATCTTCTTCGGACCGCTCAGGGTGACCTTGAGGGAGGGGTTCTCGACGCAGTTCCGGCCGGTCTCGAAGTCCTCCAGGGCCAGCTCGGCGGCCTCCAGGTCGTCGCGGGCGGTCACCAGGTCCGCGTCGAGGAGGTGGATCTTGCGGGAGAGGGCGACACACGCGTCGTCGAAGGCGTCGGAGGGCACCTTCGCCTTGGCGTACCGGGCGTCGGCGGCGGTCTTGGCCGCGACGGCCTCCTCGACGGCCTTCTTCGCGTCGGCGACGGCCTTCTCGGCCGCTTCGAGCTGCTCCGGGGTGGCCGTCTTGACGGCCTCCTCGGCGGCGGCGAGCTTCGCGTCGGCTTCCTTCTTGGCGGCCTCGGCCGCCCCGACGGCCTTCTCGGCCTCGGTGAGCTCGGTCCGCAGGGCCTCGTCGAACTTCATGTTCCGGAGCTCGTCGACCAGCGCCTTGCGCTGCTTCTTCAGTTCGTCGACCTCGGCCTGGGCCTTCTCGACGGCGGCCACCAGCTCGGCGTGCTTGGAGTCGTCCTCACCGGAGGTGGACTTCTGCGTCGACGCGGGCGACGGCTTGGTGTCCGCGAACGCGGGCGCGGCGGAGAGGAACACGACCGGGGTGGTCACGGCGGCGGCCACGGCGGTCGCGAGAATGCGACGGATCTTCACAGTGTGGACCTTTTTCCTGGTCAGGGAAGGGGAAGAAAATGCGGGGCGCGTGCCAGCGGCAACTTCACGCGGCGCGACGCCACTGCGATCGTATGGCCGGGAACGATCGCCCGGGAGCACTGTTCTCGCAGCTCGGAGCGGGTACGGCGAGCAAAGCTTCGGTAAACCGCAAGAATCCGGACAGTTGCTCACGGAGGTCGCACTTTCTGTGTGATCCATGTCATCCGCGCCCGGCGGGCCGCCCCGTAACGTGTCCCCCACACCCGTGGAAAGCGAGGCAAGCACCGATGTCCGAGCACAGCCCGCTCGACCTGGCCGAGGGCGATCCCTTCGGCCCGCACAACCTCCCGTACGGCGTCTTCTCCACCGCCGACGAGCCCGGTCGCCGCCGCCTCGGCGTCCGGATCGGCGGGTACGTGCTCGACGCGGGCGCCGCCGCGCACGCGCTCGGTTCGCCGTACGCGGCCCTCCTCGACCGGACGGACCTGAACCCGCTGCTGGCGGCCGGGCGCACCGCCTGGCGCGATGTCCGCCGGGCCCTCACCGCCTGGGTGACGGTCCCCGCGCACCGCCCCGCGATCGAGCCGCTGCTGCACCCGCTCGACACCGTGACCCTGCACCTGCCGTACGAGGTCGCGGACTACGTCGACTTCTACGCGAGCGAGCACCACGCCACGAACGTGGGCCGGATCTTCCGCCCCGACGGCGAGGCGCTCACCCCCAACTGGAAGCACCTGCCCATCGGTTACCACGGCCGGGCGGGCACGGTCGTGGTCTCCGGCACCGATGTCGTCCGCCCCTCCGGGCAGCGCAAGGCGCCCACGGACCCGGCCCCGGTCTTCGGGCCCTCGGTGAAGCTGGACATCGAGGCGGAGGTCGGCTTCCTCGTCGGCACCCCCTCGGAGCTGGGCACCCCGGTCGCGCTCGGGGACTTCCGGGAGCACGTGTTCGGCCTGACCCTGCTCAACGACTGGTCGGCGCGGGACGTGCAGGCCTGGGAGTACGTGCCGCTCGGCCCGTTCCTCGGGAAGTCCTTCCAGACCTCGGTGTCGGCGTGGGTGACGCCCCTGGAGGCGCTGGACGCGGCCAGGACCGCCCCGCCCGCCCGGGACTTCCCGCTCCTGCCCTACCTGGACGACTCGGCCGAGGAGGAGCGGGGCGGCTTCGACCTGCGGATCACGGTGGAGATCAACGGCGAGGTGGTCGCGGAGCCGCCGTTCGCCACCATGTACTGGACGGCGGCGCAGCAGCTCGCGCACATGACGGTCAACGGCGCCTCGCTGCGCACGGGCGACCTCTACGGCTCCGGGACGGTCTCCGGGCCGGAAGCGGGCCAGCGCGGTTCGCTCCTGGAGCTGACCTGGAACGGCCGGGACGCGATCGAACTGGCCGGTGGGAAGCGGACGTTCCTGGAGGACGGCGACGAGGTCGTCCTGACGGCCTGGGCGCCGGGCCCGGACGGCACGCGGGTGGCCCTGGGCGAGGTCCGGGGGCGGATCGCCCCTTCGGCCTGACGTCGGCAGGGGCCCGCCCGGACAGCGGGAGGGCCCGCCCCCGGGACGAGGGGCGGGCCCGGCGCGGAGGGCCCGGGGTGGCGCGGAGAGCCCCCGGGCCCGGCCTCAGCCGACCCGCCAGAGCGCGGGGACCTTCGGCGGCTCCCAGCCGACGGTGGCGGTGTGCCCTTGGAGGCAGACGTACGCCACCCCGCCGTAGGTGACCCTGTCCCCCGCCCGGTACGCGGTCCCGGCGGCCCAGGTGCCGCCGGGCGGCTGGGTGGTCGTGGTCGCCGTGGGCGTCGGCGAGGGGCTGGGGTTCTGCGGCACGTTGAGGACGAAGTCGAAGGCCGCCTCCTTGCCGCCGCCGCCGTCCCGCACGCTCATCAGGAGCCGGGCGTCGAAGATGCTGTCGGTGTTGTTGCGGGGCTCGCCCGGGAAGTACAGCTGGGTGGTGAGGATCGGGCGGCCGGGGGCCTGGACCTTGACGTGGATGTGCCGGGTGCGGCCCGGGTAGAGGCCGGGCACGATCGTGGTGAGCTTGAAGGCGCCCTGCGCGTCGGTGAACTGGTGGCCGCGGAACTTGAACCCGGTGTTGTCGTAGGCCCCGTTGGTGTCGGCCTGCCAGAAGTCGAGCAGCGCCCCGGATATCGGCCGGCAGGCGAGCCCGAAGACGTATCCGCTGAGCGTCAGCCGGACGCCGGGCGTGTTGGCTTCCAGCAGGCCGGTGCGCAGCGGCGAGTTGGGCTTGAAGTAGGGGCCCTCGATCTGCGGCACGGTGGGGTCGTCGCCGTCGTCGCACTCGGGGGTGAGCGCGGGTGCCGCCGTGCCGTCGGTGAGGGTGCGGGCGAGCGCCGGGACGCCCATGAGCACGGCGGGTGCCGCGATGCCCGCCGCGAGGGCGGCGCGCAGCACCGCCTTGCGGGAGACGTGTCCGGTACTGGTCTCGTTGTCCATGCCTGCTCCTGGTGGGGGGGAGGGGATCGGCATCGAACCTAGGCGGGCGGGGGGCCGCCTTCGATGGACGGAGCACGGCGGTCGTGGTGTTTCCGGAAGTCCCCGGGGCTGGTGCCGGTCTCGCGCCGGAAGAAGCGGCAGAAGTAGGCGGGGTCGCTGAAGCCGGTCCTGGCCGCGATCTGACGTACCGACAGTTCGGTCCGTGCCAGGAGCCGTTGGGCCTCACGGGTGCGGGCCTCCCGGAGCAGGGTGCCCGGCGTGCGGCCGGTGGCGGCGCGGACGGCCTCGGTGAGGTAGCCGGGGGTGACGCCGAGGAGTTCGGCGTACGCGCGGACGGGCCTGCCGTCGGTGCCGGTACGGGCGAGGAGCCGGGCGAAGGACTCCGCGACGGCGGCGGGCCTGCCGGGCGGCGGGCCGCTCGCGCCGGGACCGTCCGGGCCGGGGCCCCGGAGGCGGGCGGTGCGGACCAGGAGGACGTGCAGCAGGGAGCGCAGGACGGTGGCGAAGCCGTCGGCGCCGTGCCCGTACTCCTCGACGAGTTCGGCCATCAGGAGGCCGGTGCGGGCGTGGGTGGGCCCGTCGAGGGTGAGCCAGGGGTTCTCGCCGAGGCGGCTCAGGAGGTCGCGGTCGCCGGGGTGGTCGAGCAGGAAGTCCCCGGTGAACAGGACGACGTGCCCGTCGAGGCCCCGGGCGTCCTCCCAGTGGTGGAGCTGGCCCGGCAGGATCAGGCCGAGGTGGGGCGGGCGCAGCTCCCAGCGGGCGAGGTCCACCACATGGGTGCCGGTGCCCCGGGTGACGTGGACGATCTCGTAGAAGGTGTGCCGGTGCGGGAAGGCGGCCCGGGACATCGGGCCGATGCTGTCGAAGGTGCCCGCGGCGAACGGCAGTCCTTCGGGCATCCGCATCTCAAGTCGGTGCATGGGCGGGTCGCAGTCCCTCGGGGCGGCGGCCGGGGTCCTCGGTAAGGCGGTGCGCATCGCGCGGCTTCTCCCTCCTGGTGGTACAGACCATTGGGGCGGCTCACACGATGGCACGGACACCTCCAACGGGTCACCCCCGCGTGCGGTGTCCCGCCGGGCGGACCATGCTCCTCACGTGGGCGCGGGGGAGGAGCCGCCCGACACCGGCGCCCCCGCCCACCGGGACGCCGTCCCTCCCGAGGAGCACGCCATGCCCGCACTCCCCCGCCCCGCAGACCCCGCCGATCCCGCCGATCCCGCCGAGCCCGCCCGTCGCCCCCGGCGGGCCCGTCCGGCGACGGCGGCGCTCGGTCTCGCGGCCCTCGCCGCCACCGTCCTCGTGGCGGGCCCCGCACGGGCCGAGGACACCGGCCCCGGCTCCCGCGGCTCCGTCACCCGTGAGCTGGCGGCGGCGTACGCGGCCACCGCCCGGTACGCGGACGAGCGGCAGGCGGTCGCCGCGGGGTACGTCCGCACCGACGACTGCGTCGCCATGCCCGGCACCGGCGGCATGGGCTACCACTACACGAACGCGGCCGACCTCGGCTCCACCGACCCGGCCCGGCCCACCAACGTCATCTACGGGACCGGCGCGGACGGGCGGCGCCACCTGGTCGCCGTCGAGTGGATCGTCCGCAGCACCGGGCAGCCCGCCCCCGTGATGTTCGGGCGGCCCTTCGACGGCCCCTTCCCGCACGCCCGGTTCGGCCGGGTCTACGACCGGCACGTCTGGCTGTACGAGCGGAACCCGGCGGGCCTCTTCGCCCGCTACAACCCCAGGGTGACCTGCCCCTGACCCCGGGACACCCCGAAGGCCCCGGGTGCTCGCGGCGGGGCCCGGACGCGCCGAGGGGCCCGGCTCGCCCCCGAGCCGGGCCCCTCACACGCGGTGCGTCCTAACGGACGAACACGCTCGCCTGGTTCGCCAGGTCCAGGAAGTACTGCGGGGCGACGCCCAGCACCAGCGTGACCGCCACGCCCGCCGCGATGGCGACGCCCGTCAGCGCCGACGGCACGGCGACCGTGGGGCCGTCCGCCTTCGGCTCGCTGAAGAACATGAGCACGATCACCCGGATGTAGAAGAACGCGGCGATGGCCGAGGAGAGCACACCGACCACGACCAGCGCGCCCGCGCCGCCCTCCGCCGCCGCCTTGAAGACGGCGAACTTGCCGGAGAAGCCGGAGGTCAGCGGAATGCCCGCGAAGGCGAGCAGGAAGACCGCGAAGACCGCCGCGACGAGCGGCGAACGCCGTCCGAGCCCGGCCCACTTGGACAGATGGGTGGCCTCGCCGCCCGCGTCCCTGACCAGCGTGACGACGGCGAAGGCGCCGATCGTCACGAAGGAGTAGGCGCCCAGGTAGAACAGGACGGACGAGATGCCGCTCGGGGTGGCCGCGATGACACCCGCGAGCAGGAAGCCCGCGTGCGCGACCGACGAGTACGCGAGGAGGCGCTTGATGTCGGTCTGGGTGATGGCGATGATCGCACCGCCCAGCATGGTGACGGCGGCGACGCCCCACATGACGGGCCGCCAGTCCCAGGTGAGGCCCGGCAGCACCACGTAGAGGAGACGGAGCAGCGCGCCGAAGGCGGCGACCTTGGTCGCGGCGGCCATGAAGCCGGTGACCGGGGTCGGGGCGCCCTGGTAGACGTCCGGGGTCCACATGTGGAACGGGACGGCGCCGACCTTGAAGAGCAGCCCCATGAGGACCAGGGCGAAGCCGATGAGCAGCAGCGCGTCGTTGCCCATGGTGTCGGCGAGCGCCGGGTTCACCGAGGTGACCGTGCCGTCGACGACCTGGGCGATGGTGGCGTACGAGACGGAGCCCGCGTAGCCGTAGAGCAGGGCGATCCCGAAGAGCAGGAAGGCCGAGGAGAACGCGCCGAGCAGGAAGTACTTGACGGCCGCCTCCTGCGACATCAGCCGCTTGCGGCGGGCGACGGCGCAGAGCAGGTACAGCGGGAGGGAGAAGACCTCCAGGGCGATGAAGAGCGTCAGGAGGTCGTTGGCCGCCGGGAAGACCAACATGCCCGCGACGGCGAAGAGCGCCAGCGGGAACACCTCGGTGGTGGTGAACCCGGCCTTGACGGCGGCCCGTTCGTGGTCGCTGCCGGGGACGGCCGCCGCCTCGGCGGCGAAGGAGTCGACCTTGTGGCCGTGGTCGGCCGGGTCGAGCCTGCGCTCGGCGAAGGTGAAGACCGCCACGACGGAGGCGAGGAGGATGACGCCCTGGAGGAACAGGGCGGGCCCGTCGACGGCGATGGCTCCCATGGCCGCGATGTGGGCCTTGGTGGTGCCGTAGCCTCCGGCGGCGAGGCCGACGATCGCGGCGAACGAGGCGACGAGCGCCACGACGCTGAGGAAGAGCTGGGTGTGGTACCGGGCCCGGCGCGGCACGAAGGCCTCGACGAGGATGCCGAGGATCGCCGCGCCGACCACGATGAGCACCGGCGCGAGCTGGGTGTACTCGATGTGGGGTGTCGGGATCTTCGGCAGCGGCTCGGCGGCGGTCGTCCACAGGCTGTGGACGGAGGACGTCACGGCGGATGCGCTCACTTGGCCGCCTCCACTTCTGGCTGGGGGTCCTTCTGCTGGACGTCGGACATGGTGTGCCGGACCGCCGGGTTGACGACGTCCGTCAGCGGCTTCGGGAAGACCCCGAGGAAGATCAGGACGGCGATCAGCGGGACGACCACCGCGAGTTCACGCGGGCGCAGGTCGGGCAGCGACCGCACCTCCTCCTTGACCGGCCCGGTCATCGTCCGCTGGTACAGGACGAGGACGTAGAGCGCGGCGAGGACGATGCCGGTGGTGGCGATGATCCCGGCCACCGGGTACCGGGCGAACGTGCCGACCAGGACCAGGAACTCGCTGACGAACGGGGCGAGTCCGGGCAGTGACAGGGTCGCGAGACCGCCGATCAGGAAGGTGCCCGCGAGCACCGGGGCGACCTTCTGGACCCCGCCGTAGTCGGCGATGAGCCGCGAGCCGCGCCGGGAGATCAGGAATCCGGCGACGAGCATCAGGGCGGCCGTCGAGATGCCGTGGTTGACCATGTAGAGCGTGGCGCCCGACTGGCCCTGGCTGGTCATCGCGAAGATGCCCAGGACGATGAAGCCGAAGTGGGAGATCGACGCGTAGGCGACCAGGCGCTTGATGTCCCGCTGGCCGACGGCGACGAGCGCCCCGTAGACGATGCTGATCAGCGCGAGGACGATGATCACGGGTGTCGCCCACTTCGACGCCTCGGGGAAGAGCCCGAGGCAGAAGCGGAGCATCGCGAAGGTGCCGACCTTGTCGACGACGGCGGTGATGAGGACGGCGACCGGGGCGGTCGCCTCCCCCATCGCGTTCGGCAGCCAGGTGTGCAGCGGCCACAGCGGCGCCTTCACCGCGAAGGCGAAGAAGAAGCCGAGGAACAGCCACCGCTCGGTGTTGGTCGCCATGTCGAGCGATCCGTTGGCCCGCGCCTCGGCGATCTCGGTGAGCGAGAAGTTCCCCGCGACCACGTAGAGCCCGATGACGGCGGCCAGCATGATCAGGCCGCCGACCAGGTTGTAGAGGAGGAACTTGACGGCCGCGTAGGAGCGCTGGGCCGCCGCGTTCTCGTCGGTGCCCGCGTGGGCGCGGTCGCCGAAGCCGCCGATGAGGAAGTACATCGGGATGAGCATGGCTTCGAACAGGATGTAGAAGAGGAAGACGTCGGTGGCCTCGAAGGAGAGGATCACCATCGCCTCGACCATCAGGATCAGGGCGAAGAAGCCCTGGGTGGGACGCCACCGGGAGTCGGCGCGGTCCTTGGGGTATCCGCCGCCCGAAGAGCTCGGGGAAGGGTCGGCGTCGTTCCAGCCGGCCAGGATGACGAAGGGGATCAGCAGCGCGGTGAGCGCGATGAGCGCCACCCCGATGCCGTCGACGCCCAGTTCGTAGCGGACGCCGAAGTCCTTGATCCAGGCGTGCGACTCGGTCAGCTGGTACCGCTCGCCGCCGGGCTCGAACCGTGCGAAGACGAGGGCGGCGAGCACCAGGGTGGCGAGCGAGAACAGCAGCGCCAGCCACTTGGCCGCGGTGCGGCGGGCGGCGGGGACGGCGGCGGTGAGGATCGCACCGACCGCCGGAACCGCCGCCGTCAGGGTGAGGAGCGGAAATGACATGAGCGTTACACCGCCCTCATCAGCAGGGTCGCGGCGATCAGCACCGCCGTACCTCCGAACATGGAGACCGCGTACGTGCGGACGTAGCCGTTCTGGAGCTTGCGCAGACGGCCGGAGAGCCCGCCGACGCCCGCCGCGGTGCCGTTGACCACGCCGTCGACGAGGGAGTGGTCGACGTAGACCAGCGAGCGGGTCAGATGGGTGCCGCCGCGGACGAAGACGGCGTGGTTGAAGTCGTCCTGGAGGAGATCGCGGCGGGCGGCCCGGGTGAGCAGCGAGCCGCGCGGGGCGACGACGGGAACGGGCCCGCGGCCGTACTGGAGGTAGGCGAGGCCGACGCCGATCACCATGACGGCGACGGTGGCGGCGGTGATCGTCCCGGCGCTGATCGGCGGGTGGCCGTGCTCGAACGCGGTGACGGGCTCCAGCCACTTCACGAACCGGTCGCCGACGCCGAAGATGCCTCCGGCGAAGACCGAGCCGAAGGCCAGCAGCACCATCGGGATCGTCATGGACTTCGGCGACTCGTGCGGGTGCGGCTCGTGGCCGTGCTCGTCGGGCTGCCAGCGCTTCTCGCCGAAGAAGGTCATCAGCATCACGCGGGTCATGTAGTACGCGGTGATGGCGGCGCCCAGCAGGGTGACCGCGCCGAGGATCCAGCCCTCGGTGCCGCCCTTGGCGAAGGCCGCCTCGATGATCTTGTCCTTGGAGAAGAAGCCGGACAGACCGGGGAAGCCGATGATCGCGAGGTACCCCAGGCCGAAGGTGACGAAGGTGACCGGCATGTACTTCCGCAGGCCGCCGTACTTCCGCATGTCCACCTCGTCGTTCATGCCGTGCATGACCGAACCGGCGCCGAGGAAGAGCCCGGCCTTGAAGA
Organism: Streptomyces sp. NPDC087215; assembly: GCF_044744885.1. Lineage (NCBI taxonomy): Bacteria > Bacillati > Actinomycetota > Actinomycetes > Kitasatosporales > Streptomycetaceae > Streptomyces > Streptomyces sp. NPDC087215. The sequence continues at coordinate 306,374 of NZ_JBIUZD010000004.1, forward strand.
AGCCGTGCGTCACCAGGTGCATGATCGCGAAGACGTAGCCGATCGGGCCGAGACCGGCCGCCAGGATCATGTAGCCGATCTGCGACATGGTCGAGCCGGCCAGCGCCTTCTTGATGTCGTCCTTGGCGCAACCGACGATCGCACCGAAGAGGAGCGTGACCGCGCCGACCACGGTGACGACGAGCTGCGCGTCCGGCGCCGCGTTGAAGATGTCGGCGGAGCGGACGATCAGATAGACACCGGCGGTCACCATCGTGGCCGCGTGGATGAGGGCCGAGACCGGGGTCGGGCCCTCCATCGCGTCCCCGAGCCAGGACTGCAGCGGCACCTGGGCCGACTTGCCGCAGGCCGCGAGGAGCAGCATCAGGCCGATCGCGGTCAGCTTGCCCTCGCCGGTCTCCCCGGTCGCCTCCAGGACCGGCCCGAAGGCGAAGGTCCCGAAGGTGGTGAACATCAGCATGATGGCGATCGAGAGGCCGATGTCACCGACCCGGTTGACCAGGAAGGCCTTCTTCGCGGCGGTGGCCGCGCTGGGCTTGTGCTGCCAGAAGCCGATCAGGAGGTACGAGGCGAGGCCGACGCCCTCCCAGCCGAAGTACAGCAGCAGGTAGTTGTCGGCGAGGACGAGCAGCAGCATCGCCGCGACGAACAGGTTGAGATAGCCGAAGAAGCGGCGGCGGCGCTCGTCGTGCTCCATGTAGCCGATGGAGTAGACGTGGATGAGCGTGCCGACCCCGCTGATCAGCAGGACGAAGGTCATCGAGAGCTGGTCGAGCTGGAAGGCGATGTCCGCCTGGAAGCCCTCGACGGGGATCCAGGAGAAGAGCCGCTGGTGCAGGGCCCGGTCCTCGGCACCCTTGCCGAGCATGTCGGCGAAGAGGACCAGACCGATGCCGAAGGAGACGGCCGCGAGCAGCGTGCCGATCCAGTGCCCGGTCCGGTCGAGACGTCGTCCGCCGCAGAGCAGGACGGCCGCGCCGAGCAGGGGCGCGCCGACGAGCAGCGCGATGAGATTTTCCACGGTCAGCCCCTCACAGCTTCATCAGGCTGGCGTCGTCGACCGAGGCCGAGTGGCGGGCACGGAAGACGGACACGATGATCGCGAGCCCGACGACGACCTCCGCGGCGGCGACGACCATCGTGAAGAAGGCGATGATCTGGCCGTCGAGGTTTCCGTGCATACGGGAGAAGGTGACGAACGCGAGGTTGCAGGCGTTGAGCATCAGCTCGACGCACATGAAGACCACGATCGCGTTGCGCCGGATCAGGACCCCGGCCGCACCGATGGTGAACAGCAGGGCGGCGAGGTACAGGTAGTTGACGGGATTCACCGGCTGGCCTCCTCTTCGTCCCGGCCGAGCCGCTCCTCGGAGCGCTGTTCCAGGGCCTTGAGGTCGGCCAGCGCCTCGGCGGAGACGTCCCTGACCTGGCCCCGCTTGCGCAGGGTCTGCATGACGGTGAGCTCCGCCGGGGTGCCGTCGGGCAGCAGACCGGCGATGTCCACGGCGTTGTGCCGGGCGTAGACGCCGGGGGCGGGCAGCGGCGGCAGGTGCTTGCCCTCGCGGACGCGCTGCTCGGACAGCTCGCGCTGGGTGCGGGCCCGCTCGATGCGCTCGCGGTGGGTCAGCACCATCGCGCCGACGGAGGCGGTGATGAGGAGCGCGCCGGTGATCTCGAAGGCGAAGACGTACTTGGTGAAGATGAGGGCGGCGAGGCCCTCCACGTTCCCCCCGCGGGCGCTGTTGGCGGCGCCGAGGCCGGTGAACTCGGTCAGTGACGCGTTCCCGATGCCCGCGATCAGCAGGACGCCGAAGCCGAGGCCGCACAGGACGGCGAGCCAGCGCTGGCCCTTGATGGTCTCCGTCAGCGAGTCCGCCGCGGTGACGCCGACCAGCATGACGACGAAGAGGAAGAGCATCATGATCGCGCCGGTGTAGACGACGATCTGGACGACACCGAGGAAGTACGCCCCGTTGGCCAGGTAGAAGACCGCCAGGATGATCATGGTTCCGGCGAGGCAGAGCGCCGAGTGGACGGCCCGCCGCATCAGGATCGTGCAGAGCGCGCCGATGACGGCGACGGTGCCGAGCACCCAGAACTGGGCGGCCTCACCGGTCGACGTGGCGTACGCCGCGAGCTGGGCGCTCATGCGTCCACCTCTTCCTGGTCGCCCTGCTCCCCCTTGGACACGGCGGCCTGGCGGACGGTGCCGGGTGCGGCCTCCTCGACCAGACCCCGGTAGTAGTCCTGCTCGGTCATGCCGGGGAAGATCGCGTGCGGGGTGTCGACCATGGTGTCCTCGAGTCCCGCGAGGAGCTGCTCCTTGGTGTAGATCAGGTTCGCGCGGGAGGAGTCGGCCAGCTCGAACTCGTTGGTCATCGTGAGCGCCCGGGTGGGGCACGCCTCGATGCACAGCCCGCAGAGGATGCAGCGGGCGTAGTTGATCTGGTAGACCCGGCCGTACCGCTCGCCCGGCGAGTAGCGCTCCTCCTCCGTGTTGTCCGCGCCCTCCACGTAGATGGCGTCGGCGGGACAGGCCCAGGCGCACAGCTCGCAGCCGACGCACTTCTCCAGGCCGTCGGGGTGGCGGTTGAGCTGGTGGCGGCCGTGGAAGCGGGGCGCCGTCGTCTTCTGCTGCTCCGGGTACTGCTCGGTCAGCCGCTTCTTGAACATGGCCTTGAAGGTCACGCCGAACCCGGCCACCGGATTCTGGAAGTCAGACACCGTCCGTCTCCTTTCCATCACTCGCAGTAGCAGTATCGGATGCGCCACTGACAACGAGGTCCCGGTCGTGCCGGGGTCTGCGCCGGGGGACGGCCGGCAGGGACTGTCCGGGCTTGGGCGGTACGGGGAAGCCGCCGGCCATCGGGTCGAAGGCGGGCTCGGCGCGGTCACCGGGGTCCTCGGCGGCCTTGGCCCTGCGGTCGCGGAACACGTCGACGACGAAGGAGAGCAGCAGCAGTGCGAGGACGGCTCCGGCGACGTACAGGACGATGTTGCCGAAGGCGATGTTCTCGTTGCGCAGGGCCCGGACGGTGGCGACCAGCATCAGCCAGACCACGGAGACCGGGATGAGGACCTTCCAGCCGAGCTTCATCAGCTGGTCGTAGCGGACCCGGGGCAGGGTGCCGCGCAGCCAGATGAAGAAGAAGAGCAGCAGCTGCACCTTGAGGACGAACCAGAGCATCGGCCACCAGCCGTGGTTCGCGCCCTCCCAGAAGGTGGAGATCGGGTACGGGGCCCGCCAGCCGCCCAGGAAGAGGGTCACCGACACGGCCGAGACCGTCACCATGTTCACGTACTCGGCGAGCATGAACATCGCGAACTTGATGGAGGAGTACTCGGTGTTGAAGCCGCCGACCAGGTCGCCCTCGGACTCCGGCATGTCGAAGGGGGCGCGGTTGGTCTCGCCCACCATGGTGACGATGTAGATGATGAAGGAGACCGGCAGCAGGATCACGAACCAGCGGTCCGCCTGCGCCTCGACGATCGCCGAGGTCGACATCGACCCGGAGTAGAGGAAGACGGAGGCGAAGGCGGCGCCCATGGCGATCTCGTAGGAGATCATCTGCGCGCACGAGCGGAGACCGCCGAGCAGCGGGTACGTGGAGCCGGAGGACCAGCCCGCGAGGACGATGCCGTAGATGCCGACGGAGGCGACCGCGAGGACGTACAGCATCGCGATCGGCAGGTCGGTGAGCTGCATCGCGGTGCGGTGGCCGAAGATCGAGACCTCGTTGCCCGCCGGTCCGAAGGGGATCACGGCGATGGCCATGAACGCGGGGATCGCCGCGATGACCGGGGCGAGGACGTAGACGACCTTGTCGGCGTTCTTGACGATCACGTCCTCCTTGAGCATCAGCTTGATGCCGTCCGCGAGGGACTGGAGGAGGCCCCAGGGGCCGTGCCGGTTGGGGCCGACGCGCAACTGCATCCAGGCGACGACCTTGCGCTCCCACACGATGGAGAAGAGCACGGTCACCATCAGGAAGGCGAAGCAGAAGACGGCCTTGATCAGGACGAGCCACCAGGGGTCCGTGCCGAACATGGACAGGTCCTCGGCGGCGAGAACGCCGAGCGGGGCGTCCGCGAGTGGAGCGAGGGCGGTCATGCGCGCGCCTCCGGAGCAACTGCGGTCCGGGCTGCGCCCGGCCGGACGAGGGGGATGCGGGGGCGCGGCCCGGCGGGGCCGCGGCCTGCGGCGGCGGGGGCCCGGCCCGGCCGGACGGGGGTCGTGGTCATGAGCCCGCCTCCGTGTCCTGGCCGGACGCGGGACCGGCCGGGCCGATGCGGACCAGGTCGCCGGGGCGGGCGCCGGTGTCGGAGAGGACTCCCCGGCCGGCCGAGTTCAGCGGCAGCCAGACGACCCGGTCGGGCATCTCGGTGACCCGGAGCGGGAAGGCCACGGAGCCCGCGGGGCCGGTCACTTCGAGGGTGTCGCCGTCCTTGACTCCGGTGTCGGCGGCGGTGGCGGCGGAGAGCCGGGCGACGGCCGCGTGCCGGGTTCCGGCGAGGGCGGTGTCGCCCTCCTGGAGGCGTCCGAGGTCGAGCAGCAGACGGTGTCCGGCGAGGACGGCCTCGCCGTCCCCGACCCGGGGCGCGGCCCGGCCGGGCTCGGAGGGCTCGGAGGCCCGCTCCCCGGTCCAGCGGCCGAGCCGGTCGAGCTCCCGGCGCACGGACTTGAGGTCGGGCAGGCCCAGGTGGGCGTCGAGGGCGTCGGCGAGCATGTGGAGCACGCGGGCGTCGGTGGGGGCCGACGGGCGGGTCATCTGCTCGGGCTTGAGCGCGGCCTCGAACATCCGGGCCCTGCCCTCCCAGTTGAGGAAGGTGCCGGGCTTCTCGGCGACGGCGGCGACCGGGAGGACGACGTCGGCCCGTCGGGTGACCTCGCTGGGCCGCAGCTCCAGGGAGACCACGAAGGCCGCGTCGAGGGCGGTCCGCGCGCGGGCCGGGTCCGGCAGGTCGGCGACCTCGACGGCGCCGACGAGCAGGGCGGAGAGCGCGCCGCCCGCGGCGGCCTCGACGATCTGTCCGGTGTCGCGGCCGTAGCCGTGCGGGAGTTCGCGGACGCCCCAGACGGCGGCGACCTCCTCACGCGCGCGGGGGTCGGTCGCGGGGCGCCCGCCGGGCAGCAGCGCGGGGAGCGCCCCGGCCTCGACGGCGCCGCGTTCGCCGGAGCGGCGCGGGATCCACACGAGCCGGGCGCCGGTGGCGGCGGCGGTGCGCAGGGCGGCGGTCAGCGCGCCGGGGACTCCGGCGAGCCGCTCGCCGACGGCGATGACGGCGCCTTCCCGCCGGAGGGCCTCGGCGGCGGCGGGTCCTTCGCCTTCGAGGCCGACCCGGGAGGTGAGGGCGTCGAGCCATTCGGTCTCGGTGCCGGGGGCGGCGGGCAGCAGGGTGCCGCCCGCCTTCTCCAGGCCCGGGGTGGCGAAGGCGGCGACCGCGTAGGTCTTCTGGCCGTGCTTGCGCCAGGCCTTGCGGAGCCGGAGGAAGACGCCGGGGGCCTCCTCCTCGGACTCCAGGCCGACGAGGAGGACGGCCGGGGCGGCTTCGAGGGAGGTGTACGTGACGCCGTTCCCACTGAGGTCGCGGCCCTGTCCGGCGACGGCGGAGGCCAGGAAGTCGGCCTCCTCGCCGGAGTGGACGCGCGCCCGGAAGTCGATGTCGTGGGTGCCGAGGGCGACCCGGGCGAACTTGGCGTACGCGTAGGAGTCCTCGACGGTCAGCCTGCCGCCGGTGAGGACGCCGGTGCGGCCCCGGGCGAGGCCGCGGGCGGCGGCTTCCAGGGCCTCGGGCCAGGAGGCGGGCTCCAGTTCACCGGTCTCGGCGCTGCGGACGAGCGGGGTGGTGAGCCGGTCGCGCTGCTGTGCGTACCGGAAGCCGAAGCGGCCCTTGTCGCAGATCCACTCCTCGTTGACCTCGGGGTCGTCGGCGGCGAGCCGTCGCATGACCTTGCCGCGCCGGTGGTCGGTGCGGGTGGCGCAGCCGCCCGCGCACTGTTCGCACACGGAGGGCGTGGAGACCAGGTCGAAGGGGCGGGAGCGGAAGCGGTAGGCGGCGGAGGTGAGGGCGCCGACCGGGCAGATCTGGATGGTGTTGCCGGAGAAGTACGACTCGAAGGGGTCGCCCTCGCCGGTGCCGACCTGCTGGAGGGCGCCGCGCTCGATCAGTTCGATCATGGGGTCGCCCGCGACCTGGTGGGAGAAGCGGGTGCAGCGGGCGCAGAGCACGCAGCGCTCGCGGTCCAGGAGGACCTGGGTGGAGATGGCGACGGGCTTCTCGTAGGTCCGCTTGACGCCGTCGAAGCGGGACTCGGACTGTCCGTGGGACATCGCCTGGTTCTGCAGGGGGCATTCGCCGCCCTTGTCGCAGACGGGGCAGTCCAGCGGGTGGTTGACGAGCAGCAGCTCCATCACACCGTGCTGGGCCTTCTCGGCGACGGGGCTGGTGAGCTGTGACTTCACCACCATGCCGTCGGTGCAGGTGATGGTGCAGGAGGCCATGGGCTTGCGCTGGCCCTCGACCTCGACGATGCACTGGCGGCAGGCGCCCGCGGGGTCGAGGAGGGGGTGGTCGCAGAAGCGCGGGATCTCGATGCCGAGCTGTTCGGCGGCGCGGATGACCAGGGTCCCCTTGGGGACGGAGGTCTCGATGCCGTCGATGGTCAGCGTGACCAGGTCTTCCGGCGGTACGGCCGGGGAGCCGCCTCCCGCCGGGGAGGACGCGGTGACGGTCATGCGGTCACCTCCTTGTGGTTGTCCGCCCAGGCGGTCGACTTGGCCGGGTCGAAGGGGCAGCCCTTGCCCGTGATGTGCTGCTCGTACTCCTCGCGGAAGTACTTCAGGGAGGAGAAGATCGGGGAGGCGGCGCCGTCGCCGAGGGCGCAGAACGACTTGCCGTTGATGTTGTCGGCGATGTCGTTGAGCTTGTCGAGGTCGGACAGTTCGCCCTTGCCCGCCTCGATGTCGCGGAGCAGCTGGACGAGCCAGTAGGTGCCTTCGCGGCAGGGGGTGCACTTGCCGCAGGACTCGTGGGCGTAGAACTCGGTCCAGCGGGTGACGGCGCGGACGACGCAGGTGGTCTCGTCGAAGCACTGGAGCGCCTTGGTGCCGAGCATCGATCCGGCGGCGCCGACGCCCTCGTAGTCGAGGGGCACGTCGAGGTGTTCGTCGGTGAACATGGGGGTGGAGGAGCCGCCGGGGGTCCAGAACTTGAGCCGGTGTCCGGGGCGCATCCCGCCGCTCATGTCGAGGAGCTGGCGCAGGGTGATGCCGAGGGGGGCCTCGTACTGGCCGGGCGAGGTGACGTGCCCGGAGAGCGAGTAGAGCGTGAAGCCGGGGGACTTCTCGGTGCCCATCGACGTGAACCATTCCTTGCCCCGGTGGAGGATCGCGGGAACGGACGCGATGGACTCGACGTTGTTCACCACGGTGGGGCAGGCGTACAGACCGGCGACGGCCGGGAAGGGGGGCCGCAGCCGGGGCTGGCCCCGGCGTCCTTCGAGGGAGTCGAGGAGGGCGGTCTCCTCGCCGCAGATGTAGGCGCCCGCGCCCGCGTGCACGGTGAGTTCGAGGTCGAGGCCGCTGCCGAGGATGTTCCGGCCGAGGTATCCGGCGGCGTAGGCCTCGCGGACGGCTTCGTGGAGGCGGCGCAGGACGGGGACGACCTCGCCGCGCAGGTAGATGAACGCGTGCTGGGAGCGGATCGCGTAGCAGGCGATGATCATTCCCTCGATGAGGGAGTGCGGGTTGGCGAAGAGGAGGGGGATGTCCTTGCAGGTGCCGGGCTCGGACTCGTCGGCGTTGACGACGAGGTAGTGGGGCTTGCCGTCGCCCTGCGGGATGAACTGCCACTTCATGCCGGTGGGGAAGCCCGCGCCGCCCCTGCCTCGGAGGCCGGACTCCTTGACGTACGCGATGAGGTCGTCGGGGCTCATCGCGAGGGCGCGCTTGAGTCCCTGGTAGCCCTCGTGCCGTTCGTAGGTGTCCAGCGTCCAGGAGTTGGGCTGGTCCCAGAAGGCCGAGAGGACCGGGGAGAGGAGCTTCTCGGGGCTGCTGTTGTTGATCTCGGCGGCCAAGGTCATCACTCCCCCTCCTGTCCGGAGGTCTCCGCTCGCGGGTGGACGATTCGGTGGGCTGTCCGGTCGCCCTTGGCGAGCCGGAGGCCGACGAGCGAGGCGGCGCCCGCGCCGCCGGTGGCCTCGACGGCGCCGGGGCGCTCGTCGGGGAAGCCCGCGAGGATGCGGGCGGTCTCCTTGAAGGTGCAGAGCGGGGCGCCCCGGGTGGGTTCGACGGTGCGGCCGGCCCGCAGGTCGTCGACCATCTTCTTGGCGGACTCGGGGGTCTGGTTGTCGAAGAACTCCCAGTTGACCATCACCACGGGGGCGAAGTCGCAGGCCGCGTTGCACTCGATGTGTTCGAGGGTGACCTTGCCGTCGTCGGTGGTGCCCTCGTTGCCGACGCCGAGGTGTTCCTTGAGTTCCTCGAAGATGGCGTCGCCGCCCATGACGGCGCAGAGGGTGTTGGTGCAGACGCCGACCTGGTAGTCGCCGGAGGGGCGGCGGCGGTACATCGTGTAGAAGGTGGCGACGGCGGTGACCTCGGCGGTGGTGAGGCCGAGGGTCTCGGCGCAGAACGCCATGCCGGTACGGGTGACGTGGCCCTCCTCGGACTGCACCAGGTGCAGCAGCGGCAGGAGCGCCGAGCGGGAGTCCGGGTAGCGGTCGACGATCGCCCGCGCGTCCTCCGTCAGGCGGGCGCGCACGTCCTCCGGGTAGGCGGGTGCGGGGAGCCGGGGCATTCCCAGGCTGATCTGGTCGGTCATCGGTCGACGCCTCCCATCACGGGGTCGATGGAGGCGACGGCGACGATGACGTCGGCGACCTGGCCGCCTTCGCACATCGCGGCCATGGCCTGGAGGTTGGTGAACGAGGGGTCGCGGAAGTGGACCCGGAAGGGGCGGGTGCCGCCGTCGGAGACGACGTGCACGCCGAGTTCGCCCTTGGGGGACTCGACGGCCGCGTAGGTCTGGCCGGGGGGGACCCGGAAGCCCTCGGTGACCAGCTTGAAGTGGTGGATCAGGGCTTCCATGGAGGTGCCCATGATCTTCTTGATGTGGTCGAGGGAGTTGCCGAGGCCGTCGGGGCCGAGGGCGAGCTGCGCGGGCCAGGCGATCTTCTTGTCGCCGACCATGACCGGGCCGGGTTCCAGCCGGTCGAGGCACTGCTCGACGATCCGGAGGGACTGGCGCATCTCGTCCAGGCGGACGAGGAAGCGTCCGTAGGAGTCGCAGGTGTCGGTGGTCGGGATCTCGAAGTCGTAGTCCTCGTAGCCGCAGTACGGGTCGGTCTTGCGCAGGTCGTGCGGGAGGCCCGCGGAGCGCAGGATCGGTCCGGTGGCGCCGAGGGCCATGCAGCCGGTGAGGTCGAGGTAGCCGACGTCCTGCATACGGGCCTTGAAGATGGGGTTGCCGGTGGCGAGCTTGTCGTACTCCGGCAGGTTCTTCTTCATGGTCTTCACGAACTCGCGGACGGCGTCGGCGGCGCCGGGCGGGAGGTCCTGGGCGAGTCCGCCGGGGCGGATGAACGCGTGGTTCATGCGCAGTCCGGTGATCAGCTCGTAGAGGTCCAGGATCATCTCGCGGTCCCGGAAGCCGTAGATCATGATCGTGGTGGCGCCCAGTTCCATGCCGCCGGTGGCGATGCACACCAGGTGGGAGGAGAGCCGGTTGAGCTCCATGAGGAGGACGCGGATGACGCTGGCGCGGTCCGGGATCTGGTCGGTGATGCCGAGCAGCTTCTCCACGCCGAGGCAGTACGCCGTCTCGTTGTAGAACGAGGTGAGGTAGTCCATGCGCGTGACGAAGGTGGTGCCCTGCGTCCAGGTCCGGTATTCGAGGTTCTTCTCGATGCCGGTGTGGAGGTAGCCGATGCCGCAGCGGGCCTCGGTGACGGTCTCGCCGTCGATCTCCAGGATGAGCCGGAGCACGCCGTGGGTGGACGGGTGCTGGGGGCCCATGTTGACGATGATGCGTTCGTCGTCGGCCTTGGCCGCGGACTGGACGACCTCTTCCCAGTCGCCGCCGGTCACCGTGTAGACGGTGCCTTCTGTCGTCTCTCGGGGAGACGCGTGGGACGTGGACATCAGCTGTACGACCTCCGCTGGTCCGGAGCCGGGATCTGGGCGCCCTTGTACTCGACGGCGATGCCGCCGAGGGGGTAGTCCTTGCGCTGCGGGTGGCCCTGCCAGTCGTCCGGCATCATGATCCGGGTGAGGGCGGGGTGGCCGTCGAAGACGATGCCGAAGAAGTCGTACGTCTCGCGCTCGTGCCAGTCGTTCGTCGGGTAGACGGCGACCAGGGACGGGATGTGCGGGTCGGTGTCGGGGGCCGAGACCTCCAGGCGGAGCAGCCGTCCGTGGGTGAGCGAGCGCAGGTGGTAGACGGCGTGCAGCTCGCGGCCCTTGTCGTCCGGGTAGTGGACGCCGGAGACGCCGGTGCACAGTTCGAAGCGGAGCGCCGGGTCGTCGCGGAGGGTGCGGGCGACGCGGACGAGGTGCTCGCGCTCGATGTGGAAGGTCAGTTCGCCCCGGTCGACGACGGTCTTCCCGATGGCGTTGCCGGAGAGGAGTCCCTGTTCCTCCAGGGCGCCCTCCAGTTCGTCGGCGACCTCGTCGAACCAGCCGCCGTAGGGGCGGTTCGCGGGGCCGGGGAGCCGTACGGAGCGGACGAGACCGCCGTAGCCGGTGGTGTCGCCGCCGTCGTTCGCGCCGAACATGCCACGCTGTACGCGGACCTCCTCGCCGTGGTCGCCGCGCTGGCCGGGCAGGTTCCCCGCGCTGAGGTCCCTCTCGGGGTTCGGTGTCTCGTCGCTCACCGGAGCAGGCCCTTCAGCTCGATGGTGGGCAGCGCCTTGAGCGCCGCTTCCTCCGCCTCGCGGGCCGCTTCTTCGGCGTTGACGCCGAGCTTGGAGGTCTGGATCTTCTGGTGGAGCTTGAGGATCGCGTCGAGCAGCATCTCCGGGCGCGGCGGACAGCCGGGCAGGTAGATGTCGACGGGCACGATGTGGTCGACGCCCTGGACGATCGCGTAGTTGTTGAACATGCCGCCCGAGGAGGCGCAGACGCCCATGGAGATGACCCACTTGGGGTTGGGCATCTGGTCGTAGACCTGCCGCAGGACGGGCGCCATCTTCTGGCTGACCCGGCCCGCCACGATCATCAGGTCGGCCTGGCGCGGCGAACCGCGGAAGACCTCCATGCCGAAGCGGGCCAGGTCGTACCGGCCGGCTCCGGTGGTCATCATCTCGATGGCGCAGCAGGCGAGGCCGAAGGTCGCGGGGAACACGGACGCCTTGCGCACCCAGCCCGCGGCCTGTTCGACCGTCGTCAGCAGAAAGCCGCTCGGGAGTTTCTCTTCGAGTCCCATAGGTGCCCCTCAGCCCCTCAGTCCCATTCCAGGCCGCCGCGACGCCAGACATAGGCGTAGGCGACGAAGACGGTGAGCACGAAGAGCAGCATCTCCACGAGCCCGAACAGCCCCAGGGCGTCGAAGGTGACGGCCCAGGGGTAGAGGAAGACGATCTCGATGTCGAAGACGATGAAGAGCATCGCCGTCAGGTAGTACTTGATCGGGAAGCGGCCGCCTCCGGCGGGAGTGGGCGTCGGTTCGATGCCGCACTCGTACGCTTCAAGTTTTGCCCTGTTGTACCGCTTTGGCCCGATAAGCGTGGCCATGACCACGGAGAAGATCGCAAACCCCGCACCCAGGGCACCGAGCACGAGGACGGGCGCGTACGCATTCACGCTCCTCGCTCCTTCCAGTCGTCCTTGACCGTTGGACCGCACGGCCGGACCGTGAAAGATCGCCCCCATGTGAGGCAGTTCACAAGCCCGGCTGCCCCGCATCTTATGCCCGCCCCTCTGTGATCTGCGACACGGGGTGCGCCAACGAGTTTGTGATCTCCACCACCTGACGAAGGATCATGAAGTCGGATGAGCGGTGATCTTGTTGCGCGAAGCGCCCAGGTGATCACCAGATGTGACAACCGGACCTGTCGTCGCTGCTCGGAGGGGGTGTCGCACTATCAAGTGTTGGCCATTACAAGCAAATTGGTGGTGGACCGATCCCGGTGATAAAGGAACCGTCCTTCGCCCGGTCGGGGGGCCGGGCGTACCGGGGTGGACGTGTGCGCGCGTTCACGAGCGTTCATGAGACGGTCGCGTGACCTGCGTCACACGCCGAAGGCCTCGAAGAAACGGGTCTTGGCCAACGGCTTGAAGAGGTGGTAAGCGTCGGGCAATTCGGACGTTTCAATGAAAACCCGTGATCAAGGCCCAGATGAGCCATGACCGATTTGCCCGTTACGGCGTCAATAAGAGCGCCACAGAAGCGGATTCAGAGGTTCCGAACGTAACTGTGGCGCAACCCACGTTTCTTGAAGGGAACCCCGCGGCCCTGATAGCGGTTGTTCCCATGTCCCACACCGCTCACATACCCAGCCACCGGAAGCCCCGCCGCAGCGCCTCGAAGCTCGCTCTGCGCGCCGGAGTCGCCGGTGGCGTCCTCGGCACCATCGCGGTGGCCGGTGCTGCCGGGCCGGCGAATGCCGAGCCGGTGACCGAGACCATCGAAATGCCCACCCTGGGCTCCCTGGAGACCGGCGCGGGCCTCGCCAGCGCCGTCGCCGCCTCCGCCGAGGCCTCCCAGCAGGAGGCCCTTGACCAGAGCCTCGCCACCCAGGAGAACGCGGCCCTGCAGACGGCCGCCAAGGAAGCCAAGAAGGCCAGGGCCGAGGCCGACCGCAAGGCCGCCGCCGAGAAGGCCGAGAAGGCCCGCCTCAAGGCCGAGCGGGAGCGCCAGGAGCGGCTGGAGGCCGAGGCCCGCGCCTCCCGCACCTCCACCCGCACCCAGCTCACCAGCACCACCAACTCTTCGGACGAGGGCGGTTCCGGCTCCACCGGCGGCTCCTCGTCCACCGACGAGACCACCACCCAGGCGCCCACGGGCTCCGCCGCCGCGATCGTGGCCTTCGCCCGCGCGCAGATCGGCGACTCCTACGTCATGGGCGGCACCGGACCCAACTCCTGGGACTGCTCCGGCCTCGTCCAGGCCGCCTACCGCCAGGCCGGCATCGACCTGCCCCGCATCTCGGGCGACCAGTCGAGCATGGGCACCTCCGTCTCCCTGAGCAACCTCCAGCCGGGCGACATCCTGTACTGGGGCAGCCGCAGCGGCTCGTACCACGTCGCCGTCTACGTCGGCGGCGGCAAGTACGTCGGCGCGCAGAACCCCTCCACCGGGGTCGTCGAGCGCTCCCTGGACTGGGACACCCCCTCGGGCGCCGTCCGCATCCTCTGATCCACCCCTCCCCGTACGCCGAAGGGCCGTCACTCCTCGGGGGAGCGACGGCCCTTCGGCGTGCCCGCTCAGCGGCGCAGGGCCTCGGCCGGTTCGATCCGGGAGGCGCGCCAGGCCGGGTAGAGCCCGGCGACCACCCCGGTGACGAGACCGACGACCGGGGCGGCGACCACCGTCCCGGTGTGCATGACCGGCGTCCAGTCCCGCACCAGCGCCACCACGATCACCGTGGACACCCCCAGGGCCGTACCGACGAGTCCGCCCACCGCGCCCAGAGCGCCCGACTCCGTGAGGAACTGGACGGTGATGTGCCGTCCCCGGGCGCCGAGCGCGCGTCTCAGGCCGATCTCACCGGTCCGTTCGAGGACCGCGACCAGCGTGGTGTTGGCGATGCCGACCGCGCCGATCACCAGACAGATCGAGGCGAGCAGCAGGAACAGCTGGTCGAGGTCCCCGGTCACGCCCGCGCGCAGGCTCTTCGGGTCCGGCGGGGGCACCGCCCGCAGGTACTCCGGGTGGTCCGGGCGCAGCGCGACCGGCGCCTCCCGGGCGATCTGGGCGGCGGCGCCCGTCGCGGTGGTGATGAGCATCTTCGCGTCGCCCTGCTGCGGCGGCCCCCAGAGCTTCTCGGCGGTCGTCCTCGGCACGGTGACCGACATCAGGACGTCGGCCCTGCGCCGTACGTCGTCGATGATCCCGGCGACGGTGAAGGGCTCGTCCCCGATGAACACCGCCGGGCGGGTCTCCAGGGTCGTGATGCCGAGCCGGGCGGCGACGGACTTGCCGAGGACCGCGACCGGCTGCCCGGAGCGGGAGGCGAACTCGTCGTACAGGCGCCCCTGGGCGAGGGTCGGCGAGGCCGCCCGCAGCGCGCCGGGGGACGCGGCGACGACCTCGATCCGCTCGCTGCCCCCGCCGTCGCCGACCGGGGCGGAGCGGACGGCCGTGCCGGGGGCGAGCCGGACGGACCAGTAGACCCCGGCGGCCTCGACCCCGCCGAGCCGCTCGATACGGGCGTCCGCGTCGGCGGGGAAGGCGGGGTCGGCGAACTCGTCCTGGTCGCGGGCGACGTCCTCGACGGTCACCTCGGTGGCGGTCAGCAGGTTGAACCGCGCGTCGATCTGCGAGGACGTGGTCGCGGTCAGGCCCAGGATCGCCACGAACGTGCCGACGCCGAGGACGGTTCCGAGCGCGGTGAGGACCGAGCGGCCGGGCCGCTGGAGCATTCCGGCGAGGGCCTCGGAGAGCACGTCACGGGCGGTCAGCCGGGAGGGCTCGACGATCCGCGTCCGCTTCGGGAGGCGGGGGCGGGGGCGCTTCCGCTCGGGGCGCGGGTGGGACGGCGGGTCCGGCTTCTGGTCCGGGGCCGGGTGCGGGTCCGGAATCGGGTCCGGAATCGGGTCCGCCTGTGGCTGCTGGTGCGGCTGTGACTCCAGGTCCGGCTGCGGCTCCCGGGGCGGATTCAAGTCCGGCCGCTGGGCCGGATCGAGGTCCGGCCGCTGGGCCGGGGGTCCGGCGCGCCGGGTGGGGTCTTCGTCCCGCTGTGGTCGGGTCACCCGTTTCCCACCCCCGTCGGCTCGCTCAGCACCCCGTCGCGGATGGTCACCGTGCGCCGGCCGCGCTCGGCCACCTCCGCGTCATGGGTGATCACGACGATCGTCATGCCGGAGGCGTGGAGTTCGCCGAGGAGGTCCAGGACCGATCCGGCGTTGTCCGAGTCCAGGTTGCCGGTCGGTTCGTCGCACAGCAGCAGTGACGGACGGCCCGCGAGGGCGCGGGCGATGGCGACCCGCTGGCGTTCGCCGCCGGAGAGACGGCCGGGCAGCGCGTCGGCCCGGTGGGCGAGCCCCACCCGTTCGAGGGCGGTACGGGCCCGGGTGCGGCGCTCGGCCCGGGGCACCGCCGAGTAGACCATCGAGAGCATGACGTTCTCCGTGGCGCTGCGGTGCGGCAGCAGGTGGAAGGACTGGAAGACGAAGCCGATCCGCCGTCCGCGCAGGGCCGTGCGCTCCCCGTCGCGCAGGGCCGCGGTGTCGATGCCGTCCAGGAGGTACGTACCGCCGGTGGGTGCGTCGAGCAGTCCCGCGATGTTCAGGAAGGTCGACTTGCCCGAGCCGGAGGGTCCGACGACGGTGATGAACTCGCCCGCGCGTACGGTGAGTTCGCAGGGCCTCAGGGCGGTGACGGGCGGTGGGCCCGGATAGGTCAGGCTGACCCCCCGGAAGGCGATGACCGGGACGTCCCGGCCGCTCACGGCGATCCCCCGGGGCTGCCCGCGGCCGCGCCCGGGTTCACCCCGGTGACCACCTCGTCGCCCTCTTCGAGCGCCCCCGCGGTCAGCGGGACGACCTCGACGAAGCCGTCTCCGGTGGTGCCGGTGCGGACCTCGATCCGCTCCTGCCTGCCGGTGCCGTCCACGGTGGTGACGACCGTTCTGCCGTCGACGCCCGCGGAGACGGCGGTGACCGGCACGACCAGGGCCTTGCCGTCGGTGGCGGCGGCCTCGATGGTGAGGCGCACCTCCTGGCCCGCGAGGGCCGAGGGGAGTTCGCGGCCGGGTTCGACGGTGAAGAGGTAGCCGACGGCTCCGTCGTCCTGGGGCGCGTCCCCTCCCCCGCCGGTGCCGCCGCCGTTCCCGCCGGAGCCCTGCGGGGCGTCCTGCTGGTCCTGCCGCCGGGTCGGGGTGTCCGCGACGGAGACGACCCGGCCCTCGGTCTCCTCGCCGGTGGTCTCGGCGAGGACGCGGACCTTCTGTCCGGCGCGGACCATGCCCTTCTGGTGGTCCTGGAGATAGCCCTGGGCCATCAGTTTCCCGGAGGACAGGGTCATCGCCGTGCCGGAGACCTGTGCTCCGGGCCGGGCGGCCACGGTGGCGACCCGGGCGGGGAAGGCCCGTACGAAGACGACCTCGGACGCCGGGACCATGGGTCCGGCGGCGGCGCGGGCCTTTCCGAGGGCCTCGCGGGCGGTGCCGAGGTCCTCGACGGCCCGGTCGCGGGCCTTCTTCAGCGGCTTCGCCCGAGCCTCGTCCTCGTTGGCGGCGAGGGCGTCCCGGGCGTCGGCGACGGCCCGTTCGGCTCCGGTGACGGCGGCCTCGGCTCCGGTGACGGCGGCTCCGTCGTCGTCGACGGCGGGCCTGGGGTCGTAGCCGATGGAGGCGTAGAACGCCTCGACCGCGTTCTTGGTGCCGGGGCCGAAGGTGCCCCGGGCGTCGCCGCCCCGGCCGTGGCCGAGGGCGGCGAGCGCGCGCTGCAGCTGTGCGACGTCGTCGCCGGTGGCGCCGGGCTTGAGGTCCCGGTAGACGGGCAGGCTGCCGGGCAGGACGAAGACGGGACGCCCGGAGACCTCCAGGAGCACCTTCCCCGAGCGCACCGCGTCCCCGCTCCTGACGGAGACCTTGGTGATCACGGCGGCGGTGGCGCCCTCGCCGCCCGCCCCGACGGGGGCGACCTGGACGGTCTGGCCCGCGACGACGGTGCCGCGCAGGACGACGGTCTCGGCGAGCACCCGGTTCTCGACCCGGGCGATCAGCACGTCCTCGGGCGGCGGTTCGGCCTCGGCCGCGACCTGGGCGGGCGACCGTATCAGCGAGGTCGCCGCGACTCCGGCACCGGTGAGGGCGACCGCCCCGGCGACGAGGGCGGCGACCCAGAAGCGGCGCCGGGACATCCGGGCCCCGGCGTCGCTGCCGGGGGTCCCGGACGTCTCCGCCGGGCCGGACGCCTCCGCGGGGCCGGGCGGGGTGCCGTCAGCCACCGACGACCGTCCCGCCGTCGCCCGAACCCACGCTGGGCGCGCAGGCCTTGAGGGCGGCGATCACCTTCGGGTCGCTCTTCATCCTGTCGGCGAAGGCACCCGTCAGCGGTATCTCGCCGGTCGCGGGGTCGGGGTCCGGGTAGTCGGTGACGCCCTTCTCGCGCATACAGGCGGCGGTCTTCCCGGCGGCCTCGAGGCGTGAGGCGCCGGGCTTCGGACGGCCGGGCTGCTTCGCCGCGCACGCCTTCTCGGCGGAGGCGAGGACCTCGGCCGTGTTGGCGTCCTTGTCGACGCGCTTCTCGCCGCCCTCGCTCTCCTGGAGCTCGACCCCCTGTGCGCCGAGGCAGTCGTAGTACGCGGCCCAGTCGGCGGCGCCCCCGGAGGCACCGGCCGAGGGGGCCCCTGAGGTGGGGGCGGCGGAGGCACCGGTGCTCGGCGTGGACGGGGTCGCGCTGTCCCCTCCGCTCGAACACCCCCCGAGCCCGAGGGCGAGGATCAGCGCGGGAACGGCCATGAGGCGTCTCATCAGAAACGGTCCTTCCGACGGGGTTCCCCGTCACGGGATGTCATGGGAACGCGCGGGAGGGGGCCGACGCGGCGCTGCGCTACGCCACGTGCAAGGCCCCTGCGCGGTGAGGGCCGGGCACCCGGCGGATGCCTCGACACGGCTGAGGATATCCCGGTGCCGTCGCACCGGTAACTGTCTCAACGGACAGTAGCCGGAGGGTAGTTGCTGGTGTTCGTATGGACCCGGCCCACTCCGGGCCGTTTCGATCACACCAGCAACTACGTGAAAGGCATCGACATGCAGCGCACTGCACTCCGTCGCGTGGCCGCCACGGCCGTCGCGCTCGCCGCCCTCGGCGCGGGCGCGCTCGCCACCGCGGGCTCGGCCTCGGCCGCCACCGGCAAGAACGGCTACCTGGAGAGCGGCGAGTTCGGCCTGTTCTACAACTCCGGCCAGGGCGGCGCCGTCTTCGACCTCTACGTCGCGGACGACAACTTCGACGACGACTGGTTCCCGGGCCCCGGCAACGGAGCCGGCCAGAAGGCGAACGACAACACCGCGTCGTACTGGAACGCCGACTCCCTGACCTGGTGGGTCTACACCGACGCCTACACGGGCGGTGTCGAGGGAAGCCTGCCGCCCGGTTACATCGGCGACGCGTCCTCGAACTTCAAGAACAAGATCTCGTCCGCGTACCACTACAAGGCCCGTTGATCCCTGACGGTCCGCAGCACCGCGCGACCGGTCGGCCCTGAGGGGCACCGGCGTCACGAGACCCGTCGGTCCTGAGGGTCCGCACCACCGCTGAACCGCCGCGACGGCCTCCGGGCCCGGCGGACGCACCGCCCAGGCAGCCGTTGCTCCGCCCGAAAGAGGCGGGCAGAGCAACGGCTGCCCCCATGGTAGACACGCACCCGCCCCTGGAGCACCCATGCGCCCCTTCGCCGCCCGCGCGACCGTTCTCCTGCTGAGCGCCGCACTCCTCACCGCCTGCTCGTCCGGGTCCGGTGACGGCGGCGGCGGTTCCGCGCGGGAGCCCGCGATCGGCACGGTCCCCCGGCTGCTCTCCACGACCGGGCTCTCGTTCCCGCTCGACGGCTACGCGACCACCGACGAACAGCGGCGCAAGCTGGAGCAGGCCCAGTCCCGGGTGACGAGCGACTGCATGACCCGCTTCGGATTCACGTACGAACTGCCCGTGACGCCCTCCCCGACCGGCAGCGCCGGGAACTCCCGCCGTTACGGTCTCACCGACGCGGCGCAGGCGGCCCGCTACGGCTACGTCCCCAACCGGGGCGCCCGGCCGCCCGCCAAGACGGCCGCCCGGACGCTCAGCGCCACCGGCAGGCTCGCCCTGAACGGCCCCGAGTTCAAGGGCGCCCAGCCGATGAGCCTGGAGGAGTCCCGGGCCGAGGACAGCGGGAAGACCCTCGACGGACGGAAGGTCCCCGTCGGCGGCTGCCTGCGCGAGGGCTACCTGACGGTGTACGCGCCGAAGAAGGGCGCCCTGGACAGCATGTTCGTCACCAATCTGGTGATGGACGCCAACTCCCGCTCCCGCGAGGACTCCCGGGTCGTCGCCGCGGTGAAGGCGTGGTCCGCCTGCATGGCGGAGAAGGGCTACAAGGTCGACGAGCCCGTCAGCCCGCAGAGCGATCTGGGCCTCGACCCCAACGGCTACGGGAGCCCCCGGGCCGTGGCCGCCGCGCGGCAGGATGTCGCCTGCAAGGAACGGGCCAACCTCGTCGGCGTCTGGTACACCGTCGAGAGCGCCTACCAGAAGCGGGGCATCGAGCAGAACGCGGAAGCGCTGAACCAGGCGAAGACCGAGCTCGACGAGCGTCTGAAGCTCGCCGCCACGCTCGCCGGCTGATCGGCGGGGCACGGTCCGGGGCGCCGCCCCCGCCCCCGGACCGCCCGGCGGTACGGGTCCTTTCCGGCCACCGGGGTGTCCCAGGGACGTCCCGCCTCCCGCATATGGGCAATGTTCCGTGACGCGATCCGGTTACCGTTCCCGTGAGGAACCATGCCGGTCGGTTCCCGTCCAGCGAACGCCGTCTCTGGGGGGAGACACATGCTTCGTCGATGCCCGTACTGCGGTCCCGAGACCGTGGGGGCCGACTCCCGGTCCGCCCGGATCAACCCCGTCACCGCCGCCCTGCGCCACCTCGACTCCCTGACCGAACGGGAGATCGAGGTCCTGTCCGCGATGCCCGGCGGCGAGTCCAACACGGACCTCGCCGAACACCTCGGCATCACCGAGCGCACCGTCAAGTTCCACGTCACCAACATGCGGGAGAAACTGGGCGGGCTCTCGCGCGCCCAGCTCCATCTGCTCGCCCTCTTCACCGAGATGGTCTGGCCGTGCCGTCTCTGTCTGCACGACCTCCACGGGGAACGGACGGCGGAGCCGCGTGCCCTCGCGCCCCGCACGCCGGTGACTCCCCGGCTCGCCGCGCGCTGCGCCTGACGGCGCTCACGCCTTCGGCGCCACCTTCGACAGGCCGTTGATGACGCGGTCCATCGCGTCACCGCCCGTCGGATCGGTCAGGTTCGCCAGCATCTTCAGCGTGAACCTCATCAGCAGCGGGTGCGTCAGACCGCGCTGGGCCGCGATCTTCATGACCTTCGGGTTGCCGATGAGCTTCACGAAGGCGCGGCCCAGCGTGTAGTACCCGCCGTAGGTGTCCTTGAGGATCTGCGGGTAGTTCCGCAGGGCCAGCTCGCGCTGGGCGGGGGTGGTGCGGGCGTGCGCCTGCACGATGACCTCGGCCGCGATCTGGCCGGACTCCATGGCGTACGCGATGCCCTCGCCGTTGAAGGGGTTGACCAGGCCGCCCGCGTCACCGACGAGGAGGAGGCCCCGGGTGTAGTGCGGCTGGCGGTTGAAGGCCATCGGGAGGGCGGCGCCCCGGATCGGGGTCGTCATGTTCTCCGGGGTGAAGCCCCAGTCCTCCGGCATGGAGGCGCACCACGCCTTGAGGACCTCGCGCCAGTCCAGCTCGCGGAAGGCGTTGGAGGAGTTGAGGATGCCGAGGCCCACGTTGGAGGTGCCGTCGCCCATCCCGAAGACCCAGCCGTAGCCGGGCAGGAGGCGGTCCTGCGGGCCGCGCCGGTCCCACAGCTCCAGCCAGGACTCCAGGTAGTCGTCCTCGTGCCGGGGGGTGGTGAAGTACGTGCGGACGGCGACGCCCATCGGGCGGTCCTCGCGCCGGTGCAGGCCCATGGCGACGGAGAGGCGGGTGGAGTTGCCGTCGGCGGCGACGACGAGCGGCGCGTGGAAGGTGACCTCGCGCTTCTCCTCGCCGAGCTTGGCGTGGACGCCGGTGATCCGGCCGGTGCGGTCGTCGATGACCGGGGCGCCCACGTTGCACCGCTCGTACAGCCGGGCGCCCGCCTTCTGCGCCTGCCGGGCGAGCTGCTCGTCGAAGTCGTCGCGCTTGCGGACGAGCCCGTAGTCCGGGTACGAGGCCAGTTCCGGCCAGTCGAGCTCCAGGCGCATCCCGCCGCCGATGATCCGCAGGCCCTTGTTCCGCAGCCAGCCGGCCTCTTCGGAGATGTCGATGCCCATGGCCACGAGCTGCTTGGTGGCGCGGGGGGTGAGGCCGTCGCCGCAGACCTTCTCGCGGGGGAACGCGGTCTTCTCCAGGAGGAGGACGTCGAGTCCCGCCTTGGCCAGGTAGTACGCCGTGGTGGAACCGGCCGGGCCCGCCCCGACGACGATCACATCGGCGCTGTGCTCGGAGAGGGGCTGCTCGGTCACGGCGGTTCTCCCGGAGGGTCGAGGAAGGGGCTGCTGGAAGTCTATTGCGGGGGCCCGGCGGGCCGGGCTCAGGCCTTGAAGCCGCGGTGCAGGGCGACGATGCCGCCCGAGAGGTTCCGGTGGGCGACCTTCGACCAGCCCGCCTCGGCGAGCAGGCCCGCGAGCGCGGACTGGTCCGGCCAGGACCGGATGGACTCGGCGAGGTACACGTACGCGTCGGGGTTGGAGGAGACGGCACGGGCCACCGGCGGCAGCGCGCGCATCAGGTACTCCTCGTAGACGGTCCGGAAGGGCGCCCAGGTGGGGTGCGAGAACTCGCAGATGACGACCCGGCCGCCGGGCTTCGTCACCCGGTGCAGCTCGCGCAGCGCGGCGCCGGTGTCCTGGATGTTCCGCAGCCCGAAGGAGATGGTGACGGCGTCGAACACGTCGTCGCGGAACGGGAGCTCCGTGCCGTCGCCCGCGGTGAACGGCATCCACGGGTGGTTCCGCTTGCCGACCCGCAGCATCCCGAGGGAGAAGTCGCAGGGGACGACGTACGCGCCCGCCCGCACGAAGGGCTGCGAGGAGGTCGCCGTCCCGGCCGCCAGGTCGAGGACCTTCTGCGCGGGCCGCGCGTCGACCGCCTTGGCGACCTCTCTGCGCCAGCGGCGGTCCTGCCCGAGGGAGAGCACGTCGTTGGTGAGGTCGTAGTTCGCCGCCACGGCGTCGAACATCGAGGCGACTTCGTGCGGCTGCTTTTCCAGGGATGCTCGGCTCACCGGGCCATTGTGGCAGCCGCCCCCCGGGCGGGCGGGGACCGGCCCCGGTGCCCGGAGAATTTTCCGCCGGAGCGCTTCAACGTTTCCGGCGCGGGCGCGCTCAGGGAAGGGTGACAGTGCTGACGAAGGGAGCGAGATGCCGTCACCGCTTGGCACGGAGGCCGGGTTCGAGGAGTTCGCCCGTTCCGCGCAGACGCGGCTGTACCGCACCGCGTACCTCCTGTGCGGGGACGCGGAGACCGCCCGCGACCTGACCCAGACCACCCTCGCCAAGCTCTTCCAGCACTGGCGGCGGGCGGCGGACGCGGACCATCCGCACGCGTACGCCAAGACCGTGCTCACCCGCACGTTCCTGGCGGAGCGGCGGCGCCGGCTGCGCGATCTGCTCGCCTTCACCAAGACCGGCGGGCTCGGCCCGGCGCGGGCCACGGAGCAGCCCGACCTCAGGGTCACGCTGCTCGCCGCGCTCGCCGAGCTTCCGCCCAGAGCCCGCGCCATGGTCGTCCTGAGGTACTGGGAGGACCTGAGTGTGGAGACCGTCGCCTCGCTCCTGCGCTGCAGCGAGGCGACGGTCAGAAGCCAGTGTTCGCGCTCACTGGCCCGGCTCCGTGAACATCTCGGCGAGCCCCATCTGTACGCCGCCGATCCCCACCTCCACCACCACGCCATCGGAAGCTGAGGCCCTAGTGGACGACGTCACGATGCTCCGCCGTGCCATGGACCGCACGGCCGACGAGCTTCCTCCCCTGCCCGATCTGGCGCCGCTCGCGGTGCGGCTGGGCCGCAGACGCCGGGCGCGCGCCCGGCTCGCCGTCGCGGGCGGGGTCTTCGGCACGGTGACCGCCGCCGTCCTCGGGGTGTCCCTGTTCCCCGGGGGGAGCGCGGGAGTGGCGGTGCCCGCCGCGCCGCCCGTCGCGTTCCCCTCGGCGTACCACCCGCCCGTGGAGGTCCGGCCGACGCCGGGACAGCCCGCGCCGGAGAAGGTCTCGGGGGCGGAGGCCGAGCGGCGGGACGAGTTCCAGCAGCAGGTGTCGGCGCTGCTGGACGAGCTGCTCCCGGCGTCGGTGACGGAGGTCAGACCGGTGGCGGGGGCGGTGTCGGACTACCGGATCACGGCGGGCGGCACGGTCTTCCCGGTGGAGCTGTCCGTACGGCCCGCGCCGGGCGAGTCGCTCCCGGCGTGCGTGGACGTCCCCGCGAAGCGGACGACCTGTGAGACGGCCGCGCTGGGGGGCGGCCGGACCGCGCACGTGTCCGGAACGGCCGTGAACCGGGTGGAGACGCTGGGGGCGATGGTCGTCACCCGGTACGGGCAGAGCCAGGCCCTGCTGTCGGTGGGCCCGTCGGCCACGGCGTCGGCGCCGGTGACCCCGGGGCAGTTGCTGGCCGTGGTGCGCGATCCGCGCTTCACGGAGCTGCTGAAGTACGCGGACGAGCACCCGGTGCAGCGGAAGGGCTCACCGGTCCGGGGCGGCTGAGCCGCCGGGGGGCGGCTCGGCCCGGGGGACGGGGGGCTCGGCCGGGCCCGGGGGGGGCTCGGCCGAGCGGGGGTCCGAGGGGGGGGCAGTCCGAGGAAAGGAGGGGATCGGCCCGGGGGGATCGGCCCGAGGGGGTCAGCGTCGTCGGTGGACCAGGCGGCCGTCGAGGGCGGTGGCCAGGCAGGTGCCGTCCCCGGCGAGGACCGCGAAGTCGGCGGGGGCGCCGGGGAGGAGGCGGCGGGGTGCCGGGCCGGGGGCGCTGACGCGCAGGCCCGAGCGGGCCACGGCCGTACGGACCTGGGGGTGGGTGAAGGGTCCCGCGAGGAGGGTGGTCCCGGTGGCGAGCAGCCGCTGGATGCCGCGCCGGGCGCTGGCGCCCCAGCGGGTGTCGGTCATGCCGAGGGCGGTGAGGGCCGCCCCGGTGAGGGGGTCGGTGCCGAGCTCCTCCGCCTCGCGGGGGTCCGGCCAGTAGGCGGACTCCAGGAGGGCGACCGCGTCGGGTTCGTGGCGCCCGGGGGTGAGGACGCCGTCCCACTCCCGGACCCGGGCCCGGTCCCCGTACCCGGCGAGGAGTTCCTCGTACGGGCCGATCGCGGCGAGCAGGGCGCCCTCGACGACGACGGCGTGCCCGGCGTCGTACGCGGTGCCGGGCACGTCCTCTGCGGGGCGCACGCCCCGGACGCGGTGGATCGTCAGCACGTCGGCGTCAGCGGGCGTCGAGGAGCTTCAGTTCGGGGTGGGCGGTGCCGCCCTCGATGGCCACGGACGAGATGTGCGAGGCCACGCGCTCGTCGACCGGGTCGTCCGCCGGGTCGTCGTGGACGACGAGGTGCTCGTACGTGGTGGCGCGCTGGGCCGGGACGCGGCCCGCCTTGCGGATCAGGTCGATGATCTCCAGGCGGTTGGAGCGGTGCCGGGCACCGGCGGAGGAGACGACGTTCTCCTCCAGCATGATCGAGCCGAGGTCGTCGGCGCCGTAGTGCAGGGAGAGCTGACCGACCTCCTTGCCGGTGGTCAGCCAGGAGCCCTGGATGTGGGCGATGTTGTCGAAGAACAGCCGGGCGACGGCGATGATGCGCAGGTACTCGAAGAGGGTGGCCTGCGTACGGCCCTTGAGGTGGTTGTTCTCGGGCTGGTACGTGTACGGGATGAAGGCGCGGAAGCCGCCCGTCCGGTCCTGGACGTCACGGATCATGCGCAGGTGCTCGATCCGCTCGGCGTTGGTCTCGCCGGTGCCCATGAGCATGGTGGAGGTGGACTCGACGCCGAGGCCGTGGGCGATCTCCATGATCTCCAGCCAGCGCTCGCCGCTCTCCTTGAGGGGGGCGATGGCCTTGCGGGGCCGCTCGGGCAGCAGCTCGGCGCCCGCGCCCGCGAAGGAGTCGAGGCCCGCCGCGTGGATGCGGGTGATGGCCTCCTCGACGGAGACACCGCTGATCCGGGCCATGTGATCGACCTCGGACGCGCCGAGGGAGTGGATGACCAGCTGCGGGAAGTCCTTCTTGATGGCGGCGAAGTGCTGCTCGTAGTACTCGACGCCGTAGTCCGGGTGGTGGCCGCCCTGGAACATGATCTGGGTGCCGCCCAGCTCGACGGTCTCCGCGCAGCGGCGCAGGATGTCGTCGAGGTCGCGGGTCCAGCCCTTCTTGGTGTCCTTGGGGGCGGCGTAGAAGGCGCAGAACTTGCACGCCGTCACGCAGACGTTCGTGTAGTTGATGTTCCGCTCGATGATGTACGTCGCGATGTGCTCGGTCCCCGCGTACCGGCGGCGGCGCACGGCGTCGGCGGCGGCGCCGAGGGCGTGCAGCGGCGCGGAGCGGTAGAGGTCGAGCGCCTCCTCGGGGGTGATCCGGCCACCGGCGGCGGCGCGGTCGAGAACGGACTGCAGTTCGGCCTTCTCGGTCACCGGGTGCGTCCCTTTCGGAGGGGTTCTGGACGGACCGAACCAGCGTACGCCAGCGCCCCGCGCGGGCTCCGGCGGGCTCCGCCGCGCGCGTCCGGGGACCCGGGGCGGGGATTCCGTCGTACGGGGCCGGGGCCCGGGGCGCGGGCATCGCCGTACGGCCCCGGAGCCGGGGCGCGGGTCCCGTCCGGACGGGCCCGGGGGCCGGGGTGGGCCCGTCGTGCGAGTCCGGACGGAACGGGGCAACCTCCGCGCCCCGGATGCCCTCTCCTCCTTCGGAATCGTCCGATCTGCCCCGAAGGAAACGGAGTCGCACGATGACACGTCCGTCGGCACGCCCGCCCCTGAGGTCCCGTCCGTCCGCCGCCGTCCGCTCCCTGCTGGCGGTGCTGGCGCTGGCGCTCCCGCTGTCCCTGCTCGGCGGCTGTGACGACGGTCGTCCCGAGCCGCTGGTCTTCGACTCCCCGTCCTCGGGGCCCCGGGCGGCTCCCGGGGAACCGGTGACGGTGTACCCGAAGGGGCCGCGCGCCCGGTTCACGTCGACCGGGGAGATCGGCGACGGCACGAGCGTGGGGGTGGCGACGGTCACGGGCCGGAAGTCCGGGTTCACGGGCCAGGTGTGGGTGTGGGCGCCGCCGCAGTACGACGACCCCCGGTACGCGCACAGCGGCTTCCCGGTCCTCATGGCGCTGCCGGGCGGCCACGGGTATCCGGTGAATTACTGGATGGGTACGGATCTCGGACTCCAGTCCGACATCTCGCGGTGGTCCCGGGAGGGAAAGAGCCTTCCGTTCATCGTCGTGATGCCGGTCCTCAATCCGGACGCCCGGCAGTACTACGACGGCAGTGACATTCCGGGGCAGCCGAAAATGGGCAGCTGGATCGCGGAGGACGTGCCGGATTTCGTCCGGGCCAATTTCCGGACGTTCGCCTCGCGGGACGGCTGGGCCGTCATGGGGTCCTCGTCGGGAGGGTTCGTGGGGCTGAAGACGGTGCTCCAGCATCCGGACCGGTTCAAGGCGGTGATCGCGTCGGGTCCCGACCTGGTGCCGGACTCGCCGCTGTGGCGGGGGCACGAGGCGGAGCGGCTGGCGAACGATCCCGGGCGGCTCGCGGACGCCCTGGCGCGGCGGCCGGACGTGCCGGGGAACGAGCTGTACCTGGCGTTCCAGCTGGGCTCGCGGGAGAACGGCATCGGGCCGGGGGTGCGGCGGTTCGTCCGGACGCACACGAAGGGGCCGCTGAAGAGCAGGCTGCTCGTCGTCCCGGACGGCGGGCACGACGCCCACACCTATCTGCGGGGTCTTGAGGACAGCAGCATCGAGTGGATCAGCGAGCAGCTCCAGCCCCCGGTGCCCGACCGGGCGTGAGCCGGGACGGGACGGGAGCGGAGGGGCGAGGGAGCGGTGACCCGGTGTCGCGGCCGGTCAGGCGGCCGGTCAGCGGCGGGTGCGGCGGCCGGTCGTCGCCCCTCGCCGCGACCCCTCGCCCGTGACCCGCGCCCGTGACCCGTCAGTGCCGCTCGGGCGGCAGGAGTTCGACGGCGACGTCCGCGGGGAAGCCGGTGGTGGGGCCGGTCCTGCGGGCGAACTCGCGGACCCCGGCGAGCTGCTCGGGGCCGAAGCGGAAGTCGAGGGTGCGGAAGTACCGCTCCAGGAGTTCCGCGTCGAAGGCCTCCCAGCGGGCGGCCTGTTCGGCGACCTTGGCGACCTCTTCGAGGGAGAGGTCGCGCGAGGCCAGGAAGGCCCGGTGCACCTCGTGGACGGTCTCCGGCTCACGGGCCAGATACTCCTTGCGGGCCGCCCAGACGGCGAAGACGAACGGCAGGCCCGTCCAGTCCTTCCACATCTGCCCCAGGTCGTGGACCTGGAGGCCGAGCCGGGGGGCGTCGTGCAGGGAGGCGCGGAGCGCGGCGTCACCGATGAGGACGGCGGCCTCCGCCTCCTGCATCATCAGGCCGAGGTCCGGCGGGCAGGTGAAGTAGTGGGGCGTCACCCCGAACTGCTCGGCGAGCAGGAGCTGCGCGAGGCGTACGGACGTGCGGGAGGTGGAGCCGAGCGCCACGCGCGCCCCGTCCAGCTCCTCAAGGGGCCGCTGGGAGACGATCACGCAGGACATGACGGGTCCGTCGCAGCCGACGGCGATGTCGGGGAGGGCGACCAGCCGGTCCGCGTTGCGGAGGTACTCGACGAGGGTGATGGGTCCGATGTCCAGGTCGCCGCGGACGAGCCGCTCGCTGAGCTTCTCCGGGGTGTCCTTGGTGAGCTCCAGGTCCAGGAGGGTTCCGGTTCTGGCCAGACCCCAGTAGAGGGGGAGACAGTTCAGGAACTGGATGTGCCCGACGCGGGGCCGGCTGCGCTGCTGCTCGTCGGTTGCATTGTCCACATCGTGAGGCTAGACCCGTCTCGTCCCGTGGGCATCGCCGGGGCACGCGCGTCAGCACACGGAGCGAGATCAAACATGCGAGTGACGTGATCTTCCCCTCTACCCCCTCAAGGATCCTGCGTGCTAGGCTCGACGCAAGTTGCAGTTTGGTTTCCCTTGCAGTACAGAGCCTGCGGAGCATGTGACCCGCAGGCTTTTGTAGTTTTCAGACTTGTTTCAGGTTCTGGAGCAGGGCAACCCTTTGGCCCAAGGAGGGCTTATGGCTACCGGAACCGTCAAGTGGTTCAACGCTGAAAAGGGCTTCGGCTTCATCGCCCAGGACGGCGGCGGCCCGGATGTCTTCGTCCACTACTCCGCGATCAACGCGAACGGCTTCCGTTCGCTCGAGGAGAACCAGCCCGTGACGTTCGACGTCACGCAGGGCCCCAAGGGCCCGCAGGCGGAGAACGTCTCCCCGGCCTAGTTGCCCGGGTCGGCGAACCGCACGACTAGAGCAGTACCCAAGGAGCCCCGCTCCGTGTCCGCAAGGGCACGAGCGGGGCTCCTGCCCTTTTCCGGGCGCTCGGGAGGGTGTCTCCGTAGTCTGGAGACATGACCGAACGCAAACCGCCCGGTGTCGGCTTCGAGTCGTTCGTGGACAAGCAGATCCGCGAGGCGGCGGAGCGCGGTGAGTTCCGGGCCCTGCCCGGTTTCGGGAAGCCCCTCCCCGAGGACTCGGCGCCGTACGACGCGCTGTGGTGGATCAAGGGCAAGATGCACCGGGAGGGTGCGGCCGTGCTGCCGCCCGCCCTGGCCCTGCGCAAGGCCGCCGAGGACGCGCGGGCGGAGGTGGCCTCGGCCGTCTCGGAGAGCCAGGTGCGCCGGATCCTCGGGAAGATCAACACCCGGATCGCGGAGGCCCTGCGGCGGCCTCCGGCCGGTCCCCCGCTGAACCTGAAGCCGTTCGACGTCGAGGCGGAGATCCGGCGGTGGCGGGCGGGGCGGTCCTGAGCCCCCGTACGCGCCCCGCCGGGCCGCCGAGCGTTCCCTCCGACCCCAGGGAGTCCCCATGAACAGCGCCGGTCTGCTGGTCGATGCGTTCGGGCGGGTGCGGGAGGCCGTCCACGAGGCCGTGGAGGGCCTCGGCGAGGACGTGCTCGCCGCGCGGGTCGATCCGGACGCCAACTCCATCGCCTGGCTCGTCTGGCACCTCACCCGGGTGCAGGACGATCATCTCGCGGGGGCGTTCGGTACGGAGCAGCTGTGGGTGCCGGACGGCTGGCGGGAGCGGTTCGGGCTGCCGTTCCCCGCGAGGGCGACCGGCTACGGGCAGACGAGCGCCCAGGCGGGCTCGGTGCGGGTGCCGGGCGAGCTGCTGCTCGGCTACCAGGACGCGGTGCACGCGCGGACGGCGGAGCTGGTGGGCACGGTGACGAACGCGGATCTGGAACGGGTCGTGGACACGGCCTGGGACCCGCCGGTGACCCTCGGGGTGCGACTGGTGTCGGTGATCGCGGACACCCTCCAGCACGCGGGCCAGGCGGAGTACGTCCGGGGCGTCCTGGAACGACGGGGCGAAGCCTGACCGGAACGGGGACCCGCCGGGGCGGAACCTGACCGGGGCGGCGCCTGATCGCACGGGAGCGCGGCGGGCCCGCCCCGCGCACCCGCCGCCGCGCACCCGCCCCCGTGCAGCCGCTGGCGGGTGGCGCCCGACCTGGATGGCTGGGACTGCCCCGTACCGCTCCGGCCCGCTCGGGGAGCGCCACGGCCTGACCTGCGCGTTCGCCGCTCAGGGCTGCGCGTTCGGGTCAACTCCGGTTGGCCGTGCGGCTCGTGGGGCGATTTCTGTGATCTTTTCGGCCAGTCGCCTACAACCCCCCGGCCGGTTCAGAGGTCTCACCGAGTGGCGCACGCCTGTTCGCACGCCGTTCGGATCTCGTGGGGGAAGAACTTGTCCGCAGCACGCACCGCCCGGCGCCGTCTCGGCGCCTCCGTCACCGCCGTCCTCGCCGTCACCCTCGGCGCGGGTCTCCTGGCCCCGCCCGCCGGTGCGGCGCCGGTCACCGCCCCCGCCGCCGCGCCGCAGTCCCCCGCCGCGGGCATCACCGTCCCGAACGACCTCCATCTCGTCAGCGCGGGCACGACGGGCTTCCTGGGCTACCGGACCGTCGGTGACGTGCCGGAGTACCGGTGGACGAGCCACCTGGACGGGACCTCCCGGGTCCTGGGCCCCGGGGCCCAGTTCTTCGGCGGGCGGTCCGACGTCGTCGTCGAGCGCAAGGAGACCCAGAACCGCTTCGCCCTCCACGACATGTCCGTCCCGGGCTCCGCCCCGGTGAACCTGACCTACGGCGACAGCCGGTACGGCCTCGCGGGGGTCGCCGGGAAGTCGCTGGTCATGTCGTACCGCGACCACAACGGCGTCCTGGACGTGCTCCTGATGAGCGCTCCCTCCGCAGGGAGCACCTCGCCCACCACCCGTGGCGTGGCCCTGCCGACCGACGCGCGGCTCCAGCGGGTCGCGGCGACCACCACGGACACCGCGCTCCTCCAGTACGCGCGGGGCACCGGCTCCGCCACCACGTACCACCTCGCGGTCGTGGACCTGGCCACGGGCGCGGTCGTCGAGACCGTGTCCACCGGCACCACCCAGCCCAGGACCGGGGTGTTCCTCTCGGACACCCTGGTCTCCTGGATCACCAACCCGGCCGGGACCGCGCCCCAGCTCGTCACGGTCCCGCGCGGCGGCGGGTCGCCGTCCTCGGTGCCGCTGGGGGCCTCGCCCGCGGGCACCCAGCTCGATCTGGCGCTGCTGGGCGGCTGGGCGACGTACACGCTGAAGGGCGGTGGCGTCTCCGACCGTTCGTCCGTGTTCCACCCGCTGACCGCCCGCTCCTTCGGCGACGACGGCACGGTCCGGCTCCTCGACCACGTCGACTCGACCGCCCCGGCTCCCGACGGCTCGCTCCTGGTGCGCGGCGGCTCGCTCGCGCGGGGCGAGGGCGTCTTCCGGGTCGCTCCCGGCGCCGACGGCAAGCCGGTCGCCACGCTCGTCGCCGGGACGGGCACGCCGACCCGGCTCGACCTGCTCTCCGCCGGGGTCCCGGCCGTGGCCGACCTCGACGCGAGCGGCGGCCGGGCCACCTTCACCTGGGACCTGACCCGGCCCAACGCCTCCGGCACGGTGACCCTGCGCCACACGGCGACCGGCCGGAAGGCGGTGCGGTCCTTCTCGTACCAGCAGCTCGGCGCGGCGAGCAGGCTCACCTTCGACTGGGACGGCCTGGTCGCCGCGAACACCGGTGACCCGGGCGGCTTCGCGTCCGCCGGTGACTACACCTGGGAACTGAAGGCCGTGCCGCTCAACGGCATCGGGCCGGAGCTCTCGCGGACCGGCACCTTCGAGGTCGTCCGGAAGGCCGGGGCGCACGACTACACCGGCAACGGCAGCCCGGACCTGCTGGCGCGCGACTCCTCGGGGCGGCTCTTCCGCGACGACACGGTGAAGGTGCCGAGTTCGTCCGAGGTGTACTCGGCCGGACGGGTCCAGATCGGCACCGGCTGGGGGATCTACGACCGGCTGGAGGCCGTCGGCGACATCGCGGGCGGTCCGGCGCCGGACCTCGTCGCCCGGGACTCCGCCGGTGTGCTCTGGAGCTACCTCGGCAAGGGCGACGGCACCTTCGCCGCCCGGACGAGGGTCGGCGCGGGCTGGAAGGCGTACGACAAGATCACCGGCGGCAGCGACCTCGACGGGGACGGCCGGTCCGACCTCGTCGCCACCGACACCTCCGGTGTCCTCTGGTACTACCGCGCCACCGGCGACTGGCGGGCCCCGTTCGCGGGCCGTGTCCGGGTCGGTGCCGGGTGGAGCGGGTACAACCAGATCACCGCGCTCGGTGACGTCGCCGGTACGTCCCGGGGCGATCTGGTGGCCCGGGACACCGCCGGTGTCCTCTGGCTGTTCCAGGGGTCCGGCACCGGCCAGTTCGCCGCCCGGGTGCGGATCGGCGCCGGCTGGGGGGCCTTCACCCACCTCGTGGGGGTCGGCGACGCCGACCGGGACGGGCGCAACGACCTGTACGCCGTCGGGTCCTCCGGCTCGCGCCTCTACGCGGGCACCGGCAACGCCGCCGCCCCGTTCAAGCCGCCCGCCCACTCCTCGGTGAACTCCGACGCGGCCCGGTTCGACACCGTCTTCTGACCCACGGGGCACCGCGCGTCCCGTACACCCCGTACGGGACGCGCGTCCCGTACGGGGTCCCCGCACAGCCCCTCCTTCGCCCTCCCGCCTTCAGGAAGAGAACTGTGAACCGCACCCGCACCCGCCCCTCCGGCCGGGGGCTCACCGCCGCCGTCCTCGCCCTCGGCACGGTCACGGCCGTCACGGCGACCCTCGTCACCGCTCCGGCGGCGACCGCCGCGCCCGCCGCCGTCCCGGCCGCCGTCCCCGCCACCGCCTCGGCGGTCGCGCTGCCCGAGGACGCCCGGATCGTCAGTACCGGCAGCACCGGATTCCTCACCTCCCGGCCGGACGGCGCGGGTTCGGCCGCGCTCACCTGGACGAGGTTCGACGGGAGCGGCAGCGAGGTCGTGCCGGGCGTCCGGGGGTACGACACGGGTCTCGACGTCGTCGTGACGACCGACGGGAGGGGCCGGTACACCGTCCTCGACATGGTGAGCCGCCAGCAGGCGACGCTCGAACCCGAGCGGGAGCTGGGCCCCGGCGCCACGGTCGTCGGTGTCGCCGGTACGGCGCTGTACGTGTCGGTGCCGAGCTTCGGCTACCAGGACCTGTACCGGCTCCAGCGGATCAACGGGGTGACGTCGAAGGCCAAGATCTCGTACGGCTCCCGGAACACCTCCTTCAAGGTCTTCGGCGGCACCCGTTCGGCGATGGGCAACCCCTTCGTGCTGGGCACGCAGGACACCAGCAACGGTGGCGGTCCTCCCTACTTCCGGACCGTCCACAAGGGCGCCCCGGTCTACGACTACGTCCGGTTCGCCGAGCGCTGGGACGACACCTCCAGCGGCTTCCTGTCGGAGACGTACACGGCGTGGACCGAGCACGCGGCCGACGGCACCTACACCCTGGGCGTCGACCGGATCGCGCCCGACCCCGCCCCGGAACAGCGCTTCCCCCTGGGCCGGGGCGGGACGCCCCCGGTCATCGCCGGGATCATCGGCGACTGGGTGCTGTACGGGCGGCCCGGCGGCGCCGACGCGTCCGCGCCGGACCCGCTGCACGCGCTGACCGCCCGCAATGTGGTGACGGGGGCCACGACCACGCTCCTGGACCATCTGACGAGCGCGGCCACCGGTCCCGACGGGACGCTCCTGGTGCGGGGCGGGAGACTCCACGAGGGCGAGGGCCTGTACCGGATCTCCGACTTCGGCGGTGGCCTCGGTGCCACTCTGGAGGTGGCGACCGGCACCACGACGGGCGTGCGGTTCACCGGGCACGGCGTCCCGGCGGTCGTGAGCGGCGACATCCACCGCTCCCCGGTGCGGCTGTCGTGGTCGGTGTCCCGGCCGAACGTGTCCCTGGAGGTCGTGTTCCGGCACACCGGGAACGGGACGTCGTTCCGGCGGACGGTGACCACGGCGTCGACGACGGCCGAACTGGCCTGGAACGGCGTCCTGGACAACGGCAGGCCCGCCGCGAACGGCGACTACCGCTGGGACGCCTCGGCGGCCCCGCTGAGCGGCATCGGCTCCGGCGGCTCCGCCTCCGGGACGTTCCGGCTGGCCCGCCCGGCGAACGCCCACGACCACACCGACAACGGGACGGCCGACCTGCTCGCCCGGGACTCCTCCGGGACGCTGTGGCGGGACGACACCCAGGACGGGTACACGGACGGCACGCTGCGGACGGCGGGCCGGACGAAGATCGGTACGGGCTTCCAGGCGTACGGCCTGATCGAGGCGGCCGGGAACCTGGCGGGCGGTCCGGCGGCGGACTTCGTCGCCCGGGACACCGCCGGGGTGCTGTGGAGCTTCCTCGGCAAGGGCGACGGCACCTTCGCGGCCCGGACCAGGGTCGGCGCGGGCTGGGGCGTCTACACGAAGGTCGCGGCGGGCTCGGACCTGACGGGTGACGGGCGGCCGGACCTGGTCGCGGTGGACACGGCGGGCGCGCTCTGGTCGTACCGGGCCACCGGCGACTGGAAGGCCCCCTTCGCGGGCCGGGTGAAGCTCGCGGCGAGCGGCTACAACACCTACGACCAGATCGCCGCGGTCGGGAACGTGGCGGGCGGGGCGGCCGGGGACCTGGTCGCCCGGGACACGGCGGGCGTGCTGTGGCTGTTCCTCGGCAAGGGGGACGGCACGTTCGCGCCGCGCATGCGGGTCGGCGCGGGCTGGGGCGCCTTCTCTCAGCTCGTCGGCATGGGCGACGCGGACAACGACGGACGGGCCGACCTGCTGGCGTACGGCTCCGGCGGCACGTACGTCTACCGGTCCACGGGCTCGGTGTCGGCTCCGTTCTCGCGGACGGCGACGACCCTCTACCAGGGCGAGGGGACGAAGTTCAGCGCGGTGTCCTGACCTCCGGGGAAGGTTCGGCGTGCAACCTTTTCCGTGGGTCGCATGTCTGAACGAACGGCTTGCGCGTACGTGCAGGCCGTTCGACCCCCTTCGGAGGAGAAGAACGTGACCTCTGGCACGGCCCGGCGGACCCTCGCCGCCGCGATCACCACCGTCCTCGCCGCCACCGCGCTGGCGACCGCCCCCGCCGCCGTCGCGGCGCCACAGGCGAGAGCGGCCGGGGCGGCGGCACCGGCCGCGAAGGCGCAGGCGCAGGCCGTACCGAAGATCCCGGCCAGGACGCAGGTCGCCGGGGTCGGTACGAGCGGGTACCTCGGCGGGACCCAGCACTACAACTCCGAGGGACAGTACGGCTACGAGTACCGCTGGTACCGGCCGGACGGCACCTCGACCCTGCTCTCCGAGGCCTTCTCCGGCGGTCCTGTGGTGGGCAACGCGCTCGTCTCCGACATCGTGGCCGTGGCCGCCGACTACGACTACCGGGTCGTCCGGCTGCACGACCTGTCCGCGCCCGCCGGTACGGCCCCGGTCCTCTTCGACCTGCGCACCCTGGGCCCCACCCACGAGTTCGTCGGCCTGTACGGCTCCACGCTCCTCGTCCAGGTGGGATCCGGCGGGAACCCGCAGGAACTCCACCTGGTGTCCAGGAACGGGAACGCGCTCACCGACCGCAAGGTCACCGGCGTGCCCGGGGACATCCGTGACGTGACCAAGGCGGACGGCGCCCCCGGCAGCGCGTTCCTCACCTACGAGAAGACCGGCTCCGGGAACAGCTACGGCACGGTGACGGTGGACCTGGCCGCGGCCAGGTCCACCGCGTCCGCCCCCCACCCGTACGCGGGCGACTGGAGCACGGCCTTCTCCGCGACGAAGATCGTCCGGCGGGACGCGGCCGGTCTCGTCGTGACCGACCGGGCCTCCGGCGCGGACACCCGGATCGCCCTCGCCGGGCTCAACGGCCCCCTCGGCCTCTTCGGGGACTTCGTCGCCTACACGACCCGTGGCACGGAGCCCGCGTTCTCGGTGCGCTCCCTGACCGACGGCCGCACGGTCAAGCTGCTCGACAAGGCCACCAGCCTGGGGGCCGGTCCGAACGGGACGCTGCTGGTCCGGGGCGGCACGGTCGAGCAGGGCGAGGGCGTCTACCGGATCACGACCGGCGCGGACGGCGTCCCGGCCGCCACGCTGATCGCCTCCACCGGCGAGGACACCGCGCTGAAGCTGGTCGAGACGTCCATCGGCGACGTCGTGGACCTCGACCCCATGAACGGCAGGGAGCGCCTGTCCTGGACCCTGTCCCACGGGGACTTCGACTACACCGTGGAGCTGACCCACAAGGCGACCGGGCGAAAGTTCACCGACCGGTTCGAGAACCAGGGTTCGCGGTCCATCAGCCTCCTCTGGCGCGGGGACCTCGCCCCGTACCGGGGCAACGTGGGCACGCCCGCGTACAACGGCGCGTACACCTGGAAGCTGACGGCGAAGCCGCACGACGGCATCGGTCCGGACCTGGAGACCGGCGGCGACTTCGAGCTCGTCCGCTCCCCCAAGGTCCACGACTTCAACAACAACGGCACGCCCGACCTGCTCGTCCGTGACACGGACGGAAACCTGACGAGGGTGGACACCACCTACGACGTCTGGCGGGGCAGGGTCGTCGAGGCGGACAGCGGCGGCTACATCGGCCGTGGCTGGCAGGGCTACCGGCAGCTGGAGTCCGTCGGCGACGTCGCCGGGACGAACGCGCCCGACGTGATCGGGATCGACAGCGCCGGTGTCCTCTGGTTCCACCCCGGCACCGGGCATGACGACCAGACGACTCTGGCCCCGCGCGTGAGGATCGGGGGCGGCTGGGGGGTCTACACCCAGCTCGCCGGAGGCAGCGACCTCACCGGCGACGGACGCGCCGACCTCGTCGCCGTCGACAAGGCCGGAGACCTCTACCTGTACAAGGGCACCGG
The DNA here is from genome assembly GCF_044744885.1 of Streptomyces sp. NPDC087215. Classification (NCBI taxonomy): domain Bacteria; kingdom Bacillati; phylum Actinomycetota; class Actinomycetes; order Kitasatosporales; family Streptomycetaceae; genus Streptomyces; species Streptomyces sp. NPDC087215. The sequence continues at coordinate 342,773 of NZ_JBIUZD010000004.1, forward strand.
GAACGTCAACGCGCCCTTCGCGCCCCGCAAGAAGACCGGCTTCGGCTGGAACATCTACAACAAGATCACCGCCGTGGGGAACCTCGCCGGAGGACCCGCCGGAGACCTCGTCGCCCGCGACAAGGCAGGCGTCCTCTGGCTCTACCTCGGCAAGGGCGACGGCACCTACGCCGCCCGCACCAAGATCGGCGGCGGCTGGAACCAGTACACCCACATCGTCGGCACCGGCGACGCCACCATGGACGGCACCCCCGACCTCTACGCCTACGGACCCCACAACACCGTCTACATCCACCCCGGCAGCGGCAACTGGCGCGCCCCGTTCCAGACACGCAAGCCCACCGACATCCTCACCAACGGCAACGGATCCTTCATCAACAAGGTGTTCTGACGATTCGTCAGCATCGGGTGGCCGGTCACACCACCCGACGCCGGGGCACATACAACCTTTCCCTCCGATCGCATGTCTGAGCGAACGACGCGTGCGCGCGTACGCGCCGTTCGCCCCCCGCTCCGGAGGAGAAGAACGTGACCCCTGGCACCGCCCGGCGAACGCTCGCCGCCGCGATCACCACCGCCCTCACCGCCACCGCCCTGACCGTCGCCCCCGCCGCCACGGCGACGCCCCGGACACCGGCGCCGACGGCCGGGGCGCCGTCCGCCACCGGAGCGGGCCCCGCGACGAGGGCGCGGAGCGCCCCGACGGTACTGCCCGGGACCCGGGTCACCAGTGTCGGCCCGAGCGGCTTCCTCGGCACGGTCGAGAACGCCCGCCCCGGCACGTACGGCCCCGAGCACCGCTGGTACCGCCCGGACGGCACCTCCACCTGGATCGCCAGCCCCCACTCCCCGCCCGTCCAGAAGATGGCGAACCGGCTGGTCTCCGACATCGTGCCGGTCATCGGCAGCAGCGACGGGAGCATCGTCCGACTCCATGACATGTCCGCACCACCCGGGACCGCGCCGGACGTCGTCGACCTCGGTGTGCTGGGCCCCCACCACCGGTTCGTGGCCGCCTTCGGCTCCACGCTGCTGGTCGAGGTCGGCGCCTGGGACACCCCGCTGGAACTGCGTCTCGTCTCCCGGAGCGGCACCCGGCTCATCGACCGGAAGGTGACCGGTGTCCCCACGGGCATCCGCACCGTCCTCGGCGCGGAGGGGGCGCCTGGCACCGCCTTCGTCGCCTACCGGGCGCTCACCACCGGGACCGGCGACGGCACGCTGACGGTGGACCTGGCGTCGGCGAAGGTCACCGGCTCCCGTCCGGGCGCGAACTTCGGGAACACGGCCTTCTCCGCCACGAGGACGGCCACCGGCGGCAACACCGGGCTCACCGTGACCGAGCGGGCCACCGGCGCCGAGACCCGGATCGCGATCGCCGGGGGTGCCGTCCCGCTGGCGTTCCTCGGGGACTTCGTCGCCTACTCCCCGCCGGGGTCCACGGCCTTCTCCGCCCGCTCCCTCACCGACGGCACCACGGTCGCGCTGCTCGACACGGTGACGAGCGCGATGCCCGCGCCGGGCGGCGGGCTGCTCGTCAGCGGCGGGACGGCCGGGCAGGGCGAAGGCGTCTACCGGATCGCGGCGGGCCCGGACGGCGTCCCGGCCGCCGAACTGGCCGCCGCCGCCCGCGAGGACACCACGCTGAAGCTGCTGGAGACCGGCTTCGGCGACATCGTGGGCCTGCGTCCCCCGCTCGACGACACCTCTCTGGCCTGGCGGCTGTCCCGCCCGGGCTTCGACTGGACCGTGGAGCTGGTCCACCGGAGGACCGGGCAGAAGCGGGTGTGGAGCGGCGGGACGAACGGCGTCTTCGTCTCCTTCCGCTGGGACGGCTACATCGGCGCCTCGCCGCAGTCCCCGGGCGGGCGCGCACCGGGCGGCGACTACACGTGGAGGCTGACCGCGAAGCCGCGCGACGCCGCCGGGCCGGACCTGGAGACCGGCGGCGAGTTCCGGCTCGGCCGGCCGCAGGGGCCCCACGACGTCAACGACAACGGCTCGCCGGACCTGCTCTACCGGTACGTCAATGGCAGCCTGGCCTCGCAGGACACCGTCTGGAACGGCGCGCTGGGAGAGGTCGCCGAGGCGGGCCTCCCGACGCACCACGGCAACGACTGGGAGTACTACCCGCAGCTGGAGGCCGTCGGTGACGTGTCCGGGGCGAGCGCGCCCGACGTGATCGGCGTGGACCGGGTCGGCACCCTCTGGCTCCACGAGGGAACCGGCTGGGAGGGACGGGCCTCTCTCGCCCCCCGGGTGAAGATCGGCAGGGGCTGGCAGGTCTACACGCGGCTCGCCGGGGGCAGCGACCTCACCGGCGACGGACGCGCCGACCTCGTCGCCGTCGACGGGGCCGGTGACCTCTACCTGTACGCGGGCACCGGCGTCACCCGGGCTCCCTTCGCCCCGCGCGAGAAGATCGGCTTCGGCTGGGGGACCTACGACGGGCTGATCGCCCCCGGGAACATCGGCGGGGCCGACGCCGGGGACCTCCTGGCCCGTGACAAGGCGGGCGTCCTCTGGCTCTACCTCGGCAAGGGCGACGGCAGGTACGCCCCCCGGGTGCGGGTCGGCGCGGGCTGGGGCCAGTACGCCCACCTCGTCGGCATCGGCGACGCCGACCTGAACGGGCGCCCCGACCTCTACGCGATCGGGCCGTACAACACGGTCTACACGTACTCCGGCACGGGCGAGTGGCGGACCCCTTTCCGCACGCGGAAGCCCACCAAGCTCCTGGCGGACCTCTCCCTGCGGGACGTGGACAAGGTGTTCTGACGGTCCGTCGGAACACGGCGGCGGTCCCGGAGATCCGCGCGAGAACACGTACAACCTTCGTCTTTCACCGCATGTCCGACAGAACGGCACGCACGGGTGTGCGTGCCGTTCGCCCCCCTTCGGAGGAGAAGAAGCATGACTCCTGGTACGGCCCGGCGGACCCTCGCCGCCGCGATCACCACCGTCCTCGCCGCCACCGCGCTGGCGACCGCCCCCGCCGCCACGGCGGCGCCGGGGGAGGCCGCCGGGACGCGAACGGCTCCGGCTACGGCTGCGGAGACACTGCCGAAGTTCCCGCTGGACACCACGATCGTCGGTGCGGGCCCGAGCGGCTTCCTCGGCACCACCGGCCACGCCGACGAGCACGGCCGGTGGATGGTGGGGGACACCTGGTTCCGGTCGGACGGCGGCTCGACCGTGGTGACCGAGCTGGATTCCGCGAAGGCGGCGACGCCCAACGCCCTGATCTCCGACATCGTCGCCGTGAGCGACAGTTGGGAGCGCCGGGTCGTCCGGCTGCGGGACATGTCCGGGACGGTGACGGCCCCGGTCGTCTTCGACCTCCGTACCCTGGGCGCCACCCACAAGCTCGTGGGCCTGTACGGTTCCACGCTCCTCGTCCAGTCGGAGGGCGGGAACGGCCTGAAGGAGTTCCACCTCGTCTCGAAGAACGGTTCCACGCTCACCGAACGGAAGATCACCGGCGTCCCGGCGGACGTGCGTGAGGTGACGGAGGTGTCCGGGACCGAGGGCACCGGTGTCATCTCCTACCGCTCGACCGGCTCCCCGGCCGCGTCCGCCTCCCTGATGGTGGACCTGGCCTCGGCGACGGTGACCGCCACGCTTCCGGACGCTCCGCGCCTCTCCGGCAAGAAGATGCTCCGCGAGGACGCGCAGGGCTTCGTCGTGACCGACCGGGCCACCGGCACGGAGAAGCGGATCGCCCTCGCCAAGATCAGCAGAGCCGTGGGCTTCTACGGGGAATCCGTCGCCTACACCGTCACCGACTCGCCCGGTCTCTTCGGGTACTCCCTCCTCGACGGCAGCACGGTCAAGCTGCTCGACAAGGTCACCCACTCGGTGTCCGGACCGGGGGACGTCCTGCTGGTCCAGGGCGGCTCGATCGAGCACGGCGAGGGCATCTACCGGCTGGACACGGGGCGGAACGGCTACCCGATCGTCGTGAAGATCGCCACCACGGGCCAGGAGACCGCCCTGAAGGTGGTCGGCACGAACGTCGGCCCCGTCGTGAACCTCGATCCCGCGAACGGCCGGTACCCCTTCTCCTGGACCCTGTCCCACTCCGATTTCGACGCCACCGTGAAGCTGACCCACAAGAAGACCGGGCGCACCTACGTCCAGGAGTTCAAGGACATCAGGTTCAACGATTCCGTCGGCTTCCTCTGGCGCGGGAACTTCTGGGAGCGCTCGGGCCACCCGGGGGAGCCGATGCCCAACGGCGACTACTCCTGGAAGCTGACGGCTAAGCCGCACGACGGCATCGGTCCGGACCTGGAGACCGGCGGCGACTTCGAGCTCGTCCGCTCCCCCAAGGTCCACGACTTCAACAACAACGGGACCCCCGATCTGCTCGTGCGGGACAAGGTCGGCGAGCTGCGGCGGGTGGACACCGTCTACGACGTCTGGCGGGGCAGGGTGGTCAGGGCGGACAGCGGCGGCTACATCGGCCGTGGCTGGCAGGGCTACCGGCAGGTGGAGTCCGTCGGTGACGTGGCCGGGACGAACGCGGCCGACGTGATCGGGATCGACGGCGCCGGTGCCCTCTGGTTCCACCCCGGCACCGGCGCGGACAGCGGCGCCCCCCTGGCCCCGCGCGTGAGGATCGGGGGCGGCTGGGGGGTCTACACCCAGCTCGCCGGAGGCAGCGACCTCACCGGCGACGGCCGCGCCGACCTCGTCGCCGTCGACAAGGCCGGAGACCTCTGGCTCTACAAGGGCACCGGCAACGTCAACCAGCCCTTCGCGCCCCGCAAGAAGACCGGCTTCGGCTGGAACATCTACAACAAGATCACCGCCGTGGGGAACCTCGCCGGAGGACCCGCCGGAGACCTCGTCGCCCGCGACAAGGCAGGCGTCCTCTGGCTCTACCTCGGCAAGGGCGACGGCACCTACGCCGCCCGCACCAAGATCGGCGGCGGCTGGAACCAGTACACCCACATCGTCGGCACCGGCGACGCCACCATGGACGGCACCCCCGACCTCTACGCCATCGGGCCGTACGACACCGTCTACACCTACTCCGGCACCGGCGACTGGCGTGTTCCGTTCCGGACCCGGAAGACCACCGAGGTCCTGGCGGACCTCCCCCTGCAGAACGTGGACAAGGTCTTCTGACGGGCCATCGGGAGCGGCCCGGACCTGGACACCGGCGGCGACTTCAAGGCCTTCCGCTCCCCCGAGCTCCACGACTACGACAACAACGGCACGCCCGACCTCTCCGTCAGGGACACGTCCGGGAACCCTGACGAAGAGGGACACCACCTACGACGTCCGGCCGGGCCGGATGGCCGGGGCCGGGTTCTCAGGCCGCCCCGGCGGGTGTCGGGGCCAGGGCTCGGGCGGTACGGGCGATGAGTTCGGCCGCCCGGTGGACATCGGCGTCGGTGGTGGTGCGGCCGAGGCCGAGCCGGAGGGTCGCGCGGGCCCGTTCCCGGCTGAGTCCGATCGCGGTGAGGACGTGGGAGGGTTCGGCGCTCCCGGTGGCGCAGGCGGAACCGGTGGACGCGGCGATGTCGGGGAGGCGGTCGAGGAGGTCGGCGGCCTCCGTGCCGGGGAGGGTGAGGCTGAGGTTGCCGGGGAGGCGCAGGTGCGGGTGGCCGTTGACGGTGGCGCCGGGGATCGCGGCCAGGAGGCGCCGCTGGAGCCGGTCGCGCAGGGCCCGGACGCGGGACGGGGGCGGGACGGCGTCGGTGGTGATGAGGTGGGCGGCGGCGCCGAAGCCGACGATCCCGGGGACGTCGGGGGTGCCCGCCCGCAGTCCGTGTTCCTGTCCGCCGCCGGTCTGCTGGGCGGTGAGGCGCAGGCCGCCCCGGACGTAGAGGGCGCCGACGCCCTTGGGTCCGTGGAGTTTGTGCGCGGACAGGGAGGCGAGGTCGACGCCGAGTTCGGTGACGTCCAGCAGTCCGTGGCCCGCGCTCTGGGCCGCGTCGGTGTGCAGGACGATGCCGCGCGGGGCGGTGAGGTCGGCGACGGCGGCGAGCCGCTGGAGGGTGCCGATCTCGTTGTTGGCGTGCATCACCGAGACCAGCACGGTCCGTGGGGTGAGGGCCTCGGCGATGTCGGCGGGGTGGACGCGGCCGTACCGGTCGACGCCGACGCGGGTGAGCGTGTACCCGTGGTGGTCGACCAGCCGTCGGCAGGCGGCGAGCACCGCCTTGTGCTCGATGGTGGTGGTGACGAGGTGCCCGCCCCGGGGGCGGACGGCCAGGGCGGCGCCGACGACCGCGAGGTGGTCGGCCTCGGTGGCGCCGGAGGTGAAGACGATCTCCCGCTCGTTCCTGGCGCCGACGAGGTCGGCGACGCGGCGGCGGGCGGTGCGGACGGCGCGGGCCGCCGTCCGGCCGTAGGCGTGCGGGCTGGAGGGGTTGCCGTACTCGCTGGTGAGGAACGGCAGCATCTCCTGGAGGACGCGTTCGTCCAGCGGTGTGGTGGCCTGGTGGTCGAGGTAGATCGGTGCGGCGCTCATGCGGCCCGCTCCTCGTGGTGGGCGGCGGACGGTGGCGCCGTGGCGTACTTGCGTTCGCCGTCGACCAGGTCCCAGTAGACGGTTCGGGGTCCGCCGAAGACGGAGAACGCGGTGGCCAGGCAGTGCCAGTTCCGGTTCGGCTGGGCCATGACGAGGAGGAAGGCGTCGTCGAACAGCCGGCGGGCGTATCTGGCCAGGGTCTCGCGGGTCGGCTGGGGGGCGAACAGGTGCGGGAAGCCGCGTGCGCGCAGCCATGCCTCCGCGTGTTCGGCTCCGGCGGAGGCGCCCAGGTGTCCGCCGTCGGCGAGGGTCTGGGTGGCGAGCCGTTCGAGTCGGCGGCGGCGCCGGGCGGTCTCTCCGCCGGGGCAGCGGTCGCCGGTGATCTTCCATTCGTTCCAGCGGGGCGGCTGGTAGCGGTCCCAGTCGATGTCGTCGAGGTGGGCGGTGACCTGGGGCGGGAGCTGGCCCCGGGTGAGGTCCGCGACGTCGTAGCCGGGGCCGAGGGCCTCCAGGGTGAGGGAGCCGGGCCGTCCGGGTCCGGTCCTGTCCATGCGGACGAGGACGGTGAGCCGGTTGGTGAACCGGTTGGTGGGCTCGGCGAGGATCACGGCCCGTCCGGCGGCGAGGAGTCCGGCCGCGCGGGGCGCGATGTCCTCGACGGGGAAGGTGTTGCCGCCCCGGTAGTACTGCTTGCGTTCCGCTCCGCCGTCGGACCGGATCATCAGCTCCGCCGTGCCGGTGGCGGCGGCGAGGGCGCGGGCGGCGGTGCGGACCGCGCCCGCGCCGTGTCCGGGCTCGTGTCCGGGCTCGATGAGACAGCCGTTGAGGACGGGCAGTCCCAGGGAGCGCAGCAGGGCCATGGTCTGCCATTTCGGCCAGCGCCTGTCCTTGGCGGCGGCGGCCAGTTCGGTGCGGGTGAGCGCGTGTAACGGGCGGGGCAGGGATGTCGCCATCTCGCCGTCCCCTCCTTTCCTTGTCAGGCGGCTTCCGCGAGCCGCAGGTCGGCGGAGAGTTCGGTGAAGGTGCGCTCGCGGTGGGCGGCGAAGGGGTGGTCGCGCCAGTCGTAGAGGGCTCCGACGCCCAGTTGTTCCGCGCAGACCCGGCGGACGAACTGGCGGGCGAATCCGGCGGAGGGCCAGTAGTGGTGTTCGCCGGGCCTGGGCGAGAGGTAGAGGTAGGAGCCGTCGGCGACGGCGGGGAGTTCGGCCATCGAGGCGAGCCGTCCGCCGGGTCCGCCGGTCCGCTCGTAGGCGGCGGTGACGGCGTCCGGGTCGGGTACGGGGATCAGGTGCAGATGGCAGTGGCTGCAGCAGGAGGCGCCCGGTTCGCAGTCGCGGGGCCCGTGTTCGGCGAGGATGACCGGCCCGTAGCGGGCCTGGACCAGGGCGCGCATCCGCTCGGTCTCGGCGGCGACCCGTTCGAGGCGGTCCGGGGCGACGTCGGCGGCGGCGTCCAGGTGCTGGAGCGGCATGAAGAGGCAGTAGCCCGGGGTGAGGGCGCCGACGGTGGGCAGCAGGGCCCAGCCTCCGGCGGTCCTGGTGATGATCCTGGACGGGTTCTCGTACGCGTCGAACTCGGTGCAGAACTGGCAGTCCATCGGGGTCACCTCCGGTTCGGGCCGACGGGGAACTCGTCGGCGTATCGGCTCTTCAGGTCCGCCGCACGGCCGTAGAAGGGGTGGGGGGCGGCGGTGTCCCCCCGGCCGTCGTGTCCGTGACCGACGTGCGCCCCGCCGCCGGAACGGGCCCCGCCGTCGGAGGGCGTTCCGTCGAGCGCGTGGACGAGCAGCCGGGCCAGCGGCATCCCGTGGTGCAGCCGCAGGACGGCGGGCCCGGTGTTCACGAGTTCCAGCGTCAGGTGCCCGTTCCAGCCGGGCAGGACGAAGGGACTGGTGACGTGGACGGCGAGGCCGACCCGCGCCAGGTGGCTCAGTCCGCCGATCGTCCCGGTCAGTCCGGCGCCGAGCCCCAGGGGTTCCTCGACGGCCCCCAGCAGCAGTTCACCGGGCTTCAGTTCGTACGTCCTCCAGTCGGTGACCGGCTCGCCGTAGAGACCGTCGATGTCGGTCTGGTCTGCGAGATCGACCACCCGGGTGCCCGGTGCCGCGAGCGGCTGGAGCGGTGAACCGAGCGTCAGCAGGAGTCCGTCGCCCCGGAGTCTCCCGGCCCATTTCAGCGTGCCTTGTCGGATCAACCAGGTGATCCGTTCGGCAGAAAGCATGAGTCATCCCCCCGTCCGATACATGGCGCTTCGGATATGCCTTTCAGTCGAACGCGATGCCAAATGTTCTCCGGGACGGCTCGATAAGTCAGCATGTCCGTGGCATTATTTAGAAGTTTGCTCTAGACGAAATGCGGAGATGTTCAGTTCTGCTGGCCAAGCGAACAGCGCCCTCTCCGCGGAGCCGTCCGAGAGAGGAGCACGATGGTTCCGTCATTACCGTCCGGGCCGTTGAAGGTGCCGGGCCCCGAGGGGTTCCGTGCCGATCTTCTGGCCTGTTCTCCGAGCCTGCTGGATCTGACCTGGGACCAGTTGCGGACGTTGATCGTCGTCCGTGAGACGGGGAACGCGCTGGCCGCCGCGAAGGTGCTCGGACGTGAGCAGTCCAGCGTCCAGAAGCAGTTGGACATACTCAACCGGAATTTCCAGTACCTCACCGGTGAGCTGCTGGTCGTCAAGCAGGGACGGGGCCGGGAATTCCTGTTCACCCCGACCGGCCTTGAGGTCGTGGAGCGGGCGCGGGCGACCTTTGCGGACTGGTTGCAGGGCATTGCCGACTCCCGTCGCCGACTGGGTTCGACACTGACCGTGGGTACAACCGAGTTCACTCTCGGTTTTCTGGGCCGGGTGTGGGAGAGGGTGGCCCCGCAGCTCCTGGAACGCGAGATCGAACTGAAGGTCGTGCACGTTCGGACCCGTGATTTCTGGAAACGCCTGGATTCCAACCAGGTCGACCTGTTGTGCGGCGGTCTCGCCGCCGATGTCGCCGCCGACCGGGTCGCTCCCGAATACGACTTCCTCGAATGGCACCGGGAGGGGCTGGCCCTCCTGACGAACCTGCCGGTGCGCGAGCTGGCCGCCAGGACCGTCGGCGTCGACCGGCTGAGGACCCTGCCGCTGGTCATCCCCTCCCGCGGGGTGATCACCGACTTCGTGGAGCGCTGGTACGGCCCGGACTTCCGCTCCCAGTTGCAGATCGCCGCCGAGATCGACGACATCTACTACGGGCTCGCGCTGCTGCGGTCCCGGATGACCTACGGGTGCATCCTGTGCCCCCGGTCCATCGGCGAGGCGGCCGTGGACGGGCGGCTGCCCACCAGCGAGGACTTCCGGCTCGTCGAGTTCGCCGACGACTTCGACCCCATGCTGCAGCTGGTCTCGGGGGTCTTCGCCCGCAAGGGCGAGCGCGAGACGTACGACGCCTCCCATCCGCTGAACGTCCTGTGGGACGCCTTCCGCGAAGAGGCCGCATCCGGCAAGCCCCTGCCCCTGTGACCGTGAGGACTCATCGTGCTGCTGGCCGTCGTCAATCTGAACAAACGCATCGGCGCCTCGGGCGCCCGCTCGGACCTCGCCGCCTGGCTGCGGGAGCACGGTGTGGAGGCCGTGCTCGCGCAGGAGCCGTTCAAGCCCGCCGACCGGACACCGCCCGGGATCGGCGGCTTCTCCTTCGCGGGCGGTGACGGGCACCTCGCCGTCTGGGTCCGTGAGGACCTGGCCCCGCCCGTGGTGTCCTCACCGGGCACCTGGGTGCAGCGGGTGGAACTGGAGTGGCTGGTGGCGTTCCAGGTGCACCTCGATCCGTACACGAGCGGCGCGCGGACCGCCCAGCTGGACGAGCTGGCCCGGCTGGCCGCCGCCGAGAACGGACGCCCGCTGCTGGTCTGCGGGGACTTCAACCTCGCCCCGCGTCCCGAGGACGGCGTGTACGGCGAGGAGTTCAGCACGTTCACCACCAGCGCCGAGCGGCGGGCGCTGGAGCGGCTGACGCGGGAGGCGGGTCTGGTCGACACCACGGCGGGCAAGGCACCGGTCTTCACCTTCGAGCGGGTCTTCTCGGGCAGGCCCAGCCGCTTCCGCTGTGATCTCGCCCTGCTCAGCGACCATCTGGCCCCGACGGCCGCCGTCAGGTCCGACGCGGCGGTGCGGACCGGTCCCCGGGCGTTCACGGACCACTCGGCGCTGCTGGTGGACCTGCCCGTCACCGGCCGGGGCGCGGAGCCGGAGGACGTGCTCTTCGCGCTGAGCGAGCTTCCCGGCGGCGAGGACGCCACCGCCGCGGCGCCCGCCGCGTACCGGCCCCACAAGACCGCGATGAGCCGTCAGGGGCCCTCTCCGGCCTCCCGGGCGGTGACCGGGCACCTGACGGGCCCGCTCGGCGTGCGGAGCGTCCTGGACCACGGCTGCGGCCGTGGCGCGGACGTCGCCCACTACCGGGCGGCGGGCCTGGACGCGGAGGGTTTCGACCCGCACGGGGGTTTCGGCTGGCCGCGTCCCGGGCGGACCGGCTTCGACCTGGTCACCTCGATGTTCGTCCTCAACGTGCTGCCCGACCCCTGGCAGCGGATCGAGGCCCTGCGGGACGTGGCCTCCTTCGCCAGGCCGGGCGGGCACGTCGTGGTGGTGACCCGCTCGCCGGAGGAGATCGCCAGGGCCGCCGTGGGCGGCGGCTGGACCGCTCACCACGACGGCTTCTGGTCAAGCCGGAGCAAGGGGACCTTCCAGCGCGGCATCGACTCCGGCGAGATCGTCGCCCTCGCCCGCCGGGCCGGGCTCGTGCACGTGCCCGGCGCGCCCGCGCTGCCCCTGCCCGGGGTGTGTCACGCGGTCCTGGCGCGGCCCGGGGCGTGAGCCGCGCCCCCGCGCTCGCGGACGGCTTACGCGCCCGGCGCTCGCGGACGGCCCTACGCGCCCGGCCCGTCACGGGACGGAGCCCGGGGTCCGGCACCCGGCCGGGCCCCGGGACGGTCCGCGCTCAGCGGTTGCCCGTCCAGACGATCCGGTCGGCGAAGCCGCCCCGCTCCTCCGCCTTGGCCTCGCGGAGCTTCTCCAACTGGTCGGGTCCGACGCCCAGTTCCCCGGCGAGCGCGCGGACGACCTCCAGCACGTCCGCGAGTTCCTCGGGCGCCGACTCCTCGTCCGCCGCGAGGAACTCGGCGACCTCCTCGCCGAGTTTGTCCCGCAGTCGGCTCTGGTACTCCTCGGTGCCCGCCTCGTAGGTGACCGGGTCCTCCCCGGCGTCACGGATGATCTGCGGGATCCGGTCCCGAACCAGTTTGCCGTGCGCGCTGTGACGGTCCATCCGCACTCTCCCTGACCCTGTCGCCGCGAGGCGGTCCCCGCACGCCGTCCTCATGCCGTCGCAGCCTAGGGAGACCCCGTCGGCATCTGGTAGATGACCTACGTCACGAAACCCGTTCGGCGGGGCTGAGTCTCTGGCCTCATGTTCTAACCGGCGCCGGAACGGCGTCCGGCCCGCCCCGCCGCCGGTCCGCTCCCGCGCGCCCCGCTCCGCACTCGGCGCGGCGGTGACCAGCGGCGCCCCGGGTACGTCCCCGCCGTCCCCGCCCGGTCCGGCGGCCTGGGCTTCGCGGCGACCGCCCGGCGCGGCGCCGCCCCCGCCCCGCCCATCCGGTTCGGAGGGAATCCGACCGAATTCGACCGGGTGCGCGGAGAGTTGACGGCTCTCGGCGCACAACCGTCCCGGTCTCTCGATGGCCGTGCGGTCGTGGCGCGTCGCCATGACCGCACGATCCCCGGAGGAACGGTCGCCTTGTCCCGAGCACGCAGCCACCACCGGCTCACCGCAGCCGCGGCCGTGTCCGTCGCCCTCGCCGTGACGGCGGGCCTCGGCCCCGCCGTCTCCCCGGCCCGTGCCGCGCCCCCGGCCACGGCCGCCGCCCCGCGAGCCGCCCTCGCGGCCGACCCCGGCGGTGTCACCGTGCCGTTCCCCGGCCACGAGACGCTCAAGAGCGCGGGCCGGACCGGGTTCTTCACCCAGTACCCCCCGGCCGACACCCCCACGACCACCGCCTGGACGCGGTACGCGGACGGCACGGCGACCGTGCTGCCCGCCGGAACCCTCCCCCCGCCGGGCGGCACCGGCGTCACGACGCGGCGCGAAGGCACCGTCCACGCCCTCAGCGACCCGGACACGGGCGCGGAGCCCGTCGTCATCGACACCGCCCTCCTCGGCAGCGGCTACGGTCCGGGGCGGGCCGTCGACCCCGCCCCCCTGTTCTCGTTGCGGACCGACGCGGCCGGGCACCGGCAGATCCGCCTCATCACCAGGGCCGGGGACGGCACGCTCACCGGCGGCACGGTGACAGGTCTGACGGAGGGCGCGCGGGCCGCTCCGGTCGCCCAGGGCAGCGCCGACGCCCTCGCCCTCCGGTACACGACCGGCCCGGACGGCCCGCCCTTCACCTCCGTCGCCCTGGTCGACGTGACGACCCGCAAGGTCCTCGGCACGTACGAGTCGGGGCCGCCCAGCGGGAACGACATCGAGGTCGCCGTGGACTCGACCCATGTCGCCCGGGTCGAGTCGAACCCCTCCTCGTACGACCGGACCGTGGTCGTGGTCCACCGCGCCACCGGGGAGACCAAGCGCGTCACGGTCCTCCGCGCGGGCGCCCTGGACATCGAGCTCCTCTCCGGCGGCCGGCCGCCGTACGGGACGCGCGGGGGCTTCGGCTCCGGGGTGCACCGCCCCTCGCACACCCTGGCCGCGCGGTCCCCGACGACCGACGAGACGGTCCCGCTCCTGGACCACTTCGTCACCTCCGTCCCCGGGCCCGACGGCGCCGCACTGCTGCGCGGCGGGACCCTCGCCGACGGTGAGGGGCTCCACCGGATCGCCACCGGACCGGACGGCAGGCCGTCGGCCCGGCTCGTGGCCACCACGGGGAAGCCGACCGCGCTCCCGGCCGTCGGCCTGACCGTCACCGGGGACCTCGGTCCGGACCGCCGGACGGGCCCCACCGTCCTGAGCCTCGCCTTCGACCGGACCTCGGTGTCCGTCACCCTCGAACTCACCCACACGGCCACGGGCAGGCCCCGGACCCTCCCCGGCCGCCTGATCGACGACACCACCGTGGCGGTGACCTGGGACGGCGAGGTCCGGTCGCCCGGCTCCATCAGCCCCCGCCACTTCCCCGCCCCCGACGGCGCCCACACCTGGCGGATGACCGCCGAGCCCCAGAACGGCATCGGCCCGGCCGTCGAGGCGGACGGCGCCTTCACCGTCACCCGCAAGGCCGTCCCGCACGACTTCGACGACAACGGCTCCCCCGGCCTGCTCGTCCGGGACCCGCAGGGCGCCCTGGGCGCCCACGGCGTCGGCCCTCTCGGGACGTGCTCCCCGGGAACCCCCGACGCCCTCGCCACCGGATGGAACGCCCACGACCGGCTCCTCACCCCCGGCGACCTCGGCGGCGGCCCCGACCTGACGGGCGACGGCCGCCCCGACCTCCTCGCCACCGACAAGGCCGGGGCCCTCCGGCTCCACGAGGGCACCGGGGACGCCACGAAGCCCTTCGCCCCCCGTGTGAAGGCCGGGACCGGCTGGGGCGTCCACGACCTGCTCGCCGTCACCGGGAACGTCGGCGGCGCCCCCGGCGGGGACTTCGGCGCCCGCGCCAGGACCGGTGTCCTCCGGCTGTACCCCGGCGAGGACGACGGCACCTACGCGCCCCGGACGAGGACCGGCGGCGGCTGGAACGCCTACAGCGGGATCTTCTCCTCCGGCGACCACGACCGGGACGGCCGCGCCGACCTCGTGGCCGACGCGTGGGGCACCCCGTACCTCTACCGGAACACCGGCGACCGGCGCGCGCCCTTCGAGCCCCGCGAGCAGGTCCACCGCGACAGGAGCCCCTCCCTCGGGGGCTTCGTCTTCCGGCCTCATACCGGGACGACCGCCCAGACCGTCTTGCCGACGGCCCGGTCCCTGGTGCCCCACGCGGTGCTCAGCGCCCCGACGAGGACCAGGCCGTAGCCTCCCTCGTCGGGCTCCGTGGACGGCAGCGGGCGGCGCTCGCCCCGCGCGTCGGACACCTCCACCCGTACGTGGTCCCCGTGGTGCCACATCCGCACCTCGAAGTCCCGGCCCGCGACCTTGCCGTGCCGGGCCGCGTTGCTCGCCAGCTCCGCGACGACGAGCGCGACGGCCTCGGCGGCCCGCCCGGTCACGTTCCACTCGTGGAGCTGGTGCACCGCGAACAAACGCGCCAGGCGCGCGCCCCGGCGCGTTCCGGAGAGCCGCAGGGTGAACTCACCGATTGGGGTGGAGGTTTCGGAATTCATGCCCCCGAGACTGGGGCCCTCGCCCTACGCTCACCAGCAACGACGCGATGACGCCGGGTAACTGTACGAGCGCGCCAAGAGGGCGGTACGGATGTCAGGAAACGTGGAGGCGAGGCCGGAACGGCCTGCTCAAGTGGACGGTACGGCGCACCTCTTCCGTGCGCTCGGGAAAATCATCAAGGTGCTGCGGAAGAACGCGGGCCTGAGCCAGGCGGAGCTGGCAGCGCTGACCCACTGCAGCGAGGACCTGATCTCCGCGATCGAGCGGGGCGTACGGGTCGCCCAGCCGGACTTCCTGGTCATGGTCGATCCGCTGCTGAACGCGGGCGGCGCGCTGATCGCCGCGTCCGACGACGTACGGGAGGCGGTCTCCCGGGCCCGCGTCCGGCACCCGAACTGGTTCCGGGACTTCGCCAAGGCGGAGGCGGAGGCGGTGGCGCTGCACTATTACGCGCCGCAGGCCATCCCTGGCATTCTGCAGACGCACGCGTACGCCGAGGCCATCTTTGGGCACCGCCGTCCGCTCTACCACGAGACGGAGATCGAGAAGCTGCTCGCCGATCGGCTATCTCGACAGGTGATCTTCGAAAAGCAACCTCTGCCTACGATCAGTTTCGTCATCGAGCAGGCGATTCTTCGACGGCCGATGGGTGGACCAAACGCCTTCCGCGTCCAACTTCAGCGCCTCATCGAGGTCGCACAATTTCGGAACGTCTACCTCCAGATCATGCCGGACGATCAGACCGAGCATCCAGCGTTGGAGGGCCAGTTCACCCTGATCACGTTGAAGGGACAGCGAGAGGTTGCGTACACCGAGAGCTACGGAAACTCGCGCTTGTTCACCGGGCTTGAAGAGGTACGCGTCTACGGCGAGCGGTATGGAATCATGCGCGCAGAAGCACTCACTCCACTGGAGTCCCTGGAGTACCTGAAGCAGATGCTGGGAGAGCTATGAGTACGGCAGATCTGTCCTGGTTCAAGAGCAGCTACAGCGGCGGCGAGGGCGGCGAATGCGTCGAGGTCGCCTACGACTGGCGCAAGTCCAGCTACAGCAGCGGTGAAGGCGGCGAATGCGTCGAGGTAGCCGCGCACCCCACCACCATCCACGTCCGGGACTCCAAGAACCCCGAGGGTCCCCAGCTCGCCGTCTCGCCCGCGTCCTGGGCGACGTTTGTGGGCGTGGCCACGACGGTATGACCGGATCGGCGCCGCCCCGGCGGGCGGCGCCGCACCGGACCGCACGCTCAGGTCGCGGACACTCCGAGACGCGGGGAGAGCCCATGAGCACCACGGAACTGTCCTGGTTCAAGAGCAGTTACAGCGACGGCGAGGGCGGCGAGTGCCTCGAAGTCGCCTACGACTGGCGCAAGTCGAGCTACAGCAGCTCCGAAGGCGGGAACTGCGTGGAGGTCGGGTACGACTGGCGGAAGTCCAGCCACAGCGGCCCCGAAGGCGGCGAGTGCGTCGAGGTGGCAGCCCACCCCACCACCGTCCACATCCGCGACTCCAAGAACCCCGAAGGCCCCCAGCTCGCCGTCTCGTCGGCCACCTGGACCACCTTCGTCGGCGGGACCGCCGGAGCGTGACCGGTCCGGGCGGGTGGGGGTGGCCCCACCCCCACCCGGCCCGCTGGCCGGATGGGCCGGTGACGCGCCACCGAGCAGGCTGAACGCGTACGGATTCCCGAACAAAAGGAACCTCTTCGTGTTCAGTGCCACGCCGTCCCGTCGTACCGCCCGCGCCCTCGCCGTGGGCGCCCTCGCCGCCGCCGCCTGCGCCACCCTCCTGACGGGGAGCGCGGGAGCGATCGTGAACGGGAACGACTCCAGCGAGAGCTACCCGTTCATGGCGACGATCCCGATGTCGGCGCCGAAACACGGCCTGCTCGACGGCAACTGCGGGGCCTCGCTGATCAGCCCCCGGTGGGTGCTGACGGCCGCGCACTGCGTGCGGGGCGACGGGCTGGAGCTGGAAGGCGTCGTCAGGGTCGGCTCCGACCACCGGAAGTCCGGCGGGGCGGTCCGGAAGATCGACCGGTTCTTCGTCCACCCGGGGTACGTGAACGGCGCGAACAAGGTCGCCAACAAGGACGACGTCGCTCTGGTGCGGCTCGACGCGCCGGTCCCGGGGAAGCCGATCAGGATCGCGGACCGGGCGGGAAGGCCGGGCACGCCGACCCGGCTCCTGGGCTTCGGGACCACCGAGGACGACGCGTTGGCGTTCCCGGACCGGCTCCAGGAGCTGAACACCCGGCTGGGCGCCGCCTCCGAGTGCGCCCCGGGCTACGCGCACCGGACCCGGCTGTGCACGATCAGCACCGTGCCCGGGTCGATGGCGTGCTTCGGGGACTCCGGCGGGCCGCAGCTCCAGAAGGGCCGGAACGGTGACTGGGAGCTGGTCGGGGTCACCTCGGGCCCCGGCGCCCCGAACGTGCCGTGCTCGCAGGGACCGGGCCTCTACTCCAGCGCCCCCGCCTACGCGCACTGGATCCGCCAGACCATGCGGGACAACGGCGGGCGCGGCAGCGCCTCGTAGGACCCCTTCCCGTCCCCCGGGGTGCCCTCGGCGCCCTTACGGCGGGGAAATCCGCTCGGCTACCGTGTCCCCACCCGGGGGGAACCAGCGCCCCTGACGCGTACGACCAGAGTCCTCAGGCAACCCGTCGGGAGAGCCCATGAGTACGGCAGATCTGACCTGGTTCAAGAGCAGCCACAGCAGCGGCTCGGGCGGCGAGTGCGTCGAGGTCGCCTACGACTGGCGCAAGTCGAGCTACAGCGACTCCGAGGGTGGGAACTGCGTCGAAGTCGGCTACGACTGGCGCAAGTCGAGCCACAGCGACGCTGAAGGCGGCGAGTGCGTCGAGGTCGCCGCGCACCCCGCCGCCGTCCACGTCCGCGACTCCAAGGACCCCGAGGGCCCCCAGCTCGCCGTCTCCCCGGCCTCCTGGACCACCTTCGTCGGCTCGGCCACGACCGTCTGACCGGGTCCGATTTCCCGTAACGGAAAGCCGATCGCCTTGCGCCCACGCCGAATCGGGCGCGAGCATCGATCACGGCGGAGACGGACGGCAAGGAAGGAAGCCCTGTGAAGGTCACCGAGCCGGTCAGCTCGTGCGATCTCAAGGACTGCCCGACGATCTACGTCACCGACAGGGGAACCCCGCTCGTACAGGGCGAGGAAGCGACCGATCACGGCCCGGACATTCCGGCCCGCGAAACCATCGCCGAGATCCCGGAGCAGCTGATCCTCGATCTCGTCCGGAAGGGTCTCCGTGGCGTCTGAGAAGCCGGCCGACCTGTTCGACCTGTTCGACTCGTTCGAGGAGGAAGCCTTCCGGCTGGAGACCCTGGACGACTACAGCGGGTCCGGGAACGTGGACGCGTACCGGGCCTTCCTCGCGGGAGAGCCCCAGCCCGCCGACTACAACGACGGCTGGGTGGAGGAACTCCGCCGCCACACGAGCGCCGGGAAACGCGTCTACCGCGTCCACGTCCTCTCCCGGCCCCTCACCCCGTACCTGAGGTTCGAACTCGGCTGGGGCTACCGGAAGAACGCCACCGGTGGGGAGGAGTTCTTCGTCCTCGACACCACGGACCGGAGCGATCCGCTGCACGGCGTGCCGGACTTCTGGCTCTTCGACGGCGTCACCCCGGCGGTGATGCGGTACACCGGGGACGGCTCGTTCGCCGGGGCGGACATCGTCCCGGACGACCGGTCCCGGGAGTTCCGCACCCACCGGGACACGGCACTGGCGAACGCCGTTCCCTTCGCCGACCGGTGGGCGAAGCACGGCGGGTGAACAGAGCACAGCTCGGCTCCGCGCTGCGGGCGCTCAGGCAGGCATCCGGCAAGGAGGCCAAGGCCGTCGCCCGCAGCGCTGTCATGTCCGCCAGCAAACTGAGCAAGATCGAGACGGGCAGGACGGTCCCCTCACCCGCCGACGTCGAACGCATCCTGGCGGCCCTCGGCGCCTCGGACGAGGCCAAGGCCGAGTATCTGGAGGCCGCCAGGACGGTGGCGACGGAGACCACCGCCTGGCGCCTCATCCGCCGCACGGGTCTGCCCAAGGCCCAGCAACAGACCAGGGCCCTGGAAGCCCGGATGGCGTCGCTGCGCCTCTTCCAGCCCGCTCTGGTCCCGGGGCTCCTCCAGACCCCCGAGTACATCAGGGCGGTCCTCGCCCGGCATGAACTGGGAGAGGAGACGCTGGCCCGGACGATCAGCGCCAGGATCGAACGGCAGCAGGTCCTGCACGACCGGGAGAAGAGACTCCAGTTCGTCATCACCGAACCAGTCCTGCGCTGGCGCATCGTCTCCCCGACGAGGATGGCGGAGCAGATCGACAGGCTCGTCTTCCTCTCCCGGATGCCCCACGTGGACCTGCGCGTCGTCCCGTTGTCCGTACGTCAGCAGGACATCGCGAACCACTCCTTCGTGATCCGGGACGACCGGACGGTCACGGTGGAGACCGTTCACGCGGAGATCGTCGTGACCGACCCCCGGGACGTCGCGCTGTACGTGCGCAAGTTCGAGGGGTTCGCGGCGGAGGCGCTGTCCGGTGACGCCATGCGCGCGATGCTCGGAGGCATCCGTGACGGCTTCTTGCGCGAACGGGAAACGGACTAGAGCTCCCTGGTCCCGGACGAGCATCGTTCATGGACGAACGGCCCGCCGCCCATCGGCATCTCCGGCGGGTGGCCGTTCGCGAGACGAGTCCGGTCATCCCCAGGAGAGGACACCCGTATGCCGATCGTCCAGGGCAAGCACTCCGGCAAGCCCGACACAGCGCCGTACGACGGGCACAGGGAAACGCCCCCGAACGTCCCGCCGCCCCCGAAGGACCCCAACCCGCCGAAGGAGCCCCACCCGCCCAAGAAGCCCGGAGCATGAGCCGGGAACCGCGCGTGGAACGACTCGCGCGGCGGCTGGCCGACACCGTGCGGGCCACGGGTGAACCGGGGCCGGGCTGGGAGCGGGCGTTCACGGCCGTCCAGCGGCACCGGTACATCACCCCCACCTACTGGGTGCCCCTCGAAGGAGCCCGGGGGTACGAGAGGATCGTCCGTTCCGAGCAGCCCGACCGGTGGCTGGACACGATCTACACGGACACGGCGATCGTCACGCGGATCGACCGGTCCCGCACGGACGGGGACGCCCTCCATCCCTCGTCCTCGTCCTCGATGCCCCTCGTCGTGGCGAGGATGCTGCGGCACCTCGACATCAGCGACGACGACCCCGTCAGGGTGCTGGAGATCGGAACCGGCACCGGCTGGAACGCCGCGCTGCTGTGCGCACGGCTCGGCTCCCGTGCGGTGGTCTCCGTCGAGATCGACCCGGAGACCACCGCACGGGCACGTGCCGCGCTCGCCCGGGACGGCCGCGCCCCGGCCCTGCTGACCGGCGACGGGGAGAAGGGTGCCCCCGACCACGCCCCGTTCGACCGTGTGATCTCCACCTGTGCCGTCCACGAGGTCCCCTACCCGTGGGTCGGCCAGACCGCTCCGGGCGGAACCGTCGTCACCCCGTGGGGGACCGCCTACAGCAACAGCGGGCTGCTGAAGCTCACCGTCCGCCGCGACGGCACCGGCCACGGGCGTTTCGTCGGCACGGCCTCGTTCATGTGGTCACTGCCACAGAGACCGGCGCCCGAGACGTTCGAACGGGAGGAAGGCACCCACTCCACCACCGGCCTCCTGCCGGAACTCGTCCGCGACTACGGGCACGCTCAATGCGCCGTCGGCCTCATGCTGCCGCCCGGGACCAGTGGCCGTATCGCACACGGCACCGGCGACGCGTCCGGCGAGTACACCCTGTGGCTCTTCCACCCGGAGACGGGTTCCTGGGCGTCCGTCGATCACGAACCCGGCGCCACGCGCCACGACGTCCACCAGTACGGCCGCTACAGGCTGTGGGACACGGCGGAACTCGCCCACCGGTGGTGGACCGACCAGGGAGAACCGCCACGGAACCGGTTCGGCCTCACCGTCATGCCGCACCGGCAGGCGGTGTGGCTGCTCGACCGCCACGGAAACGAGGTACCCGTCCCCGGGGAGGGGGCGGGGTGATCCCACGGGACGGCTCGTACACCGGACCGGACCCTCGCGGACGACCGGTCCCGGGAGTTGGGGGTCGAGGAACATCGGAACGGAAACCGGCGCTAAGCCGGTCCGGCCTCTGAGAGGGCTTTGACCTGGGGTTCTGTGTGGGATGAACCTTCGGCAGTCGTTGTTGATCGACTGTCTGGAGGTCCGGGGTGCCGATCGAGTCTCTGACGGATGAGCAGGCTGCCGCGTACGCGGCGTATCGCGGGGCGCCGTCCCGTACGGAGCTGGAGAGGTTCTTCTTCCTGGACGACGCGGACCGGGAGCTGATCGAGTCCAGGAGGCGGGCGCACAACCGCCTGGGGTTCGCGGCCCAGCTCACGACCGCGCGGTATCTCGGGGTGTTCCTGGACGACCCGGCCGACGTACCGCCGGAGGTCGTGGACTACCTGGCCGAGCAGCTGGACATCGGGGACCCGTCGGTTCTCAAGGCGTACGGCGAGCGGGAGAACACCCGGCTGGAGCACGTACGCGAGCTGCGGCAGGTGCTGGAGTACCGGGAGTTCGCCGAGGCGGAGGGCGAGCTGCGGGAGTGGGTGGACCCGCGGGCCTGGACGACGGGCGAGGGGCCGAAGGCGTTGTCCGACGCGGCGGTGGGGTGGCTGCGCGAGCGGCGGGTGCTGCTGCCGGGGTGACGACGCTGACGCGGCTGGTGGCCTCGGTGCGGGAGGCGGCGAACCAGCGGCTGTGGGACACCCTGTACGGGATGCTCGGGGTGGGGCAGCGGGAGAGCGTGAAGGAGAAGCTGAAGACGCTGCCGCGGGTGGAGCGGGCGTCGGCGAAGCTGGCGACCGCGTTCCAGGTCGTGTTCGACACCACCAGCGAGCAGGGGCGACCCGCGGGCGAAGCTCCTGACCGGTGAGGCGTGGCAGCAGGCCCGCCCGACCGTGCTCGCCTCCCTGAACCTGCCCGGGGAGGCGGGCGCCCACCTGGCGGCGCGGGCGGCACTGCTGGACGGCACCTACCGGGAGGTCGCCGCCCGCGTCCCGGACAACGCGCAGATCGTCTTCGACGACGACGGCCGCCTTCACTTCGCCGCCCTGGAGCCGGAGCCCGAACCGGCCTCCCTGCTCAACCTGCGGGCGGCGGTGAACGCGATGCTGCCCCGGGTGGACCTGCCTGAGGTGCTGCTGGAGGTGATGTCCTGGACCGGCGCCGACCAGGCGTTCACCTCGGTCACCGGCGGCGAGGCGAGGCTGAAGGACCTGCACGTCACGATCGCCGGGCTGCTGGTCGCCCACGGCTGCGACGTCGGCTACACCCCGGTGACGGGCGGCGCGGACGCCCTGAAGTACAGCCGGTTGTCCCACGTGGACCAGACGTACCTGCGGCTGGCGGCCTACCGGGCGGCGAACGCGGCCCTCATCGAGCACCAGGCGTCCATCCCGCTCGCCCAGGCGTGGGGCGGGGGCCTGGTGGCCTCGGTCGACGGGATGAGGTTCGTCGTCCCCGTCCCCAGCGTGTACGCGCGGCCGAACCCGAAGCACTTCGGCCGCCGGGGCGGCGCCACGTGGCTGAACATGATCAACGACCAGGCGGCGGGGCTGGGCGGGAAGGTCGTGGCCGGCACCCCACGCGACTCCCTGTACGTGCTGGACGTCCTCTACGACCGCGACGGCGGCCGTCCGGAGATGATCGTCACCGACACCGCCCCCTACAGCGACATCGTGTTCGGGCTGCTGACCCTGGCCGGGTTCGCCTACGCCCCCAGCTCGCCGACCTGCCGGACCAGAAGATGTGGCGCATCGGCCGCACCGCCGACTACGGGGCCTTCCAGGACGCGGCCCGCGGCCGGGTCGACCGGGCCCGCATCGAGCGGCACTGGGAGGACATCCTGCGGATCATCGGCTCCATCCACACCGGAGCCGTCCGCGCCTACGACGTCATCCGGATGCTGTCGCGCGACGGGCGGCCCACCCCGCTCGGGGACGCGATCGCGCACCACGGGCGGATCGCGAAGACCCTGCACATCCTGCGCCTGGCCGACGAGCCCGGCTACCGCCGCCAGATCAAGGTGCAGGCCAACCTCCAGGAAGGCCGCCACGCCCTCGCCCGGAAGATCTTCCACGGGCGATCCGGGCAGCTCTACCAGCGCTACCAGGACGGCATGGAGGACCAGATCGGCGCCCTCGGCCCGGTCCTCAACGCGATGGTCCTGTTCACCACCCGGTACGTGGACGCCGCCGTCACCCAGCTCCGAGCGGACGGCTTCGACGTCCGCGACGAGGACGTCGCCCGCCTCTCGCCGTTCGTCCGCCACCACATCAACGTGCTGGGCCGGTACTCCTTCCAGCTCCCCGACCTGCCCGGCGGGCTGCGGCCCCTGCGCGACAAGCACGCCCCCGACGACGAAGGAGCCGTGCTCGCACCGCCGCCGGGGGCGTGGGGCGGGGGTCACTTCCCGGCGGCGCGCGAGCCCTTCGCCGCGGCGGACTGCGCGCGGGCCGGGAAACCGGTCTGCGCGGTCCGGCCGCCGGGGTTCTTCGCGTCGGCGGACTGCACCCGGGAGGCCGCCTGCGGCGTCATGGACGTACGCCGGGCGCCGGTGCCGCTGCTCCTGCCGCTGCTCTTCCCCATGCCGATCGCCTCCTCGGCCCTGAGCTCGCAATAGCTACGGCGAAGTGACAAGCAGCTCTCTGTAGCCGACGTCACCTTCTGCAAACCTGCTGAGTGCGCGGGTCGGCCGGCCGGTCGGCAACACGGGACGCCGTCCTCGTCCTCATGGACGCCGTGCTCATGGTCGTCGTCTTCGGCGAAGATGCCGAAGGGGCCGAAGGGGCCGAAGGGGCCCGGCTCGCCGTGCTGGGCGCCGAGCAGCAGCGCGCCGCCCTTGCGCCGCCAGTCGGAGGGGATCACCGCTCGCTCCCCGTCTCGGCCTGGGCGGGGATGGCGGCCCGGACGATCTCGGGGGTGGCGACGGTGGGCCGGCCGCCGACGTTACCGCGGGCGAGGGCGGCGTCCGGGCCTTCGCGGGTGCCGGAGACGATCAGCTCGCGGATGAACTCGGCGAGGGCGGCGAAGACGTGGAAGACGAGCCGGCCGCCCGGGGTGGTGGTGTCCAGGCGCTCGTGGAGCGAGGAGAAGCCGATCTCGCGCTGGCGGAGTTCGCCGACCATGTTGACCAGGTCCTTCAGTGAGCGGCCGTAGCGGTCGAGTGCGGGCACCACCAGGGTGTCGCCGCGCTGTGGGAAGGCGTGGCAGGCCTTGAGCTCGGGGCGCAGGTCGTCCTTGCCGGACTTCTCGTCGGCGAAGATGCGCCGGCAGCCGGTGGCGGTGAGGGCGTCGATCTGGCGGTCGAGCTTCTGTCCGCCGGTGGAGACCCGGGCGTAGCCGATGAGGATCTCGGTCCGCATCGCGGGCTCGGCGGTCAGGAGTTCGAACGGGTCGGGTTCAAGTGGCACGCTCATGCCCGGAATTCTTCTTGGTGCCGTTCTGGGAACCTTGCTGGGTGTGCGGAGAGAGAAGGTGATACGGCCCGGTGCGGGCGTGAGTGAGGAGATGGGATGCGGGAGCGGATACGCGCGGGCGATCGCGAGGCGTTCGGCGAGCTCTATGAGCAGTATGCGAAGGCGGTGTACAACCATGCCTTCCGGCTGACCGGCGACTGGTCGGTGGCCGAGGACGTCATGTCGGCGACGTTCCTGGACGCCTGGCGGACGAGGGAGAAGGTCGGAGAGAAGGGGGGATCGCTGCGGCCGTGGCTGCTGGGGATCGCGACGAACAAGGCGCACAACGCCAGACGCGGTGTCCGTCGGCGTTTCGCCTTCCTGGCCCGGGTGCCCGCCCAGGAGCCGGTGGAGGACTTCGCGGACGAGGCGGCCGGGCGGATCGACGACGCCCGTCGCCTGGACGCGGTTCACCGGGCGGTGCGGGGCCTGCGCCGTCAGGAGAGGGAGGTGCTGGCGCTGTGCGTGTGGTCGGGGTTGGACTACCAGCAGACCGCTGACGCGCTGGGGATACCGGTGGGCACTGTGCGCTCACGCCTGTCGCGCGCCCGGGTCAGGCTGCGGGACCTGACCGACCGGCAACTGGCCGAGGAAAAGCGGGAACCGCGCCCGGGGCGCGGAGAGGTAGAGAGTGAGGCCGCGTTTGCGGCCCTGTCCGTCCAAGAGGGAGCCCGATGAACGCCACCCCGTACCGGCCCGCACAGGCCGAGCGCGAGGAGACGGCCCGGCTGCTGCCGGTCCCGGCCGAACGGGACCTGCCGCCGGGCCGCCACCTCCACCACAAGGAACTCCTCATGCGACAGATCGACCAGGACACCACCCACACCTCCCACCAGCCAGGCGGACTGCGCCGGCGCTTGGTCGACGCGACCGCCCCCGGCCGTCCCCGGCGCCGACTGGTCCTTGGGGCGTCGCTGGCCGCGGGGGCGATGGCCGCGGTCATCGCGGTGACCGCCGTCGGTTCCCATGCCCCGACCACGGTCCCTCAGGCCGGTGGTCCGGGCGGCTCGGTCAGCGAGCGCGGGCCCGGCGGCGCGTCACCCCGGGCCGTCCAGCTGCTGACCCGCATCGCCGCCGTCTCCGCCAGCACCTCTGCCCCGCAGGTCCGTGACGACCAGTACATTTACATCGCCAGCCAGGTCTACGGCGCGAGCAAGAAGATCGGCGCCGACGGCGACGGCGCCAAGGCCCAGTACAACGACGACGGCACCGGGACCACCCACCCCCGACAGGCATGGTTCTCCGTCAACGGCAGCCGCGACGGTCTCCTCCACTCGGACTTCGGGGCCGGTGAGGGAGACATCAGCCTCGGCAAGAACACCAAGCCCTCCCTCCAGCTGCCCACCTACACGTACCTGGCCTCCCTGCCCACCGACCCCGACGCCCTGCTGACAGCCGTCTACGCCCAGAACACCGGCGTGGACAAGAACCTCAACCCCGACCAGGAAGCGTTCCAGACGATCGGCGACGCGCTGCGCGAGTCCCTGATGCCCCCGCAGATCGGGGCGGCACTCTACAAGGCCGCGGCCAAGATCCCCGGGGTGAACGTCGTGGACGACGCCGTGGACGCGTCCGGCCGGCACGGCGTGGCCGTCAGCCAGGACCACGGCAACCAGCGCACCGAATGGATCTTCGACAAGGACAAACTCACCTACCTCGGCGAGCGGACCGTCCTCATCAACGACGACAGCGCCGGTGGCAAAGCCGGACGCATCCTCGTCAGCACCGCCGTGACCGAACGCGCCGTCGTCGACAAGGCCGGCCAGAAGCCTTCTCCTGGTACAGCCACCTGACCTTCGACACCGGTCCCGGTGCCCGCCCGCCCAGCAAAGTGGCAGGCGGGCACCGGGACCGGTTCTTCCTCAACAGACCACGGACCTGCCCGGGAACACTCACGTGACGCTCCTTCCGAACCGCACAACCGACCGGCCGCAACCCGCCGGGCCGGGCGCCGTGACCCGTCATCGAGCGCAGAGAGATCCGGGCGCAGCGCGCTGCGAGAACTTCAGCAGCAGCGCGAAACCCGAGGCGGTTCGCCCCGGACTTGTTCCGCAGCCGCCCCATGTCCTCTTCAAGCAGCGTCCAGACGGAGATCAGCTCCTCCGGCTCCCACTCCTGCCGCACGACCAGGGCCCTTCCCTTCCGCATCGACCAATCCGACGTGATCAAGATGCCGACGACCGACCGGGCCGGGACGGGACGGGAACACCGAAACCCGGGACAACACGCCGTCACATCGGCCGCAGAGAGCTACTTGTCACTTCGCCGCACCTATGCGAGCGCAGGGCCTCCTCTTCCAGCATGGGCAGCACCCCGCCGTCGGGGGCGAAGTGGTACTTCGTCTCCGCGCCGTCCGCCATCGGCCCCGCGTCGATCGCCCGGTCCCAGGCGGCCGCGACCCGGACGAACTCCGCCCGGAAGATCGGCGGCACCCCGTCCAGGCCGAGGCCGTCCTTGCGCCGGCGCTTGTCCCGCCGGGCCTGCTTGGCGTCCCGTCCCACCGCTGTCCTCCTTCTGCGCGGCCCCCGCCACCGGACAACGAGCAGGCGCGGGGCAGCGGGTATCGCGTCCTCGCCCGGACAGCCGGACGCGGGGCCGTCCGGTCAGCGGCGTGCGGCGCCGGGTGCGAGGAGGCTGGTCAGCTCGTAGATCGCCTCGTGGGAGGGCTTGAAGTAGCGGCGGACGTTCTCCGGCTTCTTGTGCCGGGACTTCGCCATCAGCATCAGCAGGGAGGCGCCTTGCACACCGAGTTCGGTCAGTCCCGAGTGGCGGTACTCGTGCAGGTCCCAGCCGGTTCCCGGCCCGCGTACGGCGGTGTGCTCATCGAGGAGGGCGCGGGCCTGGCCGTAGGAGAGGCGGGCCATGCCGGTGTCCGGGCACACGTCGCGCGGGCTGACGACCTTCCCCGGGCCGGGGCGGCGGTGGGTGACGAAGACCGGGCCCCGGGTGCGGCCCTTGAGCAGCCGGGGCAGGAGCCGGGCGGTGCCCGCGTCCCAGTAGACGGTCTCCAGCACGAAGTCCTCCCGGGCCTGCCCGCGCCGGCGGGCCTTGCTCCGGGCGCCCTTGGCCTTGACCGGGCAGCGGCGGGCGGCGAGGTCCAGGTCCTCGATGTTCACGCCGAGGATCTCCTCCGCGCGGGCGCAGGTCTCGTAGAGCATCCGCCACAGCGTCTTCTCCCGCAGATGGACCTCGCGGCGGGCGATGAGCCGGTCCACGGCCATCTTCGAGCGGGCCGGGGTCTCCGAGTCCGGCACGGCCAGCCGTTTCGTCCAGGCCGGGACGGAAGGACTGTCGTAGCCGTACTCCGCGCACCAGCCCAGCCAGGACAGCACCGCCGCCCGGCGGGCGTTCCAGGTGTTGACCGCCGCGGTGCCCCACAGCAGTTCCAGGGCCTCGCCGATCTCGTCGTCCGCGACCGGGACACGGCCCCGGCGGGCGCCGCTCCCCTCGTCGGGCGGCAGGCCGGTCAGGCCCCCGCAAAGGCTCGTCGACTCGCGTTCAGCTCGTCATCCCGTGCCGCTACCCTGACCCCCATGACGGGGGAAAATGAACGGAGTTCACGTCCTGACGGGCTCGACGGGAGCGGGGCCCTGCCCCTGGAACCGGGCGATCCCCGGCAGATCGGAGCGTTCCGGCTGCTCGGGGTCCTCGGCTCCGGCGGGATGGGACGTGTCTACCTCGGGGCCGTGCCCGGCACCTTCGCGGCGGTCAAGCGGGTCCTGCCGGTGCTCGCCGAGGACCCCGACTTCCTGAGCCACTTCGGACACGAGCTGGACAACCTGGCCCGGCTGCCCGCCGGGGCGGACACCAAGCTCCTGGCGAGCGACCGGACGGCGAAACCCCCGTGGTTCGCCACCGAGTTCATCCCGGGGATCACCCTCAACGAGGCCGTCCGCCTCCATCGCGGGCCGCTGCCCCCGGACTCCCTGTGGCGGCTGCTCCACCACGCCGCCGCCGGGCTCGCGCTCGTCCACGGCGCCAGAATGGTGCACCGGGACCTGAAGCCCTCGAACGTCATGCTGACCGCCGCCGGGCTGTCCCTGATCGACTTCGGGGTGGCCCGCGCCGCCGACCAGAGCAGACTGACCAGGACCGGCATGGTCATCGGGACGCCCGCCTACATGGCGCCCGAACAGGCCGTCGCCGACCGGGAACTGACCGGCGCCGCCGACGTCTTCGGGCTGGGCAGCCTGCTCCTCTACGCGGCGAACGGACGGCCTCCGTTCGGCGACGGCTCCGGGCCCGACCTGCTCTACCGGGTCGTCCACGGAGAGCCCGAGTTCGGCGGGCTCACCGAGGCCGACCCCGAGCTGGCCGCGCTGGTGCGCACCTGCCTCGCCAAGGACCCGGCCGACCGGCCCACCGCGGCCGAGCTGGCCGGGCTGACCGCCGGGCGGGCGGAGGGCGCCGTCTGGCCCGCCGCCGTCGCCGCGCGGATCGCGGAACGGGCGGCCTTCGCCGCGGGTACGCCGACCGCCGAGCACCTGGCGGAGCTGGCGGCGGCCGATCCCGCCGAGGACATCGCCACCCTCCCCCTGACCCCCCGGGACGGGAAGGAGCCCGCGACCGTGCCTCCCGAGCCGGTGGCCGTGCCGCCGGGGCACGGCTCCCGGGAGAAGCGGCGCAAGCGGCTGCTGCTGGTCGCCCTGCCCGTCGTGGTGACGACCGGGGCGACCCTGACCATGGCCCTCGGCCCGTACCAGATCGGCCGGCTGGGCGCGGCGCCCGGACCCTCGTCCGCGCCGCCGTCCACGGTCGCCTCGCAGCCCGCCGGGGTGCCGTCCCCGACCGGACCGGGCTCACCGTCCGGGAAGACCCCGGACGGGAAGCCGTCCTCGTCGCAGCCGCCGGGCGCCACCTCCCCCGGTGCGCCGCCGCCCGCCGACGGAGGTGCGGCCGGGGGCGGGGCGGGCGGGGGCGCCGGAGGGACGGGGACGCTCCCCGGCGGCTCCGGGAACGGCTCCGGGAACGGCTCCGGAAGCGGCTCGGGCAGTGGCTCGGGCAGTGGCTCCGGGAGCGGGAACGGGGGCGGCGGGGGGACCCGTACGACCGCGCCCGCCGGTGGGGGCACGACGACCCGGCCCGCGCCCCGGCCCACGCCCACCCCCCGGCCGACGACGCCCCGGCCCACGCAGCCCGGCGGCGGCTCGACTCCCTCGGGGACGTACTCCCTGGAGAGCGCGAGCGAAGGCACCTGTCTGGCCGAGCACGACCAGGGCTTCGCCGTCACCGTCAACGACTACGCGTGCGGCTCCGCGCCCGCCTCCGGGACGATCTCGTACTCCTGGACGTACAAGGGGAACGGCAACGGCACCTTCCGGCTGGTCAACCGGAGGACCGGGCACTGCCTCCAGCCGTCCAGCGGCGGCGCGCCCGGCGGTGGAGCCACCCCCTGCAACGGTTCCAGCGCGCAGAACTGGAAGGTCTTCGCGACGACGTCCTCGGGCCGCGCGCTCCAGAACGCGGGGAGCGGGCAGTGCCTCGCGGCCGGGCCGCCGTTCGTCATGTCGTGGGACTGCGACGCGGGGAACAGCAGGATGCTCTGGCGGAACGCCCCCGCCCGGTGACGCGGTGGAGCCCGGCGGAGTGCGCCGCCGGGCTCCTCACCGGCCGGGCCCCCCTTTTTTCCGGGGGCCCGGCCGACCGGTCACTTGGACTGCGTGGAGAGCGTCACCCCGCTGAAGCCCTGCGTGGCGGCGAGGGTGAAGTACACCCAGCCGGACGGCGGGTTGTCGATCGTCAGGGTCTCGCCGTTCCCCGCGTTGGCGGACTTCGCCAGGAAACCGGTGGGCGTGGCCCAGCTGCCGCCGCCGTAGTACAGGTCGGCGTTGCCGGTGCCGCCGCCGCTGGTGATCTTCAGCTGCTTGACCCCGGCCGGCAGGTACACGAAGTGGTAGCTGTAGTTGCCGGTGGTGGCGGCGAGGCCGTCCCGGCGGCAGTTCTGTTCGAACTGGCGGATGTCGCCGCCCGTGCAGAGCGGGATCGTGGTGGCCGGGGGCGTGGCGTCCGGCAGCGGGCCGCAGTCGTTCGTGGCGCAGTCGTTCGTCAGCCAGGTCTCGAAGTCGGCGTCGTAGCGGGTGCCGATGGTCTGCTTCAGGAAGGTGCGGGCCCCGGCCCAGTCACCCGTGCGGTACTTGCCGAGCACGGTCTCCATGTCGGCGGGGTGCTTCTGGAGCATGTAGCGGACCGCGAGGAAGCCCCAGCGGTAGACCCGGTTGGAGTTGACCTCGGGGTCCTCCTCCTGGCCGTACACGGTGTCGAAGAGGTCGCTGAGCTTGTACGTCCTGCGGGCGGCCTCGGCGATGGCGTCGGCGTTGCGCTCGTTCCGGTAGCCGAAGGAGATGTTCTCCGCGATGCCCTCGACCCACCAGATGGTCGGCGTGGTCATGCCCGCGTCGAAGTCGCCGTGCATGTTGAAACGGCCGTCGAGGTAGTGGGTGTACTCGTGGTTGAGGTTCCAGATCTGGAACTCCGGGCGCAGCCAGCTGGCCTCGTGGGCGATGAAGCGGGCCTGGTTGCCGGGGACGGCCGGGTTGCCCTCCTCGTACATGCCGCCGTTGTCGACGTCGATGTTGTAGATGGCCCAGGCGTACAGCGCGTACTGGGTGTAGTCGTCGAAGGCGACGACCTCCAGGTCGGTGTTCACGTCACCGGGGATCGCGCCCTTGTCGCCGATGATCCGGTGGAAGTAGGCGTCCTGGCCGACCAGGCTCGTACAGGTGCTCGCGAGCTGGCCGGGGGACATGTCCTGGGCGCGGATCTTGAGGCCCGGGGTGCAGGTGTGCTGGATCGGCAGGACCGCCGGGAGCACGCGCTGGCCGAGGTCGCAGATGGCGTAGGCCGCGCAGTTGTTCTTGTCGTACTGGCGGGTGTACCAGCCGAGGTTCATGGTGATCGGCGCGGTGGGGCCGACGTTCGGGTAGCGGTTGATCAGGTCCTTGAGGAAGGGGCGGACCCGCTCCTTCAGCTCGGGGACGTCCAGGACGTTGCCGAGGTAGCGGCCGACGTTGCTGACGACGTCGAGGCGGTTGAGCTGGTCCTCGTTGCGGGTGATGAACCCGGCCCAGGTGTCGACGATCGTGGGGTCGGCCTTGAGGGCGGCGCGCCAGCCCCGGGCGTCGTTCTTGGCCTTGAAGGCGTTGTCGACGACCCACTCGACGTGCTGCATGGACAGGTTCATCTGGCCGGGCCAGGTGCCGTTGTAGCTGCCCAGCATCCACTTCACGACACCGGCGTAGCGGCCCGCCTCGTGGGTGCTGTCGATCAGCGTGACGACCTCGTTGAGGATCTCGCCGTTGGCGTCGGTGACGTCCTTGCTGCGCGGGGAGGCGAAGTAGGCGTCGAGGGCGCCGCGCGCGGCGGTCGCGAGGGGGGTGCCGTAGTCGCCGACGGTGGCGGCGTTGTTGTCCTGCACGTAGTAACCGGCGCGCAGGAACAGCACGAGCTGGCCGGTGGCGGTGCTGTTGTCGCCCGCGTAGGTGGCGGAGTTGTCGCGCAGGGCGTTGGCGACGGTGACCATCTGGTCTTCGCGGAAGGCCTTCCGGGCGTTCTCGCCGGTGAGGTTGAACAGCGGGTAGGTGCAGGTGATCTGCGGCAGCGCCTTGAGCTGCTGGACCAGCGCGGCACCGGTGGAGTTGATGACGCCGGAGAGGTCGGCGCAGGCGTTCGCGGCGGCGGCGAGCTTGGACGTCTTGGCGGTCCCGGCGGCGGGCGCGGACGTGGGCGCGGGCCTCGGGCCCGTCTCCTCGGTGCCGTCCTGCGAGGACAGGCGGAAACGGGGGTTGGCGCTGATCGCGTCGGGCGACTTGGGGACCGGGATCGCCCGGGGGGCCGAGGCTCCCCGGAGGTTCCCGGCGCCCGGGGCGGTGACGCCGACGGGGGCGGCCTGGCTCTGCGGCGCGAGCAGACCGAGCGAGAGGAAGGCGGCGGCGCCGAGCACGGGAAGTCTTCGCGCTCGCGTCTTCGATATCCGGAAGGGGGGAAGCATCGGTGGGGGCCTCCGAGGCCGTTGTGCCGCGTGATGGGAAACACGGGCCGCTGTCATGTGACGTGTAAAATTTCACATGTCGCATTGTTCTGGAAGTCTTCTGGCCGGATTGATCGGTCACGGACGAGAAAAATTTGGAACGCCGCTGGTCAGGGGCGTGGAGTGGAGAGCCGTAGCACGGGCGGAAGCGGGCGGTGGCCGGGATCCCGCGCCTGCCCGCCCCCGTTCTGCCCTCGGGTCTGCCCTCCCGGCCCTTCCGGTCCGGCCCGGGCGCCGTGAGGCTCTGCGGGGGTACGGCAGGCCATCCGGAGGCAGGAGAACCATGCACGCACGGCGGGAAGCGGAGACGGACAGGGCGAACACCGCCCCTCGGGCGGGAACGGAACGACCTGGCCGACAGGCCGATCGGATAAGGGCGTTGCAGCGGACGGCGGGCAACGCGGCGGTCGTCCAGACGATGCCGAACACCCTGCTGGGCCGGGGCAGCGGCGGACAGGGCCCCGCCGGGCTCGTGGCGAACAGCGGGGTCGCGGAGCGCGAGCGGAAGCTCAGCGAAAAGTTCGGCATCCGCATCGGGCCGCCCCCGAGCCGACCGGACGACCACTTCAGCCACTCCATGCTCTACCGGATCGAGACGATCCTGAGCAGCCTCCCGGAGGCGGACATCCGCGACAACCAGGAGTTGCAGGTCATCGAACCCGCCGCGGCCGACTCGGACAGCGCGGCCAGCACGTACGACGGGGAGACCCGGACCATCACCATGGTCAGCCCCTTCGGAATGCCCTCCTGGCTCTACACGGAGCTGAACCGGGGGGTGCCCTGGCAGCGGAAGCTGATGGACCAGGGCGCGATGGCCGACTACAGGGGGATCAGCGAGGACGGGGACGAGGCCCTCGGCATCGACGGGCGGAAGCGCGAGGTCATGGGCGGTTTCGGCAACGTCCTGGCCAACGGCAACCTGGTGAAGTGGACGCTGCGGCACGAGATCGGTCACTCCGTCGACCAGCGGACGCACTGGCTGGACCAGCTGAAACACCTGCCCCACTTCGGAGGCTGGGAGACCTACGGAGAGGCAGAGAACGAGAACATCGGGGCGATGGTGGACGCGGTCCTGCTCAGGGCGGGGCTCGGAGGCCACCTGGCGGTCCAGGACAAGTACCGCCTCACCCTTCCCCAGGCCGTGGCGCTGGAGCTGAACTCGGAGAGGGCATGGTCCGACCCCGCCCTGCTGCGGGACCTCGCCGCGAACTTCACAGGACAGGACCAGGCGTTCCACGACGGGCTCGCCGAGGTCGTGGAGTTCGGCCGGCTCGCCCTCGCGCAGCCGTGGACGCTGCCGGACGGCGGCGGGGACGTCCTCACCGTCGACGGCCGGACCTACCACGTCGACCAGCACGGGAACTGGGTCAGCTACCTGCGGGAACAGCGGCGACAGTACGCCGTGTCCCACTACATGTTCTCCACGCCGGGCGAATGGTTCGCGGAGGCGTACGCGGCCTTCCACGACCCCAAGGACGGCGCGCGCGACCGGCTCCACCCGGACGCGCGGGCATGGTTCGAGGCGCCCGGCACCTAGAGGACCGCGCGAGACGGCACCCCGCGAAGCCGCGGGCTCCGCGTCGGTAAGACCGCTCCGCAGGGACCATGTAGAGTGGCCTTACCGACGCGGGGTGGAGCAGCTCGGTAGCTCGCTGGGCTCATAACCCAGAGGTCGCAGGTTCA
The DNA here is from genome assembly GCF_044744885.1 of Streptomyces sp. NPDC087215. Lineage (NCBI taxonomy): Bacteria > Bacillati > Actinomycetota > Actinomycetes > Kitasatosporales > Streptomycetaceae > Streptomyces > Streptomyces sp. NPDC087215. The sequence goes on from NZ_JBIUZD010000004.1 coordinate 376,817, forward strand.
AATCCTGTCCCCGCTACTATCCGAAGGGCCCGGCACACAGCCGGGCCCTTCGTCGTGTCCGGACACCGCGCTCGCCGGGCGGCAGGACGCGCGGCACCGGCCCCGACCGCGTCGCTCCCGGAGCCCGGCGCCCGGCGCCGCGACCACATTCGCGTGACGATCATGATTCTGGCTCGTTGGAGTGACAGTGCGCCGATGAGCTGACGGTCGTGCGGGGCGTGTCGCGGCCCGAGGGGGCGCGCGGCCGGGCCGGAAGCGGCCCTCACCGCCTGTCGGTCGGCTCGTCAGTGCCCTATGACCCACGGCGATGGCCCGGAGAGCGTGAACGGGTGTGCCATCAGCCGCCGTTCGCGTCACCACGTCGAACTCTCCGCGCGATGTGATGTCTGATCAGGAGGCCCCCGTGCTGCAGCTGCCCGTCGAGGACATGGAGCCGGCCCCCGGACATGCCGTGGAATGGGTGGTGTCCGCAGCGGGTACCGCCGGGCGCGCCGAAGGCCCCGGTCCGGGCGCCCTCGCCTCGTACAACCAGAAGGACCACTTCTCGGTCGCCCAGAGCCTCCGCGCGGCGGACATCGGCTACTCCTCGTACATCGGCGGCTCCTTCGAGATCCGGGGAAGCGTCGACCTCGACGCGCTGGAAGCCGCCCTGCTGCACTTCGTGCGCCGCCACGACGTGCTGCGCTGCGACTTCGGAGAGGCCGCCGGGGAGAGCCCGGAGACCGGCGGGAGCGGGGACGGGCCCGAGCTGAGGGTCGTCCCCCCGCACGACGTGAAGCTGGAGCGCGTCGACGCCGGGCGGCTCGACACCCCGGCCGAGGCGCGCGCCTACGTCCAGCGCTTCCTCCAGGGCACCGACACCCTCCGGGGGCCCTGGATCGTCATGGGCGCGACGGTGCGGGACGACTCCGCCACCGTCTACCTCGCCTGTGACCACCTGCTGGCCGACGGGGTGTCCACTCCGGTCGCCGTGCGGGACATCGCCGTGGCGTACGAGGCGTACGCCCAGGGCCGGGAGCCGGTGCTGCCCGAGACCGGCGGCTTCGTCGAGCACGCCACGGCCGAGCGGCACCGGGGCGCGGCGATGGGCCCCGAAGACGCGCTCCTGGACCACTGGAAGGGGTTCGTCGCACGCAACGGCGGAGAGCTCTTCCCCCGGTTCCCGCTGGACCTCGGGATCGAGCCGGGAGTGGTGTACCGCGCCGTGAACGAGGCGGACGCGCTGCTCCCGGCCGACCGCCTGGACGCGATGGAGGCCCGCTGTCGCGCGGTGGGCGGCAGGGTGTCGACCGGTGTCCTCGCCGCGCTCGGCGTCAGCCTGCGGAGGGAAGGCGGGCCGGACGTCCACCGGGCACTGCTGCCGGTCAGTACGCGTGACCGTGGTCCCGGCTCCCAGAGCATGGGCTGGTTCGTGAACACGCTCCCGGTCGAGTTCCGCGTGGCCGCCGGGACGGACTTCGCGGGCGTCATGGCGGGTGCGCAGTCCGCCCTGGACGCGATGCGGCCGTACGCCGAAGCCCCGTTCGTCCGTGTCTTCGACCTTCTGACCTGCGAGCAGGACGGACCCCAGGTCTGGCCGTACGCCGTCAGCTTCTTCTCGTACCTGGACTTCAGGACGACCCCGGGGGCCGAGCGGCACGAGGAGTGGAAGGCGCGCAAGTACGTCTCCACGTCGCACAGCAACGGCATCTTCTTCTGGTTCCACCGCAACCACACCGGGCTCCACCTGAACTCCATCTTCGTGGACACCCCGCAGGCCCGCCGCACCAAGACCGCCCTCGTCAGGACGCTCGTACGGTCGCTGGAGAGCGTCGCGCGCACCGGCCGGTTCTGACGGCTCCATCCAGGTCACGGGCGGACACCCACCATCGACGGGCGGACGCCCACCATCGAAAGGGGCGCCGACCGGTGCTTCAACTCCCCAGCTCGGAGCTGGTCCTCGCACCCGGGCACGCCGTCGAGTGGCGCGTGCACGCCTCCGCCGCCCGTACCACCGCCCCGGGCGGCACGGCCGGATCCGGCGTCCCGGTGCCGTCCCGGCCCCTGCCCTCGTACAACCAGGAGTACCACTTCGGCGCGTCCGTGCCTCCGGTCGGCGGGGCCGAGGAGCAGGGCCGGAGCGCGAGCCGCCGCACCGACTCCTACGCCGGGACCTTCGAGATCCGGGGCGGGCTCGACCGCCCGGCGCTGGAAGCCGCCCTGCTCCACTGCGTGCGGCGCCACGCGGCGCTGCGGTGCGTCTTCCGCCCGTCGCCCGGCGGTCTCGTCATCGAGGTCGCCGCGCCCGAGGACGTCAAGCTCGAACCGGTCGACCACGGGCCCGTGGCCTCGCCCGCCGAGGCCCGCGCCCATGCGGAGAGGTTCCTGCGGACCACCGACACCTACGGCGGCCCCTGGTTCGTGATGGGCGCGATGGTCCGCGAGGAGTCCACGACGGTCCACTTCGCCTGCGACCACCTCGTGACCGACGGCACGTCGGTGATGATCGTCCTGAACGACATCGCCGCCGCCTACGAAGCCTTCGCGTCCGGCCGGGAACCTGACCTTCCCCTGGCGGGGAACTTCGCCGACCACAGCCGTGCGGAGCGGCAGCGGACCGAGTCGGTACGCGCCGACGACAGCGGGCTGGACCACTGGAGGGGCTTCGTCGCCCGCAACGGCGGCCCGTTCCCCCGGTTCCCGCTGGACCTCGGGATCGAGCCCGGCACCGGCGGTCCCGCGCGCAACACGACCGACACGCTGCTGGACGGCTCCGGGGCGGCGGCCCTGGAGGTCCGCTGCCGGGAGGCCGGTGCGAGCGTGGCGACCGGCGTCCTCGCCGCCGTGGGCGTCAGCATGAGGAAGCTGGGCGGGCCCGACGTCCACCGCGCCCTGGTCCCGGTCGGTACGCGCGGGCGCGGTCGCCACGCCCACAGCGTGGGCTGGTTCGTCAACGTCCTCCCGGTCGAGTTCCCGGTGTCCGAAGGGGCCGGATTCGCGCGGACCGTGGCCGCCGCGCGGGACGCGTCGACGCGGATGATCCGGGGCGGCCGGGTCCCCTTCGTCGTCGTCCTGCGGCTGCTGGCCCCCGAGCACTACGCCCGCCCCTGGCCCCACGCCGTCAACTTCTTCTCGTACATGGACTTCAGGGACGCCCCCGGCGCGGCCCGGCACGCCGACCGGGAGGCCGGTGTGTACACCTCGGTCCCCGCGACGAACGGCATGTTCCTGTGGCTGCACCGCACCCACGACGGCATCCACCTGAACACCGTCCACGTGGACAACTCCCGGGCCCGCCGCACCGAGGCGGCCCTCGTCGCCACCCTGGCCCGGACGCTGGAGGGCATGGCCCACCACGGCACCCTGTGAGCCGCCGCCCCGGGGGCGGGGAGGACGCCCGCGACGAACCGGGCCGTCACGCCGGGCGGGCGGGGGCGGTGAAGACCGGGACCGTGACGCCGTCCTCCCCCGTCCGGAACCGCACCACCAGGTCCATCCCGATCCGCAGGCCGTCCTCCGGCACGTCCACGACCTCCGTCATCATCCGGGGGCCCTCCGCCAGGTCCACGACGGCCGCCACGTAGGGGACGCGGTCGCCGAACGGCGGGAGGTCGTTGCGGTGCACGACGGACCAGGTGTAGAGCGTGGCCCGGCCCTCCGCCGTCACCCAGTGGACGTCCTCGCTCCAGCAGAACGGGCAGAACTCGCGCGGGTAGTGGTGGACCCGGTCGCAGGCGGCGCAGCGGCGCAGCAGCAGCCGCTCCTCCGCGGCGGCGTCCCAGTAGGGGCGGGTGAAGGCGTCGACGTCGGGGGTGGCCGTCATCAGAAGAGTCCGATCGCGTGGTCGAGGGACCAGGTCTGCCAGGACATCGCGAGGAGGGCGACGAGGGAGATCAGCGCCATCATCGCGTTCTGCCCCTGCTCGGCCCAGTCGTGGATCATCAGGACGAGGTAGAGGAGGTTGAGCAGCAGGCCGCCGACGAGGGCGACCGGGGTGAGGAATCCGGTGACGAGGCCCAGCCCGAGGGCGAGTTCGGCGTGGACGACGACGTACGCCATGAGCTTGGGGCGGGGCGCGACGACCGCGTCGAAGCCCTTCCGGACCACGGGCCACCGGTGCCGCGCGGCGACGTCGGCGGCCCAGGCGATGCCCGTACCGCGCTCGAACCAGCCCTTGCGGTCCTTGTGGCGCCAGCTCTCCAGCCACCACAGGCCGAGACCGATACGGAGGACGGCGAGCCACTCGGCGCCGGTGAGCCAGACGGTCTGCATGTGCGCTCCCTCGGGGAACTGGATCTGACGGTACGTCAGTTCAGCGCAGGAGCGCGGCGGGCGCAAGGGGCGGGGGGCGCGGGACGCGGCGGGGGCGGGGCGGGGGCGGGGGCGGACAGGGCGCCGATGGGCTCTCGTACGGGCGGGGCGGACCTCCGTCCGCATGGGCGGGGCGGACTCCCTTGCGGGCGGGCGCGGTTCCGTATGCGCCGGGGGCTCGACTCCACCCGAGGGTGAGCGAGGGCCGCACGGGCGCGGCTCACGGCTCACGGCTCACGGCTCACGGCTCACGGCTCACGGGCCGACTCTCCCGTGGGCCCGCCCGGTTCGCGGCCGACGCCGCCCCGCGCGGGGCCCCGCGTGATCGATTCGCAACCGAAACCCCTCCCCGTCGAGACCCACTACGTGTACACGTCATTACGCTCAGCAGTCATGGCCACCACTCCGCGCACCCGACCCGGACCGCCCGCCCACCCCGTCTACGTCATCGGCGGCGGTCCCGGCGGACTCGCGGTCGCCGCCGCGCTGGGCGCGCGGGGCGTCCGGGCCGTCGTCCTGGAGAAGAGCGACGCCGTCGGCGCCTCCTGGCGCACCCACTACGACCGGCTGCGGCTGCACACCACCCGGCGCCTCTCCGGCCTCCCCGGGCTGCGGATGCCCCGCTCCTTCGGCCGCTGGGTCGCCCGCGCGGACGTCGTCCGCTACCTGGAGAAGTACGCCGAGCGGCACGAACTGGAGATCGTCACCGGCGTCGAGGTGCACCGGGTGGAACACGCCGGGAGCGAGTGGCTCCTGCACGCCACCGGCGGACGACGGCTCACCGCCCGCGCGGTCGTCGTCGCCACCGGCTACAACCACACCCCGCGCCTCCCCGACTGGCCCGGACTCGCCACGTACGAGGGCGAGTTGAGCCACGCGCGGGCGTACCGCAACCCGGAGCCGTACGCCGGGAAGGACGTCCTGGTCGTCGGCATCGGCAACACGGGCGCCGAGATCGCCGCGGACCTCGCCGAGGGCGGCGCCGCCCGCGTCCGGCTCGCCGTGCGGACCGTCCCGCACATCCTGCGCCGCTCCACCGCGGGCTGGCCCTCCCAGCGCTCCGGCATCCTCGTCCGGCGGCTCCCGGTCCCGCTCGTGGACCTGCTCGGGAAGCTGCTCGCGCGGGCCGCGGCGCCGGACCTCTCCGCGTACGGCCTGCCCCGGCCGGACACCGGTCTCGCCAGCCGTCAGCGGGCGGGCGCCGTCCCGGTCCAGGACGTCGGCCTCGTGGCCGCCGTACGGGCCGGGAAGGTCGAGGTCGTGGCGGCCGTGGACGACCTCGACGGGCCCGACGTGGTCCTGGCGGACGGCACCCGGATCACCCCCGACGCGGTCGTCGCCGCGACCGGTTACCGGCGCGCCCTCGAACCGCTCCTCGGCCACCTGGACGTCCTGGACGACCGGGGCCACCCGCTGGTACGCGGCGCCCGCACCCCCCGCCAGGCCCCCGGCCTGTACTTCACCGGCTTCACCAACCCGATCAGCGGAATGCTCCGCGAACTGTCCCTGGACGCCGAACGGATAGCCCGCCGGGTGGCCCGGACGCGCCCGTCCGGGACCTCCTGACGGAACGGCCCCCTGAGGCCGCTCCCGTCCGGCACTCCCCCGGACGCCGACGGCGGCGGTCCCCCGGTGGGGGCCGCCGCCGCTGGGGTCAGGGGGTGGTCAGGCCGTGCCGCCCTTGGTGGGGCGGGTCTTCTGGGCGTCCACGATCGCGCGGTCCAGGATCGCGGTGCGCTCGGTGACCGTGCCGGGCTTCACGCCGCCGAACTCCTTGACCTGGACGCCCCGGCTGCCGAGGTAGGCGAAGGTCGTCCGGTCGAAGACCAGCTCCAGGCGCTCGCCGTACTGCGGGTCCAGACGGGCGAGGGCGAGGCCGGTGCGGCCCGCCGCGTCCTGGGAGTTCTCGACGACGACCACGCCGGGGATCTTCGCGGCGGCCCGGTAGAGCGCGGCGGCGGTCCGGGCCGGGACGAGCTGCTCGCCGATGATCGACCTGATCTCCCGGAACGCCCGCTGGTCACGGTTGGCCGAACCGCTGTCCGTCGCGTAGATCGACTTCAGCAGCGCGTCGGGGTTGGTGGGCTGGGCCTTGAGCCAGTCGTACGACAGGTGGACGGGGGCCTCGCCGGGGATGTCCTTGCCGTTCACGGGCTTGGAGTGGGGGCCGTCGTGGTCGAGGGTGATACCGCCCTCGTCCTGGTAGCCGGGCTCGTCGAGCCAGCCCTCGCGCCCGTCGGGGGACTTCCAGACCTCACGCTGGTGCAGCGGCTGCACCCACGTCTTCTCCTCGCCCGTGTCGAAGTTGTGCGAGGCCGACATGAAGGAGACCTTGCTGTTGATGTAGATGTACTGGCCCGGCTTCGGCTCAGGCGTCGGCCGCCGGGTCGCGGCGTCCGCGATCTGCTGGACGGTGGAGACGAGCTGGACGGTGCTGCCCGCCTCGACCTTCACGACCGACGCTTCCACCAGGCCGGGCCTCGCGGGTCCGCCGCCCTGGGTCAGCGCGCCGACGGCGAAGACCGCGGTGAGCGCGGCGGCGGTGACCGGGACGCCGATCAGCAGGGCGCGGCGGACCGGGCGGGCCGGGGCCCCGGCCTTGGCCCCGGGTGCGGAGGTGCGGATCTCGTTCAACAGGTGCTCCTCGAAAAGCAGCTGACGGTCGGGCGTCATCCGGGGGGCCGACGGGGCCGGCAGCAGCCGGGCGAGCTCCGCGTGGTCCAGCTCCGGGTGGTCCAGGGGCTCGGTCCGCTTCCAGAACTTGCGGGTCATCCGTACGTCTCCTCGTGCGCCTCGTACGACCGGGCCGCGAAGGTGCGGCCACCCTGTACTTGTCCGGGGCCGGGAAGCGGTTCCCGGCATTTCCTGAGTTCCTGTTCGGCGAGTCCGCGCAGCCGCTTGCGGGCGCGGGAGAGCCGCGAACGGACCGTGCCGACGGGGACGCCCAGTGCGGCGGCGGCCTCGGCGTATCCGAGACCGGACCACACGCACAGGGTGAACACCTCGCGTTCGGTGCGGCGCAGCTTCTTCAACGCACGTTGAGCAGCGGCCAGTTGGTCGGCGTCGGCCATGCGTCCGACGATCTCGTCGGAGAAGTCCGGGACGGTGTCGCGGGCGGGCAGCCGTCCGAGGGCCGCCTGATGACGGCGTGCGGCGCGACTGGTGTTGCGCAGCACGTTGACGGCGATGCCCATGAGCCAGGGGCGCGGTCCGGCCTCGTGGTCGAGGAGCCGCTCCCGCAGCCGCCACGCCTCCAGGAAGGTGAGCGAGACGACGTCCTCGGCGAGGGCGTGGTCACCGGTCACACGGACGCCGTGCCGATGGACCAGGGGGGCGTGATCACGGAAGATCTCCCTGAACGCCTCGGGGTCCCCCGCGCGTATCCGGGCGTGCAATGAATAGTCCACGACCTGCCTTGTCCACCGGACGCGCCCGGTTCCGGTGACCTGCCTCACACGCTCCCGGCGCCCCGCCCCCGCCGTACGGCCCCGGGAGCCGGTCGACGAGGACTGAAGCGTACGAGGTACGGGGCACGGGGCACGCCGTACGGGCGTCCGCCGGTCCCGTCCGTGACCCGTGACCCGTGATCCATGGGCCGTGCTCCACGGACCCACATGGCGGGCGGGTCTTCCGGTGCTCGGGCGACAGCAGAAGGCGGGGGCGGGGGCCCGAAGCCCCGCCCCCGCCCGTCGGGCGTGCTAGTTGGCGAGGCTGAAGTCGCCGCCGATCGGCGCGGCGATCTTGTCGACGCCGGTCAGCGCGGTGAGGGTGGTCACGGGGGTGGGGCTGTCGGTGGTGGTGCCGTTGCCCAGCTGGCCGGAGCCGTTGGCACCCCAGGAGCGGACCGTGCCGTCGCCGAGGAGGGCGACGGTGTGCTCGCGGCCGCCGGTGACCAGCTTGATGCCGGTCAGGTCCGGAACCGGGACCGGGGTGCTCCGGCTCTCGGTGGTGCCGTCGCCGAGCTGGCCCGAGGTGTTCTGACCCCAGGCGTGGAGGGTGTTGTCGGTGCCGGTGACTGCCAGGCTGTGGTTGCAGCCGGCCGCGATCCGTACGACTTCGCCGGACCAGGTGTCCTGGGTCTTGACCGGGCTGTAGCGGTTGTCGGTGCTGCCGTCGCCGAGCTGACCGGTGGCGTTGTGGCCCCAGGCCATCACCACGCCACCGCCGTCGGCCGGGCCGACCAGGGCGAGGTTGTGGTTGGCCCCGGCGGCGATCCGGGTGACTCCGGTCAGGCCGCCCACGGCGGAGGGGACGTTCCTGCCGGCCGAGGTGCCGTCGCCGAGCTGGCCGTTGACGTTGCGGCCCCAGGCCCAGACGGTGCCGTCCTCGCGCAGGGCCAGGCTGTGGTCGAGCCCGGCGGCGATGGCGGTCACCTTGTTCAGCCCCTCGACCCGGACGGGGACGCTGCTGTCCATGTTGGTGCCGTTGCCGAGCTGGCCGTGGTTGTTCTGCCCCCAGGCGACGACGGTCCGGTCGGCGAGCAGGGCCAGGCCGTGCTTTCCGCCCGCGGCGATGTCGGTGGCATCGGACAGGTTGACGACCTGACCGGGCGCGTTGTGGCTGAACACGGAGCCGTCGCCGAGCTGCCCCGAATTGTTGGCACCCCAGGACTGCACCGTACGGTCGGTCAGCAGCGCCAGCCCGTGACCGGTGGTCGAACCGTAGCCGCCTGCGGCGATCTTCACCACCTCGGCGCTGGTCAGCCCGAGCACGGTGGTGGCGGTGGTACGGAAGTCGGTCCAAGTGCCGTCGCCGAGCTGCCCCGAACGGTTGTTGCCCCAGGACTTCAGCCGCTTCTCGGCCATGTGATGTACCTCCTGAATCAGTAACAAGTGGGAAGGGAGCGCGGTCCTGAGGCTTCCGCGACCGTGACCGGCCCTCGTTCAGCCCCGGCGTCCGACTCCGCCCGGTAACCGTAGGTCACCGACCTACCGCACTCCGTGTCCGGCGTGAACTTGGTCGATCTTCGCCACCGAAGCGACGACCGCGACCGCGACCGCGACCGCAAACGATCACCTGTCGCTTCCCTGCCGACCGGTCGGCCGAGTGGCGCCGAAGGGTGGAGTCCCCCTCGCACCGACCCCCCACGATCCCCTTGCCATCGAGGGGGGAAAGCGGCCCGTGATCCATGGCCTGTGGCCCGTGGCCCGTGGCCCGTTGCGCGTGAGCCGTGCTCCCGGCTCCCGGCTCCCGGCCGGAGCGGGCGGGCGGGGGCCGACACCGGCCGTCCCATGGGCGACGAGGATCCCGTACGGCCCGGCCTCGCCCGGCACGGTCCGCCGAGGCTCCGAACGGGCCTCCGTCCGGCGCCCGTCGACGGCCCGGAACCCCCGCCGCCCGTCCCGGGACGGCACACGGGACGCTTTCCGGGCTTCTTCGCTCATCCTCCCGGGCCCCTCGCGCGTCCTCCCTCCCGCCCTAGTGGTCTAGACCTATTGGCGGGGGTCCTGCGGCCCCCGAAGAGGGACGGAAATGCGACGTCACACGTGCGCCCGGGGAGACTGCGAACTGATCCTCACCCGGCCCGACCCACGGCTTCGGCCCGGAGTCGTCGGCTACTGCTCCTACCGTCTGACCGGAGACGGCCCCCGGCAACGGATCTTCGCCCCCGGCGGCGCCGTCTCCCTCTTCATCGGCCTCGACGGGGAGATGTCGGCCGGACACACGGGACCGGACGCGCCCGTGTCGCTCCGCCGGGCCTCCGCCTTCTACGGCCCCCACCTCCACCCCAAGCTCCTCGGCCACCGGGGAACCGCCGAGGGCGTCGAGATCAGCGTCCTGCCCTGGGTCGCCCGGCTGCTGTTCGACGCCCCCCTGGGCGAACTCGCCGACGCCGTCGTGGAGGCCGACGCCGTCCTCGGCCGCTGTCTCCCCTCCCTCGCCGAGGACCTCCGCACGGCCCCCGGCCCCCGTGCCCGCTTCGACGTCCTCGACCGGCACCTGCTGCGCTGGACCGCCTCCGCCGACGCCGCCCGCGCGCCCTCCCCGACCGTCCTGCACGCCTGGGACCTCATCACCCGCTCGGCGGGCACCCTGACCGTCCGGGACATCGCGGCCCGCACCCGGTGGAGCAGCCGACTGCTGGAACTCCGCTTCCGCGAACAGATCGGGCTCTCCCCCAAGCGTTTGGCGCGGGCCCTGCGCATGGAACGGGCCATCGGCCTGCTCGCCACCGGCCGCAGCCAGACCGACACCGCGCACACCGCCGGATTCAGCGACCAGCCGCACCTGTCCCGCGAGTTCAGGACCCTGACCGGACTGCCGCCCGGCCGCTTCCTGAACCACCTGGCCCCCGGCTGCGCCTGGCCGACCGTCGCCCAGGACAGCACCTCGTCCTTCGCATTCGTACAAGACCCGGCCGGAGCCCCACGACAAGACTCGGATCACGGCGGGACACCACACCCCGCGAACGCGCACCAGCACCAGCACCAGCACCAGCACCCATATCCGTACGTCTCCATCGAGAGGAACCCGCGATGACCCGCGCAACGAACCGCCTCCTCGGCCGCGCCGCCGCCGTGACGACCGGCCTCGCGGCCGTCCTGGGCACGGCGCTCGCCGGGGCGCCGACCGCGTCGGCGGTGGGCAGTTCCATCCCCAGCTACCTGGCCGACAACAACTCCTGCATCGGGATCGACGGCAGCGGCTACGCCATCCTCTGGAGCTGCAACGGCAACCCCGACCAGCGGTGGACGTTCGCCGCCGCAGGCGGCGGCTACGTGCGGCTCGCGAACGAGCAGAACGGCTGCCTCGACATCCCGCAGGGCTCCACGGCCCCCGGCACCCAGGCCATCCAGTGGTCGTGCAACAACGGCACCAACCAGCAGTGGAAGGTGGAGAACCTCCCCAACAGCAGCTTCCGGCTGCGCAACCGGAACTCCGGCCTCTGCCTCGACGCGGCGGGCGCCTCCTCCGCCAACGGCACCGGTCTGATCCAGTGGGACTGCAACGGCGGCGACAACCAGCGCTGGCTGTACTGACCCCTTCCGGGTCCCTTCCGGCCGGTCCGGCCGGAAGGGACCGGAGGCGGCCGGAAGGGCCGAAAGGCCCCGCCCCCCGGACGATCCGCGCCTCTCCCGTACCGCCCGTTCACGCTTCCCCGCGCACAACCATTCCTGACTGACTGTCAGTTCGGTAATCTGACTAAGCGTCAGGTGTATACGAGATGGGTGAAGGGCGGGCGGAACACATGCTTGGATCGACTCACGGCACCTTCACGGCCGGACTCCGCGCCCGTGTGGTCGCCTGCGGGGAGCCGGACCGCGAGGCCGTGCACGGCACCACCGCCGCCCCCGGCGACCTGGACGTCAGCGGACGCCCGCTGCACGCCCCCGTACCCGACCTCGACCGCTTCTTCCGGCCCGAGTCCGTCGCCGTCGTCGGCGCCTCCGACACCGAGGGCCGCCCCAACACCGGCATCACCCGGCAGCTCCTCTCCTGGGCCGAACGCGTCGGCGCCCGTCTGGTGCCCGTCCACCCCACCCGTACCAGCGTCTTCGGGATCGACTGCGTCCCGTCCGTCGCCGCCCTCACCGAACCCGTCGACCTCGCCGTCCTCCTCGTCGCCGACCCGCTGCCCGTCATCGAGCAGCTCGCCGACACCAAGGTCAGGTTCGCCGTCGCCTTCGCCTCCGGCTTCGCCGAGACCGGCGAGGCGGGCGCCGCCGCACAGGAACGGCTCGCCGCCGCCGTACGCCGCTCGGGGCTCCGCCTCCTCGGCCCCAACACCAACCTCAACGCCTTCGAACACTTCCGCGAGGACCTCGAAGGCCCCGCCGTCGCCCTCATCACCCAGTCCGGTCACCAGGGACGGCCCGTCTTCTCCCTCCAGGACATCGGCGTCCGCCTCTCCCACTGGGCCCCCACCGGCAACGAGGCCGACCTGGAGACCGCCGACTTCCTCTCCTACTTCGCCGGACGCCCCGAGGTCGGCGCCATCGCCTGCTACGTCGAAGGGCTCAAGGACGGCCGCTCCTTCCTCCTCGCCGCCGACCGCGCCGCCCGCAACGGCGTCCCCGTCGTCGCCGTCAAGGTCGGCCGCACCGAGACCGGCGCCCGCACCGCCGCCTCCCACACCGGCAAGCTCACCGGCGCCGACCGGGTCGTCGACGCCGCCATGCGCCAGTACGGCGTCATCCGCGTCGACGGGCTCGACCAGCTCCAGGACACCGCCACCCTGCTCGCCCGCGCCCGCCGCCCGCAGGCCGAGGGCGTCGTCGTCTACTCCATCTCCGGCGGCACCGGCGCCCACTTCGCGGACCTCGCCACCGCCGCCGGACTTCAGCTGCCCACCCTCCAGGAAGCCAAGCAGGACGAACTCCACACCTGGATCCCGGAGTACCTGAACGTCGCCAACCCCGTCGACAACGGCGGCCACCCCGTCGGCGACTGGCGCGGCCGGAAGATCATCGACGCGATCCTCGCCGACCCCTCCGTCGGCGTCCTCATCTGTCCGATCACCGGCCCCTTCCCTCCCATGAGCGACAAGCTCGCCCAGGACCTCGTGGACGCCGCCGAGGCCACCGACAAGCTCGTCTGCGTGGTCTGGGGCTCCCCGGTCGGCACCGAGGACGCCTACCGCACCACCCTCCTCGGCTCCTCCCGCGTCGCCACCTTCCGCACCTTCGCCAACTGCATCGGCGCCGTGAAGTCCTACCTCGACCACCACCGCTTCACCGCCGCCTACCGCTCCCCCTTCGACGAGGCCCCCCGGACCTCCTCCCCCTCCTTCCGCAAGGCCCAGGCCCTCATGCGGCCCGGCCACCGGCTCAGCGAGCACGGCGCGAAACAGCTCCTGCGCGCCTACGGCATACGGGTCCCCCGCGAACAGCTCGTCACCAGCGCGGCGGCGGCCGTCCGGGCCGCCGGGCTCGTCGGCTACCCCGTCGTGATGAAGGCCTCCGGCGCCCAGCTCGCCCACAAGACGGAACTCGGCCTGGTGAAGGTCGGACTGACCTCCGCCAGCCAGGTGCGGGACGCCTACCGCGAACTCACCGACATCGCCCGCTTCGAGTCCGTCGACCTCGACGGCATCCTCGTCTGCCAGATGGTCGGACGCGGGGTCGAGATGGTCGTCGGCGTCACCCGCGACGACCTGTTCGGCCCGACCGTCACGGTCGGTTTCGGCGGGGTCCTGGTGGAGGTCCTCGACGACGCCGCCGTACGCGTCCCGCCGTTCGGGGAGCGGGAAGCCCGCTCCATGCTCGGCGAACTGCGCGGCCGGGCCCTCCTCGACGGCGTCCGGGGCGCCCCGCCCACCGACGTCGACGCCCTCGTCGAAGTCGTCCTGCGCGTCCAGCGCATGGCCCTCGAACTCGACGGCGACCTCGCCGAACTCGACATCAACCCGCTGATGGTGCTGCCGCGCGGCCAGGGCGCGGTGGCCCTGGACGCGCTCGCCGTCTGCCGACAGGAGCCCCTGGCATGACCGAGGACCCGGCGCACACCGAGAACCCGCCGCACGCCGAGGACCTGCTGCACACCGTCGGGAACGGCGTCTCCCGGATCGTCCTCAACCGTCCCGAGGCGATGAACGCGGTCACCTGGGACCAGCGGGAACGGATCGTCGCCCTGCTCGAAGCGGCCTCCGCCGACCCCGCCGTACGGGCCGTGGTGATCACCGCCACCGGACGCGGCTTCTGCGCGGGCGCCGATCTGCGGGGCGCACCCGCGACCGGCGAGCGGACCGCCGGGGACGTCGCCCGGACCATCCGGCGCGGGGCCCAGCGGTTCATCGGAGCCGTACTGGACTGCGAGAAGCCGGTGATCGCGGCGGTGAACGGGACGGCGGCGGGGATCGGGGCGCACCTGGCGTTCGCCTGCGACCTGGTCCTGGCCGCCGAATCCGCCCGCTTCATCGAGGTGTTCGTCCGGCGGGGCCTGGTCCCGGACGGCGGCGGGGCGTATCTGCTGCCCCGGCTGATCGGGCCGCAGCGGGCCAAGGAGCTGATGTTCTTCGGGGACGCGCTGTCGGCGGCGGACGCGCGGGAGTGGGGCCTGGTGAACCGGGTCGTCCCGGCGGAGGACCTGGAGAAGACGGCCACGGAGTGGGCGGAACGCCTCGCCCGGGGCCCGACCCGGGCCCTGGCCCTCACCAAGCAACTGGTGAACGCGGCCCTGGACACCGACCGGGCGACCGCCTTCGCGGCGGAGGCGACGGCGCAGGAACTCAACATGACGACGCGGGACGCCCGGGAGGGCGTGGCGAGCTTCGTGGAACGCCGGGAGGCCCGCTACGAGGGGAAATAGTCGCGCGCCGAGTGTCAGGGCTGCCCCTAGGGTGTGACGCGGATATGACACACACCGCTCCGGGGGGGGAACGGAAACATGCTCCATTCCGCGCGTTCGCGCGAAAGATCCAGACACTCGCCCAGAACCGCGCTGCTGGTCCCCGCCCTGCTGACGGCCCTGCTCGGCCCGATGCTCCCGGCGGGGACGGCGTTCGCGGCCACGGCTCCGGTCACGGCCCCGGTCGCGGCGTCGGCCACCGTCGGGCTGCCGGAGAACCCGGCCGGGGCCTCCACCGCGGTGTCGGCGACGGTCACCTGTGCGGCGACGGTCTGCGGCCCGGAAGAACGGACCGTCGGCACCCTCGGTCCCGCCGTTCTGGGGCGCGGCAAGGTCATCATGACGGTCACCGGCGCGGCGCTGCGCGACACGGACCGGGTCAGGCTGTACACCCAGGACTACCGCGCCGAGTCGACGACGGTCTCCGTCTCCCCCGACCGGCGGAGCATGAGGGTCGCGCTCGACCTGACGGGCGCCCCGCCCGGCAACCTCCACGCCAGTGTGATCACGCACTACGGCTGGGAGTACCAGCGGTCCGGCGTCACCGTCGTCGCCGCCCTCCGGGCCACCGCCGTCCCCGTCGTCTCCGTCGTCTCCGTCGTCTCCGTCGTCTCCGTCGTCTCCGGCAGCAGCGTCGTCGGCGGCAAGGTGACGGCCTCGGCCGGGGTCTGGAGTCCGGCGGGTGAGACGTACGCCTACCAGTGGCGGGCGAACGGGGCCGCGATCGCCGGGGCCACCGCGTCCTCGTACACGCCGCCCGCGTCACTGCTCGGCAAGCGGTTGTCCGTGGCCGTCACCGCCGGCCGGGCCGGGCATCCGACGGTCACCGCCGTCAGCGGGTCCGTGCTGGTGAAGGGCGCGGCACCGAAGGCGACGAAGGCCCCCGCCCTCTCGGGTTCCGTCCGGGTGGGCGGCAGGGTGACGGCCCTCGCGGGGACCTGGTCGCCCGCCCCGACCTCGTACGCCTACCAGTGGCGGGCGAACGGGGCCGCGATCGCCGGGGCCACCGCGTCCTCGTACGTCGTCCCGGCGTCCGTCCTCGGCAAGAAGCTGACGGTCACCGTGACCGCGCACCGCACGGGACACCTCAGCGGCACGGCCACCTCCGCCGGGCTGACCGTCGCCAAGGGCGCGGCCCCCAAGGCGACCAAGGCGCCCGTCCTGACCGGGACGGTCAAGGTCGGGCGGACGCTCACCCTGAACCGGGGGACGTGGACGCCCGCGCCCACCTCGTACGCCTACCAGTGGTACGCGAACGGGCGGGCCGTCGCCGGGGCCACCCGGGGCACGTTCACCCTCACCAAGGCCCAGCGCGGCACGAAGATCACCGTCAGGGTGACCGCGCACCGGACCGGGGGCCTCTCGGGGGTCGCCTGGACCCGGGCGACCGGGGCGGTCGCGGGCTGATCCCGCACCGGGGAGACCGGGCGGCCCCGGGCCGATCCGCTCCCGGGGAGACCGGGCGGCCCGCGGGCCGATCCGCTCCCCCTCGTACGCGAAGCCCCCGGGGCGACGGAACCGTCCGTCGCCCCGGGGGGTTCCCATCTGACGAGTCGTCAGTTTCAATGGGCGGTGTGATGGGACACGCGGGGATGGCGGCCAGCGCCGTCCGACACCTGAGAGCGGCCGGTTCGCCGACGGCCGTGGAACCACTGCCCCGGCCCGTGCTGCGCGCGGTACGGGACGACGAGCGACCGCCCCTCGACCCGGCCGAGTTCCGCCGCGTCCTGGGCCACTTCGCGAGCGGCGTCACCGTCGTGACCGCCCTCGCCCCGGAGGGACCGGCCGGATTCGCCTGCCAGTCCTTCGCCTCCCTCTCCCTCGACCCGCCGCTCGTCGCCTTCATGGTCGCCCGTACGTCCACGACCTGGCCCCGGATCGCCGCCGCGGGCGCCTTCTGCGTCAATGTGCTCGGCGCCGGGCAGGACGGACTGTGCCGGTCCTTCGCCGTCAGCGGCACCGACAAGTTCGCGGGCGTCGACTGGGCGCCCGCCCCGGTGACCGGCTCCCCCCGGCTGACCGGCGCGCCCGCCTGGATCGACTGCGCGATCACCGCCGTCCACACCGGCGGCGACCATCTGATCGTGGTCGGCCGCGTGGAGGCCCTCGACGCGGCCGGGACCGGGGACCCCCTGCTCTTCCACCGGGGCCGGTTCGGCCGGTTCGACCGCCTCGACGACTGAGGCGGGGGCGGTACGGGCGATCCCCCGGTGTCCGGCGGCCCGCACCGCCACCGTCACCGGCCCGCCCCCTCCGCCTCGCCCTCCCGCCCCGTCACCAGGCGTCCTCGGCCGCGAACAGTTCCCGCACCCAATGGGCGCTCGCCTCACGGCTGTCGGCGAGCGGGGTGCCGGGGAAGAGACGGAACCAGGAGCCCGCGCGGCCCAGCGCCGCCAGCCGCACCGCGAGGAGCGCCGCCCCGCGCAGTTCCCCGGCCGAGGGGCCCAGGTCCGCCCACGGCTCCAGATACGCGTCCACCAGCGGGGCCACGGCCCCGGGACCGTACCGCTCCGCCACCGCCCGCACCGGGACGAGGAGACTGCCGAAGGGGTGCGCCACACAGGCGTCCCCCCAGTCGAAGAAGGTGAACCGGCCCGGTGCCGGGGTGAGGATCTGGCCGTCGTGCAGATCGCAGTGGTCCAGCGAGTCGGGCACGCCGTACGCGTCGAGCTCCGCGCACAGGTCGACGAGCCGGGACCGCCGCCCCCGCAGCGCGGCCCGCTCGGCCGTGCCGAACAGCGGATTGCCCTCGACGAGCGCGTCGAAGACCTCCGGCAGGTCCCGCGTCCGGGCGCCCGGCACCCCGAGCCCCACCATCCGGTCCGCGTACGGCAGCAGCCGCCGCTGCATCCGCGCGTACCGGCCGACCGCCGACGCCCACTCCGCCGGGCCCGCCGCCCCCGCGTCGAGCACCCTCCGGAACAGCGGCCCCCCGTCCGGCAGCAGCGTCCAGCCGCGTTCCGCGTCCACCGCGAGCGGCGCCATCACGTCCTGCGGCGCCCACTCCGCGAGCGCCCCGGAGAGCCCCGCCTCGAAGGAGTTGGACGGCGCGCCCGCCTTCAGCCAGACCGCGTCCCGCTCGCCCTCCCCCGTGCGCAGGCGCATCAGGACCGACCACGGGCGCACCCGCACCTCGCGCGGCCCGGTCCCGCTCCTGCCGTGCGCGGCGAGTTCCCGCCCGGCCCAGCCGAGGACCTCCCGCCGCCACTCCCGGTCGTCCCAGGGCGTCACCGCGTCCGGGTACTGCCCCCGGTCCACCACCGTCTCCGGCTCTTCGCTCGTCCTCATCGCCCGATTCCACCACCGGCGTTCCGGCCGACGCACCCGAAATAGGCGCGCCGGGCCGGGGGCCCGGCCCCGGAGCGGTGGCGGTCCCGGTCCGACCGCGGCACCCGCCCCGGCATTCACTCGAACGTGATAGCGAAGATCACCCGTTCGAGGCGCTTCCCTTCACCCGGCCGGGTGAAGGTGTCCCTCCATCCGTCGCAACCGGCCCGGGGGGCGCCCACCGGTCACGATCATGCTCGGGTGAATACGCCCCCACGACCCTCCACGCGCCGCCGGTTCCTCCCGGCCGCCGTGGCCGCGCTCACCCTGCTGCCCCTGAGCGCCGCCCTCCCCGCCGCCGCCCTCCCCGGGACCGCCGTCCCGGCCGCCGGACCCGCCGCCTCCCGGGTGCCCACCCCCGCCGAGGCCCGTACGGACGCCTATCTCGCGTCCGTGCGCGAACGGCCCGCCCGGCTCAGGGCGTTCTTCCGGTCGATGCCCAAGGGCGGCGAGCTGCACAACCACCTCTCGGGTGCCGTCTCCACCGAGTACCTGATCCAGCTCGCCGCCGAGGACGGGCTGTGCGTGCGGACCGACACCCTGGCGGCGGTCGTCCCGCCGTGCGGCCCCGGCACCCGGCCCGCCGCCGACGCGCGCACCGACCGCGCCTTCCGCGAGGACCTGATCCGCGCCTGGTCCATGCAGGACTTCCCGCCCGGCGGCAACGGCCACGACCACTTCTTCGACACGTTCGACAAGTTCGGCGAGGTGACCTGGCGCAACCGGGGCAAGATGCTCGCCGAGTTCGCGGACGGCGTCGCCGCACAGAACCAGTCGTACCTCGAAACCATGATCACCCCGGCTTCCGACAGCGCCAAGAAGCTCGCCGCCGAGGTCGGCTGGGACCCGGACCTCGCCGCCCTCCACCGCAAGCTCACGGCCGGGGGCCGCCTCGACTCCGTCGTCAGGGAGGCGGTCGAGGAGACCGACGACGGCGACGCCGAGTTCCGGGAGGCCGCCGGGTGCGGCACCGCGCGCGAACGGCCCGACTGCGGCCTCACCGTGCGCTGGATCTCCCAGGTCTCGCGCGGCAGTTCGCCCGAGCGGGTCTTCACCCAGCTCGCCCTCGGGATGCGGCTCTCCGAGCGGGACGGCCGGTACGTCGCCGTCAACCTGGTCCAGCCGGAGGACTGGGACAGCTCCCTGAAGAACTACCGCCTCCAGATGCGGATGATCGCCTATCTGCGCGGCGTCTACCCCCAGGCCCGTGTGACCCTGCACGCGGGCGAGCTGTGGCCCGGTCTGGTCAAGCCCGAGGACCTCACCTTCCACATCGCCGAGGCCGTCGGCACGGCCCGCACCGACCGCGTCGGCCACGGCGTGGACCTCGTCCACGAGAACGACTGGCAGGCCACGGCCCGCGCGATGGCCGCCCGCGAGGTCGCCGTCGAGGTGCCGTTCACCAGCAACGCCCAGATCCTCGGCGTCCGGGGCGCCGAGCACCCCTTCGAGACGTACCGCGCCTACGGCGTGCCGGTCGTCCTCGCCACCGACGACCCGGGCGTCTCCCGGATCGACATCACCCACGAGTACCAGTACGCGGCCCGCACCTACGGCCTGTCGTACCCGCAGCTGAAGGACCTCGCGCGCGCCTCCCTGGAGTACGCGTTCCTCCCCGGCGCCAGCCTGTGGCGCGGCAACCCGACCACCGAGGGCTACCGCACCGTCCCCGCCTGCCGGGGCGAGCGGCCCGGCACCCCGGTGCGCTCCGCCGCCTGCCGCCGTCTCGTCGAGGGCAGCCCCAAGGCCGCCCTCGAATGGCGCCAGGAGTCCTCCTTCGCCGCCTTCGAGACGGCCCACGCGGCCCCGGTCCGCTGAACCGGTCCCGGTCCACGACCGGGCCCGCCGGACCCGCCGGGCCGAACCCGGTCCGCACGGTCCCGGCCTGATCCCACGAGCGTCCGGCCCCCGTCCCGGGGGCCGGACGCTTCCGTGTTCACCGGCCCCGGGCCGGGATCCGGGGCTCAGGTGGCGATCGTGCCCGTGCTCAGGCCGACGCCCCCGAGGACCGGCGTGACCAGGACCGCGAGCGTGCCCCAGTACAGCGGGCGCACGAACCAGCCCCGGCGGGCCGGGCGGGTCAGCACGACCGTCACCACCAGGACCGCCGCGCCCACCGGCCAGGCCCACCATCCGGCGAACGGGACCAGGAGGGCGCCCGCGAGTGTCAGCCGCCGCCGATCGGGCACCCGCCGACCTTCCGCGCGAGTCCCTCGCCGCCCGGCACGGCGGGCAGGACGACCACCGCCGACACCACGACCGCCGCCAGCAGCCCCAGCAGCGTCACGAACGGAAGCCCGAAGAGCTGGAGCGGACCGAGCAGCGAACCGTCCTCCGCCGGCTGCCCGGCATCGCCGAGCACCACCTTCAGGACCATGAACAGCGCGCCTCGCAGGAACAGCGCCAGCACCGAGACCCTCACCATGCGGGCGGGCGTGCGTCCTTCGGCCGGACCGCTCATCGCGATCACCCCCCGAGGATCGTCATGCTCCCGCCATGACGGGCGCCCGCGTCCGGGGCCTCCTGATCACCAGCGCCATCAGCGCCGCCGCCGCGCACAGCGCGCCCGAGGCGTACCAGACCACGTCGTAACCGCCGAAGACGTCCCGGGCGAGCCCGCCCGCGAACGCGACCACCGCCGCGCCGATCTGGTGGGAGGCGAGCACCCAGCCGAAGACGATCGCCGAGTCCTCTCCGTAGTGCTCACGGCAGAGCGCGATCGTCGGCGGGACCGTCGCCACCCAGTCCAGACCGTAGAAGACGATGAAGAACACCATCGGCGGCCGGACCGTCGGCGCGAGCAGCATCGGCAGGAACAGCAGCGAGATCCCGCGCAGCGCGTAGTAGACGGCGAGGAGCCTGCGCGCCTCGAAACGGTCGGTGAACCAGCCCGAGGCGATCGTCCCGACCACATCGAACACCCCGATCACCGCGAGCAGTCCCGCCGCCGCGGTGACGGGCATCCCGTGGTCATGGGCGGCGGGCACGAAATGCGTCTTGACCAGGCCGTTCGTGGACGCCCCGCAGATCGCGAAGGTGCCCGCGAGAAGCCAGAAGGGGCCGGTGCGGGCCGCCTCGATGAGCACGCCGACCGCACGCCGGGCGGCGCCGGTCACGGGCGCGGGCTTCTCCGCGTACTCCCCGCCGTACGGGGCGAGCCCGACGTCCGCCGGATGGTCGCGCAGCAGCAGCCACACGAACGGGACCACGGCGAGCGCGGCGAGCGCGACCGTCACGGCGGCGGGACGCCAGCCGTGGTGCTCGACCAGCCAGGACAGCAGCGGCAGGAAGACGAGCTGCCCGGAGGCCCCGGCGGCGGTGAGGATGCCGGTCACCAGACCCCGGCGGGCGGTGAACCAGCGGTTGGTGACGGTCGCCGCGAAGGCCAGCGCCATGGAGCCGCTGCCGAGCCCGACGAGGACGCCCCAGAAGAGGACGAGCTGCCAGGCGGCCGTCATCCACACGGTGAGCAGCGATCCGACGGCGATGACCGTCAGGGCGACGGCGACCACCCGGCGGATGCCGAAACGGTCCATGAGGGCGGCGGCGAAGGGGGCGGTGAGGCCGTAGAGGGCCAGGTTCACCGAGACGGCGAAGCCGATCGTGCCCCGCGACCAGTCGAACTCGCCGTGCAGGGGCTCGATCAGCAGGCCCGGCAGGGAGGCGAAGCCCGCCGCCCCGATGATCGTGACGAAGGTGACCGCCGCGACGGACCAGGCGCGGTGGACACGGGGGGTGCGGGGCGTGCGGGGTGCCCGTCCGTCAGGCGTACGGGCGGGCGTCTCGGTCGTCTGGGCCATGCCACGAGCATCGCGGCCCGCCCGGCACCGGACCATTGGCCCGAACGACAGCTTTCGAACGGATCGGGACACGGGACGGGAGCCCGCCGGGCCGCCGGGGGGACACGGCGGGCTCCCGCCGGGCCCTCCCCGCCCCCCCGGCCCCTACACCCGTGGCAGCGTCCTGATCGGACGGACCACCAGCAGCGCGCACACCACGAGTACCGCGATGCCCGCGCCCGTGAGCAGGACCGTCTCCGTGCCGACCAGCCCCGCCACCGGGCCCGACAGGGTGCGGCCGACGCCCATCATCAGGAGCGAACCGGCCACGTCGTACGCGTGCATCCGGTTCAGCGCCTCCTGCGGTACGTGCGTCTGCACCGCCGTCGACCACATCACCAGCCAGAACGCGAAGGCCGCGCCGCCGATGAACTGGCCCGCGCCGAGCAGCGCCACCGGCGCGCCGAGTCCGAGCAGCACGAGGCCCACGGGGAGCCCGAGGAGGGCGACCGCCCCCGCCGCGAGCGGCTTGCGCGGGCGGACCCGGAGCGCGAGGAGACCGCCGACGGCACTGCCCGCCCCGTTGACGGCCATGAGCACGCCGTACGTGGCCGCGCCGTGGTCCTCGGTGACCAGGCTCGCGGTGAGCGGCACCATGGGCCCCGCGACGGTCAGCCCGTACACCGTCCAGATCGAGATGACCCCCCAGAGCCACTTCCGGGCGGTGAACTCGCGCCAGCCACCCACGAGTTCGACCCCGAGGGAGGCGCGCCGGATCGAGTCCGAGGGCAGCGGGGCCATCCGCAGCAGGACGAGGCAGAGGGCGCTGGCCGCGAACGTGGCGCCGTTGACGGCGAAGGCGGAGCCCGCGCCCCAGAGGGCGACGAGCAGACCGGCGGCGGCCGGTCCCGCCATGGTCATGAGGGCTTCGGCGACGCGCAGCACCGCGTTGGCGCGCTGCACGTCGGGGGCTATGCGCGGGATCGTGGAGGCGACGCCCGGCTGGAAGAGGGCGGCGCCGACGCCCATGAGGACCGAGAGGGTGTAGACCGCCCACAGGGGCGGGCTGCCGAGCGCGAAGGAGACGGCGAGGACCGCGGCGCCGGGGAGCCGCAGCAGATCGGCGAGGATCATCATCCGGCGGGCGGTGAACCGGTCGGCGAGGACCCCGCCGAAGAGGACGAAGAGCGCGAAGGCGGCGGTCCAGCCGCCGAGCGCGTAACCGACGGTGGCGCCGGAGTGCCCGGCGCCGAGGAGCCCGGCGGCGAAGGCGACCGGGACGGTGCCCTCGCCGAAGACGGCGACCGCGCGGGCGACGAAGAAGAGCCGGAAGTTGCGGTTCCACAGTGCGGGCGGCTCGGCCGGTACGGGAATCCGTTCGGCGGCCTCAGACTTGTACGTGTTGTCCGTCACGGACACGAAGAGCTATCAGTGACTGGTCTGAACCACCACTGAATTTCGGAGGGAGCACCGCCCGTGCCGTCACCGCACCGTGTCGCCGTCCTCGCCCTGCCCGGCCTCCTCCCCTTCGAACTGGGCATCCCGCACCGCATCTTCGGGCGCGCCCGGGACGCCTCGGGGAACCCCCTGTACGAGATCGTCACCTGCGCCCCGACGGCCGGGCCGGTCCCCACCGACGCCGACTTCTCCATACACGTCGAGCACGGTGCGGAGGTCCTCGCCACCGCCGACACCGTCGTGGTCCCCGCCTCCTACGAGCTGGGGCCGGTCTTCGACGAGGGGCGGCTCACCGGGGAACTGGCCGCCGCCCTCGCCCACATCCGGCCCGGCACCCGGCTGGTCTCCATCTGCACCGGCGGGTACGTGCTCGCCGCCGCCGGATACCTCGACGGGCGCCCGGCCACCACGCACTGGGCGACCGCCGCGCACTTCCAGCGGGTCTTCCCCCGGGTCCGGGTCGACGCCGACGTCCTCTTCGTCGACGACGGCGACGTCCTCACCTCGGCGGGCGTGGCCGCCGGGATCGATCTGTGCCTGCACATCGTGCGCCGCGACCACGGGTCGGCGGTCGCCAACGACGTGGCCCGCAGGACGGTCGTGCCGCCGCACCGGGACGGCGGGCAGGCCCAGTACATCGAGCGCCCGCTGCCGCAGGCGGGCACCCACACCACGACCGCCGCGCGGGCCTGGGCCCTGGCCCGGCTGCACGAGCCGATCCAGCTGCGGGACCTCGCGGAGAAGGAGGCGATGAGCGTACGGACGTTCACCCGCCGGTTCCGCGACGAGGTCGGCATCAGCCCCGGCCAGTGGCTCACCCAGCAGCGCGTGGAGCGGGCCCGGCACCTCCTGGAGACCACCGGGCTGCCCGTCGACCGGGTGGCCAGGGACGCGGGCTTCGGCACGGCCCAGTCGCTGCGGGTGCACCTGATGGGCGCGATCGGGGTGACCCCGACGTCGTACCGGCGCACGTTCCGGGCGGGGGCCGGGGCGGAGAGGGAGACGGTCTGAGGGGCGGCCGGTCCTCCCCTACGGGCCGGGCCCTGGGGAGACACCCGTAGGGGGCATGGAGATCCCGTACGGCCCGGGGCTCTCCCTACGGGCCGGGAAAGTCCGTAGGGGATGGGGATCGCCTTCCCGTACGGGCCGGGGAGATCCCGGGGGCAGAGGGCATCCCCGTAGGGCCCCTGGCCCCGGGGTCCGCCGTCCTACCGGGTCGCCTTCCGGGCCGGAGCCTCCTCCGGCAGGGGGGCGGGGCTCCGGCGGTCCGCGCGGTGCTCGCCCAGCGCACCGGCGAGGGTGAGCAGCAGGGTCAGGCCGACCCCGCAGAGGATGGCCGTCGAGGGGGCCACCACGTGGAGCAGTCCGCCCGCGAGGGCGCCGCTCACCGCGTAGCCCGCGCCGACGGCCGCGTACATCACGGAGTATCCGGCGGCGAGCGCGGACGGCGGCAGGAGCTGCCGGAGCGTCAGGTTGCGGGCGAGGCTGGCGGGGGCCATGAGGAGTCCGGCGCAGGCCAGGGCCAGTCCGATGGCCGGTGTTCCGGGCAGGACGGCGACCAGCGCGACCCCGGCGGTCACGCCCAGGATCAGGACCAGCGACTGCACCGGCAGTCTGCCGGGCCAGCCGCCCCGGAGGCCGTACACGAAGGCGCCGACGGCCGAGGCGACCGAGAACCCGGCGAGCAGCGGGCCCGTCCAGCCGATCCCGATCCCGCGCTGTTCGAGGAGGGCGGGCAGGGTCAGCTCGGCGAGCGCGAGCAGGGTCATGGCGCCCGCGCCCATGAGGTAGACGGGCCAGGCGGCGAGCAGTGCCCGCCGTACGGACGCGCCCTTCTCCTGCGGCCCGCTGGACCAGCCGGGCGGGAGCAGCCAGAGTCCGGCGGTGGAGAGGGCCATGGACGTCCCGGCGAGCAGCAGCGGGAGGGCGGGGTCGATGCCGAGCGCGAGCCCGGTGGCGAGGGCGGGGGCGGCGGCCCAGATGCCGAAGGTCAGTACCGATTCCATGCTCATCGCCTGGGTGATGGCCCGCTCCGGGACCAGGCGGGTGAGCAGGGCCCGCATCCCGCCGG
Source organism: Streptomyces sp. NPDC087215 (assembly GCF_044744885.1). NCBI lineage: Bacteria > Bacillati > Actinomycetota > Actinomycetes > Kitasatosporales > Streptomycetaceae > Streptomyces > Streptomyces sp. NPDC087215. The sequence goes on from NZ_JBIUZD010000004.1 coordinate 402,029, forward strand.
GCACGGCGGCGGGCCCGGCACCCGCGAGCAGCGCGAAGGCGGCGAGGACGACGGGGTGGGCGCCGGGCCAGAACCCGATGCCGAGGAACCCGGCGGCGCCCGCCGCGAGCCCGGCGGCGAGCTGCGGCCGGGCCCGTTCGGCCTTCATCCGCATCCCGAGGACGGGGGCGGCGATGATCTCCCCGAGGACGTACGCGGCGGCGAGCACCGCCCCGAGCGCGTACCCGCCCGGCCGCTCCCGCACCAGGAACACCAGCGCGAGCGGCGCCATGGCGACGGGCAGCCGCCCGGTGACGGTGACGGCGGACCAGAGGAGGACGGGACGGGTGGCGAGCGAACGGTAGGACATGACCAGGACCGTAGGGGCTGACGCCCCTGTTGCCCAGGGGCGCCGGGCCGCCCGTACGGGAGGACCCGCCCCCACCGGACTCGCCCTGGGGGCGGGGCGGGGCGGGGCGGACGGGCCGGGGCGGACGGTCGGGGCGGACGGTCGGGGCCGACGGTCAGGGCCGGCAGGCCCGGAGCGCGCGGCCCCCCTGCGAGCCGGACGGCGACCGGGCGGGCCCCGGAGGCCAACCCGCCGGAAGCAGGACGGGCCGGGGGCGTCCGGGCCCTGCCCGCAGGTCGGCCGAGGCCGGGCCGGACGGCGGCGGACCGCCCGCGACGGGCCGCCCGACAAGCGGTCGCCCGGCAAGCGGTCGGTGCTCGGTCCGCCCGCCGTGGTCAGAAGGTCAGGACGCCCCGGGCCACCTTCCCCGCCTCCGCGTCCTCCACCGCGCGGGCGAAGTCCTCCACCGGGTAGGTGGCGGTGACGAGTTCGTCGAGCAGGAGGGTGCCCGTGCGGTACAGCTCCGCGTACAGGGCGATGTCCCGCTGGGGGCGGGAGGAACCGTAACGGCAGCCCAGGATCGACTTGTCGAGGAACATCGCGGCGGGCAGGAACGTCGCCTCCGCCTTCGGGCCGGTCATGCCGAGGAGGACCGCCTGCCCGTGCCGGTCGAGCAGGTCCACGGCCGTGCGGACCAGCCCGGTGTGCCCGACGCACTCGAAGACGTGGTCGGCGCCGGTCGGCAGGATCTCCCGCACACCGTCCGCCGAGGACAGGAAGTGGGTCGCGCCGAACCGCCGCGCCACCTCCTCCTTCGCCGGGTTGGTGTCCACGGCCACGATCGTCAGGGCGCCCGCGATCCGGGCCCCCTGGAGGACGTTCAGCCCGATGCCCCCGGTGCCGATGACGACGACGGTCTCGCCCCGGCCGACCCTCGCCCGGTTCAGCACCGCCCCGACCCCGGTCAGCACCCCGCAGCCCATGAGCGCGGCCGAGGTCAGCGGGATGTCCTCCGGGATGCGCACCGCCTGGACCGCCTTGACGACGGTCCGCTCGGCGAACGACGAGTTCGACGCGAACTGGTACAGCGGGGTGCCGTCGCCGGTCCGCGAGAACGGGCGCCCCGGCCGCCCGATGGCCTTCCGGCACATCGTGGGCCGTCCCCGGTCGCAGTCGGCGCAGGCACCGCAGTTCGCGAGCGTGGACAGGGCCACGTGGTCACCGGGCCCGACATGGACGACCCCGGGCCCCACCGCCTCGACGACCCCCGCGCCCTCGTGCCCGAGCACCACCGGCACCGGGAACGGGATCGTCCCGTCGACCACCGCGAGGTCGCTGTGGCACAGTCCGGCGGCGGCCACCCGGACCAGCACCTCACCGGGCCCCGGGTCCCGGACCTCCAGATCGTCGACGACCTCGATCCGCTTCCCGTCGAAGACCACGCCCCTCATGACGACGCACCCGCCTCACCGGACGCACCGGAGCCCTCGGCGGGGCCGGACGCACCGGACACACCGGCAGCGCCGGACCCGCCCGCGTCCGGACGGGCCCCCGCGTCCGGACGGGCCCCCGCGTTCGGACGGGCCCCCTCCGCCGCCGCCCTGGCCATCTCCTCCAGCCGGGCCAGCATCGGCATCGGGTCGACGCCCACCGTGCCCGGCAGGAAGTCGGCGATGCGCTCCGGGGTCCAGCCGCCGCCCTCCGCGTACCCGGCGCGCAGTTCGCGCGGCTGGGCCCAGACCGCGATCTTGGGACCCGCGATCGTGTACACCTGCCCGGTGATCCTCTCCTCCCTGGCCCGGTCGGAGAGGAGGTAGACGACGAGCGCGGCCACGTCCTCCGGCTCCCCGATCTCCTTCAGCTCCATCGGCACGTTGGCCGACATCCGGGTCCGCGCGACCGGCGCGACCGCGTTGGCGGTGACTCCGTACTTGTGGAGGCCGAGCGCCGCCGACCGTACGAGCGAGATGATCCCGCCCTTGGCCGCCGAGTAGTTCGCCTGGGCCACGGAGCCCTGGTGGTTGCCGCTGGTGAAGCCGATCAGGGTGCCGCCGCCCTGCTTGCGCATCACCGCCGAGGCCGCCCGGAAGACGGTGAACGTGCCCTTGAGGTGGGTCGCCACGACCGGGTCCCACTCCTCCTCGGACATGTTGAACAGCATCCGCTCGCGCAGGATGCCCGCCACGCACACGACCCCGTCGACCCGCCCGTACTCGGCGAGGGCCACGTCCACGAGCCGCTGCCCGCCCGCCATCGTCGCGATGTCGTCGGCGACCGCGACGGCCGTGCCGCCCGCCGCCTCGATCTCCTTCACCACCCCGAGGGCGACCTCGGAGGCGGGCTCCCCGCCCTCGATGGACACCCCGTAGTCGTTGACGACGACCTTCGCGCCCTCCGCCGCGCACGCGAGGGCGACGGCACGGCCGATGCCCCGCCCCGCGCCCGTCACGGCGACGACCTTGCCAGCCAAGAAGTTCCCCATGCCCGGCCCCTTCCCGCAGTTTCTGACGGTCCGTTAGATTCATTCGTCGAACCGGATTCTACGACCCGTCAGATACCGGATAACAAGACCCCGGAGGCCTCCGATGTCGCTGCCCGCCGCATTCCACGAGATCGCCGCGCGCGTCAACAACTGGGGGCGCTGGGGCCGGGACGACGAGATCGGCACCCTCAACCTGATCACCGACGAGGTGGTGCGGGAGGCCGCCGCCACCGTCAGGAGCGGACTGCGGGTCCCGCTCGCCGTCGAACTGAAACAGGACGGCGTGCAGACCGGGATGATCCCCGGGCGGGTGAACCCGCTCCACTCCATGGTCCAGATCAACCAGGAGCTCTTCGGCCCCGGCACGGTCGCCACCAGCGACGACACCGCGACCCTCGGCCTCCAGGCGGGCACCCACTGGGACGCCCTGACCCACGCCTCGCACTCGGGCCGCCTCTACAACGGGCGCCCCGCCGGCTCGGTCACCGCGCACGGCCGGTCCGCGTACAGCGGCATCCACACCGCCCGGCACCTCGTCTCGCGCGGGGTCCTGCTGGACGTGGCCGCCGCCAAGGGCGTGGACCGGCTGCCCGGCGACCACGCCGTCACCCCGGAGGACCTGGACGAGGCGGCCGACTTCGGCGGGGTGACCGTACGCGCCGGTGACGTGGTGCTCGTACGGACGGGTCAGATGCGGCTGTACCTGGCCGGGGACCGGCACGGGTACGCCTTCCCGTCCCCCGGGCTCTCGATCCGCACCCCGGAGTGGTTCCACGCGCGGGACGTGGCCGCCGTCGCCGACGACACCCTCACCTTCGAGATCTTCCCGCCGGAGATCGAGGACCTGTGGATGCCGGTGCACGCCCTCGACCTGGTCGAGATGGGGATGCTCCAGGGGCAGAACTGGAATCTGGAGGAACTGTCCACAGCCTGTGCACAGGAGCGGCGCCACTCCTTCCTGCTCTCCGCGACGCCGGAGCCCTTCACCGGTGGCACCGGCGCTCCGGTGGCGCCGGTGGCGGTCCTGTGACCCCCCACGGTCCTCGCGGGTGGCGGCGCGCTCGCGCGCGCCCCGAGCACGGCACGGACGCCGCCACCCGGTCACGACCCGCACCTGTCGAGGGCCGTCCGGACATGCGCCGGACCGCACGGCCCTCGGCTCCCCTCGCCACGAATCGCTCACCCCAGAGTGGGCAAAATGCCACGAACCGTCAACAGCGCACCCGTCCGGGGGCCCACGCGCCCGGCCCGTGCCCGGGGGCCGCCGGCGCCCGGTCCACCTCGCACCAGATGTTCTTGCCGCGCCCCTCGGGCTCCCAGCCCCACCGGTCCGCGAGACCGTCCACCAGCTCCAGGCCACGCCCGTTGGTGTCCTCGCCCTGCGCGTGCCGGGGTCTCGGCGGACGGTCGCTGCGGTCGGCGACCTCGACCCGCACCCCGCCCTCGGCCCCGAACAGCATCCGGAGCACGGCCGGGCAGCCGGTGTGCACCACGGCGTTGGTGACGAGTTCGGAGATGAGCAGCACCAGCGTCTCCGCCAGCGGCTCGTCGTCCCCCATGCCCGAGCCCGCGAGCCGCGAGCGGGCCCACCTCCTGGCCCGCCCCACCTCGGCCGGGTCGGCCCCGACCTCCAACTGAACCTGAAGCACCTGCACCGCTCACACCATCCGAACCAGCGGACACACCTTCACGGAACGTGATTCCCTTGTGGGACAGCATGGTTGACGTACAGTCACCGCAACAAGCGCTTCGGGCATATTCCAGCGCGAAGGAGTACGCGTGCTCCATACTGTGCGACGCACGTCGCGGGGAGTCGAACGCCGGGCGCGGGAAGCGGGCGTCCCCCGCCGCGGGGCCACCCCGGGGGTGGCGCCGGGACGATCCGGGCCGACGAGCACTCGCATCCCACGGAGGTTACCGGAGGCGGGGGCCGACTCCGGGCCGTGACGACCCCGTCCGAGGGCACAACACGGTATCGACGTTCCGTGATCCGGTGGACGCGGAGCGCGACTCCCCCGGTCACCCTGCGGAACCGGCCACCTTGCCGAACCGGCCACCGCCCCTCACAGGACGGCGGCCCCGCCCGGTCACAGGGCGGCGGCGAGCACCTCCTCCGCCCGTGCGGCGGGCAGCCGCAGCCCGGCCCGTACCCAGGCCCGTTTCAGATGCAGATGGACGTCCGCCTCCCAGGTGAAGCCCATGCCGCCGAAGACCTGGAGGCAGTCCCGGGCGTTGGCGGCGGCGGCCGTGTCGGCGAGGAGTTTCGCCCCGGCGATCTCGACCGGGTCGGCGGTGAGCGAGGCGGCGCGGACGGCGGCGCGGGCCAGTTCGGCGCGGACCAGCATCCCGGCGCACAGGTGCTTGACGGCCTGGAACCCGCCGATCACCTGTCCGAACTGCTCCCGTTGCCTGGCGTGGGCCACCGCCATGTCGGTGGTGGCCGCCGCGCCGCCGACCTGTTCGGCGGCGGTGAGCAGGATCTCGGCGGGCCCGCCCGCGTCCTGCGCGCCGGGCACCCGGTGCAGCGGGGTCAGCGGGTCGAGGGAGCGGATCGGGACGGCGCCCGAGGCGTCGCCGACGACCACGTCGGCCTCGTCCAGCCAGGCGACCAGGCCCTCCCCGACGGAGGTGACGACGACGGAGCCGTCCGCCGCGCCCGGCACGGTCCCGGCCGCCGCGTGGGTGGCGGCCAGCGGGCCGGGCAGCAGGGCCCGGCCCGCCTCCTCGAAGACGAGGACCGCCTCGGGGAGGCCGAGGCCCACGCCGCCGTCCGCCTCGGGGAGCCGGAGCGCGAAGAACCCGGCTTCGCCGAGTTCCCGCCAGAGCGCGCGGTCCAGGGCGCCGCCGGAGTCGACGGCGGCCCGTAGTCCGGTCCGCCCGAAGCGGCCTTCGAGGAGGTCCCGCACGCCCCGGCACAGGGCCCGCTGGTCGTCGGTGAGTCGGAAGTCCACGGCGGGTCACCGGCCCTTCGGCAGGCCGAGGACGCGCTCGGCGACGATGTTGCGCTGGATCTGGGAGGTGCCCGCGGCGATCGTGTACGAGAGCGAGGACAGCCGGTCCAGGGTCCAGTCGCGGCCGAGGTCGAGCGCGTCGGGGCCGAGGACGTCGGCGGCGGTGTCGTACAGCTCCTGGCGGGCGTGCGAGTAGTGCAGTTTGAAGACGGAGCCGCCCGTGCCCGGCACCCCGCCGGTCGCACGGGCCTCGCTGACGTTGGCCTGGGTGAGCCGCCAGAGGGCCAGGAACTCGGCGGAGAGCCTGCCGAGGCGGCGGCGCAGGGCGGGATCGTCCCAGGTTCCGTTCTTCCTGGCCGTACGGGCGAGTTCGCCGAGGAGGCGGCGGCAGGCGACGACCTCGCCGACGAAGGCGGTGCCGCGTTCGAAGGAGAGGGTGACCATGGTGACGCGCCAGCCGTCGTTCTCCTCGCCGACGCGGTTCTCCACGGGGACGCGCACCTCGTCGAGGAAGACCTCGGCGAACTCGGTGGAGCCCGCGAGGGTGCGCAGGGGGCGCACGGTGACGCCGGGGGCGTCCATGGGCATCGCGAGCCAGCTGATGCCCCGGTGCTTGGACCCGGCCGCCGGGTCGGTGCGGACGAGGAGTTCGCACCAGTCGGCGACCTCGGCGTGGGAGGTCCAGATCTTCTGGCCGGTGACGACGTAGTCGTCGCCGTCGCGGACGGCCCGGGTGCGCAGGGCGGCGAGGTCGGAGCCCGCGCCGGGTTCGCTGAAGCCCTGGCACCAGACCTCGTCGCCGCGCAGGACCGGCGGGAGCCAGCGGGCGCGCTGCGCGGGGGTGCCCTCGGCGGCGACGGTGGGGCCCGCGTGGAGGAGTCCGACGAAGTTGGCGCCGACGTAGGGGGCTCCGGCGCGTTCGGTCTCCTCCAGGAAGATCAGGCGCTGGGTCGGCGGGGCGTCCCAGTGGACGTCGGCCCAGCCCGCGTCGTACAGCCTGCGCTGCCAGCCGCAGTCGTAGGCGCGGCGGGCGGGCCAGTCCAGCGGGTCGGGGCGGGCGGGGAGGGCGGGCAGGGCGGTGGCGAGCCATTCCCTGAGGCGGGCCCGGAACTCCTCCTCCTCGGGGGTGCTGCCGAGGTCCATCAGACGATGCCGAGGTCGAGCATACGGATGGCGTTGCCGCGCATGAGTTTGTAGACGGTCTCGTCGTCGAGGCCCCGGACGTGGTCGAGGGCGACCTCCTTGGTGTGCGGGAAGGTCGAGTCGACGTGCGGGTAGTCGGTCTCGAAGGTGGCGTTGTCGCGGCCGACGACGTCGAGCGAGGCGATGCCGTGCTTGTCGCGGAAGAAGCAGCAGAAGATCTGCCGGTAGTAGTACGTGGAGGGGGGTTCGGGGACCAGGTCGCGGACCCCGCCCCAGGCGCGGTGCTCCTCCCACACGTCGTCGGCGCGTTCGAGGGCGTACGGGATCCAGCCCATCTGGCCCTCGCTGTAGGCGAGCTTGAGGCGGGGGAACTTCACCAGGACGCCGCTGAAGAGGAAGTCCATCATCGAGGCCATGGCGTTGTTGAAGCTGAGGGAGGCCTGGACGGCGGGCGGGGCGTCGGGGGAGGCGGCGGGCATCTGGCTGCTGGAGCCGATGTGCATGTTGACGACGGTGCCGGTCTCCTGGCAGACGGCGAAGAAGGGGTCCCAGTACCCGGAGTGGATCGACGGCAGGCCGAGGTGGGTGGGGATCTCGGAGAAGGTGACGGCCTTGACGCCCCGGGCGGCGTTGCGCCGGATCTCGGCGACGGCGAGGCCGATGTCCCAGAGGGGGATGATGCAGAGCGGGACGAGGCGTCCGCCGCTGTCCCCGCACCACTCCTCGACCATCCAGTCGTTGTAGGCGCGGACGCAGGCGAGGGCGACCTCCTTGTCGTGGGCCTCGGCGAAGGTCTGTCCGCAGAAGCGGGGGAAGGTGGGGAAGCAGAGGGAGGCCTCGACGTGGTTGAGGTCCATGTCCTTCAGCCGGGCGGCCGGGTCCCAGCAGCCCCGGCGCATCTCCTCGCGGGTGATGCCCTCCAGGGTCATGTCGTCGCGGTCGAAGCCGACGGCGGCGATGTTCCGCTTGTACGGGAACTTGAGGTCCTCGTAGATCCACCAGTCGGCGGGCGGCCCGGCGGGGTCCATGGTGATCCGGTACTTCCCGCCGACGTACGCCAGCTCGCCGATCCCGGCGGTGAGCGGGCGGGGGCCCCGGTCCCGGTACTTCTTCGGCAGCCAGGTGTCGAAGAGGTGGGCGGGCTCGATCACATGGTCGTCGACGCTGATGATGCGGGGCAGTTCCGTCATGGCCCGTCCTCTTCCCGAAGGCTTTTCTGATGACCCGTCAGATATCGGCTGGACATCAGGCTAGCCCCGCACCCCTGGACCGACAAGGACCGGACCTCTACGCTCTCCGCACGATCTGACACTCCGTCAGTCATGAGGGGGTACGGGCATGAACGCCACCGCACACGCCCTGAGCGGGTGCCGCACGCTCTGGGAACTCGTCGAACGCCGCGCCGCCCTCACCCCCGGTCGGCCCGTCCTCCTCCAGGACGACCGGACCCTCACCTTCGGCGGGCTGCGCGACCGGGCCGAGCGGTGCGCCGCCGGTCTGTACGGCATGGGGGTGCGGCCCGGCACGGTCGTCGCCTGGCAGCTGCCCACCCGGATCGAGACCGCCGTGCTGTCCTTCGCGCTCGCCCGCCTCGGAGCCGTACAGAGCCCGGTCATCCCCTTCTACCGGGACAAGGAGACCGGCTTCGCGCTGCGCGCCTCACGGGCCGAGTTCTTCGCCGTGCCCGGCGTCTGGCGCGGCTTCGACCACACGGAGATGGCCCGGCGGCTCGGCGCGCGCGGGATCTTCGAGGCGTACGGCCCCGGCACCCTGCCCGACGGCGACCCGGCGGTGCTGCCCCCGCCGCCCGCCTCCGGCACCGACGTCCGCTGGATCTACTGGACCTCCGGCACGACCTCCGACCCCAAGGGCGTGCTGCACACCGACCGCTCCCTCCTCGCGGGCGGCTCCTGCCTCGCCCACGCGCTGCGGCTCACCGACGCCGACGTCGGCTCGATGGCGTTCCCGTACGCGCACATCGCCGGGCCCGACTACACGGTGATGCTGCTGCTCTACGGCTTCCCCGCCGTCATGTTCGAGCAGTTCGCGCTGCCCGGGGCCCTCGACGAGTACCGGCGGCACGGCGTCACCGTGGCGGGCGGCTCCACCGCCTTCTACACGATGTTCCTCGCCGAGCAGCGCAAGCGGCCCGACGAGCCGGTCATCCCCACCCTCCGGCTCCTCGCGGGCGGCGGCGCGCCGAAGCCCCCGGAGGTCTACCACGCCGTCCGCAAGGAGCTGGGCTGCCAGCTCACCCACGGCTACGGCATGACGGAGGTCCCCATGATCACCATGGGCGACCCGGACGACACCACGGAGAACCTCGCCACCACCGAGGGCCGCCCGCCCGCCGGGATGGAGATCCGGATCACCGGCTCGGGCGAGGTCCTGCTGCGCGGCGAGGCCGTCTGCGCGGGCTATCTCGACCCGGCGCAGACGGCCGCCGCCTTCGACGCGGACGGCTTCCTCGTCACCGGGGACCTCGGGCACCTCACCCCGAGCGGCCACCTCGTCCTCACCGGGCGCCTCAAGGACATCATCATCCGCAAGGGCGAGAACATCTCCGCCAAGGAGATCGAGGACCTCCTCCACGAGCACCCCGGCGTCGGCGACGCCGCCGTCATAGGGCTGCCCGACCCCGAGCGCGGGGAACGCGTCTGCGCCGTCGTCGAACAGCCTCCCGGCGCGGCCCCGCTGGACCTCCCGGCCGTGACCGCCTTCCTGCGCGGGGCGGGTCTCGCCCCGCACAAGCTGCCCGAACAACTGGAGGTGGTGGACGCGCTCCCCCGCAACGAGACCCTGCGGAAGGTCCTCAAGTACCGGCTCAGGGAGCGGTTCGGCGCGCCACGCTGACGCGCCGGGCGAGGGGCCCGCGCGCGAGAGGCACCCGGGCGGCGCCCGCGGGGGCGCCGGGCCCGGTGCCGGGCCCCGTCTCCACCGCCTCGGCGACGCTCCCGTACACCTCGAAGAGGCGGCGGACGCCCAGGGTGGCCAGCACCTTGCCGACGTGTCCCTCGCGGTCCTCCGGCAGGATCAGCCGGAGCCGCCCGCCGCAGGACCGCAGCAGTCTGCGGGCCGCGATCAGCACGCCGACGCCGCTGGAGTCGCAGAACCGCACCCCGGACAGATCGACCACCAGATCGTGCCGGCCGCCCGCGACGGCGTCGTGGACCCGGCGGCGTATCCGGGGGGAGGTGATCAGGTCCAGCTCCCCGCGCACCCGGAACACCGTCCAGGCGCCGTACTCGTCCTCGTCGACCTCGATCGTCGTCACGCCCCCCGCCTGCCCCGACGAGAACGGACGAAACCCCCGGACCGGCCGTGCCGCCCTCCTTATCACCCGCGCCCGCGTCAAGGGCGCACTTGCGGCAAACAGGCGTGCGCCGACCGCACGGCCGTTACTTTGGAAGGGAGACCGCGGAGCCGCACGGAGGCCGGGAGGGGCTGGAGGACCGGATGGCGATGGACACCCCACCGCGCTGGGACCGCAGGATGCAGCAGCGCCTGGCGCGCGGCGAGGCCGCCGCGCTCGGCGAGCTGTACGACCGGTTCGCCTGCCTGGTGCACAGCCTCGCCCACCGCGTCCTCGACGACGACGACGCGGCCGACCAGGTCACCCGCGAGGTCTTCGGCTACATCTGGGAGAACTCCGACGCCTACGACCCCAAGCAGGGCAACATGCGCTCCTGGGTCGCCGGGCTGACCCAGCGGCAGGCCGTCCAGCGGCTCCGGCAGACCGAGGCGACGGCGTACGCGGAGACCGGCCGGGGCTCCGCCGAGGAACTGGAGCAGAAGGTCCGCCGGGCCTCCGTCGCCGCCCGCGCGGACTACATCGTCACCTCCATGCCGACCCCGCTGAGAGCCGCCCTCGAACTGGCGTACTTCCAGCGCCGCGACTACCGTCAGACCGCCGCCGACCTCAGCATCACCGAGGACGAGGCCCGGCGGCGGCTCAGGCTCGGTCTCCAACTGCTCTCCTCGGCCGACATCCGGCCCTTCGAGGGCGGGGCGCCGCCCGGCTTCGGGCGGACACGGTGACCGGGGCGAACGGCGGCGCGGAGGACGTCGCACGCGCCCCCTGGGCCCCGGGTCCGCACCGGACCGCGGAGCACGGCGCGGACCTCGTGTCCGGCTCGGCGGCGGACCCGTACGGAGACCCGCCGGGAGACCCGGCGGCCCCCGTACGGGCCCCGGCGCACGGCGACGACACGGAGGGGAAGTCCGGGGTGGCACCCGACGAGACGTCCGGCACGGAGGCGGAACCGGAGCCCGAGGTGCCGGTCCTGCCCCATGGAGTGCTCAAGTCCCTGCTGGGGGCCTGGGCGCTCTCGGCGTGTTCGGCGGGCGAGACCAGAGCCGTCGAGGAGCATCTGACCACCTGCGCGCCCTGCGCCGACGAGGCCCTCCGGCTGCGGGACGCCGTGGCCCTGCTGCACAAGGACCGCGATCTGGACCTCGACCCGCTGCTGCGGTCCCGGGTCCTGGAGAACTGCCTGGGCCGCCGCCCGGCCCGCATCCCCGTACCGGGCTGGGTCACCCCGTACGACGCGGAGACCGCGCGGCTCGACGCCCTCCTCCGGGACATCGACGAGTCGGAGTGGCACGCGCCGGTGCGCCTCAAGTGGTACGAGGAGGACCGGCCGGTGCGCCGCAAGGCGACCGTCGCCGGGGTCATCGGCCACCTCATGGCCGTCGACGGTCTGGTGACGACCGCGCTCGGACTCGACGACCCGCTCGGCGCGGGCACCCCCGAACTGTCGCCGACCGAGCGCACCGAGGCGTTCTGGTCCGGGCTCGACCACCCGGCGGGCCGGACCCTGCGGGGGCCCTGGCGGGACCAGACCCACACCCTGATCCGCACGGTCTCCTTCGCGGGCCGGGACACGGCCGACCTGACGGTCACCTACAAGGACTTCGCGCTGCCGCTGCGGGACTCGCTCCTGGAGCGGGCCTTCGAGTGCTGGGTGCACGCGGACGACATCGCGAACGCGGTGGCGTACCCGTACGCCCCGCCGAGCAGCGCGCACCTGCACGGGATGATCGACCTGGCGGCACGGCTGCTCCCGGCGGCGCTCGCGGGCCGACGGCGTACGGGCCGGGCGGCCCCGGCGCGCCAACTGGTCGCGGCGGGCGCACCGGGCCGCTCGCTCCATCTGGAGGTGGAGGGCGCGGGCGGCGGCCACTGGTACATCGCCCTGGACTCGCCCGCCGCGATCGGCTCCCCGGACCTGTCGGTGGCCCAGGTGGCGATGGACGGGGCGGAGTTCTGCCAGCTGGTCGCGGGCCACATCTCCCCGGAGGACGCGGCGGCGGGCCAGGACGGCGACCGGGAGGCCATCCGGGACGTCCTGTCGGCGGCGGCGTCCCTGAGCAGGCTGTAAGCCGGGGCCTTCCCGAGCAGACTACGGGCGGGGCCTTCCCCGAACCGACCGCGAGCGGGGCCTCTTCGAGCCGACCGGGGGCGGGGCCCCGGACTCCCCCAGGGGTCCAAGTGGCCCATTCCCAGGGCCCGTCAATGGACCAAAGGGTGCGGGCCATTTCGCCATACCGTCGTGTCCATGGCGAACACTTCCCTCCCCGCGGAACGCGTCGGCGACGGCCTCCGGACCGCCCGCGCGCCCCGCGCGCTGCTCCTCGCCCAGGGGAGCAACTCCGTCGGCGACGGCGCCTTCTACGTGACCTCCGCGCTGTACTTCACCGAGATCGTCGGGCTCTCCGCCGCACAGGTCGGCGCCGGTCTCGCGGTCGCCTGGGCCGTCGGCTCGGTCGCCGGGGTGCCGTTGGGGGCCCTCGCCGACCGGCGCGGCCCGCGCGGCACCTCCGCGCTCCTCGCGCTCATGACCGCCCTCGCCGTCGGCGCCTTCCTCCTCGTCGGCTCGTTCCCCGCCTTCCTCGCCGCCGCCACGCTGTACGCCTCCGCGCAGACCGGCCTCGCCGCCGCCCGGCAGGCACTGCTCGCCGGGCTCGTCGCCCCCGCCGCCCGCACCGCCGTCCTCGCCCGGCTCCAGGCCGTCCTGAACGCCGGGCTCGCCGTCGGCGCGGCGCTCGGCGGGATCGCCCTGCACGCGGGGACGCGCGGCGCCTACCTCACCGTGTTCGCGCTCGACGCCCTCGGATTCCTGCTCTGCGCGCTGCTCCTCGCCCGGCTCCCGGCCCCCGCGCCCGCCGCCGGGCCCGTACCGGAGTCGCGGCGGTCCGGGTGGGGCGCGGACGTGCCGCGCGACCGGCCCTACGTGCTGCTCACCCTGCTGAACGCGGTGATGCTGCTGCGGATGCCGGTCCTGAGCCTCGCCCTGCCGCTGTGGATCGTCCAGCGGACGGCCGCGCCCGGCTGGACGGTCTCCGCCCTGTTCGTCCTGAACACCGTGGCCGTGACGCTCTTCCAGGTCCGCGCCGCCCGTTCCGTCACCGGTACGGACACGGCCGCCCGCGCGGTGCGGGGAGCGGGCGCGGTCATGGGCGCGGCCTGCGCCGTCTTCGCGGTCACCGCCCTCCCCGGGCTGGGCGCGGGTCCGGCCGCCTCGGTCCTCGTCCTCGGCTCGGTGCTGCTGGTGGCCGCCGAGATGCGGCACTCGGCCGGGTCCTGGCAGCTCGGCCTCGGGCTGGCGCCCGCCGACCGGGTCGGCGCGTACCAGGGCTTCTACGGCGCGGGCGTCCCGGTGGCCCGTACGCTCGGCCCGCTCGTCGTCACCACCCTGCTGGTCGGCGGCGGTCCGGCGGGCTGGCTGCTGCTGGGCGGCGTCTTCGTGGCGGCGGGGACGGCGACCGGCCCGGCCGCCCGCTGGGCGGCCCGCTCGGCTCCCCGCACGGCCCCGGTCCCCGCGCGGTGAGGCCCCGGCCCTACGCCGGGGCGAGGCCGACCGGGACCGTGCCCCTACGCGAAGACGACCGTCCGGCGCCCGTTGAGGAGGATGCGGTGCTCCGCGTGCCACTTGACCGCGCGGGCCAGTGCCTGGCACTCCACGTCGCGGCCGATGGCGACGAGCTGGTCCGGGGTCACCTCGTGGCCGACCCGCTCGACCTCCTGCTCGATGATCGGGCCCTCGTCGAGGTCGGCCGTCACGTAGTGGGCGGTCGCGCCGATCAGCTTCACCCCGCGCGCGTGCGCCTGGTGGTACGGCTTGGCGCCCTTGAAGCTGGGGAGGAAGGAGTGGTGGATGTTGATGATCCGGCCGGAGAGCCGCTTGCACAGGTCGTCGGAGAGGACCTGCATGTAGCGGGCGAGGACGACCAGCTCGACGTCCTCCTCCCGGACGAGGTCCAGCAGTTCGGCCTCCGCCTCCGCCTTGGTGTCCTTGGTGACGGGGATGTGCCGGAACGGCAGCCCGTAGGAGCCGACGAGCTCCTCGAAGTCGGTGTGGTTGGAGACGACGGCGACGATGTCCACCGGGAGCGCGCCGATCCGGGAGCGGAACAGCAGGTCGTTCAGGCAGTGGCCGAACTTCGACACCATGAGGACGACCCTCATGCGGTCGTCCGCGCGGCTGATCCGCCAGTCCATGGCGAACGAGTCGCCGACGGCGGTGAAGCTGGCGCGCAGCTTGTCCACGTTCACGGGCGCCTCGGCGGAGAAGTGCACCCGCATGAAGAAGAGCCCGGTGTCACGGTCCCCGAACTGCTGGCTGTCCTCGATGTTGCAGCCGGTGATGAACAGATAGCTCGACACGGCGTGCACGATGCCCTGCTTGTCCGGGCACGAGAGCGTGAGGACGTACTGGTCGGTCATTCCGTCAGCCTGCCACACCGGGGGGTCCCGGGCGGCGCACCGTCCGTCAGACGGACCGCGTCATGACGCGGAGCGTGTCGAGCGAGCAGGGGGGCGTGTCGGGGTCGTCGCCGTCCGCCCGCGCGAGACGGACATGGGCCTCGCGGGCGGCCCGGACGGCCTCGGGCCAGCCGGGGTCGGCGAGGTAGGCGGAGACGGGGGCGTCGGGTCCCACCTGGTGCGTGATGCGCACCACCCGGTGGACGGCGGCGTCGACGAGCGCCGCCTCCGCGCCGTCGCGGAAGATCGAGCCGACGTACTTCTCGGCGGACCAGTTGTCGAGCCAGGTGTCCTCGACCAGGCGGTAGACGGCGTCGGTGACGTCGCCGTACCCCTCGTGGCCGGCCAGCCAGGTCGTCTCGTGGAACACGGGGTCGGAGAGCATGTGCAGCGCCGAGCGCACGTTGCTGCGCCAGCGCCACCACGGCATGTCGTTGAGCGGCATGACCCCCATGGTGGAGGAGCGACGGCCGCGACGGGAAGGGTTCTCCGTACCGGAGACGGGAGGAGAGGCCGGACCGGAGGCGGGCGGGGAGGCTGGACTGGACACCTTCCGATCGTACGGTCCCCCGTCCGGTCACCGGACGCACCCCCTCACCGCCCCCGCAATTCACCCTCGCGTCACCCACCGTTGAACCCCGCTCACTCCCGCGTTACCCCGGGGGCGGAAACGTACGGGTCCATGACCGGCAGGCGACTGACCTCACTCCTCGCGTACGTCACGACCGCGGCGACCGGAGCCTCGTTGCTCACCGGGTGTGGCGTGCTCCCCGGGGCCACGGGGGGCTCCAGGGAGCCCGTCACGGTGATGACGTGGGCCCCCGACCGGACCCGTGCGACCAACATGCCCGGGATGCCCGCGATGGCGCAGGCGTACGCCCGCTGGGTCAACTCCCGGGGCGGCATCGACGGGCACGAACTGCGCGTCCTCACCTGCAACGAGCACAACACCCCCTCCGGCGCCGCCGCCTGCGCCCGCCGCGCGGTCCGTGAGGGGGCCGTCGCCGTCGTCGGCTCGTACAGCCAGCACGGCCGTGCCTTCATGGCCCCGCTCGAAGCGGCCGAGATCCCGTACATCGGCGGCTACGGGCTGACCGAGGACGAGTTCAGCAGCCCGCTGTCCTACCCCGTGAACGGCGGACAGGCCTCCCTCATCGCGGGGCACGGCGTGCAGCTCGCCGAGTCCTGCCGGACGGTCTCCCTGGTCCGCCCCGACACCCTCGCGGGGGACCGGCTGCCCGCGCTGCTCGACTCCGGGCTCCGCAAGGCCAGCCACCGCGGCGCCGTGGACATCCCGGCGGTGGAGGACGCCGCCGAGTACACCGCGCAGGCGTCCCGCGCCCGGGAGAGGGCCGGGGCCGAGAAGGGCTGCGTCGCCGCCGTCCTCGGCGAGCGCACCCAAACCTTCTTCGACTCCTTCCGCCGCCTCCCCGAGGAGGAGACCGGGCGGGACGGCACCGGCGGGGAGCGCAGCACCGTACGGATCTCCTCGGTCCTCGGCAGCGTCGGCCAGCCCCTGATCGACCGTACGGGCGGCGCGCACAGCCCCTTCGAGGGCGCGTTCGTCACCGGCTGGTACCCGGAGGCCGACGACCGGAGCTGGGCGCCGATGCGCGAGGTCATCCGGGAACACGCCTTCGTCGACAACCGGGTCGATCCCACCGACGCGGGCGTGCAGACCACCTGGATCGCCTACACGGTCCTCAAGACGGTCGTCGAGTCCCTCGGCACCGACCGCGTCACGGCCGCCCGGATCACCCAGGCCCTCGACCGGGGCGAGCGGATCGACACCGGCGGCCTCACCCCGGACCTGCGCTGGAAGTACGAGGACCTGCTCGGCGCGGCGGGCTTCCCCCGGATCGTCAACCACGAGGTGACGTTCCAAGTCGTCCGCGAGGGACGGCTGGTGGCACAGCGCCCCGGCTTCGTGGACGTCGGGGAGACCGTCCTCGGCGCGCCCTGAACGGGCGGAGGCCCGGCGGTGCCGGGGCCCCCGGCGGGTGAGGGGTCCCGGCGGGTGAGGGGTCCCGGTGGCGGGCCGTCCCCGCCGCCGGGAACGGCCCTCACAGCTGGGTGAACGTCCGCTTCTCCAGGCCGTACTTGGCGGCGGTCGGGTTCCACAGCCCGGCCGCCTCCTTCTTGGCGGTGGTGGCCTCGCCGCTCTTCGCGTTCGCCGCCGCCGTCCGGTTCGTGGAGCGGGCCTTGCCGCCCTTGCACGCCTTCTTCGCCTTCATCTGGTCGGCCCAGGCCGCGTAGTGGTCGTCCGCCTCGGCGGACGCCCGCCACGCCTCGGTGAGGGCCTCGGTCAGCGCGGGGCTGTCCGGGATCTTGTCGACGTCGAGGGACTGGAGCCGGGTCACCAGGCCCCGGCGCTGCTCGGCGGCGCCCCGCAGGTCGTTCGCCGCCTTGTCCAGGTCCTCGCACCGCTTGATCAGCTCGACCGAACTGATCACCGTGTCACGGCTGTTGCTGCTGTCCGCGAGGAGCTTGCTCAGCTCCCGCGCCTGCGGTTCCGCCGGGTCGGCGGGCTTCTCGGCGGGCTTCTCCTCCCCGGAGGGCGCGGCGGAGCTCGCGGCCACGTTCTGGCCGGGCTCGTCGGACGGCTTCTCGCCGCCGCTGAGCAGCGCACCCGCGCCGAGCCCGACGACGGCGCAGCCCGCCACGACGGCCGCGATCAGCGCGACCGGCGACTTGCGGCGCGGCGGCTCGGGCTCACCGGCACCTTCGTCGTAGTACGCGTCCTGGTAGGCGTACTGCTGGGGCGGCGGCGGAGGCGCCTGATGCTGCTGCTGGTACGGGGCGGGGGGCTGCTGGTACGGAGGAGGGGTGTGCGGCTGCTGGTACGGGGGCGGGGTGTGCGGCTGCTGGTACGCCTGCGCCCGGGGCGGCTGCGGGGCCCTCGGCGCCTCCGTGCGGAAGAGGCTGTCGAACTCGGGGGGCGGCTGCCGCTCCCCGGGCTCCCGTGCCGGTACGGGAGCGATGTACTGGGTGGCGTCCGACGCCCCGGCGGGCGCGGCGCCCCGCCCCGGGACCGGCGGTATGTGCTGCGTGGCCCCCATGTCCCCGGCGGCCGGCGGATAGCCGTACCCCGGCTCCGGCCCCGGCGGGTACGCGGGGGGCATCGAGCCCGGCACGGGGGCGATGTGCTGGGTGGCCTGCATGTCCCCGGCGAAGGGCGGCGGATAGCCGTACCCCGGCTGCGACGGGACCGGCGGCAGGTACTGGGTCGACTGCGCGTCGGCGCCGCCGGGGGCCGCCTCGGGAGGCAGCGGCTGCGCGGGCGGCAGTGGCTGCCCGCCCTGCTGCCCGGTGGCGGGGCCCCAGGCTCCGCCGTCCCACGACGGTGCTCCCCCGTGGGCGTCGTACGCCGGGGGCACCGCCGGGTACTGCGGCTCCGGACCCTGTCCGTTCTGCGTCACCGGGACTCCTACTGATGGACCAACGGAATCGTCGGCTCACGCTACCGGGTGGGCCCGGGGCTCCGCACACACGTGTGAGCCCGGTTACACCCCCTTCACGAACAGGCCCGCCCGAAAGGCTCCTTCCCGTCCCACGGGCCGGTCCTGACGGGTCCCGCCGAGGCCCGCCGGGACCCGCCGGGACCCGCCTGAACCTCCGGCACCGGCCGGACACCGGCCGAGACCGGCCGACGCTCCCCCGGAGCCACCACGCGGGCTCCACCGGCACCCACCGGGACCGCCGGGCGCCCACCGACTCTCACCGGCGCCCCCGGCGCCCCCGGCAAGGACCGTCCCCGTCCGCCGTGGCCCGCCGAGGCGCCCGTCCTCCGGCGGGCTACGCCGCGTACATCTCCATCCGTGCGCCGAACTCCCTCACCACCGGCTCCCCCGCGTAAGGCGACAGGCGTTCGCGCAGGTCGTCCAGGTACTCCGCGCCCCGTGACGACCGCAGTGTGCCCAGGAGTTCCAGGGCCTCCGTGCCGATCCGGCACGCCTGCTCCACCTCCCGCTGCTGCACCCGCGCCGAGGCCAGCAGGGCCAGGCCGATCGCCCGGCGCCGGGCCCGGGTCTGCGGATGACCGGCGATCGACTCCTCCGCGGCCCGCGCCGCCGCCTCCGCCTGCCCCAGGTCCCGGTGGCAGTGCGCCAGTTCGTCCGCGAGGTACGCCCCGTCGAAGTGCGCGATCCACGACGGGTCGTCGCCCGCCGCGGATCCGGCCCGCTCCAGCGCCTCCAGCGCCCGCCCGGCCGCCGTCTCGAAGGCGCGGACGTCACCGAGCAGCGCGTGTCCGCGCGCCTCCGCCGCGAAGAACATCGCCTCCGCGCGCGGCGGCACCTTGCCCCGCGCGCCCTCCTGCGCCGCCCGCGCGAGCTGCGCGATCTCCCGGGGGTTGCCCAGCTGGGCGGCGAGGTGGCTCATCGAGGCGGCCAGCACGTATCCGCCGTAGCCCCGGTCACCGGCCGCCTGCGCCATCCGCAGCGCCTGGATGTAGTACCGCTGCGCCAGGCCCGGTTCACCGGTGTCCACCGCCATGTACCCGGCCAGTTCGGTGAGCCGGGCGACCGCCGCGAACAACTGCCTGCCGACCGCCTCCCGGTAGGAGCCGGACAGCATCCCCGACACCACGCTGTTGAGGTAGTGCACCACCACCGGACGCACGTGCCCGCTGCCGAACCGCCGGTCGAGGTCGACGAGCGCGTCCGTCATCTCCCGTACGGCCGCGACGTCCGCGACCCCCACGCGGGCGCCCGCCGTCCTGGCCACGTACGCGTCCGGGCCCGTGATCAGCCAGTCCCGGCTGGGCTCCACGAGCGCCGAGGCGGCCACCACCGAACCGGAGAGGAAGTCGCGCCGCCCCACGTCGCTGCGCCACAGCTCGCAGACCTGCTCGATCGCCCCGGGCACGGTCGGCGCGAACTGGAGCCCCACGCCCGCCGCGAGGTTGCGGCCGTTGGCCATGCCGACCTCGTCGATCGTGACCGTGCGGCCGAGTTTGCGGCCCAGCGCCTCGGCGATGACGCCGGGTGCCCTGCCGCGCGGTTGCTGCCCTCGGAGCCAGCGGGCCACCGAGGTCTTGTCGTACCGCAGGTCGAGGCCGCGTTCCGCGCCGACCATGTTCACCCTGCGGGCGAGACCGGCGTTGGAGCACGCGGCCTCCTGGATGAGCGACTGGAGCCGTTCGTTGAGCTGACGCGGAACGAGTGGCCTGGCTGCCATGAGTACCCCCTGAGCCGTGCGGAGATCACCGGAGAAGTGATCAATGCCCGACGGATATCCGGTCAATGCCGATGTGAACACGCGAAACCGGACACGCCGGTCGCGCACGCTCCGGCGCCCCCCTCCTCTCCGTACCCACCCCCGCTCCCGGCCCCTCCACGCGCCCCCGCACGTGCTCCGATGCGCCCCGCGTGCAGGATCGATGTCTCGGACCGCCGCGCGCCCCGCCCGTAACCCCGGGTGGTGGGCGGAGTTGTGCTCAGCGTGGAAGAGACCATGGGAATCACGGACGCCGCCCAGATCCCCGAGCAGCGGGGCGAGCAGCTGCTGGACAGCGCCGTGCGGTACGCGGAAGAGCGGCACTGGGACGTGTTCCCCGGGACCTGGCTGGAGGCCGTCGAGGGCCGGGAGCGCTGCTCCTGCGGCGCGGAGGAGTGCGTCCCGTCCGGCGCCCACCCCGTCCGGCCCGACTGGTCGACGCAGGCGACCGGCAGCGGCGTCGGCGCCCGCCGGATGTGGTCGAAGCAGCCGAAGTCCTCGATCCTGCTGCCGACCGGCCGCACCTTCGACGCGATCGAGGTGCCCGAGTCCGCCGGGTTCCTGGCGCTCGCCCGCATGGAGCGGATGGAGCTGACGCTCGGCCCCGTGACCTGCTCTCCGGACCGGCGCATGTACTTCTTCGTCCTGCCCGGCGCCGCCACGAAGGTGCCGGACCTGATCCGCAGGCTCGGCTGGACCCCCGCGTCCCTCGACCTCACCGCCCTCGGCGAGGGCCACTACGTCGCCGCCCCGCCCACCCGCGTCGGCGGCAGCGGCGCCGTGCAGTGGGCCCGGCGCCCCACCCAGGCGAACCGCTGGCTGCCGGACGCGGAGGAGCTGATCAGCGCCCTCGCGTACGCCTGTGGCCGGGAAGCCGCGGAGGCCAGGGCCAGGACGGCCTGACCCTGGGAGCCGTGATGCCTCACCCGTAGGGTGGTGCCCGTACGAACGGGGACCACCGAAAGGGTGACGCACCATGCCTGACCAGGCAACTGACGGAAAGTTCGACGCGGCGGGCGCCGCACCGGGGGACGGTGCGACGCCCGCCGTGCGCGTCGAGGGGCTGTGGAAGCGTTTCGGCCAGCAGATCGCGGTCAACGGGATCGATCTCGTGCTGCCCGCGGGCAAGTTCATCGGTCTCGTCGGGCCGAACGGCGCGGGCAAGACCACCACCCTGTCCATGATCACGGGCCTGCTCCGGCCCGACCACGGCCGCATCCTGGTCGCCGGGCACGACGTGTGGGCCGACCCGGAGTCCGTCGCCCAGGTCAAGGCGCGGATCGGCGTCCTGCCGGAGGGCCTGCGGCTCTTCGAGCGGCTCTCGGGCCGTGAACTCCTCGCGTACAGCGGGCGGCTGCGGGGGCTGCCCGGTGTCGAGGTCGACAAGCGGGCCGAGCAGCTCCTGGACGTCCTCGACCTGACCGGCTCGCGGAACAAGCTGGTCGTCGACTACTCGACCGGTATGCGGAAGAAGATCGGGCTCGCGGCGGCGCTCCTGCACAACCCGGAGGTCCTCTTCCTCGACGAGCCGTTCGAGGGCGTGGACCCCGTCTCGGCGCAGACCATCCGCGGTGTCCTGGAGCGGTACACCGCCTCCGGCGCCACCGTCGTCTTCTCCAGCCACGTCATGGAGCTGGTCGAGTCGCTCTGCGACTGGGTCGCCGTGATGGCCGCGGGCCGGATCCGGGCGCAGGGCACGCTCGCCGACGTACGGGGCGACGCGCCCTCGCTCCAGGCGGCGTTCCTCGAACTGGTCGGCGCGCACGGGCGCGACGCGGCCGGGGACTCGCTGGACTGGCTGGGCGGCGGGGCCGAGCGATGAGCGCCGTCACGACCCCGGCCGCCCCCGCGGCGCAGTCCCTCACCCGGGTCTTCGTCCTGCTGAAGCTGGCGCTGCTGCGCAACGGGCTGCGGCAGTCGGGCGGGCGGACCGCCGCGTACATCGTCACGATCGTCTTCGGCGCGCTCTTCGCGGCGGGCACCGTGCTGGGCTTCGTCCTGCTGCGGGGCCGTACCGACGCCGACACCGTCGCGGTGCTCCTCGCCGGGGTCCTCGCGCTGGCCTGGACGGTCATGCCGCTGTTCATCCCGAGCGGTGACGAGACCCTCGACCCCTCGCGGCTCGTGATGCTGCCGCTGCGGCCCCGGCCGCTGGTCCGGGCGCTGCTCGTGGCCTCGCTGGTCGGGGTCGGGCCGCTGTTCACCCTGTTCCTGGTGTTCGGTGCCGCGCTGTCCGTCGCCCGAGGGGCGGCGGGGACGGTGTTCGCGGTGCTCGCGGTGCCGCTGGTGACCGTGACGTGCGTGGCGCTGTCCCGGGCGGTGGCCGCCGCGAACATCCGGCTGCTGACCTCCCGCAAGGGCCGGGACCTGGCGCTGCTGAGCGGTCTGGTGATCGCGGTCGGGATGCAGCTGGTGAACTTCGGCGCCCAGCGGCTCGGTCAGGCCGGTGGCCTGGAGTCCCTGGAGCCCGCGACGGCCGTCGTCGGCTGGCTGCCGCCGGCCGCCGCGATCGGCGCGGTGGACGCGGCGAGCCAGGGCTCGTACGCGGTGGCGGCGGCCCGGCTGCTGCTCACGGCGGGTGCCCTGGCGGCGCTCGTGCACTGGTGGCGGCGGAGCCTGGTGCGGCTGATGGTGGAGCCGGACGGTTCCACCATCGGGGCCGCGTCGGACGCGGGGCGGGAGAGGTCCGCCGGTACGGGGCGGCTCGGGCGGCTGCTGCCGGGCGGGCGGACGGGCGCGGTCATGGAGCGCAGCCTGCGGTACATCTGGCGCGACCCTAAGACGAAGGCGGCGTGGGTGACCTCGCTGGCCGTCGGTCTGATCGTGCCCCTGTTCAACGCCTTCCAGGGGACGGGCTCCATCTACTTCGCGTGCTTCGCGTCGGCGATGCTCGGCATCCAGATGTACAACCAGTTCGGGCAGGACACCTCGGCGTTCTGGATGGTGGCGCAGACCATCTCGACGGCGGCCGACGCGTACGCCGAACTCCGGGCGCGGGCGCTGGCGCTGCTGGTGGTCACCCTGCCGTACACGGTGTTCGTGACGGCGGTGACGGCGGGCGTCCTCGGTGACTGGTCGCAGCTGCCGGAGGCGCTCGGCCTGGCGTTCGCGCTGCTCGGCGCGATGCTGGCGACCGGCGCGGTGGCCTCGGCGAGCTTCCCGTACTCGATCCCGCAGGACAGCGGCTACAAGAACGTGGCGCCGGGGCAGGGCGCGCTCGCCTGGATCTCGATCCTCGGCGGCATGGTGACGGCGGCGGTGCTGTGCGCGCCGGTCATCGCGGCGACGGTGTACCTGCACGTCTCCGGCCAGGAGTCGCTGCTGTGGCTGCTGTTCCCGGTGGGCGCGGCGTACGGCGCGCTGATCGCCTGGGCGGGTCTGAAGGCGGCGGCGCCGCGCGCGGCCCGGCGGCTCCCGGAGATCCTCGCGGCGGTCAGCAAGGGCTGAACCGTCCGGGCGCGCCGGGTCCTTCCCGGGGCGCGTCCCGGCCGTCCCGGGGACGGCCGGGACGGCCGGGCGCGCCGCCCGCGGACCTAGGGTCTTCCAGCGTCGGTGGTGCCCGGCGTCGACTTGGAAGGAACCCGATGGCTGACGAAATGGTGCTCCGCGCCCAGCGATTCATCAACCTCACCTATATGGACGGCTCCCTGCTCGGGATACCGAAGCTGGAGGAGAACGGACGCACGGGCTGGACCGTGATGTACGCCCTCACCCGGGCCCTCCAGTACGAGATGAACATCTCGCCGCTGTCGAACAGCTTCGGCCCGACCACGCTGTCCACGCTCCAGACCAAGTACGGGCAGGTCGACGAGAACACCGTCCCGTCGGGGAACTTCTGCCGGATCATCCAGTCCGCGCTCTACTGCAAGGGCTACGACGGCGGCGAGATCGACGGCCAGTACAACGCGCGCGTCAAGGCGGCGGTCGCCCAGCTCAAGGACCACATGGGCGTGGCCCACGCCTTCCCCGGCACCGGCCTCCAGCCGAAGGTGATCAAGGGCCTGTTCAACATGGACGCGTACGTGAGCGTCGGCAACGGCTCCGACACCGTCCGGGCGATCCAGCGCTGGCTGAACGGCCAGTACGTGCAGCGCAAGGACTTCTACGTCATTCCGTGCGACGGCCACCACTCGCGGGACGTCGCCAAGTCGATGCTGTTCGCCATCCAGTACGAGCTGGGCATGGCCGACGGCGTCGCCAACGGCGCCTTCGGGCCCGGCACCCAGGCGGGTCTGAAGACCCGCACCCTGGACGTCGGCTCCACCGGAGTGTGGGTGCGGCTGTTCACGGCGGCCATGGAGCTGAACAAGCGCCCCACGTCCTTCACCGACGGCTTCACCTCGTCCGTCGCCACCGACGTCCGGGCCTTCCAGGAGTTCATGCAGCTGGACGTGACGGGCCGGGGCGACTTCCGCACCTGGGCCTCGCTGCTCGTCTCGTACGGCGACCAGACCCGGCCCGGCACGGCCTGCGACGGCGTCACGAAGATCACCCCGGCACGTGCGCAGACCCTCAAGGACGCGGGCTACCTGTACATCGGCCGCTACCTCTACAACCCCGGGACCTCGCTGCCGGAGAAGGAGATCCAGCCGGGCGAGCTGGACACCATCAAGGCGTACGGGCTCCGCTGCTTCCCGATCTACCAGACGTGGGCGCGGTCGGTCGACTACTACAGCCCCGACCAGGGCTTCACCGATGTCATGACGGCCGTCTACAAGGCGCAGGAGCACGGTTTCAAGAACGGCGCCCGGATCTACTTCGCCGTCGACTACGACGCCGTCGACGACGAGGTGACCTCGAAGATCCTGCCGTACTTCGAGAACGTCCGGGCCACGATGACCCGGCTCGGCAGCCCGTACAAGATCGGCGTGTACGGGCCCCGCAACGTCTGCGCCCGGGTGACCGGGAAGAACCACGCGGACTCCTGCTTCGTGTCCGACATGTCGTCCGGCTTCTCCGGGAACCTCGGCTACCCGATGCCGGACAAGTGGGCCTTCGACCAGATCGCCACCAAGACGATCGGCACCGGCGCGGGCGCCATCGAGATCGACAACAACATCGCCACCGGCTGGGACACCGGCCAGGGCGACTTCCTGCCCCGCCCCTCCCTCAAGCAGGACATCGGCTTCAACCTGTCGTACTGGGACGCGCTCCTGTCCGAGATCCAGGCGTACATGGCGTCGATCGGGCGGCCCGGCGGCCCCCGCATCTACACCGTGGAGCAGTGCCTGCGGGAAGTCATGATCGCCCGGGACAACACGATCAGCTCCACCTCCCGCATGTTCCGGATGCGCAAGGCGCTCGTCCAGACCTCGGCGTTCTGGGAGTTCTGCCACTACGGTCCCAAGGACCTGGTGGAGGACGCGGGCGTCTACTACTACCACACGGGTGTCGTCCCCGACTGGGCCAAGGACCTGCCCGGTGTCTCCATGTTCGTGGACAGCAGCACCGGCGTCGCGAAGATCTCGGGCCGCACCTGCATCCTGGCGCGCAACAACGCGATCAACGCCGGGCTCCTGGAGGGCGAGCTGATGCAGCACCTCGACCCGGGCCACCGCTGGACCATGTGGCAGAAGTCCAACCAGGACAACGCCTTCAACGTGGGCATGGTCCCGTACATGCACATCTGGGGAGCCGACGGAAAGGCCGGGGACGTCAAGGAGGAGACCCCGATGCGGCGTCCCGCGCTCGACTACACCGCCGCGGAGACCTCCGAGATCCTCCGCCGCTACCAGGGCTCCGGTGACGAGGCGGTCGCGGACAACGTGCTGCGCCAGCCGCTCTACGCGATCTTCGAGAAGTACAACCGCGTCATCCGGGAGTCCTGAGCCGCCGTGGCCGCCTCCGCCGTGGCCGCCGCCGTCCCGTCCGATCCGTGGGCGGGGCACGACTTCGGCGTGCTGCTCACCGTCCTGTTCTGCGGGGCGGCGGCCCTCGCGGGCCTCACCGCCTTCCTGGGCTCCCGGCTCGCCCCGCGCACCCGCCGCCGGTACACCCCGGCGCGGGCGTGGCGGGACGCGTCCCTCCTCGCGGTGGCCGCGGGCCTCGCCCTCTACCTCTGGGGCTGTCTGCACGTCCTCTTCCTGGAGGAAGGGGAGCAGGCCGCGCGGTGCGAACGGCACCGGCCCCCGGGGCTGCCCGCCCTCGTGGGCCGCCGGGGCGACTTCCTCCCCCTGCGGCTCGTCTGCGAAGCCTCCGACGGGCACGACTACGACGTCGTCGTCCCCGGCTTCGTCAATCCGACCCTCGCCGTCCTGCTGCTGCTCGCCGTCCTCAGCGCCCTGCCGGCGGTCCTCCTGCACCGCGAGCAGCGCCCGTCCACCCGGCACGTCCACGGCGCCCACGGCGTCCATCCGGAAGAAAGGCCGATCCGTTGACCCACACCGGCATCACCCGCAGGCGGACCCTGCTCGCCACCGCAGGCGCCACCGCCGCCGCAGGACTCGGCGCCACCGGGCTCCTCTCCTCCCCCGCCGCCGCCGCACCGGCCCTCCCGCCGGGCCTCCACGACGAGCGGCTGGCGGAGGCGCTGCGCCTCGCCGAGGCCCGGCGGAGGCGCATCCACACCGACCGGCCCTCCGCGAACGGCTGGGAGATGCAGAAGGTCACCGACGAGGACGGCGACATCGTCACCACCTCCGTGCCGGGCACGGGCCTGAGCGTCCCGCTGCGCTCCGGTGACGCCGGGACCCTCCTGGTGCACGTGGTCCGGCGCTTCCACTACGAGATCGACGCCCTCGGCCGCGACGAGCCCGGGGCGCTCGTGGGCTGGGTCGCGCCCTCGTCCGTACGGGACGGGCGGCGGCCCGAGTCGAACCAGGCGTCCGGCACCGCCGTCGTCGTCCGCCCCGGCTCCTACCCGCCGGGCGTCCGGGGCTCGTTCACCGCCGCGCAGGAACGGACCCTCCGGGACGTCCTCGCCGACACCCAGGGCCTGGTCCGCTGGGGCGGCGACGGCAGGCGCCCCTACGAGGGCCTGTTCCACCTGGCCGTACGGCCCGGGGACAGCCGTCTCGAACGGGTCGCGGCCACGATCCGCGCCTGGGACGGGACCCCGGGCGCGGGCGCGGGCACGCTCCCGGACGTCACCGCCCCGGCCCGGCTGCGCCGGGCGGCCCGCTACCGCTGACGGGGTCCGGGGCCCGTGGGCCCCGGGTGGGGCCCGCTCAGCGTCCGAGGAGGTCGAGGGCGGCCCGGACGGTGTCCAGGAGGGGCTGGCCGACCGTTCCGACGGCCACGGCGACGGCCGCGAGGGCCATCAGAGACCGGCGCTGGGCGCCCGGCCCGGCGGCCGGTTCGGCCGCCAGGACCGGCAGCGCCGCGTCGATGGAGGCCCGGTCCTCCTCGGGGACCTCGCCGCGCAGCGCCCGTGCCAGGTCGGCGACGGCCTTCAGCGTCTCCTGGAGCGTGGGCGCCGGGGCGTGATGGTGGTGGACGACGCCCTGGTGGCCCCGGCCGCCGTGGATGTTGACCACGTCCCCGAAGTGCTGGTCGCCGCTCGTCATCGGGCCACTCCCGTGTGCCCGTTGCCGCCGTAGATGTTGACCGAGTCGCCGAAGTGGTAGTTGCCGTAGTTGGTGATCGCCAGCGACGCCACCGTGGCGTGGAGCTCCGCGTCCGGCCGGTCGATCGCCTCGGCGATGGTGAGCACCAGGCCGTTCAGGTAGTCGCGCCGCCCTGTCACCAGGGCCGTGGACCGGCCGTTCGTCTCCACGGCGAGGACGGGGTGGCTCACCGCGAAGACCACCGCGAGCATGTCGCCGATGAAGTAGACGAACAGACACCCGGCGACGAGGAGGGCGAACCCCAGGAAGTCCTCGATCCCGGAGGACGATCCGTAGCCGCCCGTGGAGTCCCCGATCCACGTCAGGAGCAGGATCAGGAGCAGGGTGAACCCGCCGCGCTTCAGGAACCGGGCGAACGCCTCGCCCCTGCGCGGTCTCAGCCTGAAGGTGTAGACGCGGACGATGTTCTCCAGCGGGTACGCGGCCCCGTGCACCCAGAGCAGCCGCTTGCTGATGACCAGGCCCTGGCGCGGCGGGACCCCGGGCCGGGGGACCGACGACTGCGCGCGGGCGGACGGCGGGGCCGGAGCGGCCCTCGGCGGCTCGGGAGCCGGGGCCGGAGCGGAAGCGGGGGCCGGTGGCGTGGGGGCAGGACCGGAGGCGGGGGCCTGACCGGACCCCGGGACCTGACCGGACCCCGGGACCTGATCCTGGGAAGGAGCCGGACCGGACGGGGAGGCCGGACCGGACGCGCGCGGTGCGGGAGCCCGCGGCGGCGCGGGCGGGGGCTCGTGCGCGGGCGGGGGCTCGTGCGTCGGTCTCGGCGGCGGCTCTTCGGACGTCCCCATCTTTCCCCCCGAGCTGGAACCGTTGCGGCGTGGCACTCATTACGCTCCCGAACCACCTTTCCCACAAGGCGAGTTCAGGACTGCCGGGCGGTGGATCGCGCCACTGTGCGGGCCGTGGGCCGTCCGGGGTCAGGGGGTCAGGACGCCGTGCAGGAAGGGGGCGACGACCTCGTGCCAGGCCCCCGGGTGCTCGTAGTGGAGGAGGTGGCCCGCGTCGGGGATCTCCGCGTACGCCCCGTGGGGCAGCACCCGGACCATCTCCTGGGCCTCGGCACGGCCCAGTTCGCCGTCGAGGCCACGGACGACGAGGGTGGGGCAGCGGACCTGGGCGAGCGAGTCCCAGTGGGCGTCGTGCACCCAGGTCTCGCGGGAGGCCAGCATCTGTTCCGGGTCGAAGACCGGGCGCCAGCCGTCCGGGTGCTCGACGAGGACTTCGGCGAAGAAGGCGCCCCGGGCCGGATTCGGCCGCTCGACCCACGGGTCCTCCGCGCCGAACCAGCGGCGGGCGGCGTCGAGCGACGCGAACGGCACGGGCCAGCGCGGGAACCAGTCCCGCCACTCGCGCTGCGAGGCCGCCCCGAGCGCCGAGGCGCGCATGTCGCAGATGACGAGCGCGCGGACGAGGTCGGGGCGCTCGGCGGCGAGCTGCCAGGCGGTGAGGGCTCCCATGGAGTGCCCGATGAGGGTCACCGGGCCGAGCCCGAGCTGCTCGACGGCCGCCGCCGCGTCCGCCACGTACGCCTCACGGGTGAAGGGGGCGGTGGCGGGCTTGTCGCTGTGCCCGTGGCCGCGCTGGTCGAGAGCGACGGTCCGGAGGCACGGGCGCGGACCGTCGCCGGGCCCGGGTCCGGCCGCGAGACGGGCGACGGCCGGGGCCCAGTGGGCCGCGTGACCCATGAGCCCGTGGAGGAGTAGGACCCCGGGGCCGGTCCGGGGAGCCCCGTCCCCGGGTGTGAGGTCCCAGGCCGCCAGCCGCACGCCGTCGGCTCCGCTGACGTCGAGTCGTCGCGCCATCCCTGGCACCCCCTCTTTCCGTCGAACCACGCCAGACTATCGAACTCGCATTCGAAAATGCGCTCCTGCCACACAACACCCCTCGTTCGAGTGACAGGGCTCAGGGATTGGCCGCCACCGCCGAGGGGAGATCTTGAACGGGAGGCGGACCGCTCGGGGAAGACGGTCCGCGGGGACTGACCTCGGGAGCTCGGGGCTCCAGGTCGGGCAAGGGGAGGGCAGGCCCCGGCGCCGCGAGGCGCCGGGGCCTTCTGTCTCCGGGGCGGGCCCGGTCGGGCACACGGAAAGCGCTCGCCGCACGGCCCCACCCCTCCCGGTCTCGCACCTCTCGCCCCAGCGTTGCACGCCGAAGAGTCGGGCGTGGCCCATTCCGGCGTAAACCGGGGCGCACACCCGCCACCCCACCTCAAACGTTCGAACACCTGCACCCGCCGATGCCCGCCGGAGGGCCCGGAACGGCCAGAGCGACCAGAGCGGCCGGAACAGCCGGAACGGCGAAAGGGCCCGGAACGGCGAAAGGGGTGTCCCGCCGGGTCGGCCTTCCGGCGACCGGCGGGACACCCCGGGAGAACGGCGTCCTCAGCGCTTCGCGACGAACACGTGCGCCGCGACCTCCGCGTTCAGCTCCGCCGCCTCACCGCTGCTGCCCACCAGGACACCACCGGCCGACTCCGTCACCGACACCACCGAGCCGGGCTGCACGCCCGCCCTGCGCAGCGTGTACATCAGCTGGGCGTCCGTCTGGATCGGCTCGCCGATCCGCCGCACGACCACGGTCTTGCCCTCGCTCGCGTCCAGGTCCGCGAGCGACACCATCGAGTCGTCGAGGAAGGCCTCGACCTCCGCCTTCTCGCCCAGCTCCTCAAGACCCGGGATCGGGTTCCCGTACGGCGACTCCGTCGGGTGCCGCAGCAGCTCCAGGACGCGCCGCTCCACGGCCTCGCTCATCACGTGCTCCCAGCGGCACGCCTCCGCGTGGACCTGCTCCCACTCCAGGCCGATCACGTCGACCAGCAGGCACTCCGCGAGGCGGTGCTTGCGCATGACGCGGGTGGCGAGGCGGCGGCCCTCCTCGGTCAGCTCCAGGTGCCGGTCGCTGGCCACGGCCACCAGGCCGTCCCGCTCCATCCGGGCCACCGTCTGACTCACCGTGGGGCCGCTCTGGTCGAGCCGCTCGGCGATCCGGGCGCGCATGGGGACCACACCTTCTTCCTCGAGTTCGAGGATGGTGCGGAGGTACATCTCCGTTGTGTCGATCAGTCCGGACATACGTGCCCCTCAATGAGTCGTGCGCTGGCCCTGCACCAATTCTGACGCATCACGCCGACAACCGGACCGTACCGACCTCCGGCGGTATTGACAGAGCAATGGTCCAGACCGCACCGTGAGCGGCGACCAGGGCACGACCATGACACGACGGCGACACCACGGCGACGAGAAGGAGCTTCTGGAATGGGCGACAGCGTGGGCGAGAGCAAGCTGGCCGGGCAGTTCTTCGACGCCGCGATCGGCCTGCTCCAGCAGGTCAGGGACGGCGACTCGGCCGAGATCGCCGCAGCGGGCGCCGCGATCGCCGGGGCCGTCGAGAACGGCAACCGCCTCTTCGCCTTCGGCGCGGGCCACTCCTCCCTCGCCGCCCAGGACGTCGTCTACCGGGCCGGCGGCCTCGCCCTGATGAACCTGCTCGTCGTCCCCGGCGTCCTCGGCGTCGACGTCATGCCCGCCACCCTCGGCTCCGCCCTGGAACGGGTCGACGGCCTCGCGGGCGCGGTCCTGGACTCCTCCCCCGCCAAGTCCGGGGACGTCCTGATCGTCATCTCCCTCTCCGGGCGCAACGCCCTGCCCGTGGAGATGGCGATGAACGCCCGCGCGCTCGGCCTCACCGTCATCGGCGTCACCTCGGTGGCCTACGCGACGGAGACGAAGTCCCGGCACGTCTCGGGCACGTACCTCAAGGACCACTGCGACATCGTCCTGGACTCGAAGATCGCCGTCGGCGACGCCGAGCTCAGCCACGAGGGCATCGAGGCCCCCTTCGCCCCCGCCTCGACCGTCGTCACCAGCGCCCTCATGCAGGCCACCCTGGCCGCCGCCGCCGAGGAGCTCGTCCGGCGCGGCATCGAGCCCCCGCTGCTGCGCTCCGGGAACGTCGACGGCGGACACGAGTGGAACGGCCGGGTCATGACGGAGTACGGCGACCGGATCTTCTACCGGCACTGACCGGGAGCCGTACGGGACCGGAGCCGTACGGAATCGGAGCCGTACGGGGCCGGGAGCCGCCTCCTTCTGAGCGGCACCGGCGTCCCGGAGCCACCCGTACGCGTACGTCCCCACCGCCCGGTGCCGTCCCCGGCACCGGGCTCCTCCATGCCGTCGAGGCCGTCGCGGGCCCTCAGGCCGTCCCGAGGTCCAGGGCCGCCGCCACCCGCGACGCCACCGCCTCCGCGAAGACCACGTCCTCGCGCTCGAACCCCGGGCGTGAGGCGGCCCGCAGGAAGGTCACGACACCGAGCGTCCGGCCCCGGGAGCGCAGCACCGCGCACACCGCGTGCGCCGCGTCCCCCGGCCACAGGTGCGCCTCCGCCCACACCTCGGCGGTACGGCCCGCGCTGGCCCGGACCGTGCCCACCCGGTCCCAGGCCTGGAGCGCCGGGTGCCGGGGCCCGTACCGCAGCGGGATGCCGCCGCCCACCACCGGGGACGCCGGGCCGGGGGCGGTCGACACCGGGGTGGTGAGGGTCCGGGTCAGCCGCCGCTCGCCCGCCGGCCGGTCCACGAGGGCGTGGTCCGCGAACCCGGCCAGCGCGAAGTCCAGCAGGACCGCCGCCGCCTCCGCCGGGTCCTCGCACTCGGCCGCCGCCGCGCCCGCCCGGTGCAGCTGGCTCCACCGGAAGCGCAGCCGGTCCGCCTCGCGGGCGGCCAGCCGCTCCTCGGTGACGTCCTGGAACAGCCAGGCCACACCGAGCGGCACGGGCTCCTCCGCCATCGGCGACGACAGCCGCAGGAAGCCGCTGCGCCAGCACCGGCGCCGCTCCCCCGAAGGGGTCCGCAGCGTCACCCACACCTCGGCGGGCGCGGACGGGGTGCCCTCGGCGAGGACGTGCTGGAGGGCGGCCTCCAGTTCCTCGGCGCCGTGCACGACGACATCGCCGAGGGGGCGGCCCAGGAGGGACGTGCGGCCGGTGCCGAGGGCGCGGCCCGCGTGCGCGTTGACCGTGGCGGGGCGCAGGTCGGCGTCGACGAGGACGACGCCCCAGGGCGCGCCGTCGAAGAGGGCCTCGCTGAGGGCCACCGAGCGTTCCAGGTCGAGCTGGACGTGGACCTCGCTGAACGCGCAGTACACGCCCGCGGGGGCGCCGTCCGCGCCGCGCACGCCCGCCGCCTGGCTGCGGACCAGGACCCGGCCGCCGTCCTTGCGGAGCAGCGCGAGTTCGAGGACCTGGCGTCCGGGGCCGTTCATGACGCCCATGAGTCCCCTGAGGATGTCCTCGGCGTCGGCGCTGCGCGCGGCCCAGCCCTCGAAGCCCCGGCGGCCGACCGCCTCGGCGGCGGTCCAGCCGAGGATGCGTTCGGCCTCGCGGTTCCAGTGGGTGACCGTTCCGTCGGCGGCGAAGGCGCAGAGTGCCGCGTCCATTCCGTCGAGCAGGGCCGCCAGCAGGTCGGCCCCCGCTCCGGGAACGGATGCGGTGTCGCTCGCGGACCCCGTGAATGCGCTCATCCCCCACCCCCATGCTGCGGCCATTCAACTGGAACGTGACGCAGGGCACATCACCTTCCGGGAAATCGTCGCATCGAAGAAACGAATCAGGGTAGGGCGGGTCTCCCGCGCCGGACGGGTCTGTCAGGTCGGAGCCGCGCGCGGGCCGTCCGGTCCCCTGAGGGTGCGTCTGCCCGTGAGGGCGCGGGGGAACCCGTAAGGGTGGAGTGGGACACGCAGGGGGACCCGTAGGGGCGTCTCCGGCCGTGGGAGCGAGGGGCGGGGGCCCTCAGGGTGCCAGTCGCTCCACCCGCCAGGTCTCGCCCCCGGGGCCGCCCTCGCGGACGTAGCGGAGACGGTCGTGGAGGCGGTTCTCGTGGCCCTGCCAGAACTCGACGGCCTCGGGGACGACCCGGATGCCTCCCCACTCCGGCGGGACGGGCACCGGGGTGCCCTCGGGGTGGCGGGCGGCGAGGTCCGCGTACCGGGTGAGGAGTTCCTCGCGGGAGCCGATCACCGAGGACTGGCGGCTGGCCCAGGCGCCGAGCTGCGAGCCGTACGGCCGGGTGCGGAAGTAGGCGGCGGTCTCGGCACGCGCGATGTGCTCGGCGCGGCCCGTGACGACGACCTGACGGGCCAGCGGATGCCAGGGGAAGAGCAGCGAGACGTACGGGTTGGCGGCGATCTCGGTGCCCTTGCGGGAGCCGTAGTTGGTGAAGAAGACGAAGCCGGACCGGTCGTAGTGCTTGAGCAGGACCGTGCGGGAGGACGGCCGCCCGTCGGGGGTGGCGGTGGAGACGATCATCGCGTTCGGCTCGTGGATCGCCGGGTTCTCGGCGGTCTCCTTGAACCAGCGGGTGAACTGTCCGATCGGCTCGGGCGCCAGGTCGTCGGCGGACAGCTCCGTGGTGCGGTACTGCTCGCGCATGTCGGCGGGATCCGGGGCGTCGGGCACGGGATCGGTCACGGGGTCGGTCACGGCCTCATTGTGCGGCAGCGCCTCATTCTGCCCGGCACCGCCCGGCGTCAATCCTCGGTCGCCGGATCGGCGCAGTGTGCCGGATGTCACGCTTCCCCGCATCATCGGAACCGTACAGAATCTGGGGCTGGACGACTGTTGAGACCCGACCATCGACCAGTACTCGGTTGATCGATCATCGATTAGAGGAGCCGCCTGATGTCCGACTTCGTACCCGGGCTCGAAGGAGTCGTCGCGTTCGAGACGGAGATCGCCGAACCGGACAAGGAGGGCGGCGCCCTCCGCTACCGCGGGGTCGACATCGAGGACCTCGTCGGCCACGTCTCCTTCGGCAACGTCTGGGGGCTCCTCGTCGACGGCGCGTTCAACCCCGGGCTGCCCGCCGCCGAGCCGTTCCCGATCCCGGTGCACTCCGGGGACATCCGGGTCGACGTGCAGTCCGCGCTCGCGATGCTCGCGCCCGTCTGGGGCCTCAGGCCGCTCCTCGACATCTCCGCCGAGCAGGCGCGCGACGACCTCGCGCGCGCGGCCGTGATGGCGCTCTCGTACGTCGCCCAGTCCGCGCGCGGCCAGGGCCTCCCGATGGTCCCGCAGAGCCAGATCGACAAGGCCGAGTCGGTCGTCGAACGGTTCATGATCCGCTGGCGCGGCGAGCCCGACCCCCAGCACGTCAAGGCCGTCGACGCCTACTGGACCTCCGCCGCCGAGCACGGCATGAACGCGTCGACCTTCACCGCGCGCGTGATCGCCTCCACCGGCGCCGACGTGGCCGCCTCCCTGTCCGGCGCGGTCGGCGCGATGTCCGGCCCGCTGCACGGCGGCGCGCCCTCCCGCGTCCTCGGCATGATCGAGGAGATCGAGCGGACCGGTGACGCCACCGCGTACGTGAAGCAGGCCCTCGACAAGGGCGAGCGGCTGATGGGCTTCGGCCACCGGGTCTACCGCGCCGAGGACCCCCGCGCGCGCGTGCTGCGGCGCACCGCCCGCGAGCTGTCCGCGCCGCGCTTCGAGGTCGCGGAGGCGCTGGAGAAGGCGGCCCTGGAGGAGCTGCACAACCGGCGCCCGGACCGGGTCCTGGCGACGAACGTGGAGTTCTGGGCGGCGATCGTCCTCGACTTCGCCCAGGTCCCCGCGCACATGTTCACCTCGATGTTCACGTGCGCGCGGACGGCCGGCTGGTCGGCGCACATCCTGGAGCAGAAGCGCACCGGCCGCCTGGTCCGTCCGTCGGCCCGCTACCTGGGCCCCGGCCGGCGCGACCCGCGCGAGATCGAGGGCTACGCCGACATCGCGGGCTGAGCCCGGGAGGTCGTCGCGGGGCGCGCACCGGGGTCGGCCTCGGGGTGCGCCCCGAGGTGCGTCTCGGGGTGCGTCTCGGGGTGCGTCTCGGGGTGCAGGATGAGGTCCGCGTGGTGGCGGGCCGCCACCAGCGGGTGGGCCCGCATCTTGCCCTTCAGTTCGTTGCGGCCGTACTCGGCGAACAGCGGGTTCGCCGGGTCGGCCGTGGCACCGGGTGCGGTCCCCGCGTACGGGAAGTCGAGCGGGGCGACGCGGGCGTCGAGCCGCGGGTTGTAGAAGAACGGCACGGAGTAGCGCTCCGTGGTGCCGGGCGGGGACACGACCCGGTGGTTGGTGGCGAGGAGATAGCCGTTCGTCGCCACTTCGAGGAGTTCGCCGAGGTTGACCACGAAGGCGCCCGGCAGCGGCGGCACGTCGTGGAACTCCCCGTCCTCCCGCTGGACCTGGAGCCCGCCGACCTCGTCCTGGAGGAGCAGGGTGAGGAAGCCGTAGTCCTTGTGGGCGCCGACGCCCTGGGCGTCGCCCTCGCCGCTGCCGCCGGGGTAGCGCACCAGCTTGAGGTGCGGGTGGGCGCGCGGTCCGAAGGCGTCGTCGTAGAAGTCGGGGGACGCGCCGATCGAGGTCAGCAGCTCGCGCAGCAGCCGCTCGGCGACCCCGCCGAGACGGTCGATCCAGTGCAGGGCTGCGGTGCGCAGCTCGGGCAGGGCCCGGGGCCACTGGTTGGGGCCTTCGAGCCACCAGTAGGGGGCTTCCCGGGGGGCGGGGGCGCGGGCGGGGCGTTCGGCGCCGATGTCGAGCTGGTCGCGCCAGTCGCGGGAGCCGCCGGTGCGTTCGTCGCCGACGCGGGTGTAGCCGCGGAAGTGCGGGGAGTTGATGTTGTCGAGGGCGAGCCGGTCCGCCTCGGGCAGCGCGAAGAAGGCGCGCGTGGCGGAGGTGAGGGCGCGGGTCTCGGCCTCGGTCACGCCGTGTCCCACCAGTTGGAAGAAGCCGACGTCGTGGGCGGCGGAGTGGAGCTGCGCGTGGAGCAGTCCGCGGGCCTGGGGGCCGCGGTCGGCGGCGGAGAGGTCCACGATCGGGAGCTGCGGGATGTACGGGCTGTGCGTCATGACGGTGTCCGCGGGGTGTACGGGTGCCCGAGGCTGCCGCCAGGGGTGGGGCGGGGGCCGCGGGTGCCGGTCGGCTGGGGCTCTGGGGGACCCGGGGCGGCTCGGTGGAGCCCGCGGGTCAGGCGGAGCGGCGACAGCTCATGCTCGTGACGCGGACGAAGTCCACGTGGCGACGGCGTACGAGCGTTGACATGCGACCAGCGTACTGCGGTGCGCCCGGGGTGACTGTGGCCCGGGTCACTCAGAGGCGGGGGCGGGCGGGGCTGGGCCCGGCCGGGGGTCTGCGGGCCGTGGTCGGGGTCGGGACCGTACACGGCCGGGGGTCGTACGGAGGGCTTCACGGGGCCCGGCCCGTACCCCCGCCGTCCTGCAGCGCTTCGTCCAGCAGCCGGGACCACTGGGACACCACGCGTTCGCGGCGGGCGCGGTCGTCGGTGAGGAGGGTGGCGAGGCCGAGGCCCCGGGCCATGTCCAGGAGGCCCTGGACGGTCTCGCGGACCCCGGGGCGGGACTCGTCCGCGCCGAGGACGTCGACGGCGACGCGGTGCGACTCGCGGCCGACGCGGGCCTCCAGTTCCGTGACCCGGGCCCGGAGCTGGTCCTCCCCCGAGGCGGCCACCCACAGGTGGAGCGCGGCCCGGAAGAGCGGCCCGGTGAAGAGGTCCACGAGCGCGGCGACGGCCTCGTGCCGGTCGCGGGAGGGCAGGGCCCGCAGCGCGTGGGAGCGTTCCTCCGCGACGTATTCGACGGCGGCGGTGAACAGGTCCTCGCGGGTGGGGAAGTGGTGCTGGGCCGCGCCCCGGGAGACCCCGGCCCGTTCCGCGACGACGGCGACCGTGGAGCCCGCCCAGCCGTGCTCCGCGAGGCAGGCCACCGCCGCTTCCAGGAGCCGCTGCCGGGTGGCGCGGCTCCGGTCCTGCTTGGGTGCGGTCACAGCCGCCATGCGGGGTCCCGTCGTTCGAGGAAGGCCGTCATCCCCTCGCGCGCCTCGGCGGAGGCGAAGAGCGTGGCCGACCTCCGCACCAGGTCCTCCGCGTCACGTTCGAAGGTTTCCAGGACTCTAGCGGTGACCAGCCGCTTCGCCTCGCGCAGCCCCTGCGGGGAGGCGGCGCGCAGGGCGTCCAGGATGCCGGGCAGTTCCTCGTCCCCGGCGGTGACGAGGCCCGCCGCGAGGGCCTCGGCGGGCCCGAACCGTTCGCCCGTGAGGAAGAGGCGGGCCGCCGCGCGGGGTTCGAGCCGGGGCAGCAGGGTGAGGGAGATGACGGTGGGCGCGACCCCGATCCGGACCTCGGTGAGCGCGAAGTCCGCCGTCGGCGCCGCCACCACGAGGTCGCAGGCGCCGAGCAGTCCGAGCCCGCCCGCGCGCGCGTGCCCGGTGACGTGGCCGACGACCGGTTTGGGCAGGGCGACGAGCTGCCGGAGCAGGTCCACGAAGGCGTACGGGCTCGGCGGGCCCTTGAGGTCGGCGCCCGCGCTGAAGGTGGTGCCGGTGTGGGTGAGGACGACGGCGCGGACGGCCGGGTCCTTGCCGCAGGTGGTGAGCGCGTCGGCGAGTTCGGTGACGAGCGCGGCGGAGAGCGCGTTGCGCGTGGCCGGGGAGTCCAGGGCGAGCGTGGTGATCCCGCGTTCCTCGGTGATGGCGACCAGGGTCATGTGCGGTCCCTCGCTTCTCTGTCCCGGAGCTCCCTCCGGAGGATCTTCCCCGGCGCGGCGCGGGGTACGCCGTCGATGGACTCCACGGCGCGGACCTTCTGGCACGGGGAGACGGTGACGGTCCAGCGGGCGGCGGAGTCCCGCGGTCGCCCGGCGGACTCCCGGGGCGCGGTCGGCGGTTGGACGGTGGTGACGGCGGCCCCGCCGAGCACGGCGCCGTGGATCGGCGGGGAGACGGCGGGGACGGGGCCGTACGCGCTGTGGAACACCATGCTGGCCTCCTGGGAGGGGGAAGGTGAGCACCGGGACCGCGGTGACCGCCGCGATGCGGGGTGACCTTTCCAGTACCCCGAAGAACAATCAAGCACGCCTGCATGATTCAGCGCGGCCCCTCTCCTGTCTCCGCCCACCCACCGGCCCGCCCGCCCGCCGCGAGCGGCCCCCGCACAGACCGGTACGGCCCCGCACCGAAGTGCGGGGCCGTACGGAACACGCTCCTCATCGGCCAGGGCGGCCGGAGAACTACAGACGGCCGTCCCGGACCGCGTCGACCAGGGCGCCGAGGGCGCCGAAGCCCATCAGCAGCGCGGGGCCGGTCGGCGCCTTGCTGTCGCGGACGGCGACGATCCGCCCGGCGCCGTCGACGATGCCGCACTCGACGCACTGCGCGGCGCTGTCCGAGTACGTCGACTTCCACCAGGTGGTGGGCAGGGTGGAGGCGTCGGCGATGTGATTCATAGGGAGTTCCTTATCTCGGTGATCAATTCCGCCGACTGCTCGACGGACTCAGCGGCGGAGGTGAGCCGCTGTATCGCGTCCCGGTACATGGCGACGTGCTCGCGCTCCTCCACGTACAGCGCCGCCGTCAGCGACTCGGCGTGGACGACGTCGAGATCGGGATGGTCCCCGAAGCCGAGGACCGAGAAGCTGCCGACCAGGCCGACGTTCGGCGGGGCGTCGGAACGGAGCACCTGGATGTTCACGTTCGGCCGCTCCCCGAGGAACAGCAGGCGTCCCAACTGGTCGCGCATGATCGCCGGATCGGCCGTCCGGGTGCGCAGCGCGCCTTCCGCGACGATGGCCCACAGCGTCAACGGCTGCTCCCGCGTGAGGATGGACTGCCGCGCGAGGCGGACCTCCACCAGCGCGTCCACCTTGGCCTCGACCCCGTCCGACATGGCGGTGGCCCGGATGATCTCCCGGGCGTACTCCGAGGTCTGGAGCAGTCCGGGGATGATGCCGATCTGCCAGGTGGCCACGGAGGTCGCGTCGGCCTCCAGACTGATCAAGTCCTCGTAGACGGGGGCGAGAACACCCCGGTACGAGTGCCACCAACCGCGCTGCGCGCCCTCGCGGGTCAGGGTGATGAGCGCCTTGCGCAGCTCGTCGCCGACCTCGGCGCCCAGTCCCGCGAGCACGTCGAGGAGCGCCTCGACGTCCTTCGCCTTCGCCGCGTTCTTGGCGTTCTCGAACCGGCTGATCCTCGACACGGTGAAGACACCGCCGGAAGCCGTGGAGACCTCTTCGATGGTCCGGCTGCCGCGCAGAGCGCGCAGCGTCGCACCGAGTCTGCGTCGACGCACCGTAGGCGCACTCACTCTGTCCCCTCCCTGCCCACCTGTCGCTCGGTCAGTCTGCCGTGCGGCGCCACCCCCTGTCATTCGTCAAAGCTCTCGCCATCGCCGTTCGCACGGAAGCGTGCAAATTTCTACGATCGAGTGACTTTGCTTGCAGCATGGGGAGTTGGGCGAGCAGCATGACTGCATCAACTGCGTTTGCGCTTATGCGGTCATGGCAGAGCCATGTGCGGATGAGCGCAGGAAGCGGAGGGATTCGCGTGACCACCATGCCGCCAGAACGGTTACCCGCGCTTGACCACCCGATGCCGGAGGGTCCGTCCCCGCAGAAGCGGTTCGCCGGGGCTCCGGAGTCCGTGAGAGCCGCACGCGACCACGTCCGCGACATCGTCAACGCCGGTACTCACGGCCTCACCCCCGACCAGGTGAACGACATCCGGCTCGTCGCCTGCGAGCTGGCCACCAACGCCGTCCGGTACGGCACGGAGCCCGGCGACTCCTTCCTCGTGACGGTCGTCGTCGGGCCCGGAACCGTACGGGTCGAGGTGCACGACCCGGTCCGGCGGCGCCCCCGGCCGCGGCCCGAGTCGGAGGAACGCGACCGGGGGCGGGGGCTGCGCATCGTGGAGGCCCTGGCCACCGCGTGGGGCGTCGACGACCGGCCGATGGGGAAGGTCGTCTGGGCGGAGTTCGGATGACAGGTGTCACCGGCCCGCTCCCTGCGGGGCGGGCCGGTAGTTCGTCACCTCTCGCAGGCCACTCCGTCGCCGTCGCGGTCGAGGTGGCTGCCGTAGCCGGGGTCACCGCGGTGTACCGGAGCGGCTCCGGCGGCACGGGCTGCCGAGCAGTTGCGGTAGTAAACGCTCTCCTGGGTGGGCTCCGGCTCGGGGGCCACCGTCGGCGGCTCCGTGGTCGGGCGCGGCTTCGGGGGCGGGGTCGGCTTGGGCTTGGGCTTCGGCTTGTGGAGCACCGTGTTCGGGGACGCGGGGCACGGGACGCCCGGCTCCGTCAGATACACCACCGGCACCATGGAAGTGACCGGCGCACCGGCGTCGGGGCGCTGGAAGCAGACGAGCCAGGTGCTGTGCTCGGCGGGGAGTTCGACGTCCTTGTAGGCGGCGTGGACGCGACCCTCGTTCTCGGCGAGGAGCTTCGCGGCGGACGCGTGGTCTCCGCCGACGAGCGAAGGCATCACCGGGACTTCAGGGGTCTTCGACGGCGTCGGGGTCGGCGTCGCCGTGGCGCTCGGGGTCGCCTCGGCGGTGGCCGCCGGGCGCTCCGCCTTCGCGTCCGCCTCCGGCTTCTCCTCGGAGGGCGTGAGGAGGGCCAGCAGGAACCACAGGCCCGAGAGGACCGTCGCCACGATCTTCTGCCGCTGCTTCCAGAGGCTCGTCCACACCAGGGCGATGCCCGCCGGCGGGAAGAACACCAGCAGCACGATGATCAGTGCCGAATTCCGCCACCAGCGCCGTACGGGCGGACGCGGGGGCAGGGGCGGCGGCGGAGGCGGGTACGGATGGCTGGACGGCGGCGGGTACACGGACGGATCTCCCGGAAGCATGAACGCGACATGTGAACGAGCTGTGTGCGAAGTGACGAGATCGTACACACGCTGTTCATGTCGGGGGACCCTCCGTGCGGAAATCGGGACCGGCCGAGGCCATGACAGGGCCTCCGGCCCGCCGGACCGGGGCCCGTCGGACCGGATCCGGCGGACCGAGGCCTCTGGAGCGCCTTCGGGGCGCGCGTCCCGCATCGGCGCGGGCCGGGGCGGCCACGCCTTCCCGGCCCGCGCCGGGCGACACGGACGGCGGCTGATCCCCACCGGGGCCGGACCGGACGGACGGCACCAGGTACGTACGGTGCCGTCCGTCCGAGGCGTGCGCAGACGTCCCGCCGCCCGGCGCGCACGCCCGGGAGGTGTCGGCGGCGTCAGGAGTTGACGTGGCCGATCACCTTGGCGACGACGTCGGTGATCAGCGGGCCGCATCCGCCGGGTGCGCGCCCGGCGAACTCCAGGGTGAAGTGGTCTTCACCGGCGACGAACTGAAGGCTCTTGCTGATCGAGGCGAAGCGGGGGCCGACGGGCGTGTAGGAGTCGCCGACGGGGTCCGAGGTGGGAGGGGGGATCACCTGGGCGCTGTAGGACTGGTCGCCCATGTCCTTGGCACATGCGGGGTCGGTGTTGCGGGCGTGCTTCCAGGTGACGCTGACCACGGAACCCCCGTCCGCCTCGAAGTCCTGGGAGAGGGTTCCCGGTCCGATGTCGACCGCCTGGTAGGTGTACTGGGTGAGGGCGCGGCTGTACAGCGTCACCCCGCCACGCGGGGTGGACGCACCGACCTGCCACGCGCCGATGTTCTCGCCGTCCTCGTACTCGACGTAGCCTCCCGCCGGGGCGTTCGGATCGGAGAAGGTGCCGTTCGCGATGAGGTTCCCGGCCGCTGCCGCAGGGGTGAGGGCTGCGGTGGTGGCCAGGACGGCGGCGCCCAGCAGGGCGCCGACGGACGTGCGCTTGTTCATGCGTTTCCTTCGTGGGTCGGGAGATGGGTCCGCCGTCGCGGCGGCCGTGTGCCGGGAGACGGGTCCGCCGTCGGGTCGGCGCGAGGGCGGCTGTCGGCACGGGACGCGCCCGCGCGGGCCGGGAGCGGTGGACGGGCCGGGAGCGGTGGACGGGCCGACGCCGCGTCAGGCGCACCCGGGCGGCTTCCGGGGGAACGGCGTCGGAGGCGTCGGGACGCCCATGGGCGATCGCGTCGCGGCGCCCTCCGCGGTCGGATGCGCCGCTCCGCGGCGGCCCGCCGTTTGCGGGACGCGTCGATCTCTCACGCCCGGCAGGGCCGGTGCGGAGCGCGCTCGCGAATCAGGTGGACGAGGGCACCGGGACGGTGGGAGCCGTCGGAGGCGCGGTCGCGGCGCGGTCGAGAGGCAGGTGACGGGTGACGGGTGCCTCCCGGTCGGCACCCGCACGTCGGTTCGTTGTCAGCTGATGCCGAACACCGGGACGACACGCCCGTGTCCCTCGGAGGGAAGGTACTCGTCGCTGCCGAGGTACTTGGCGGAGTAGCCACCGATCTCACCCGTGATGGAGGTGCCGATATCGCTGATGCTGCCTCCGTCGATGGTGGCGATTCCCCTTCCGTCGGTCTGCGATGTGCCCAGGTGCTCGCCCGCGGCGCCCGCGTACCAGTCGATGTCCTGCCAGGGCACGGGCTTCCCCTTGCTCGTCAGCCGGCACTTGCCGGTCGCGTGCAGCCCGGTCAGGAGGTGGCCCTTCGTCGTCTCGACCGTCAGATTCGTGGGCTGGGGTGACTGAGCGGCCGGTGCGGGCTGCGGCGCCTTGGCATCGTCGGGTGAAACCCTCTTCGGCGACATGGTGACTCCTTGCACTCGAATGATCTGCCCCGCATGGACAGCCAAGGAATGAATCACATGTACGAGCACAAATCAGCTTCACCTGGGAATCGGTTCATCACAACGTGTGGTGGGGAGGTGAGCGGAGCCGAGCGCGCTCCGGGTCGCGCCATCCCCGCACAGACGATCCCCACAACCGCACGGGGTCCCATCGGGGAGACCGGCGGCGAGCGCGCTCGGCGCACCACCCCCCCACGGCCGGAGCGGGGCACACCCCGAACAGTGCGCCCCGCCGATCGGCGCAGCATGGGTCCCCGAGGCCGCGAGCGGCGGTCCGGACCACCGGTGGTCACGACGTCCGCCCGGCCTCCGCGGCGACCGGAGAGCCTCCGGCGGCTGGAAGGCCGGAGCAGCACCGCCGCTTCCCGGCTCGGGCGAGGGCGCTTCCGCATCGACGGTCAGGCCTTCGCCCTCTCGGGCGAGGTGGACGGCCCAGGCCCTGTCGTCGGATGCCACGCCACCGTGATCCACCAGTCAAGATCATTCGAAGGCGCCCCTGGTGCGACTAGTACGACTTCGGGAGCCCCAGCGTCTGGTGGGAGACGTAGTTGAGGATCATCTCCCTGCTGACCGGGGCTATCCGGGCCACCCGGGCCGCCGTGACCAGGCGGGCCAGGCCGAACTCGCGGGTCAGGCCGTTGCCGCCCAGGGTGTGGACGGCCTGGTCCACCGCCCTCACACATGCCTCGGCCGCCGCGTACTTCGCCATGTTCGCGGCCTCGCCCGCGCCCAGGTCGTCCCCGGCGTCGTAGAGCCGCGCCGCCTTCGCCATCATCAGCCGGGCCAGTTCCAGCTCGATGTGCGCCTGGGCCAGCGGGTGGGCGACCGCCTGGTGGGCGCCGATCGGGGCCTTCCACACCTGGCGTTCCTTCGCGTACGTCACGGCCCGCGCGAGCGCGAACCGGCCCATGCCGATCGCGAACGCGGCCGTCATGATCCGCTCCGGGTTGAGCCCCGCGAAGAGCTGGAGCAGGCCCGCGTCCTCGTCGCCGACGAGCGCGTCCGCCGGGAGGCGCACTTCGTCCAGGGTCAGCTCGAACTGCTTCTCGTTCGCGTCGAGTTCCATCTCGATGTGCCGCCGCTGGAAGCCCGGAGCGTCCCTCGGCACGATGAACAGGCACGGCTTCAGGTTCCCCGTGCGGGCGTCCGACGCGCGCCCCACGATCAGGGTCGCGTCCGCGATGTCCACGCCCGAGACGAAGACCTTCCGGCCGTTGAGGACCCAGCCGTCCCCGGTGCGGGTCGCGGTGGTGGTGATGCGGTGCGAGTTGGACCCGGCGTCCGGCTCGGTGATGCCGAACGCCATCGTCAGGGAGCCGTCCGCGAGCCCCGGCAGCCAGGCCCGCTTCTGCTCCCCGGTGCCGAAGCGGGCGATGACCGTGCCGCAGATCGCGGGCGACACCACCATCATCAGGAGCGGCGCCCCGGCGGCCCCC
Source organism: Streptomyces sp. NPDC087215 (assembly GCF_044744885.1). NCBI lineage: Bacteria > Bacillati > Actinomycetota > Actinomycetes > Kitasatosporales > Streptomycetaceae > Streptomyces > Streptomyces sp. NPDC087215. The sequence goes on from NZ_JBIUZD010000004.1 coordinate 446,443, forward strand.
GTCTCCTCCAGGACCACCGACAGTTCGGTCATGCCGCCGCCCCCGCCGCCGTACTCCTCGGGCAGGTTCACACCGAGATAGCCGAGCTTGCCCGCCTCCGCCCACAGCGCCGCCCGGTCGAAGCCGGGGCCGTGGCGGTGGCCGAGCGCGGAGACGGCGGCGCGGAGCGCGGTCAGCTCTTCACTTTCGATCATGGAGCTCATGCGGTCTTCTCCTCCTGTGCTGCTGCTTCGGTCGGGGTGTGCTCCGGTGCGGCCCCGGTCGCCGCGCGGTCCTGTGCCGCTCCGGCCGGGGGGTGGTCCCGCGTCGCCCCGGTCGGGGGGTCGTCCGAGACGACGGCGAGCAGGGCGCCGACCTCGACCTGACGGCCGGGGGCGGCGTGGAGCGCGGTGAGCGTGCCGGAGGCGGGGGCGGTGACGCGGTGCTCCATCTTCATCGCCTCCAGCCAGAGCAGCGGCTGCCCGGCGGTGACCCGGTCGCCGACGGCGAGGCCGTCCGCGACCCGGACGACGGTGCCGGGCATGGGCGCGAGCAGCGAGCCGGGCGCGGTCTGCTCGCGGGGGTCGGTGAACCGGGGCCGGGCGGTGAGCCGGTGGCGTCCGGCGTGGACGACGCCGTCCCCGTACTCCGCGACCTCGAAGTGCCTCACGACTCCGGCGACTTCGAGGCTCACCCGGTCCGGGGAGGCCGCCGCGACCCGGATCCCGGCGGGAGCGGTGACCTCGTGGCCGCCGTCCCTGGTGGGCCGGTAGCGGACCTCGTGGCCGCCGTACGTCCGGCTCTCGTCCTGCGAGCGCAGGTTGCGCCAGCCCCCGCCGAACCGGCCGCGCCGGGCGGTCGCGGCGGCCAGCGCGGCGGCGACCGCCGCGAGCCGCTCGTCGTGGCCCTCCTCGCCGTCGCCGTCGCCGTCGCCGGGGGCGGGGGCGGGGGCGGGGGCGGGGGCGGAGGCTGAGGCGGGGGCGGGGGCGGTCAGCGCCGTCAGGTTCCGGCCGTAGAAACCGGTGTCGAGCCCCTCCCCCGTCGCGTACTCCGGGTGCCGCAGCGAGGCCACCAGGAGGTCCCGGTTGGTGACCGGGCCGTGCACCCGGGCCCGTTCCAGTACGTGGGCGAGCTTGCGGACGGCCTCCGCGCGGGTGGCGGCGTGGACGGTCACCTTGGCGAGCATCGGGTCGTAGTGGACCCCGATCCCGTCCCCGGAGACGTACCCCGTGTCCACCCTGACCCGACCCTCACGGGGTACGTCGAAGGCGTGCAGGACTCCGGTCTGCGGGGCCCAGTCCCGGGCCGGGTCCTCCGCGTACAGCCGTGCCTCGACCGCGTGCCCGCGCGGCGACGGCGGTTCCGGCGGCAGGGCGCGGCCCTCGGCCACGGCGATCTGGAGGGCGACGAGATCGACCCCGTACACCTCCTCCGTCACCGGATGCTCCACCTGGAGACGGGTGTTCATCTCCAGGAAGTGCGCCCGCCCGTCGGCGACCAGGAACTCGACCGTGCCCGCGCCGACGTATCCGACCGCCTTCGCCGCGCGGACCGCCGTGTCCAGGAGGGACGCTTCGAGGCCGGCGGGCAGACCGGGCGCCGGGGCCTCCTCGATCACCTTCTGGTGGCGCCGCTGGAGCGAGCAGTCACGGGTGCCGAGCGCCCACACCGTGCCGTGGGCGTCGCCGAGGAGCTGCACCTCGACGTGCCGCCCGTCCTCGACGTACGGCTCGACGAAGACCTCCCCGTCCCCGAAGGCGCTCGCCGCCTCCGCCGACGCCGAGACCAACTCGCTTTCCAACAGCGCCAGTTCACGGACGATCCGCATACCGCGTCCGCCGCCGCCCGCCGCCGCCTTCACCAGGACCGGCAGGTCCTCCTCGGTGACGTCCGCCAGGGGCGCGATCCCGAGGAGTTCCTTCGCCCGGGTCTTCGAGGCCATCGCCTCGATCGCCTCCGGCGGCGGCCCGATCCACGTCAGCCCGGCGGCGAGCACCGCCCGCGCGAAGTCCGCGTTCTCGGAGAGGAAGCCGTAGCCGGGGTGGACGGCGTCGGCGCCCGCCGCGAGCGCCGCCGCGACCACCAGGTCCCCGCGCAGATACGTCTCCGAGGGCGCCGCCCCCGGCAGCCGCACCGCCGTGTCCGCCTCCCGTACGTGCAGGGCTCCGGCGTCCGCGTCGGAGTACACCGCGACGGTGGCGACGCCCAGTTCACGACAGGTGCGGAAGACCCGGCAGGCGATCTCCCCCCGGTTCGCGACCAGGACGGAGCCGATGGGGGACGGGGAGGGAAGCGGGGACGGGGAGGGAGACGGGGGCGGGGGCGGGGACAGGGGTGGGGGCAACTTCCCTTCCCGGGACGGGTTTTGCTGGCTTCCCGCCGTCTGGGGGCTCGCCTTGGGAAGACTCATCTGGGGCCTCACATCCGGAAGACGCCGAAGCCGCCGCGCGCGCCCTCGACCGGTGCCGTGTGGATCGCGGACAGGCACAGCCCGAGGACCGTGCGGGTGTCGCGGGGGTCGATGACCCCGTCGTCGTAGAGCCGTCCGGAGAGGAACATCGGCAGCGACTCGGACTCGATCTGCGCCTCGACGAGCGCCCGCAGTCCCGCGTCCGCCTCCTCGTCGTACGGCTGTCCCTTCGCGGTGGCGCTCGCCCGCGCCACGATCGACAGGACCCCGGCGAGCTGCTGCGGGCCCATGACGGCGGACTTGGCGCTCGGCCAGGCGAAGAGGAAACGGGGCTCGAACGCCCGCCCGCACATGCCGTAGTGCCCGGCGCCGTAGCTCGCGCCCATGAGGACGGAGAGGTGCGGGACCTTAGAGTTCGACACCGCGTTGATCATCATCGCGCCGTGCTTGATGATGCCGCTCTGCTCGTACTCCTTGCCCACCATGTACCCGGTGGTGTTGTGGAGGAAGAGCAACGGCACGTCCCGCTGGTTGGCCAACTGGATGAACTGCGCCGCCTTCTGCGACTCCGGGCCGAACAGCACGCCCCGCGCGTTGGCGAGCACCCCGACCGGATAGCCGTGCAGCCGCGCCCAGCCCGTCACCAGGCTCGGCCCGTACAGCGGCTTGAACTCGTCGAAGTCGGAACCGTCCACGATCCGCGCGACGACCTCGCGCGGATCGAACGGGGTCTTCAGGTCGCCGGGCACGATCCCGAGGAGTTCCTCCCCGTCGTACTCCGGCGGCTCCGCCGGGCCCGGACCGGCGTGGTGCTTCCGGTGGTTGAGGCGGGCGACGATCCGGCGGGCCTGGCGCAGCGCGTCCGCCTCGTCCACGGCGTAGTGGTCGGCGAGCCCCGAGACCCGGGCGTGCATCTCGGCGCCGCCGAGGGACTCGTCGTCGCTCTCCTCGCCGGTCGCCATCCTCACCAGCGGCGGACCGCCGAGGAACACCTTCGACCGCTCCTTGATCATCACGGTGTGGTCGGACATGCCGGGGACGTACGCCCCTCCGGCCGTCGAGTTGCCGAAGACGACCGCGACCGTGGGGATGCCCGCCGCCGAGAGCCGGGTCAGGTCCCGGAAGAGCGCCCCGCCCGGGATGAAGATCTCCTTCTGGGACGGCAGGTCGGCGCCGCCGGACTCGACGAGCGAGACGACCGGCAGCCGGTTGGCGAACGCGATCTCGTTGGCCCGCAGGGCCTTCTTCAGCGTCCACGGGTTGGAGGCGCCGCCGCGCACGGTCGGGTCGTTGGCGGTGATCAGGCACTCGACGCCCTCGATCACCCCGATGCCGGTGATCAGGGAGGCCCCCAGGGCGTAGTCGCTGCCCCAGGCGGCGAGCGGCGACAGCTCCAGGAAGGGGGAGTCGGGGTCCACGAGCAGTTCGACGCGCTCGCGGGCCGGCATCTTGCCGCGTCGGCGGTGCCGTTCGGTGTACTTCTCGCCGCCGCCCGCGAGGGCCTTGGCGTGCTCGGCGTCGAGCGCGGCCAGCTTGTCGAGCATGGCGTCCCGATGGGCCCGGTAGTCGGCCCCGCCGGTGTCGAGGGAGGTGCGGAGCACGGTCACGGAAGTGCCTCCGGTACGGGTACGGGGACGGCGGCGGCGGACGGGGTCGGTGGGGGCGGTGGGGTGGGGAAGGTCGGTGGGGTGGCGGGGACGGGCGGGTGCGCCGGGGCTCCCCCTGGGGCGGGCCCGTAGGGGGTTGGTCACAGGAGGTCCTCCGGGACGTCGAGGTGGCGGGAGCGGAGCCACTCGCCGAGCGCCTTGGCCTGGGGGTCGAAACGGGCCTGTGAGGCGACGCCCTCGCCGAGGATCCCCGCGACGGTGAAGTTGAGCGCGCGCAGGTTCGGCAGGACGTGCCGGACGACGTCCAGACCCGCCGTCTCCGGCAGGAGTTCCCGCAGCCGGTCGACGGTGAGCGCGTGGGCGAGCCAGCGCCACTCGGCCTCGGTGCGGACCCAGACCCCGATGTTGGCGTCGCCGCCCTTGTCGCCGCTGCGGGCTCCGGCGATCCGGCCGAGCGGGACACGGCGGACGGGCCCCGCCGGGAGCGGCTCTGGAAGCTCCGGTTCCGGTACGGGCTCCAGCGCCCGGTTCGACGGCGGTACGGGGACGGGCAGGCGGGTCCCGTCCGGGAGCACGGCCGTGTGCGGGACGTCGGCGGCGGGCACGTACGCGCTCTCGCACACCCCGTAGGGGGCGCCCCTGCCGGGCGGGGCGGTCACATGGAAGCCGGGGTAGCTGGCGAGGGCCAGTTCGATCGCCGCCCCCGTCAGGGCCCGGCCGGTCCGCTCCGGGTCGGGGTCCCGGACGACCAGCCGCAGCAGGGCGCTCGCGGTCTCCTCGGTGGCGGCGTCGGAGTGGTCGGTACGGGCCAGTTCCCAGCGGACGTCGGCCGGGGGCGCGGCGGCCAGCGCGTCGGCCAGCTGGGCGCGGACCAGGGCGGCCTTCTCCTCGATGTCGAGGCCGGTGAGGACGAACACGACCTCGTTGCGGAAGCCGCCGAGCCTGCTGACGCCGACCTTGAGGCCGGGGGGCGGGGCCTCGCCCCGTACGCCCTCGATCCTGACCCGGTCCGGCCCTTCGGCGACGAGCCGCACGGTGTCGAGGCGGGCGGTCGTGTCGGGGCCCGGGTAGCGGGCTCCGGCCGTCTCGTAGAGGAGCTGGGCGGTGACCGTGCCGAGGTCGACGAGACCGCCGGTGCCGGGGTGTTTGGTGACGACCGCGCTGCCGTCCTCGTGGAGTTCGGCGACGGGGAAGCCGGGGCGGCGCAGGACGGCCGGGTCGAGTTCGCGGAAGAAGGCGTAGTTGCCGCCGGTGGCCTGGGTGCCGCACTCCAGGACGTGCCCGGCGACGACCGCGCCCGCCAGTCTGTCGTACTCCTCGGGGCCCCAGCCGAAGTGCCACTGGGCCGGTCCGGTGACGAGGGCGGCGTCGGTGACGCGGCCGGTGACGACGACGTCGGCGCCCGCGCCGAGGCAGGCGGCGATCCCGGCGCCGCCGAGGTAGGCGTGGGCGGTGAGGGCGCCGCCTTCGGCGGGCAGCCGGTCGCCCTCGACATGGGCGATCCGGGTCGGCAGGCCGAGCTTCGCGGCGAGCGCGCGGAGGGCGTCGGCGAGCCCGGCGGGGTTGAGGCCGCCCGCGTTGGTGACGATCCGGACGCCCCGCTCGTGGGCGAGCCCGAGGCCCTCCTCCATCTGCCGCAGAAACGTCTTCGCGTACCCGCCGGAGGGGTCCTTCAGCTGGTCGCGGCCGAGGATGAGCATGGTCAGCTCGGCGAGGTAGTCGCCGGTGAGGACGTCGAGCTCCCCGCCGGTGAGCATCTCGCGGACGGCGTCGAAACGGTCGCCGTAGAAGCCGGAGGCATTGCCGACACGCAGCACCACGGCTCAGCCCTCCCCGGGACGGGGGGTCACGCGGGGACGGCCGGTGGCCCTGTGGGGGACGGTGCTCCCTCGGGGTCGGCCGGTGTTCCCTTCCGGGTCGGGGGGCCCTTCCGGGTCGGGAGTCCCGTAAGGGGTGCTGGTCCCGTAGGGGTCGGGGGCCCCGTAGGGGGCGGCGGTGCCGTAAGGGGTGCTGGTCCCGTAAGGGTCGGGGGTCCCCTCCGGGGCGGCCGTCCCTTTCTGGTCCGCGGCCCCCTCCGGGGCACCGTCACCGCTCCGTGCGCGCCCCTGGCCCGCCGGGCCCGCGAAGGCCTGGGCGATGTCCAGCCACCGTCCGGCGTCGGCGCCGTGCGCGACGAGGTCCGTGTCGGCGCGGTGGACGCGCTGGGTGACGAGGAGACAGAAGTCGAGGGCGGGGCCGGTGACCCGGTCGGCGGCGTCCTCGGGACCGTACGTCCACAGGGTGCCGTCGGGGGCGGTGACCTCGACCCGGACCGGTCCGGCGGGCACGGGGAGGCCCCGGACGAGGAAGGCGTAGTCACGGGCGCGGTGACCGATCCAGGCGACGTGCCGGAGCCGGGTGGTGGGCGGGCGGACGGCCCCGAGGGCGTCGGCGACGTCCCGGCCGTGCGCCCAGGTCTCCATGAGCCGGGCGGTGGCCATGGCGGGGGCGCTCATCGGCGGCCCGTACCAGGGGAACCGTACGCCGGGCGGCACCGCCCGCAGGGCTTCCTGGAGCAGTTCGCGGCCCGTGCGCCACCGGGTGAGCAGTTCGGCGGGCGGCAGCTTCGCGCCTTCCTCGGCGCCCTCGTCGACGAAGCGTTCGGGTGCGGCGAGCGCCTTGCGGGTCTCGGCGGCGAAGGCCTCGGCGTCGGTGGCGGCGAGGAGCGCGGCACGGTCGGTCCAGGCGAGGTGGGCGATCTGGTGGGCGAGGGTCCAGCCGGGCGCGGGGGTGGGCGCGGCCCACCGTTCCTCGCTCAAGTCCGCGACGAGACGGTCGAGTTCGTCACTCTCGTCGCGCAGGTCGTCGAGGACGACGACGGGGTCGGACACGGTGCGCTCCCCTCGGGGGACGGGCGGTCTCGGGCCTTCGCGAGGAGCATGGCAGCGCCACCATAAACAATCAAGCGTGCTTGCTTTACTTGATGGGCGGGACGGACCGAGGGAACGGGGCGGGCCGGTGGCGGGGCGGGCGGCTTGCCGGGGCCGCTCGGCGGGAGGCCGCCCGAGAGGCCCGGCGGGGCGGCCCTCGGCCGGAAGAGCGCGGACCGGATCGGCGCCCGCGTCGGCGGCACCGTACGACCGACTGCGCCTGACGGCGGCGGACGGCCGTGGACGGCGGCACGGCGGACGTGGTGCGCCGGTCCGGGCGGAGTGACGGGCCGGTCGCGGGGCCGACGGCCGTGGTCAAGATCCGCCGCGTCACGGCTCTGTCCCTGCGGGTGACAGTCGCGCACGCGGCGCGAGGAGTTGGGGAACCACCGAGGAAACCGTCGTCCTGCCAGGTCAGCGGCGCCCCACCGGCGCCGGGCGGGCCTCCGGGCGGGCGTTACGTGTCACAGGAATGTATGGGCGGGCGGGCACCCGGAACGGTTCTCCCGGCCGGGCGCCTCTTGGTGAGCAGAAGCACCCGCTCGTACGGAACACCCGCTCGTACGGAGCACCCGGAACCGCCGACCGAAACTGGGGAAGAAACGATGCGCGTCCACAAGGTCACCTTCGCCGTCCTGGCCGTCGCCGCGAGCCTCTCGCTCACGGCCTGTCAGAGCACCGACGCCGCCGCGGGGAAGAGCGACCCGTCGTCCGCGCCGTCCTCTTCCTCCTCCGACGCGCGGCCCTCGTCCGGGGACACCGCCCCGGCCGGTGGCGCGGAGGCGGACGGCGCCGGTTCGGCCGGTACCGACCAGGACGGCGGGTCGGGCACGGGCGGGTCCACCGCCGGGGGGACGGCCTCCGGCGGCACGTCCTCCGGGAAGAAGAGCTCCGGCGGTACGGGTGCGGGGTCCGGGTCCGACGCGAAGGCCACGGCCCCGAAGTGCACCACCGGCGACCTGAGGATCACCGCCTCGGACAGCACCATCGACGGTGACCGCGAAGGCACCGTCGCCGTGGAGCTGACGAACCGGGGCGGCCGGACCTGTGTGGTCTCCGGCTGGGCGGGCGTCGACCTCAGGACCAGCGCGGGCACGCTGTCCGCGAAGCGCAGCGGCGAGAAGGCCGGTCCGGTCACCCTCAAGAGCGGTGCGTCGATCCCGTTCGGCGTCCACTACCCGCTCAACGAGTCCGGCGGCTCCGGCATCCGTGTCACGGGTCTGGTCGTGACCCCGCCGAACGAGACCACGCCGGTCACCCTCGCCTGGCCGGGCGCCGCCACGCTGCCCGTCACGGAGGGCGGCGGCTCCCCGGTGCGCGTCGGCCCGCTGGGCGGCATCGGCCAGGGCGGCTGATCCGGCCTCCGGATTCGACGGACGCCCCGGCCCCAGGGACCGGGGCGTCCGCGCGTCCCTCGCCCCCGCTTCCCCCGCTTCCCCCGCTTCCTCTACTCCCTCTACTCCCTCTACTTCCTCCGGATCGCGGAGGACAGGGCGGTGACGCCGACGACGAGGGCGAGGGAGCCGAACGGGAGCAGGGTGTAGGGGGCGTCGTCGATGGTGTCGATGCCGTTGCCGACGGCCGTGATCCAGCCGATCGTGCCGACGAGGACCATCGGGCCGACCCGGCGTTCGCCGGTGACGAGCATCCCGGCCCACAGGACGATCGGCATGAGCAGGGCGGTGTTCATCATGGCCGCGGTGAACGCCTGGTCCGAGCCGAACCCCGCCCCGGACCCCAGCGTCGCCGCCGCCTGGCCGCTGAAGGACAGATAGAGCCCGTCCGACATGATCACGTGCGACAGGGCGACGGCGATCGTCGAGACGATCAGCGCCTTGAAGAGACGGGGGCCGCGCGGGGTGGGCGAAGACGGTGCCATGGGCGTGACTATACGCATCGTCTATACATGCGATGTATAGAGGGGCCGAGGGAGGCGAGGGAGGCGAGGGAGGCAAGGGTGGAGAGCGGCGGGCCCGGTCCGCCCGCCCCGCGCTTCCGGGCTCCCGCGCCCCCGGGCCCCCGGGCCCCTCAGGTTCCCGAGGGGAAGACCGTCGCCGCGTCCCCCGGCCTTCAGGAAGCAGCAGGGATCGCGGTACGGCTCCGGCGCCTCCGCGGACGACGGACTCAGCGTCCGAGCAGGCAGAACGGGTGGCCCGCCGGGTCGGCGTAGACGCGCCAGCCCCGGTCGGCGGGGCCCTCGTCCAGGAGGGTCGCGCCGAGGGCGAGGACCTGTTCGCGGGCGGTTTCCGCGTCGGGGACGTCGAGGTCCAGATGGAACTGCTGGGGCCGCTCCGGGTCCGGCCACGCGGGCGGGCGGTGATCCTCGACGCCCTGGAAGCAGAGGACGAGCCCACCGGGCGTGTGCAGGGTGGACCAGTCCTCCCCGACTCCCCAGCGCGGGTCGGGCCGGTCCACCTCACCCCCGAGAACGGCGTGGTAGAACGCGGCCAGCCGGGCGGGCTCGGGACAGTCGACGACGAGGCACTGCAGGGTGGCGATCATGCGGGGATCGTAGGGGCCGGTCGCCGGGCACGGGGCCGCCGGGCGAGCCGTGCGGGACCGGGCGTGGCCCGGCGGGCGGGGGTGGGCGTGGCCGGGCGGCGGGGGTGGGCGGCGGGCGGGCGGTCCGGACGCGACGAGGAGCCGGGCGGGCCGTCGAGATCCTGGCCCGCAGCAGATCGTGGAAGGCCCCCGCCTCCGTGGCGTTGGGCGCCCGGAGCTCCACGACCGGCCCGAGACCGTGCGCCCCGCCGACGTCCTCCCGGGGCACCCCGCTGATCTCGGCCCGTACGGTCGACCGCCCGTGAGGGACGTCCCGGCCAGCGCCTCGGCCGGAACGGTCCAGACGGTGTCCCTCCGCTCGACCGTCAGCGACATCCCGTCGAAGCGGGCCGTCGTGCCACCCCCGGTGATGACGCTGTTCGGCGTGCTCTCCAGCGATGATTCCCCCTTGTTCCGGCTTCCCGCTCTCCGGCTTGCCCGCCCTCTGAGTTCCGGCCTTCCCGGCGCTCCGGGCGGGACCCGGGGTCAGCCCGCCTCCTCCCGGACCGCCCCGGCGCGCCCCCGGAGGGTGAGGCAGGCCGCCCAGGCCGTTCCCGCCAGGGTGAGCAGCGGGAGCAGGAGCCTGACGTCGGTCAGGGTGACGAGGGCCGCACCGAGGCCCGTCGACAGGGCGTTCGGGGCGAAGAGCAGGGTGTTCGTGGTGGCCGCCGTCCGGCCGACCGCGTCCGGCGGGGCCTCCCGCTGCACCGCCGTGATCACCGCGACCAGCACCCACGGCAGGCCCACGCCGATCGTCCCGCTCGCCGCGAGGGCCGTCGCCTCGTACGGCAGCGCCCGTACGCCCGCCGCCACCGCGAACAGGAGCAGTCCGAGGGCCGCGAGCGACCGTTCCGGCAGGCGGCGCAGGAGCGGCCCGGTGAACAGCCCCGCGAGGACGGAGCCCGCGCCCTGGACGGCGTAGAGCACACCGGCGTACGCGGGCGGTCGCCCGAGGCCCTGGTCCACGACCGCGTACACCGAAGCCCCGTTCACCCCGGCGAGCAGCATCGTGAACGCGCCGGTCGCCACCAGGGGCCGCAGCACCGGTGAGGCGCGCAGGAGCCGGGTCCCCTCGGCGGTCTCCCGCCACCAGTTCCGGGACGGGGGCCGGGCGGGGCGGGCCTCCCGTACCGGCATCAGCGCGAACACGGCCGCCGCCAGGACGAAGCTCGCCGCGTCGAGGAGGACGACGGGACCGCCGCCGTACCGGGCGAAGAGCCCGGCGGCCACCAGCGGGGCGAGCAGTTTCACCGACTCGTTCGCGGTCATCCGCAGCCCGTTGAAGGCCCCGCGCCGCTTCTCGTCCAGGACGGTGGCGACGAGGGCCTGTTCCGCCGCGTCGTGGACGGTGCCCTGTGCCCCGTAGAGCACGAGCACCGCGAAGAGCAGCCACACCCGCCCGGCCGAGTCCACCCACAGGAGCAGCGGCAGCACGGCCGCCGCGCCGAGGTCGAGCGCGACCAGGAGCGGTCGCCGCCGCACCCGGTCGGCGAGCGTGCCGAGGAGCGGCCCGAGGAGGACGGGGGCCCAGAGGGCGACGGCGGCGAGGGCCGCGAGACCGTCGGACCCCGTCAGGGACTTCACCCAGATCCCGGAGACCAGCCACATCGCCGTCGTACCGAAGCCGGACACGACGACGCCTGTCAGATACCAGCGCATGGCCGCCAGGCTGGCCCCTGAGGAGGCCCCGGCGGATCGGTCATCCTCCCGAGGGAGGACCCGCCCTCGCTGTCGCCTTACTCGTGCGCGTCGCCCGTCACCACGCAGCAGCCACCAGGAACACCTGCGCCCTCCCGGGACGAGTGCCGGGCCAAGGGGCATACGGGGGTTCCGCCCCCGTGCCGTCCGTGAAGGCACCGGTGTTCCACGCACGGTGAAACATGGGGTTGTGCCGGGTGCCAGGCCACGCGGCCCCGGAACGCGGACCACCGTCCGCCGGGACGGTCCGGCGGACGGTGGTCCGCCCGGTGACACGGGCGGAGGAGCCGGGGGAGGCGAAGCCCGGGAGGGCGGGTGCGTCCCCCTCAGGCATCCCCCTCAGGCGTCCCCCTCAGGCGTCCCCCTCAGGCGTCCCCCTCAGGTGTCCCCCTCAGGCATCCCGGCGCGCGCCCCCCGGGGACTTCCGGCGCCCGCGCCCGATCTGGCTGCGGACCGCGCCCATGCTGGCGCCGATCACCAGGGCGATGGCCAGGGCGTCCGTCACGGCGAGGGACTGCTGGAGGACGAGGAAGCCCGCCGTCGCGGCGATGGCCGGTTCCAGGCTCATCAGGATCGCGAAGGTCGGCGCGGGCAGCCGGCGCAGCGCGAGCAGTTCCAGGGTGTACGGCAGGACCGAGGACATCAGGGCGACCCCGAGGCCCAGGGCGATCGTCGAGGGGACGAGGAGCTTGTCGCCCGCGTCGACGACGCCCAGCGGCAGCGTCAGGACCGCGCCGAACGCCATGGCGAGCGCCAGCCCGTCCGCCTGCGGGAAGCGGCGGCCGGTCCGCGCGCTGAACACGATGTACGCCGCCCACATCGCGCCCGCCGCGAGCGCGAACCCGGCCCCCAGCGGGTCGAGCCGGTCGAGACCGCCGCCGCTGAGCAGGACGACACCGCCGAGCGCGAGCCCCGCCCACAGCAGGTTCATCAGCCGCCGGGAGGCGACCACCGACAGGATCAGCGGCCCCAGGACCTCCAGGGTCACCGCCGCGCCCAGCGGGATCCGGGCGACGGAGAGATAGAACAGGACGTTCATCCCGGCCATCGCCGCGCCGAAGGCGAGGACCGTGCCCCAGTCGGCCCGCCCGTACCCCCGGACCCGGGGACGGCAGATCAGCAGCAGGACGGCGGCGGCGAGCACCAGCCGCAGCGTCACCACGCCGAGCGCACCGGCGCGGGGCATGAGGAGGACGGCGACGGCGGAACCGAACTGCACGGAGAGACCGCCCGCGACGACCAGCGCGACGGGCCCGAGCCGATGGCCCGCGATCCCCCGGGCGGCGACGCCCGGCGCCCCGGCACCCACCGCCCCGGCACCCCCGCCGCCCGCCACGACGGCTCCCGTCGGGTCCCCGGCGGCCACGGCGACACCCGCCACCGCCGCGCCGACCGGTGCGGCACCCGTCGGCCCGCCGCCGACCACGACGGCTCCCGCCGGGGCCGCCCCCTTGACCGGACTGTCCACCGACCGACTCCTCACACGTCCACCAGACTGTACTTCCAGTCCAGAATAATGCACTACCGGTGGACCGCCACCGACTTCCACCTTCACGCTACGAGCCCCCGCGCGGCACCGGAAATGCCGACTGTTCTGCGGTTATGCTCCGAACGCATGAGCATCGAGCTACGCCATCTCCGCTGCTTCCTCGCCATCGCCGAGGAGACCAGCCTCACCAGGGCGGCCGCCCGGCTCCATCTCACCCAGCCCGCCGTCTCCCGTACGCTCGCCGCCCTCGAACAGCACCTCGGCGCCCGGCTGGTGGACCGCTCCACCCATCACCTCGCCCTCACCGCCGACGGCCGTGCCTTCCAGGACCGGGCCGCCGCCGCGCTCGCCGCCTTCGAGGACGCCGTCGACCCCGCCAGGCTCCGGCACCGGCCCCTGCGCCTCGGGCACGCCTGGTCGGCCTTCGGTCCGTACACCACTCCCCTGCTGCGGCGCTGGCAGCGCGAACACCCCGGGACCCCCCTCGAACTCCTCCGGGTCGACGACCGCACGGCCGGACTCACCCGGGGCGAGGTCGACGCGGCCCTGCTCCGGGGCCCGGTCGACGCGCCGGGCCTGATCACCGTCCAGCTCACCACGGAGGAGCGGTTCGCCGCCGTCCCCGCCGACGGCCCGCTCGCCGACCGGGCCCGGCTCGCCCTCGGCGACCTGACCGGCCGGACCGTCGTCCTCAACACCGTCTCGGGCACGACCACCCTGGCCCTGTGGCCCCCCGCCGCCCGCCCGGCCGCCACCGTCACGGTCGCCAACACCGACGACTGGCTGACGGCCATCGCGGCGGGCCGGGGCGTCGGCGTCTCCTCCGCCTCCACCGCCGCCCTGCACCCGCACCCGGGGGTCGCCTACCGCCCGCTGACCGACGCCCCGGCGCTCCCGGTGGTCCTGGCCTGGCGGGACGCCTTCCCGCACCCGGCGACGGCGGCGCTCGTGACGATGGCCCGGGAGATCGTCAGCGGGGAATGACCCCACCACCGGCCCCCGGACCACCCGCATCACCCGCATCACCCGCATCACCCGGACCGTCCGGACCGTCCGCCCGCCCCGACGGCTCCCCCAGGTCCAGCGCCTCCGACAGGAGTTCCGCCAGGTGCCGGGCCCGGCCGCCGGTCAGGTCGGCGATCTGCGTCCGGCAGGAGAAGCCGTCCGCCAGGACCTCCGTGTGCGGGGCGGCCCGCCGCAGCGCCGGGAGCAGCCGGTCCTCGGCGCACGCCACCGACACCTCGTAGTGCCCCGGCTCGAAGCCGAAGTTCCCGGCGAGACCGCAGCACCCGCCCTCCAGTGCACCGGTCAGACCCGCGCGCTCCCTGAGGCGCCGGTCGGCCGCGTCACCGAGGACCGCGTGCTGGTGGCAGTGGGTCTGGCCGGTCACCGGGCGGTCCAGGCGGGGCGGTTCCCAGCCCGGCGCCAGCTCCTCCAGGGCCTCGGCGAAGGTGCGGACCGAGGCCGCGAGCCGGGCCGCCCTCGGGTCGTCCGGGAGCAGTTCGGGCAGGTCGGTGCGGAGCGCCGCCGCACAGGAGGGTTCGAGGACGACGACCGGTCCGGACCCGTCGCCGTCCGGGGTGTCCAGGGTGTCCAGGGTCCGGCGCATCACCTTGCGCGCGGCGCCCAGTTGACCGGTGGAGACGTAGGTCAGACCGCAGCACACCCGGCCCGGCGGCAGCGCCACGCCGAGCCCGGCCGCCTCCAGGACCCGGAGCGCCGCCAGACCGACCTCGGGTGCCAGGTGGTCGGTGAAGGTGTCGGGCCAGAGCGTCAGGACGGGAGGGCGGGCCGAGGCGCGCTCGGCGAACCAGGACGTGAAGGTCCGGGCGGCCACGCGCGGGATGCCCCGCTCCGGGGTGACGCCCGCCCAGCGGGCCGCGAACGGCAGCCGCGACGCCGGGTTCAGCGCCCGCCCGAACAGGTCGAGCCAGTGCGGGAGCCGTCCCATCGTCCAGTGGGAGCGGGGCCTGCGCAGGAAGCCGAGCGGGCCCGCGTAGTGCCGGTCGAGGAACTCGGCCTTGTACGCGGCCATGTCGACGCCCACCGGGCAGTCGGCGCGGCAGCCCTTGCAGGACAGGCAGAGGTCGAGGGCCTCCCGCACCTCCTCCGAACGCCATCCGCCGGTGACGACCTCGCCCAGCGCCATCTCGTGCAGCAGCCGTGCCCGGCCCCGGGTGGAGTGCTTCTCCTCGCGGGTCACCCGGTACGAGGGACACATCACGTCCGGTCCCGGAGCCGGTCCCGTCACCCGGCACTTCGCGACCCCGACGCAGCGGGCGGCGGCGCGCCCGGCGCCCGTGGCGGGCAGTCCGGCGAACCGCAGGCCCTCGTCGAGGGGGCGCGGCCGGACCAGCATCCCCGGGTTGAGTCCGCCGTCCGGGTCCCACACGTCCTTGACGGCGCCGAACAGGGCGACGAGTTCGTCCCCGTACATCCTCGGCAGGAGTTCGGCCCGTGCCTGCCCGTCGCCGTGCTCCCCGGAGAGCGAGCCGCCGTGGGCGACCACCAGGTCGGCCGTCGCCTCGGAGAACCGCCGGAAGTCCCGTACGCCCGGGTCGGTCCACAGGTCGAAGTCGATCCGGACGTGGACGCAGCCGTCGCCGAAGTGCCCGTAGGGGACGCCCCTGAGGCCGTGCTCGGCGAGGAGGGCGCGGAAGTCGCGCAGATACGCGCCGAGCCGGGCGGGCGGCACCGCGCAGTCCTCCCAGCCCGGCCAGGCCATGGTCCCGTCCGGGAGCCGGGTCGCGGTGCCCGCCGCGTCCTCCCTGATCCGCCAGAGCGCCCGTTGTCCGGCCGGGTCGGTCACGAGCACCGCGTCGAGCGCGTCCGCCGCCCGCACCAGACGGCGGGCCGCGCCCTCGCCGTCGGTCTCGCAGAACAGCCAGGCCCCGCCCCGGGGCAGCCCCGCGCCGCCGTCCCGTACGAGGTCGGCGGCCATGCCCTCCACGGTCAGCGGCCCGTACGGGAGGAGCCCGGCCGCCGCCTCGGCCGCCGCGCTCTCGTCGGCGTACCCGAGGACGACGAGCACGGGCGCGGCGGGCAGCGGGACCAGCCGGAGGGTCGCCTCCGTCACGATCCCGAGGGTGCCCTCGCTGCCGCAGAAGGAGCGGGCCACGTCCGTGCCCCGCTCGGGAAGCAGCGCGTCGAGGGCGTACCCGGAGATCCGGCGCGGGAGCCCCTGCGGGTAGCCGGTGCGCAGCGGCGCGAGGTTCCGCCCGACGAGGTCGAGCAGCCCGGCGGGCGCGCCCCGCGACACGGAGCCACCGGCCCCCGGGACCACCGGTCCGCCCGGCACCGGCCCACCAGGCCCACTCTGCCCGTCCTGCCCACCCGGCCCACCCGGCCCACCCGGCCCGTCCTGTCCGTCCTGTCCCGCCGGACCGCCCCGCCCCAGCGTCAACCGCTCGCCCCGGTAGGTCATCACTTCCAGCGAGCGCACGTTGTCCGCCGTCGTGCCCCAGGCGACCGAGTGCGCCCCGCAGGCGTTGTTGCCGATCATGCCGCCGAGGGTGCAGCGGCCGTGGGTGGACGGGTCGGGGCCGAAGGTCAGCCCGTACGGGCGGGCCGCCTCCCGCAGCCGGTCGAGGACGAGCCCCGGCCGTACGACCGCCGTGCGCGCCTCCGGGTCCAGGGAGACCAGCCCGTCCAGGTGCCGTGTGAGGTCGAGCACGACGCCGGTTCCGGTGGCCTGGCCGCCGATCGAGGTGCCGCCGCCGCGTGCGACGACCGGTGTCCCGTGCGCCCGGCACACCTCCAGGACGGCCGCCAGGTCGTCGGCGTCCCGGGGCGCGACCGTGCCGACCGGAACCCGCCGGTAGTTGGAGGCGTCCATGGTGGTCAGGGCGCGTGCGGCGGCGGAGAAGTCGACGTCCCCGGCGACGGCCGCCCGCAGCGCGGCGGCGAGTGCGGTCGCTTCCCCGGTCCCTTGCTCGTGTGTTCCCACAAGGCCAGGATGTCTCAGTCCTCGTCTCATCGGGCGGACATGCGGCGACCGGCCCCTTCCCGACCCGATACCCTCCGCCTCGTGGCTGATATCCAGATTCCCGCTGACATCAAGCCCGCCGACGGCCGTTTCGGCGCGGGCCCCTCCAAGGTGCGTAGGGAGGCGCTGGACGCCCTGGCCGCGACCGGCACCTCCCTCCTCGGCACGTCCCACCGCCAGGCTCCGGTCAAGAACCTGGTCGGCGAGGTGCGTACCGGCATCCGTGACCTCTTCTCGCTGCCCGAGGGCTACGAGGTGATCCTGGGCAACGGCGGCTCCACCGCCTTCTGGGACGTGGCGACGCACGGGCTCATCGAGCAGAAGTCGCAGCACCTCACCTTCGGTGAGTTCTCCTCCAAGTTCGCGAAGGCCGCGAAGCTGGCCCCGTGGCTGGACGCGCCGACCGTGATCTCCGCCGACCCGGGCACCCACCCGGAGCCGGTGGCCGAGGCGGGCACCGACGTCTACGCGTACACCCACAACGAGACCTCCACCGGTGTCGCCGCCCCGATCGAGCGGGTCGCGGGCGCCGACGAGGGCGCGCTCGTCCTGGTCGACGCGACCTCGGGCGCGGGCGGTCTGCCGGTCGACATCGCCGAGACGGACGTCTACTACTTCGCCCCGCAGAAGTCGTTCGCCGCCGAGGGCGGTCTGTGGCTGGCGGCCTTCTCCCCCGCCGCCCTGGAGCGGGCGCGGAAGATCCACGAGTCGGGCCGGCACATCCCGGAGTTCTTCTCGCTGCCGACGGCGATCGACAACTCGCTGAAGAACCAGACGTACAACACCCCGGCGCTGTCGACCCTCTTCCTGCTCAACGAGCAGCTGAAGTGGATCAACGGCCAGGGCGGTCTGGACTGGGCCGTGGCCCGGACGAAGGAGTCGTCGGACGCGCTGTACGGCTGGGCCGAGGAGTCCAAGCACGCGACGCCGTTCGTGACGGACCCGGCGAAGCGCTCGCAGGTCATCGGCACGATCGACTTCGCGGACGAGGTCGACGCGGCGGCGGTCGCGAAGGTGCTGCGCGCCAACGGCATCGTGGACACCGAGCCCTACCGCAAGCTGGGCCGCAACCAGCTGCGGGTCGCGATGTTCCCGGCGATCGACCCGGCGGACGTGCGCGCCCTGACGGCGTGCGTCGACTACGTGATCGAGAACCTGTAACCGCGTCCCGCCCCGTCGTACGGAAGGGCCCGGCACCGCACGCGCGGTGCCGGGCCCTTCGCGTCCCGTCTCACCTGCTGAGGGCCTGGTACTTCCGTACGGCCAGCGGCAGGAAGACGGCCGTGATCGCCAGCGGCCAGGCGAACGCCATCAGGACGGCGTGCTGTTCCACCCAGGTGCCGCCGTCCGCGCCCGGGTTGCCGAAGAGCTCGCGGGTGGCGGTCACCGTGGAGGAGATCGGGTTCCAGGCGGCGACCGGGCCGAGCCAGGAGGGCATCAGCGACGGCGCCACGTACACGCTGGAGATCATCGTGATCGGGAAGACGACCGCGTAGAGGGCGCCCGCCGTCTCCGTGTTCGGGACGGTGAGCCCGCACCACACGCCCACCCAGATGAGGCTGAAGCGCAGGAGCAGCAGCAGGCCGAAGCCGAGGAGGGTGGCGGCGGGGCCGCTGTCCGAGGTCCAGCCGATGGCGAGGGCGGTGGCGGCGAGGATGGCGAGTTCGGCGGAGGCGACCAGCAGGTCGGACAGCCCCCGGCCGGTGGTGACGGCGGACGGGGCCATCGGCATGGAACGGAACCGGTCCACGACCCCCTTGCCGCTGTCGGAGACCACGGCCGTCGCGGTGTTCATCAGCCCGAACGCCATCGTCATCGTGAACATGCCGGGCATCAGGAACTCGCGGTAGTCCCCGCCGCCGGGGACCCGCATGGCGCTGCCGAAGACGAAGCCGTACAGCAGCACGGAGAGGATGGGGAAGCCGAGCTGCCAGAGGATGGCGACCGGCTTGCGGCGGTAGTTGAGCAGGGTCCGCCGGACCAGGGTGAGGCAGTCGGCGAACGCCCAGTAGGCCCGGTCGAGGGTGACGGCGCTCATGCGGCGGCCTCCCGGCCGTCGGCGGCGGACTCCCGGACGCTTCCGGCCTCGCGGCGGACGGCGGCGTCCCGGCCGCTCCCGGCCTCCCGGTCACCTCCCGGATCCCGGCCGCCCCCCGGTTCCCGGCCGCCCCCCGGTTCCTGGCCCGTCAGCCGGAGGAAGACGTCGTCGAGGGTGGGGCGGCGCAGGGCCAGGTCCTCCACGGCGATCCGCTCCTCCTGGAGGGAGCGGGCGATCTCGGTGAGGGCGGCGACCCGGTCGGTGACGGGGACGTGGACCCGGCGGCCCGCCTCGTCGGTACGGGGCTCCGTGCCCGCGACCCGGGCGAGCACCGCGCGGGCCGCCGGGAGGTCGGCGGGCTCGGCGACGACGACCTCCACCCGGTCGCCGCCGACCCGGTCCTTGAGGCGGTCGGGGGTGTCGTCGGCGATGGCCCGGCCCCGGTCCATCACGGTGATCCGGGAGGCGAGCCGGTCGGCCTCGTCGAGGTACTGGGTGGTGAGCAGGACGGTCGTGCCGCCCGCCACGAGTGCCCGGACCGCTTCCCAGACCTCGCCCCGGGCCCGGGGGTCGAGTCCGGTGGTGGGCTCGTCGAGGAAGAGCACGGCGGGGGCCAGGATCATCGAGGCGGCGAGGTCGAGGCGGCGGCGCATCCCGCCGCTGTACTCCTGCGCGCCCCGGTCGGCGGCCTCGGTCAGCCCGAAGCGGTCGAGGAGTTCGGCGGCGCGGTCGCGGGAGCGGCGGGCCCCGAGGTGGAAGAGCCTGCCGAAGAGTTCGAGGTTCTGGCGGCCGGTCAGGCCCTCGTCGACGGCGGCGTACTGCCCGGCGAGGCCGATGCGGGCGCGGACGGTGCCCGGGTCCCGGGCGACGTCGGCCCCGGCGACCTCGGCGCGCCCGCCGTCGGCCTTGAGAAGGGTGGCGAGGATACGGACGGCGGTGGTCTTGCCCGCGCCGTTGGGGCCGAGGAGGCCGTGGACGGTGCCGGGGCGGACGGCGAGGTCGAAGCCGTCGAGCGCGGGAGGGGCGGCGCCGTCCTTGCTCCGGTAGTGCTTGCGGAGCCCTTCGGTGAGGACGGCGTGTCCGGCGGGGGCGCCGGGACGGTCGTGGGGCGCGGGACGGCGGCCGGGCGGGAGGGGGCGGTGGGCGGGCGTCACGGCGGATTCGGGCATGGCTGTGCCTCCGGATGTCGGGGGCGCGGTCTTGCCGCACCCCAACTGGGTACACCGTACCCAAGAGAGTACGGTGTACCCAGTTTTAATTCCGCGTCCGGTACGCCGGGTTTTAGAGTGACGGCATGACGAAGAGCAGCCTCGACCTCCTCTGGGGCACGGGCGACCGACCCAGCCGGGGCCCCAAGCCGGGCCTCACCCTCGACCGGATCGTCACCACGGCGATCGGCCTCGCGGACACCGAGGGCCTCGACGCCGTCTCGATGCGCCGGGTCTCGGCCGAACTCGGCGTCGGCACGATGTCGCTCTACCGGTACGTCCCCGGCAAGACCGAACTCCTCGACCTGATGCTCGACCGCGTCCAGGGCGAGTCCCTCCCCGACGGCCCGCCCGCCCCCGCCGACTGGCGCGACACCGTCACCGCGCTGGCCCGCACCACGATCGGCCTCTACCGGTCCCACCCCTGGCTGCTCAAGGTCAACCAGGCCCGTTCCCTCCTCGGCCCCAGCGCGCTGCGCGGTCTCGAACTCTGTCTGGCGGGCCTCAAGGGACCGCACGGCATGGGGCTGAGCGACCCCGACACCATCTCGGTGATCATCGCCGTGCAGAGCTTCGCGGCGGGCTCCGCGCGGATGGAACTCCAGGCGGCCGAGGCGGCGCGGGAGACCGGCGTCGACGACGAGGAGTTCTGGCGCGTCCAGCGGCCCTACCTGGAACGGGCGATGCTCTCCGGCGACTACCCGCTGATGGCGGCGCTCGCCGACGACACCTTCGCCCGCGAGACCGACCACTTCGCCTTCGGCCTCGCCCGGCTCATGGACGGCTTCGAGACCCTGGTGACCGACGCGGGCCACCCGGACGCCGCCGGGCCCACCCCGGACAGCGCCCCCTGACCCACCTGGACAAGACCCCGGCGCCACCCCGGACCCGCCCCGGCGCAGACCCCGACACCGCCCCGGACAAGAACCCCGGCGCGGACCCCGGCACCGCCGGGGGCACCCGCCCGGGTCCGGCCCCCGGGATCACTTCTTCCTGACGAGCCGCTTCCCGCCGAGCACCAGGACGGTGGCGCCCGCGAGGACCAGGAAGCCGACCGTGACGCTCCCCCGGTCGCCCTCGGCGGCCGAGCCCCCGGAGGACGGGGCCGACGCGCCCGGACCGCCGGAAGAACCGCCGGAAGGACCGCCGGACGGGTTCTTCGAAGGGGCCGGAGCCCCGGACCGCTCCACCCTCAGGACCCGGCTGCCGCTCCCCTCCGAGCCGAACATGAACGCCGAGCCGTCCCTGGTGTACGTCACCGACTCCGCCTGGCCCTGGAACGGCGCCGCGACCGGCGTGCCCTCGTCACCGAGGCTCCCGCCGCCCGCGCCGCCCGCCTTCCAGACGTACTCCTTCGCGCTGAAGTAGCCGCGCAGGACGAGACTGCCGCCGTCCGGGGAGAAGGCGCCGTCGGTCACCCAGGGCACCTCTCCGACCCGGCGGAAGACGTTCGTGCCCGAGGAGGAGAGCCGCTCGGGGCCCGCGTACAGGCCGCCGCCGCTCTGCTTCTTGCTGGCGATGTAGACCCGGCCGGTCTTCGGATGGACCATGAGCGCCTCGGCGTTGCGGGGCCCGTCGGCGTACTTCACGACGTACTGCTTCGCCGCCACCGTCTGGTCCTTCAGGACCTCCGGCTCGGGGAAGCGGTAGATCCACACGTGGTCCCAGGAGCCGTCGAGGTTGTCGCCGATGTCTCCGACGTAGAGGTCACCGTCCGGACCGACCGCGATGGCCTCCATGTCCCTGGGGGTTCCGACCCCCTTCATGGTCAGGGTCGCCACGGTCTTTCCCGTACGGGAGTCGACACCGTAGATCAGGGGCGCGTCCTGGTCGTTGTGGGTCCAGTAGATCCCGGGGTGGGCGCGGCTCGCGGCGAGACCGCTGGACTCGGTGATCCGGGGGTCCTCGACGGTGAAGTCCCGGTCGGGCTCCTGGCCTTCGGCGCGGGCATGACCGGCCGGAAGCAGCACCAGGGCCGCCGCCGCGCCGAGGGCGCACAGAGCAGATCGCATGGACCCAGCCTGCCACGGTCCGCAGGGGAGGCGACGGGCCGCCCGGCACGCCCGTGCCACGGGCCCGCAGCCGCACACCACCCGACCACGCCCCGGACGGAATCCGGCCGGGACGGGGACGGGGACCTGGACCGCGGCCCCGCCCCGCGCCCCCGCCCCGTGGCCCGCATCACGTCGCCCGCGCCGGACGGCGTCCGCGATGATATGACCATGCGTTTTCTGTTCGTCGGCGACAGCATGACCATCGGCAGCGCCGGCGACTGGACCTGGCGTCACCGCATGTGGCGGCACCTGGAGTCCACCCTGCCCGGCGGGTACGAGATCGTCGGGCCGCGCACCGGACTGTACGACCCGGCGGCCGACGCCCCGGTGTCGCAGGCGTACGCCGACCCCGCCTTCCCCGCCGCCGCCCGGCGGCACCTGGCGGGCTGGGGCGAGGGCTGGCTGCACATGGCGCCCGTGATCGGCGGGACCGTGGCGGAGACCGGCGCCGACGTGCTGCTCGTCTCCCTGGGCCTGATCGACCTCGGCTTCTACACCGACAGCGGGCAGACCGAGGAGAACGTCCGGGCGTTCACGGCGGCGGCCCGCGCCGCCAACCCGCGCGTCCGGGCCGTCGTCCTGCCGGTCATCCCCAATGTGCGCGCCGGGTACGACCCCGCGTTCGCCGCCGAGTGCGCCCGGTTCAACGAGCTGCTCGCGAAGGCCGTCGCCGACCTGGACACGGCCGCCTCGCCCCTGCTCCTCGCCACGGTCCCGGAGTCGTACGACCTCGGGACCGACACCTACGACGGCACCCACCCGGGCCCCACCGGGGAGCACAAGCTGGCCGCCGCGTTCGCCGACGCGATGCACCAGGCATGGGGCCTGGGCGGCCCGTACCGGCTGCCCTGACCCCTACCGGCGCCGGGCACGGACGGCCGCGACCGCCCAGACCACGAAGAAGGTCACGACCGGGGCGACGAGGATCCACTCGGGGGCCATCGCCGCGCCGTCCGCGACCAGCAGGACGACGAAGAGGGCGAGGGCCACGAAGACCGAGCCGAAGGCCCAGTACATCGCCTTGAACAGGGAACCCTCCCGGGCCCGCCGTCGGCCGATCAGCCGCTCGGCCGCCGCGTCCGGCGTCCAGTCCGCGCCGCGCAGCTCCTCCCAGGCGGCGCGGAGCACCGCGATCTCCTGCTCGACGACCACATGGGTGTCGTCCAGGTACATCAGCTGGACCCTGCGTCCGTCGCGCCCGTAGGCGTAGGAGAGGACCCGGGGCTGTCCGCCACCCGTGCTCGGGTTGGGCGCGGCGCGGATGTCGTGGACCTCGGACCAGGCGAGCCCCCGGGTGCGCACCATGCCCCGGACCCGCAGGCCCGTGCGGTCGGCGGTGGTGGAGCAGTTGCGGGCGGCGACGACGATCCAGACGACGAAGGCGAGGAGCAGCCCGCCGATGAGGGCCTTGACCCCGCCGGGGATCGAGCGGTCGTTCAGGAGCGGCAGGATTCCGGCGGGCACGGCGACCCCCACCGCGATGTAGACGCCGGTCATCCGGCCGGGTTTGACCCGGTACTCACGTGGCAGCGTGCGCTCGGCCTCCATGGTTCCCCCCTGGATCCCCGCGTGACGGACATCCAGGCTAGGGCTCGATCCCCTTGCGGAGAAGGGCCTTTCGCCGACCGGACGGCCCGGATCGGGGCATCCTCCGGCGGGGCGCGGGCGGGTTCGGCGCGGGCGCGGCGCGAGCGGCGGGGGCACACGCCCCCGCCACCCGGGACACGCCCGGACGCGCGCCGTCACGCGCCCCCGCCGCCCGGCGGGCACGTCACCAGGCGAAGGCCTCCGGGGACGGGCCGGGGCCGGGGAAGATCTCGTCGAGGGAGGCCAGGAGCTCCTCGCCCAGGTCGAGTTCCAGGGCGCGCAGGGCGCCGGAGAGCTGCTCGGGGGTGCGGGGACCGACGATGGGGCCGGTCACGCCGGGCCGGGTGAGGAGCCAGGCGAGGGCGGTCTCCCCGGGCTGGAGGCCGTGCTTGTCGAGCAGGTCCTCGTAGGCCTGGAGCTTCGCCCGGGAGGCCGGGTCGGCGAGGGTGGCCGCCGCGCGTCCCTCCGTACGGCGCTTGCCCTCGGCCTCCTTCTTGAGGACGCCGCCGAGCAGACCGCCGTGCAGCGGCGACCAGGGGATGACCCCGAGGCCGTACTCCTGGGCGGCGGGGATGACCTCCATCTCGGCGCGCCGCTCGAAGAGGTTGTAGAGGCACTGCTCGCTGACGAGCCCGACGGAGCCCCGGCGGGCGGCGGTCTCGTTGGCCTGGGCGATCTTGTAGCCGGGGAAGTTGGAGGATCCGGCGTAGAGGATCTTGCCCTGCTGGATCAGGACGTCGACGGCCTGCCAGATCTCCTCGAAGGGGGTGGCCCGGTCGACGTGATGGAACTGGTAGACGTCGATGTAGTCGGTGCCGAGCCGCCGGAGGCTGCCCTCGACCGCGCGGCGGATGTTCAGCGCCGAGAGCTTGTCGTGGTTGGGCCAGGCCTCGCCGTCGGGGCCCATGTTGCCGTAGACCTTGGTGGCGAGGACGGTACGGTCGCGGCGGCCGTCGCCCAGGGCGAACCAGGAGCCGACGATCGACTCCGTACGCCCCTTGTTCTCACCCCAGCCGTACACATTGGCGGTGTCGAAGTAGTTGAGACCGGCGTCGAGAGCCGTGTCCATGATCGCGTGGCTGGTGGTCTCGTCCGTCTGCGGTCCGAAGTTCATCGTGCCGAGAACGAGGCGGCTGACCTTGAGTCCGGTGCGTCCGAGCTGCGTGTACTCCATGGACGACAAGCCAACTGCCTGGAGTGCGCTCGAAGCAAGCGGCTTCCCACGCCGTGGGAGGCGCCCCGGGGGCTAGAGACCGGCCACGGAGGCCACCGCGATAATTGCGAACATCAGTACGAGCACACCGGCCATGATTCGGTTTCGGGTCTTCGGATCCACCCTTCGAGGTTACCCGGCCGCCGGACGCGCCCCTCACCCCGCCCGTACGGGCCCGCCTTCCAGCGGCCAGCCGTCGACCCGTTCGTACCGGGGCCGCTCGCCCGGCACCCCGCCCTCCGGCAGGTTCGAACGGACCAGGGACAGCTCGGCGGCCTCCCAGCGGGTCCCCTCGAAGCCGTCGAGCCCGTCGAGGAAGGGCCGCAGGTCGACCGCGTCCGTACGGGCGCGGGCCAGTGTGAGGTGCGGCCGGTAGCCGCGGTGCTCGTCCATGGGGATCCCGGACCTGCGCGCGGCGGCGTCGGCCCGTTCCGCGAGGAGCCGCAGTTCGTCCAGGTCCCCGGCGACCCCGGTCCACAGGGCCCGGCGCCCGAAGTGTCCGCCGCCGCGCAGCCGCAGCGGGAAGGACGGGGTGCGGTGCGCGGCGCGGGCCAGCCGGACGCGCAGCTCGGGCAGCAGCTCCTCGTCGACCTCGCCCAGGAAGGCGAGGGTGAGGTGCCGTCCGGGCGGCGAGGTCCAGCGGAGCGCGTCGGCCCCGGGCAGCCGGTGCAGCAGGCCGACGACGTGTCCGAGCTCGGCCAGCCGCTCGGGGGGCGGGAGGACGGCGGCGAAGAGCCTCATGGGGCGAGTCTGTCACCCGCTAGCCTCGGCCGGATGGAGATCACCATCAGGAAGGGCGGGGAGGCGGACCTCCCCGCGATACTCGGTGTGCTCGACAGCGCCGTGACGTGGCTCAACGCCCGGGGCATCACGGCCCAGTGGGGCACGGAACCGTTCTCCGCCCGCCCGAAGGCCGTACGGCAGGTCGAGGACACCATGGCGGCGGGCGACCCGTGGATCGCCGAGATCGACGGCGTACCGGCGGGGACGATGACCCTCACCCCGTTCCCGGGCCAGTACGTCCCGCCCGCCGAGGAGCCGGAGGTGTACGTACGGCTCCTGGCGACGGACACGCGGTTCCACGGCCGGGGAGTGGGCGCGGCGCTCCTGGCGCACGCGGTGGCGGAGACCCGCCGCCAGGGCGTCTCGCTCCTCCGCGTGGACTGCTTCGCGGGCAGCGGGGGCCGCCTGATCGAGTACTACGAATCCCAGGGCTTCACCCGCACCACCCCCTTCGAGGTGGGCGACTGGCCGGGCCAGGTCCTGGAGAAAAAACTCTGATCAACCCACGAGGCCGGACGAGAACACCGGAAGACACCGCCCTCCCCCACCGAAGAGCAACCCGAAGGCGAAGCCGAGAAACGCCCGAGAGGGCAGAAACAACCGGAACCCAAGCCGAGGAACACCCGAGAACGACGAAGAGCACCAGCCACCCCCAAAGGGACGCCTGAGAACGACGAACAGCACCAGCCACCCCCGAAGGGACGGCCGAGAACGACGAAGAGCACCGGCCATCCCCAAAGGGACGGCCGAGAACGACGAACAGCACCGGCCACCCCCAAAGGGACGGCGGAGAACGGCGGGAGGGGCCGGGACCGGAGCGCGGGAGGGGTGTCCGGACGTAAAAGCGTCTTGAACTCGCGCGAAGCGCGGTGAGACGCAGTCCGGACACCCCTCCCGCGCGGAGGTCCCGGCCCCGGCCCACCGACCGGCCGGAACCACCCGACGAGGTCAGGACACCGGCCGGAACCACCCGACGAGGTCAGGGCAAGGCCCGACGGAACCCCACCCCGGTCAGGCCGACAGCCGACGAGCACCCCCGGCGAGCACCCCCCGACGACCACGCCGCCCGCCCAAGGGCACCGCCCGCCCAAGGGCACCGCCCGCCCGAGGGCTACGCCACCACCACCAGCCGCTCCCGGGAGACCACCCGCACCCGAGGGTGCCCGTGCCGCCAGGCCCAGGCGACCTTGAGCCCCCCGACCCGGGCGAGGACGAGCCCGACGACGACGGCCGCCAGCAGCGAGATCGCGCCACCGGCGGCGAACCCGGCACGGGCGCCGTACGTGTCGGTGACCCAGCCGAGGAGCGGCGCGCCGATCGGCGTGCCGCCGGCGAAGACCATCATGTAGAGGCTCATGACCCGCCCCCGCATGGCCGGATCGGTCGCCATCTGGACGGCGGAGTTCGCGGCGATGTTGACCGTGAGGCCGATCATGCCGATGGGTACGAGGAGCAGCGCGAACAGCCAGAACGTGGGTGACAGGGCCGCCGCGATCTCCAGGACGCCGAAGACGGCCGCCGCGATCACCAGCATCCGGAGCCGGGTGGAGCCGCGCCGGGCGGCGGCGAGGGCGCCGACGAGGGATCCGGCGGCCATGAGGGTGTTGAGGAAGCCGTAGGTACCGGCTCCGACGTGGAAGACGTCGCTGGAGAAGGCGGTGAGCCAGATGGGGAAGTTGAATCCGAAGGTGCCGATGAAGCCGACGAGGACGATAGGCCAGATGAGGTCGGGCCGTCCGGCGACGTACCGCAGGCCTTCCCGGAGCTGGCCCTTGCCGCGCGGGGCGCGCTCGACCTTGTGGAGTTCGCCGGTCCGCATGAGCAGCAGGCTGATGAGCGGGGCGATGAAGGAGAGGCCGTTGAGGAGGAAGGCCCAGCCGCTGCCGACTCCGGCGATGAGGACGCCCGCGACGGCGGGGCCGATGAGGCGGGCGGACTGGAAGTTGGCCGAGTTGAGGGAGACGGCGTTGCGGAGCTGGGCGGGTCCGACCATCTCGGAGACGAAGGACTGCCGGGCCGGGTTGTCGACGACGGTGACCATGCCGAGGAGGAAGGCGATGAGGTAGACGTGCCAGACCTGGACGTTGCCGGAGAGGGTGAGGACGGCGAGCGCGATGCCGCAGAGTCCGAGGGCGGCCTGGCTGACGAGCAGCAGGTTCCGCTTGGGGTAGCGGTCGGCGATCACTCCGCCGTAGAGCCCGAAGAGCAGCATGGGCAGGAACTGCAGGGCGGTCGTGATGCCGACGGCGGCGGCGGAGCCGGTGATGCTGAGGACCAGCCAGTCCTGGGTGATGCGGGCCATCCAGGTGCCGGTGTTGGAGACGATGGCACCGGTGAAGAACAGCCGGTAGTTGCGTATGCCGAGCGAGGAGAAGGTTTCCCCCCGCCGACGGGTCTTGAGGGTGGGTCGGTGGACGGGTGCGGAGTCTGCTCCGGGTCCCGTGCTCAAAGTGCGTCGCCTCCTTGGCGCCTGGATTACAGGTGGGCGAGCTTCTCCAGGACCGGGGCGGCGGCGCGCAGCTTGGCCCATTCGTCCTCGTCCAGTCCTTCGGCGAGGGAGGACAGCCAGGCGTTCCGCTTGCGGCGGGACTCTTCGAGCATGGTCTCGGCCTGCTCGGTCGGGCTGACCACCTTCTGCCGACGGTCGTCGGGGTGCGGCTCCAGCCGGACCAGTCCCTTGGCTTCGAGCAGTGCGACGATGCGGGTCATCGACGGCGGCTGGACGTGCTCCTTGCGGGCCAGTTCGCCGGGGGTGGCGGAGCCGCAGAGCGCGAGGGTGCCGAGCACCGACATCTCGGTGGGGCTCAGCGACTCGTCGACGCGCTGGTGCTTGAGGCGTCGGCCCAGTCGCATGACGGAGGAGCGCAGCGCGTTCACGGCCGCGACGTCGTCGGCGGTGCCGTGGGACAGGTCAGGCATGTTCGTTAGCCTAAGTCATTACTCTTCCTAAATACCAACGGGAACACGCCGACGTAGCGCGGATCACATCCCGCCCTCCCGCCCCGCAGGTGAACCGGGCGCCGGGAAGGAACACTCCGGACTCGATGTATCACCCGAACGAGTGAGTCGAATCCGGAAAGTGACACGGAGGGGTCCCGGGTGGCCCGACCCTGAGCGGCATGGGATCGACAGTGCTCAGCCTGCGCATCGACAGTGAGCTGCTCGACCGGCTCAGAGGTCACGCCGCCAGAAGAGGAATGAGCGTCCAGGACTATGTCGTCCGGACGCTCATTCGGGAGGACTTCGACGAGCGGTTCACGACCGCCGTCGAGGAGACGGAGAAGTTCTACGGGGAGGGCGGGGCACCCGGGCCCGCGGGGGCCCGGGGCCCGGATCACGTGAGGCCGAGCGCCGGCATCGCGTAGTAGAAGACGAAGACCGCCGACACGACGTACATGGCGACGGGGACCTCGCGGCCCCGGCCCGCCGCGAGGCGCAGCACGCTGAACGAGATGAAGCCGATGCCGATGCCGTTCGTGATCGAGTAGGTGAACGGCATCATGACCATCGCCAGGAACGCGGGCACCGCGATGGTGTAGTCGCCCCAGTCGATGTCCTTGACCGACCCGGCCAGGATCAGGAAGCCGACCGCGAGCAGGGCGGGCGTGGCCGCCTGCGAGGGCACCATGGTGGCCAGCGGCGTGAGGAACAGCGCCACGGAGAACAGCGCGCCGGTCACGACCGAGGCGAGGCCGGTCCGCGCGCCCTCGCCGACGCCCGCCGTGGACTCCACGAAGCAGGTGGTCGCCGAGGACGAGGTGGCGCCGCCGGAGGCGACGGCCAGACCGTCCACGAGCAGGACCTTGTTGATGCCGGGGAAGTTGCCGTCCTTGTCCGTCAGCTTGGCCTCGTCGCCGACGCCGAGGATCGTGCCCATGGCGTCGAAGAAGCAGGACAGCAGCACGGTGAAGACGAAGAGGACGCCGGTGAGGACGCCGACCTTCGAGAAGCCGCCGAAGAGGCTGACCTGCCCGACCAGACCGAAGTCCGGGGAGGCGACCGGGTTGCCCGGCCACTCCGGAGTGGTGAGGCCCCAGGAGGGCACGGTCGCGACGGCGTTGATGACCATCGCCACGATCGTCATGACGACGATCGAGATGAGGATCGCGCCCGGCACCTTGCGGATGATCAGCGCGAGGGTGAGCAGCGTGCCCAGGACGAAGACCAGGACCGGCCAGCCGAGGAGGTGGCCGGAGCCGCCGAGCTGGAGCGGGACGGTGGTGTGGGCGGCGTCGGGGATGCGGGAGACGAAGCCGGAGTCGACGAGGCCGATCAGCATGATGAACAGGCCGATGCCGATCGCGATGCCCTTGCGCAGGCCGACCGGGACCGCGTTCATCACGCGCTCGCGCAGTCCGGTGGCGACCAGGAGCATGACGACGACGCCCGCGAGGACGACCATGCCCATGGCGTCGGGCCAGGACATCTTGGGCGCGAGCTGGAGGGCGACGACCGTGTTGACGCCGAGACCGGCGGCGAGGGCGATCGGGACGTTGCCGATGACCCCCATGAGGAGCGTGGAGAACGCGGCCGTCAGGACGGTCGCGGTGACGAGCTGCCCGCTGTCGAGCTGGTTCCCGTACATGTCCTTGGCGCTGCCGAGGATGATCGGGTTCAGCACGATGATGTAGGCCATCGCGAAGAAGGTGGCGAAACCGCCCCGGATCTCGCGGGCGACGGTCGAACCGCGCTCGGAGATCTTGAAGTAGCGGTCGAGGCCCGAGGTCGGAGCGGACGGCTCGGGGGGCGTGGCCTTGGCGGGGGCCGTGGTGCTCATGGGGGTCCTCATCGGGGAGAAGTCCATTTGGCGGTTCATACGAAAGAAACCCGCCATAGGCAAACCGTTTCAGTATGAACACATGAACGATCGGGAGTCCATCTCCGCGCGTAGACCACGTGTGGGTACGAATTCCCGCCACCTAGACTGGTGCCCATGGCGAAGTGGACACCGAAGCACGAGGCACCCGAGCCCCTGGAAGGGCCCGTCGTCGCCACCATCACCGGCGGAACGATCCTCTGGTTCGTCCTCTTCCTCGTCCAGGTCCCCTTCTACGGCTGGTTCGACGACCGGGACCTCACCTGGTGGGTGTGGACCTGCCTGGCCGGCGGCGGACTCGGCCTGATCGGCATCTGGTACGTACGGAAGCGGGACGCGGCGATCAAGCGGCACGCGGCGGCGGTGGCGGCGGCGCCCGGACCGGCCGAGGACCACCCGGAGACGTAACGCCTCCGGCGGGCCCGCGCACGGAGACCCCGGCACCGCGCCGGAAGGCACCCCGCACCCGAGACCGGGACCGGCGGCCCGCGCATGGAACCAGCGGACGATTCCCCTCCTCCCCCGGTCTGATCTTCACCCCCCTCGGCAGGTGAACGCCCCGAACCGGCCGTACCGTCGAAAACATGACTCAGCGGGCGAAGATCGACACGGGCGGCGGCGAGACGGCGGGGAGCGGGCCGCCCGTCGTGCACCGGCCCGGCGGACTCACCTCCGCCGAGGTCGCCGAACGCGTCGCGCGCGGCGAGGTCAACGACGTCCCGGTGCGCAGCTCCCGCTCGACCACCGAGATCGTCCGCGCCAACGTCTTCACCCGCTTCAACGCCATCATCGGCGTCCTCTGGGCGATCATGCTGTTCGTCGCGCCGATCCAGGACAGCCTCTTCGGCTTCGTGATCGTCGCCAACACCGGCATCGGCATCATCCAGGAGCTCCGCGCCAAGAAGACCCTCGACGGGCTCGCCGTCATCGGCGAGGCGAGACCGACCGTCCGGCGCGACGGCGCCCCCACCGAGATCTCCACCTCCGCCATCGTCCTGGGCGACCTCATCGAGCTGGGCCCCGGCGACAAGGTCGTCGTCGACGGCGAGGTCGCCGAGGCCGACAGCCTGGAGGTCGACGAGTCCCTGCTGACCGGCGAGGCCGACCCCGTCGTGAAGAAGCCCGGCGACCGGATGATGTCCGGCTCCTTCGTCGTCGCGGGCGGCGGCGCCTTCACCGCCACCAAGGTCGGCCGTGAGGCGTACGCGGCGCAGCTCGCCGAGGAGGCGTCCCGCTTCACCCTCGTCCACTCCGAGCTGCGCACCGGCATCTCCACGATCCTCAAGTACGTGACGTGGATGATGGTCCCGACCGCGCTGGGGCTGATCCTCAGCCAGCTCTTCGCCAAGAGCGACAACGTCAAGGACGCCATCGCCCGTACGGTCGGCGGCATCGTCCCGATGATCCCCGAGGGTCTCGTCCTGCTGACCTCCGTCGCCTTCGCCATCGGGGTCGTCCGGCTGGGCCGCAAGCAGTGCCTCGTGCAGGAGCTGCCCGCCATCGAGGGCCTCGCCCGGGTGGACGTCGTGTGCCTCGACAAGACGGGCACGCTCACCGAGGGCGGCATGAACCTCACCGAGCTGCGCCCGCTGCACGACGCCGACGAGGCGTACGTACGGAAGGTGCTCGCGGCCCTCGGCGAGTCCGACCCGCACCCGAACGCCTCCCTCCAGGCAGTCATCGACGCCTCCCCGGAGACCCCCGTGGAGTGGCGCTGCACCGCGTCGCTGCCGTTCTCCTCCGCGCGCAAGTACAGTGGGGCGTCCTTCAGCGAGGGCGACGGGGAGAACTCGACGTGGCTGCTCGGCGCCCCCGACGTCCTGCTGCCCGCCGGGGACCCCACGCTCGCCGACATCGACCGGCTCGACGAGCAGGGCCTGCGGGTGCTGCTCCTCGCCCGTACGGACCGCGACCTCGACGAGCCCGGCCTGGCCGTCGGCGCCCGGCCGACCGCGCTCGTCGTCCTCGAACAGCGGCTGCGGCCCGACGCCGCCGACACCCTCGCCTACTTCGCCGAGCAGAACGTCGTCACCAAGGTCATCTCCGGTGACAACGCGGTCTCCGTCGGCGCGGTCGCCGGGAAGCTCGGCATGGCGGGCGCCGAGGACACCGTGGACGCCCGCACCCTCCCCACCGACCGGGAGGAGATGGCGAAGGTCCTCGACGCGAACGCGGTCTTCGGCCGGGTCACCCCGCAGCAGAAGCGGGACATGGTGGCGGCGCTCCAGTCGCGCGGCCACACCGTCGCCATGACCGGCGACGGCGTCAACGACGTCCTTGCCCTGAAGGACGCCGACATCGGCGTGTCGATGGGCTCCGGCTCGGAGGCGACCCGGGCGGTCGCCCAGATCGTCCTCCTGAACAACTCGTTCGCCACGCTGCCGTCGGTGGTCGCGGAGGGCCGCCGGGTCATCGGCAACATCACCCGGGTCGCGACGCTCTTCCTCACCAAGACGGTGTACTCGGTCCTCCTGGCCGTCCTGGTGGTCTGCTTCCAGGTCGAGTACCCGTTCCTGCCCCGTCACCTGACGCTGCTGTCGACCCTCACCATCGGCGTCCCGGCCTTCTTCCTGGCCCTCGCGCCCAACAAGGAACGGGCCAGGCCGCACTTCGTCCGCAGGGTCATGCGGTACGCGATCCCCGGCGGTGTCATCGCGGCGACGACCACCTTCGTCACGTATCTGCTGGCCCGCCACCACTACACCGGCCCGGACGCCCTGGCCGCCGAGACCAGCGCCGCCACCCTGACCCTCTTCCTGGTCTCCATGTGGGTCCTGGCGATCATCGCCCGCCCCTACACGTGGTGGCGCCTCACCCTGGTCGCCACCATGGGCGGCGCCTTCCTCCTGGTCCTCGCCGTCCCCTGGCTCCAGAACTTCTTCGCCCTGAAACTGATCGGCGTCACCATGCCGTGGACGGCCGTGGCCATCGCGGCGGCGGGCTGCGTCGTCCTGGAGTTCGTCTGGCGCTGGGTGGGGCGCAGGTTCCCGGCGTAGGCCCCGGGGCCTACGGGGCCGCCCCCTCGGCAACCGGGTCGCGGGGGCCGCGTACGGAACCGTAGGGTGCCCGCGTGCGGACGAGGCGGAGCATCGGGCCGAGAGGTCCCGGGGGTCCGGGCAGCCCGCCAGGAGACGTCCGGTGGTCCGACGCCCAGGGAGCCCCATGACCCGCACCGCCCACCACCCCCGACCCGGCCGCCCCCGCCCCGCCGGAGACCGGCCGCCGGGGCGGCCCTGGCGCGCCGTGGTCCTCCACGGCCTCCGGTACGACGCCTCCGGCGCCCGCGAGGCCGCACGGGAGGGCCGCCGGCAGCGGCCCCGCGCGGTGCGGCGCACGGTGGAGGTTTACGCGTTCCCCCGGTACCAGGGCGACCGCACCGTCACCCGGGAGGCCGGTGTGGAGGAGCGCCGGGCCCGGCAGCGGCTGCGCCACCGGGTCGGCGTGCTGCGGCGCCTGGTCGACGGACCCGGCGGCCGTCTCGACCTCGACGCCGCCGGGACCGCCGACGTGCCGGAGGCCCGGCACCGGCGCGGCGCGCTCTGGAGCGCCTGACCGGCGCGCCCCTCGGCCGGACCGGCTCAGACCGACCGGCGAAATGGGGGGCGGCGTCGCGGGGCTGGGCACGCGCCTTCTCCCACCCCCCATCTGCCGGGCGGTCTCAGTCGAACCAGCGGTCCCTGGCCAGTTCCGCCGTCCGGGTCGGGTCCTCCAGGAGGGCGGCGACCTCGAAGCGGCGGGGCCACTGGCCGGTGGCCCAGGCCAGGGCAGCCGCCACGCCCTCCAGGGTGGCGGCGTGGACCGTGCCGTCCGGGGTGCGGCGCCAGTCCAGCTCCGCGCCCGCCACGAGGAGCTCCTCGTGCTCGACGTACGTCGCCGGGGTCGTCGGCCCCAGGAGCGCGCGGACCGGGGACGGGACCCCGTGCTCCTCGCCCTTCGTGGTGACCTCCGCGTCCACCGTGCCGCTCAGCCGCCGCACCTGGAGCAGGTCCGCCAGGTCGGCGGCGCGCGACGGCGCCACCGGGAGCAGCGGCAGCCCGTCCGCGAGCGGCAGCAGGTCCGGGGCGTCCGCGACCACCGCGTCCGCCGCGTCGACCACGACCACCTCGCCGTCCACCACCGCCCGCAGCTCGTCCGGCAGCGTCACCTGCTCCGGGTCCAGTTCGGCGAGGGCCGAGTACAGGGCGTGCAGCTGCGCGCCGGTGACCTCCCGGGACGGGTCCGCGAGCCGGGCGAGGAGCTCCGCCGCGCCGCCCGGCTCGTCCAGGAGCGCGCCGACCGAGGTGCGGACGCCCAGGGCCCGCAGGACCTGCTCGTCCTCGAAGCCGGTCGCGTCGGCGGAGTCGTACAGTCCGATCAGGAGCGGGTCGGAGCCCTCGGCCCGCAGTCCGGCCGGGCGGCGGCCGTCCAGGACGGGGTGGTCGCGCAGCCACCACGCCGTGTACGACCGTACGGTCTC
Source organism: Streptomyces sp. NPDC087215 (assembly GCF_044744885.1). NCBI lineage: Bacteria > Bacillati > Actinomycetota > Actinomycetes > Kitasatosporales > Streptomycetaceae > Streptomyces > Streptomyces sp. NPDC087215. Next base: position 481,216 of record NZ_JBIUZD010000004.1, read on the forward strand.
CGTCGTGCCGTCGGGCAGCAGAACCCGTACGGGCTGCGTCAGGGCGTCCCGCAGGGGCGGCAGGGCGAGCATCGCGAGGGCCCGGGGCCAGGCGTCGTCGTCGACCAGGTCCAGGTCCCGTACGGCCACGATCTCCGTCGCCACCGGCGGCACCGGGGACTCCGGCAGCCGGTCCAGGACGTCCTCGCACCACACGTCGACCGCGTCGAGCAGCCCCGCGTCGTCGGGCTCCGGATAGTCGCCCTCGCGGGGCTCGACCTCGTCCGGGTCGAGCAGCAGGTCCGTCGCCCGGACCAGCGCGAACGTGGTGAGGGCCCCGCACGCGGCGAGCGGCCGCTCGCCCCAGCGGGCGGCCAGGTCCGCGTCGACGAGCGCCAGCTCGTCCTCCCGCATCACGGCGGCGAACGCCGACCCCGGCACCACCAGCTCGCCCGCGGGCGACAGCTCGCCGTCCTCGTCGGGGAGCGCGAGCGCGCCCAGCCAGGGCTCGTCGCCCGGCTCCAGATCGGCGTCCCTGACCAGGCCGAGGACGGTCTCCGCGAGTTCCTCCGCGTCCAGCGCGTCCTCGTCCCAGATCTCGCCCGCGTCGAGGGAGCCCGCGACCGCCGCCCGCACCTGCGGGGTCGTCAGGACCGCGCGGGGCGTGGCGGGCAGGGCGCCCAGCTTCTCCAGGATCGGGTGGGCGGCCTCCGGGTGGGCGACCTTCAGGCCCAGCCGGGTCAGCTCCACCGGGGTGCCGTGCTGCGGCAGCAGCACCTGGCGGGGGCCGGTCGTCGTACGGATCGGGCCGCCGTCCTCCGGCGCCGCCAGCGGCACCGGCAGGCCCGAGAGCCGGTCGGGGTCCACGCCCGCGAGGGAGTCGTAGAGCCGCCACCACCATCCCGGGGTGCGGTCCACGCCCGCGAGCCGGTCGACCGCCTCGGTCAGCGGCACCCGGCCGACCCCCAGGGTCCGCAGCTCGGGGCGCCGTTCGAGACCGGCCGGGAGCAGGGTCGGGAACACCTCCGCGAGCACGCCGACGGTCTCCGCGCCCGCGCCCTCGGCGACCTCCGCCTCGATCGGGCGGAGCGCCGGGAGTTCCTCGGTGGGGACGGCGGGCGCGAGGAACGCGACGCGCGGCAGCCGGTCGAGGATCGCCTCGCGCAGCGCCCCGTCGAGGGGGCCCTTGCCGAGCGGTCCGGGGACGAGGTCCAGGGCGGCGCTGGTCACCGGCCGCCAGTCCGCGAGGAGTTCGGCGTAGGCGTCGGCGGCGCGCTGCACGAGGAAGTCGGTGAGCGGGCCGGGCGCCGGGTGCCTGCGGGCGGTGTCGAGCGGCAGCGAGGCGATGAGCAGCGCGGGGATGCCGAGGGGTTCGTCGGTGGGGGTGGGGGCGTGGACGACCGGGGTGGTGCGCGGGTGGCGCGGGGCTCCCGCGTCGTCCACGGGTACGGCCCAGGTGACCGACCAGTGGGGGCGCAGCCGCTCCTCGACCGGGCGGTCCTTCAGGAGCCCGGGGTCGAGGGGGCCGGTGTGGCTGACGGTCCGCCAGCGGCGGCTGCCGGTGGCGGAGTCGTCCACGCGCACGTGCCCGTCGTCCTCGGCGCGGCTCAGGGTCCGTACCCCGTCGGCGGTCTCGACGACGATCTCGGCGAGCCCGGGGAGGGTGAGCAGGAGGGCGTCGTCGATCGCGCCGAGGAGCCGTTCGGCGAGGGCGAGGGCGGCGAGGTCGCGGAGCGGGAGGACGACGACGGTGTCGTAGCCGTCGGGCGCGGTGCCCTCGGCGGGCAGCGGGAGCCGCAGCAGGGGGACGTGGCCGTCGCGGCGGCGCAGTTCGTCGCCGAGGCCGGGGCTGTTCCGGGCGGTCTCGGCGGCGAGTTCGCGGGCCTCGGCGAGGGACCAGCGGACGCCGCCGTGGCGGCCGAGGACGGCGGGTTCGTCGGTGACGGCGAGGACGGCGGCGAAGCCCACGCCGAAGCGGCCGACGGCGCCGGGGCCGCCTTCGCCGCCCTGTTCCCGTTTGGCGGAGGCGCGGAGCGTGGACAGCGACTCGGCCCCGACGGCGTCCAGCGGGGCGCCGGTGTTGGCGGCGGCGAGGACGGCGGGGCCCTCGTGGTCCGCCGGGTGCAGGGTGAGCCGCAGACGGCCGGTGACGCCCGCGCGGTGGGCGGCGTCGGCGGCGTTCTGGGCGAGTTCGACGACGAGCCGGTCGCGGTAGCCGCCGAGGGCGAGGTCCTCCTCGGCGTTGGCGTCCTCCCGGAAGCGGGCGGGCGAGGCGCCCCAGGCGTCGAGCACTCCCCGGCGCAGCCGTGCGGTGCCGAAGGGATCGGTTCCGTCGGCCGTCGTCCGGACGCTGACGTTCACGTCTGACTCCACTCTGCGGGGCGGTGGCCGCCCGGACGGGCGGCACGTCCGGGACCCGAAGTCCCGGGGCCCGAAGGTACCGCGCCCCGCGCCCCCCGGACCGCCGGGGCGGGTGCGGCCCCGGGGGCCGGGCCGTGGCGACGGGGCTCGCCCGGAGGGCACCGGGGCGGCCGGAAAGGCCGCCGTACGTCCGGACCCCCGGCGGGTCCGGGCCGGGCGCCGGGTGGTCCGGTGCGCGCCCGTGACGGAGCGGCGGTCCGGTCCGGGACCGGCGGCCCGACGACCTGGTGCACGACCGCACGCCCGACGTCCCGGCGTACGACCGGCGCACGACGGGCGGGCGGCTCGTACGAGGAGGGCCCCGGCGTACGGCGGACGGGCGGCGTGACCACGCGGCGGGGACGGCCGGGAGCCCGGCGGCCGGACGGCCAGGCTCCGGTACGGGACCGGCCGCCCGGCCCGCTCGGGGCCACGGCCGGGGTGGGGCGGAGGCGGCCTGCGGGCGGGCCGATGCCGGTCCGGGGGGCGGGTGAGTCAGGCGTACGGCTACGGGTCCGGCGGGGCCCGCGTACGGCGAGCGGGCGGGGGCTCGCAGCTCGGCGCGGGACCGGTGTCGGACGGGTCCGGCCCGTCCGGCGTACGGCCACAGGCCAGGCGGAGCCCGCGTACGGCGAGCGGGCGGGCGGCTCGGGTCCCTGCGCGGGCGGGCGGGCGTCCGACGGCGCCGGTCCCGGTCCGGGACGGGATAGGCGGGTGCCGACGGGTCGGCGGATCCGGTGAAGGGTGAACGGCCGGTCGGCTGGCCCCGGCCCCGGGCGGGGCCGGATGCCCGGCGGTCCGGTCCGGCATGGAGCACGTACGGCTCGGGGCGGGTCCGGCTCACGGCCTGCCGGGCGCCCGGTGGTCCGGTGTGCGGCCGTCCGGTCCGTCCGGCGTACGGCCGCCCGGCGGTCCGGCGTACGGCAGGCGGTTCCGGTGGGTCGCGCGTGGACCCACCGGTGCCGGGCCGGGTGCGCCCCGGCGCGGGTGGGCTACGAGTGGCCCAGGTCCTCCGACGCCGCGTCCGGTTCCGTCGTCGAGCCGGAGTCCTCGGCCGGGCGGAGCGGGAAGGCGTCCACGCCGACCGAGTCGAGGACCGGGGCCGGCGGACGCGGCGGGTTCGGCATGACGGCGGCCTCGGAGTGCCCGCCGCAGCCGTACGCGAGGGACACGACCCGGCCGTCCGCCGGGGAGAACTCGTTGGCGCAGATCCCGAACGCCTGCTTCAGCGACCCCGCCAGCGGCACCAGGAAGGCGCAGGATTCGCAGGACGCGGGCGCGGCGAGGGCCATCGGTGTCCGGGGGCCGAACGCCTCGTCCCAGCGGTCGGCTGCCATGTGGAGCCCGTACCGGGACAGGACACGGGCCCGGCGCGTGCCCAGTTCGTCGGCGACCGAGGCGATCGCACCGCGCGAGGGCACACGGATGACGATCTCGGCGTCCTCGACGTCGAGGTGCTCGGCGAGCTCCTCCGAGACGACGGAGTTCGGCGGCGGCTCGTCCTCGCCGGTGTAGCCGGGCTCCAGGCGCGGATCGTCCTCCTCGGTGGGCAGGAGGTCGCCGGGGCCCATGTCGCCGGGGCGCAGCCGCTCGCTCCACGGCACCCACTCGGGGGCGAGGAGGGCGTCGGTCCCGGGCAGCAGGACGGTCTCGTCGAGCGTGACGTTCTTCGCGCGGGAGGCTCGGGTGACCGTCACCGCCCAGCGCCAGCCCCGGTAGCCCGGTTCCTTGGACTCGAAGTAGTGGGTGACGACGCGGTCACCCTCGGCGACCACGTCGACATGGGCGCCGACGACGCCCGGGGCGGCCGCCTCCTCGGCGGCCTCCCGCGCGAGGTCTACGGCCTCGGCGCACAGGCGGTCGGGGGTACGCGTGGCTCGCGGGGTACGCGGGGTACCGCTTCGCGTCGTCGCAGCACTCACAGGTCTCGCTTCTCTCCTACGCCGTCTCACGGGTGCGCCGGCCGAGCGGCGGGAGCGGACCCCGGGCGGCGGGCGGAGCGGACCTGTGGGCCGCATCGACGTCCGCGCACCCGACTTGTCTCGCGTGTCTCGGGCACACCTATCGCCATCCATTCTGCGGGATGCCGAAGAGGCGCGCGGCCGAAAGCTTCCGCCGGTGACGCGCTACGCACGCTACCCCGTTCGCGGGCCAGAGCCCACCTGCCCGCCCCAAGTGGCCCCGATCACACCTCACGGAAAGGGTGGGGAGGACGGCCGAAAAGGGGTGGGTGGCGGAGTGGGGGACGGCCGGGAAGGGCGGTGGGAGACGGGCGGGAGCGGCCGGGCGGGACGGGTGGGAGGCGTGTCCACCGCCGCGCCACGGTTCGTCCGGCGTGCCGGTGGGGCACTATGACGGAGTGGCAGCCGCACGGTCCCCCGCACGATCCGAAGATCATGCCGGGCCGCTCCGCCGAGCGGGCCGGAAGGTCGGTCGTGTCCTGCACCTGCCCTTCACCGGGACGGCGAGGGGCATCCGGAAGGCGACGCACGCGCACGGCGCGGGCGAGTCGGGGCTCGGGAAACTGATCGAGCTGCACGCCGTGAACGGCGCCGGGGACGTCATGATCACCGTCGCCCTCGCGTCGACGGTGTTCTTCTCCGTGCCGACCGACGAGGCCCGTGGGCGCGTCGCGCTGTATCTGGCCATCACGATGGCGCCGTTCACGCTCCTCGCCCCGGTGATCGGTCCGCTCCTGGACCGCGTCCCGCACGGGCGGCGGGCGGCGATGGCGGGCGCGATGCTGACCCGGGCGGTCCTCGCGGTGCTGCTCTCGGGTCTGGTGGCGACGGGCGGGATCGAGCTGTACCCGGCGGCGCTCGGGGTCCTGGTGGCGTCGAAGGCGTACGGGGTGGTGCGCAGCGCGGTGGTGCCCCGGCTGCTGCCGCCGGGCTTCTCGCTGGTGAAGGCGAACTCACGGGTGACCCTGGCGGGGCTGCTGGCGACGGGGGTCGCCGCGCCGGTGGGGGCGGGGCTCCATCTCCTCGGCTCGCCGTACCCGCTGTACGGGGCGTGCGCGCTGTTCCTGCTCGGGACGTTCTGGGCGCTGCGGATGCCGCCGAAGGTGGACTCGGCGAAGGGCGAGCGGCGGGCCCACCTGCTGGCGCACGGCGAGAAGGGCGAGCAGGACGGAAAGGGAGAGAAGGGCGGGAGGAGCGGGAAGGGTGAGAAGCCGCCGAACCTGCGGACCGTGGGGCCGTCCGTGCTCCACGGTCTGGAGGCGAACGCGGCGCAGCGGATGCTGTCGGGTTTCCTGATCTTCTTCCTGGCGTTCCTGCTGCGGGAGCATCCGCTGTCGGGGCAGAGCGCCGCCGTGTCGCTGGGGATCGTGGGCGTGGCGGCCGGTGTGGGCAACGCGTGCGGGACGGCCGTGGGCTCGCTGCTCCGGGACCGGGGGCAGGGGCCCGAGGTGATCATCGCCACGATGATCAGTGTGGTGTGCGGTACGGCGGTCCTGACGGCGGTGTTCTTCGGCGGGGTGATGGTCGCGGTGCTGGGCGCGGTCGCGGGGCTCACCCAGGCCCTGTCGAAGCTGTCGCTGGACGCGCTGATCCAGCGGGACGTGCCGGAGTCCGTGCGGACGTCGGCGTTCGCCCGGTCGGAGACGGCGCTGCAGATGGCGTGGGTGGTGGGCGGCGGCATCGGGATCGCGCTGCCGCTGAACGGCACCCTCGGCATGTCCGTGGCGGCCGCGATCCTCGCGCTGGGCGCGGCGCTCGCGGTGCGCGGCCTGCTCGCCGAGGCCCGCCGCCGCCCGGACCCGCAGAACCGTCCGAAGGCCCGGGTGGCCTGACGGGGCCACCCGGGCGGGACTGGCGAGCCCCCCCGGCGGCCGGGCCGCCACCGGGCGGGGCGGGCGCTGGGCCGGGCGGCCACCGGGCGCGGCGGGCGCTGGGCCGGGCAGCGCGGGACCCGGCCGCCACCGGGCGGCGCGGGCAGGCGCGGGCGCGGGCGCGGCAGGCCCACCGGCCCCCCTCACGGACCCGTCAGGCGCGGTTCTTCCGGCCGTCGCGCCCCGGGGGCCCGGGGCTCTCCGGGCGCCGACCGGAAGGGGACGGGGGCTCTCCGGGTGCGGTCGGGGCCTCCGTCGCGCGGGTGCCTCGGAGGTACCCCGGGGCGGCACGCCGTACCCCCTCGTGGCGTGGACGCGGCGGCCCGATAGCCTTCGGCTCATGACCGTTGCGTTCTTCTCCGGCTCGGGCCGCCGGGCCGCCGTCGCCCTCGGGGCCGTCTCCGCCGGGCTCCTCGTCCTCTCCGCCTGCGACAAGCCGACGCCTGTCGCGACCCTGACGGTCGGGACCGACTCGATCCACTCCGAGGCCGCCTGCTACAACGACGGCGAAGCCATCAAGGAGTCGCAGATCCAGCAGTGCCTCAACAAGAAGGCCGAGAAGTCCATCTCCGTAGCGATGGACGACAAGATCCGCTTCGGGGTCGACCCCGACATCGCGGAGAACGGCTGGACCATCTTCCTCGGCGGCCAGCAGGCCGAGCCCGAGCCGTACAAGAAGACGTACCGGACCATTCCGGCCAGCGCCTTCTTCTCGACCCAGTCCGGCGAGGCCACCAACTCCACCCAGGTGACCATCGTCGAGAACACCGGCAAGAAGCTGACCGGCATCTGGCACTTCCAGCTGAAGAAGGAATCCTGATCCTCCGGTGGCCCACCGGAGCCTGATCGTGACGGCCGTGGCGGCTGAGGCGGACTCCGTCTCCGCCGGCCTCGGCCCCCACCTCGGCGGCCCCGTACTCCTCCCGCTGCCGGGGGGCCTCGTGCTGCGCCGTCACACGGCCGGTCCCGTACGGGTCGACGTGCTCGTCGGCGGGGTGGGACCCGCCGCGGTCGCCGCCGCCACGGGTACGGCCCTGACCTCGGCCGCGCTCACCGACCCCGACGCCCCCTACGGGCTCGTGGTGTCCGCCGGGATCGCGGGCGGCTTCCTCCCCCTCGCCCCGCTCGGTTCGGTCGTCGTCTCGGCGTCCGTCGTCGCCGCCGACCTCGGCGCGCGGACCCCCGACGCCTATCTGACCGTCGAGGAACTGGGCTTCGGCCGGTCCGTCCACCCGGTGCCGGACGCGCTGACCGGCCGGATCTCCGCCGCCCTGACGGCGGGCCACCTCCCGCACGCCGTCGCACCCGTCCTCACCGTCTCCACCGTCACCGGCACCGCCGACCGCGCCGCCGAGCTCGCCGGGCGCCACCCCGGGGCCGGGGCCGAGGCCATGGAGGGCTTCGGGGTCGCCGAGGCCGCCGCCGCGCACGGCCTGCCCGTCGTCGAGATCCGGGCCGTGTCGAACGCCGTCGGCCCCCGCGACCGTGCCGCCTGGCGCATCGGCGACGCCCTGGAATCCCTCCGGCGCGCATTCGAGCTGCTCAGCAGCACCGTCCTCGTGGAGCCGTCGTGACCGAGCTGAAGATCGCCTACTCGCCCTGCCCGAACGACACCTTCGTCTTCGACGCCTGGGCCCACGGGCGCGTCCCGGGCGCGCCCCGGCTCGACGTGACGTTCGCGGACATCGACGTCACCAACGGCTGGGCGGAGGGCGACACCGACGACCACGACGTGCTGAAGGTGTCGTACGCCGTGCTGCCCTGGATCCTCGACGAGTACGCGCTGCTGCCCTGCGGCGGCGCCCTCGGCCGGGGCTGCGGGCCGCTCGTCCTGACCCGGGAGGCGGCCACCGGCGCGGACCTGGCCGGGAGGACGGTCGCGGTGCCGAGCGAGCGCTCGACCGCGTACCTGCTGTTCCGGCTCTGGGCGGCCGACCAGGTGCCCGGCGGGGTCGGGAAGGTCGTCGTGATGCCGTTCCACGAGATCATGCCCGCCGTCCGCGACGGGAAGGTCGACGCGGGGCTCGTCATCCACGAGGCCCGCTTCACCTACCAGGAGTACGGGCTGCGCCGCCTCGCCGACATGGGAGAGCACTGGGAGGCCACGACCGGGCTCCCGATCCCCCTCGGCGCGATCGTGGCCCGCCGCTCGCTGGGCGCGGAGACCCTGCGGCGGCTCGCCGACGCGGCCCGCACCTCGGTGCGGATGGCCTGGGACGACCCGGCGGCCTCCCGCCCGTACGTCCTCGAACACGCCCAGGAGATGGACCCGGGCGTGGCCGACCAGCACATCGGTCTGTACGTCAACGAGTTCACCGCCGACCTCGGCGAGGACGGCTACGCGGCGGTCCGCGGGCTGCTCACCCGCGCCGCGGCCGAGGGACTCGTACCGCCCCTCGGCCCGGACGCGCTCGCCTTCCCCTGACGGGGACGGCCGCTCGCCTTCCGCCGGGCGGCCCGGCGCGTGCCCCCGAGGGGGACGGCCGGGCGCGCCGCACGAGGGACGGCCGTCACACGTCCAGTTGGTCGGCGACCGCGCGCAGCAGACCCGCGATGTTCTTGCCCTGGGTCTTCTCCGGGTACCGGCCGCGCTCCAGCATCGGCGTGATGTTCTCCAGGAGCGTCGTCAGGTCCTGGACGATGGACGCCAGTTCGTCGGGCTTGCGGCGCTGGGCCGCCGCGACGGACGGGGTCGGGTCGAGGATCGTGACGGACAGGGCCTGGTCGCCGCGCTGCCCGGCGACGACGCCGAAATCGACCCGCTGTCCGGGCTTCAGTGCGTCGACTCCGGCAGGGAGCACCGACGAGTGGACGAAGACGTCGCCGCCGTCGTCACGGGAGAGAAAGCCGAAGCCCTTCTCACTGTTGAACCATTTGACCTTGCCGGTAGGCACGTCTTTCCTCGTCCTCGTCCTTGTCGATGGGGATGGCGGACAGTGGGCCGACCGGCCCGCCGGGACCAGGCTAGTGCTCCCGGCACCGGTGACAAGACGTCGCCGGTGTGTTCCTGTGGCCTGGGAACTACCCTGGCCGGATGCGTAGTGAAACCCCCGCCGCCCCGGCGGACGACAGCGCCCCCGGCGACGGCCTCGTCAAGGCCGGTGTGATCATCTTCGCGGTGGGCGCGGTGGCGACGCTGGTCACCGTGGCCCCGCTGTTCCTGGGCACCGACCCGTTCCCCACCGTGGCGTACACCGTGTCCATGCTGATGGGCGTCGGATTCATGGTGGCGGGAGCGGGCGTGCTCCGTGCGATCGCCGCCCAGCGGCGGCAGGCTCGCGACGGCGGGGCCGTACCGGTTCAGGCCAGGTAGCCCGCCCACCACTCCCGGAAATCCGTCAGGTCCGTCAGGACCACGTCCGCCCCGGCCGCCGTCAGCTCCCCGGCGGCGCAGGGGCCGGTGGCGACCGCCACCGAGAGGGCACCGGCCGCCGCCGCGCCCCGGACGTCGCCGACGTGGTCCCCGACGTACACCTGGGCGCCGTGCGCGCGCAGGGCCTCCGCCTTGCCCTCCGCCCACAGGCCGCCGACGACCGCGTCCGGCTCGATGCCCAGGTGTGCCAGGTGCAGCTCGGCGTGCGGGCCGTTCTTCGCGGTGACGACGATCGTCCGGCCGCCCGCCTCGCGGACCGCCCGGATCGCGTCCCGGGCGCCCGGCATGGGGTGCGAGGGCCCGATCGCGTACGCCGGGTAGAGCGCGCGGTAGCGGGCGGTCATCCCGGGCACCTCCTCCTCGGGCACCCAGTGCGCCATCTCGTGCTCCAGCGGCGGGCCGAGCCGGTTGACGACCAGGTCGATGTCGGCCGTGACGCCGGTCTCGGCGCAGAAGGCCTCCCAGGTCGCCCTGATGCCGGGCCGGGTGTCGATCAGCGTCAGGTCGAGATCGAACCCGACGGTGAGCGGCCCACCGGCGGGGGGCGTGGCCGGAGCAGGGGACGGAGCAGGGGACGGGGTGGCGGAAGTCGTCGTCATAGGCCCATTCTCCGGGGTCGCCCCTGAGACGGACCGGGGTGACTCCGGACCTCCCGTCCCGGCCCGGCCCGGAGCCGGGACGGGGAGCGGCCGGTCCGGGGGCGAGCCCCGGCCTGCCGGGCGAGCGGCTCCCGGCCCGGGACGGGCCGTGGCCCCACGCCCACCGCGCGCGACCCCACGGGCGGCCCCGGCCCGTAGAGGACCGGCCACACGGCACCCACCCGTGCCTCCCCGACCCCCAGAAGCTCCCGCAGGGGCCTCCCGTAAGGGTCCTCCGGCCCGGGTCCGGGTGGTGGGTGGTGCTTACACTGAGCCAAGCCTTACCGAACCTGCACTCCCCCGATGGGTCCCGATGCCAGCCGCTCTCCGTACCAGACGGGTCCTCGCGACCTCGGCGGCTGTCGTCGCCCTCCTCCTCGCCGTCCTCCTCAGCCTCGCGGTCGGCGCCCGCGCCATCGCCCCCTCGACGGTGTTCGACGCCCTGCTGCACGGCGGCACGGGCGCCGACGCCGAGGTCGTACGGGGCCTCCGCGTCCCCCGTACCCTCATCGGCCTCATGGTCGGCGCCGCGCTCGCCCTCGCGGGCACCGCGCTCCAGGGCATCACCCGCAACCCGATCGCCGACCCCGGCATCCTCGGCATCAGCCAGGGCTCCGCCGTCGCCGTCGTCGTCGCCATCGCCTTCTTCGGGGTGCACGGACTCAGCGGCTACGTGTGGTTCGCCTTCGCCGGAGCCGCCGTCGCCGCGGTCGCCGTGCACGCCGTCGCCTCCGGCGGACGCGGTGGCGCGACCCCCGTGAAACTGGCCCTCGGCGGCGCCGCGATCAACGCCCTGCTGCTCTCCGTCACCACCGGCGTCCTCACCACCCGCGCCTCCGCGCTCGACGAGTTCCGGTTCTGGCAGACCGGCTCCCTCGACGGGCGCGACGCGCAGATCGTCGCCCAGGTCTGGCCCTTCCTGCTGGTCGGCGCGCTCCTCGTGGTCTCCGTGGCGCGCGGCCTCGACGCGCTCGCGCTCGGCGAGGACGTCGCCAAGGGCCTCGGACAGCGGGTCGCGACGGTACGGATCGTGGGCGGGGCCGGAGCGACCGTCCTCACCGGCGCGGCCGTCGCCGCCGCCGGACCGGTCGCCTTCGTCGGCCTCGCCGTCCCGCACATCGCCCGCGCCGTCGTCGGCTCCGACCACCGCTGGGTGCTGCCGATGGCCGCGCTCATCGGCCCGGTCATGCTGCTCGTCGCGGACGTCGCCGGACGGATCGTGTTCCCGCCGGGCGAAGTCCCCGCCGGGGTGATGACCGCCCTGATCGGCGTGCCGTTCCTGGTGACCCTCGTCCGCCGCAAGGCGGTGGCCGCGTGAGCACCCGCACCGCGCCCCGCCCCACCGCGACCCACCCCACCGCGACCCGCCCGCGACCCGCCGGGTACGGCCTGGTCCGCGCCGGGGGCGCCTCCTTCCTCGTGCACCGCCGCTCGGCCCTGGTCGCCGGGGCCCTGCTGCTGCTCCTGGCCGTGTCCTCGGTCGCGTACCTCTGTGTCGGCGAGAAGTTCGTCGCCCCCTCCGAGGTCCTGCGGATCCTGCTCGGGCACTCCTCGCCGTCCGCGTTCGTCGTGGCGGAGCTGCGCGAGCCCCGGCTCGTCGTCGCCCTCGCCGTCGGCGCCGCCTTCGGGATCGCGGGCGGGCTCATCCAGACCGTCGCCCGCAATCCGCTCGCCAGCCCCGACATCATCGGCATCAGCCAGGGTGCCGGGGCCGTCACCGTCGCCGCGATGACCTTCGGCCTCACCTCGTACACCGTGCTGCCGTACCTGTCGGTCGTGGGCGGTGTCCTCGCCGCCGCCCTCGTCTACGCCTTCGCCTGGCGCGGCGGACTGCACGCCACCCGCTTCGTCCTCATCGGCATCGGCTTCGCCATCGCGCTGCGGTCCCTCACCACCCTCTTCATGACCAAGGGCGACTACCTGGTCGCCCAGCAGGCCCAGATCTGGATGACGGGCTCCCTCAACGGGCGCGGCTGGGACGAGTCCGCGCCGGTCCGCTGGACGCTGCTGCTCCTGCTGCCCGCCGTGCTGTGGGCGGCCCGCGCGCAGCGGACCGTCTCCCTCGACGACGACACGGCGACCGGGCTCGGCGTCCGGCTCGGGCGGGTCCGGCTCGGGCTCGTCGCCGTCGGCGTGGTCCTGGCGTCGGTGGCGACCGGCGTCGCCGGGCCCGTCGACTTCGTCGCGCTGCTCGCCCCGCAGATCGCCCGCCGGATGACCAGGACCGCGCAGATCCCGCTGTTCTGCTCGGCGCTCGCGGGCGCCCTGGTCGTGGTCCTCGCCGACCTGCTCGGCAGGCGGCTCCTCTCCCCCGTCGAACTGCCGGTGGGAGTCCTGACGGCGGCGGTCGGCGCCCCGTACCTGATCTGGCTCATCGTCCGCAGCCGTACCGGAGGGAAGGCATGACCAGCAGGCTCACCGCGCGCGGGCTGACGCTCGCCTACGAGGACCGCACCGTCGTCCACGAACTGGACCTCGCGATTCCCGACGGCCGGGTGACCGTGATCGTGGGCCCCAACGCCTGCGGCAAGTCCACCACCCTCCGGGCGCTCGGGCGGCTCCTCAAGCCCCGGGGCGGCGCCGTCCTGCTCGACGGCGAGGACCTCGCGAAGCTCCCGACGAAGAGCGTCGCCCGCTCGGTCGGACTGCTCCCGCAGACCCCGGTCGCACCGGAGGCCATCACCGTCGCCGACCTCGTCTCGCGCGGCCGGCAGCCGCACCAGGCGTGGTGGAGGCAGTGGTCCGAGGAGGACGAGCGGGCCGTCACCGACGCCATGGAACGCACGGACGTCGCCGCGCTCGCCGACCGGTCCGTCGACGCGCTCTCCGGCGGCCAGCGGCAGCGGGTGTGGATCGCGATGGCCCTCGCGCAGGAGACGGAGCTGCTGCTCCTCGACGAGCCCACCACCTATCTGGACATCTCCCACCAGGTGGAGGTCCTCGACCTGGTCCGCCGCCTCAACCGGCTGCGCGGCCGGACCGTCGTGCTCGTCCTGCACGACCTGAACCAGGCGGCGCGGTACGCGGACCATCTGATCGCCATGAAGGAGGGCCGGGTCGTCGCGGAGGGCCCGCCGTCGGAGATCGTGACGGAGGAACTCGTCCGGGACGTCTTCGGCCTCGTCTCGGTCGTCGTCCCCGACCCGGTGACGGGCTCACCCCTGGTCGTCCCGGGAGCGCCGTGGCACTCCGATCACACTGACCACACTGACCACTCGGATACGGACGCTGGTGCGGGCGCTGGCGCTCGTACGGATGTGGATGTGGATGTGGATACGGGTACGGGGGCCGTGCCCGGGTCGCGGTCCGGTGACGATGCCGGGGCCGGGTCACGGTCCGAGCCCGAGCCCGAGCCCGAGCCGGATCCCGAGGTCTCCAGGGGCTGACGCCCCGGGGCGGCGGGCTCGGCGACGGCGGCCCGGGGGCGGGTCGGCGGGGCTCAGCGGCGGCGCGACCGCCACAGCAGGAACAGCGCCGAGGCGACCGCCGCGCCCCGCAGGACCCACGGCCAGGTCTCCGAGACCGCCGCGCCCATCGCCTCGCCGCCCGCCGTGACGGGGGCGCCCCAGCGGCCGTCGACCCTGCCCCACAGCCAGAGGACGCCGGAGGCGGCGGCCAGGCCCGGGATCACCAGGACGGCGGTCTTCGCCTCGCCGGGGGTGAGTCGCCGGGAGGCGTACGCGAGGAGCCAGCCCGCCGCCAGGGCGAGGAGCGAGCCGAAGAGGGCGCCGCCGAGCAGCAGCAGCGCGGCGAGCAGCACGAACGGGTTCGAGAGACGGAAGCGGGCGGCGGGCACCTCCGGTTCCGCCTCGGGCTCCGGTGCGGCGGGCGCCTCGGGCTTGCGGCGACGCAGGACGCGGACGAGACGGCGGCGCACGGGCACGGCGGCCCCGGGACCGCCGTGCCCCGCGCCCGCCCGGCCCTCTTCGTCCCCGTCCTCCCCGTCCTCCCTGTCCTCCTCGTCCCCGTCCCCGTCCTCGTCCTCGGGGAGGGGTTCCTTGAAGAGGTCGGGGCGTTCGACCCCGCCGAAGAAGCCGGGCAGCCCGGCGGCGGCGTCCACGGCCTCGGCGTCCCGCCACCAGTCGGCTCCGGCGTCGGACCCGGCGCCGCCGGAGCCGGACCCGGGGGACGGGGCGGCGGACCCGCCGCCGGGTGCGCCGGACACGGGTGCGGCGGGCGGGCCGACACGCCCGGCGGGCCGCCGGGCGTCCACCGAAGTCCCGACACCGTCCGCGAGGGCCCCGGAGCCGTCACGGGGACGGCGGCGACCCGGCAGCCAGCCGGTGCCCCGCCCGGCCCGCGCCCCCGGGGCCTCTCCCCGTCCCCGCCCCGAGTCCCCTCCCTTACGGGGTCCCGTACGGGTCTCCCGAGGAGGTCCCTCACCGGGTCCCTGGCCGGACCCCTGACCCGGCCCCTGACGGATTCCCGTACGGGGTCCCGTAGGGGAATCCGCGTCCGGGCCCGCTCCGCCACGGGGTTCCCGCCGCTCTCCCTCACGGGGTGCCGGGACCCCGGGTCCGGGTCGCGGCCGGTCGCCCGCCCGGTCCACCACCTCGTCGGGGGTTCCGAGGGAACCGAGGATGCCCCGGACCGCCGCCGGGCTCTCCTCGCCGCGCGTGGCGCGGCGGCGGTCGATCTCGTCGCGGAGTCCCGACACCAGCCGCATCCGCTCGCTCGCGGGGAACTGCCGCTGCTGGGCCAGATCGCCGACCCGGCTCAGATAGTCGTAGACCAACTGGTCGCTCTCGATCCCCATGCTGCCCCTCCACGGCCGGTTCGCCCGGTACGGCCCGACGTTAGCGCCTGAACAGCGGCTAACGTGGTCCGGATGGGGATCGGTGAGCTCGACCGGGAGGCGCACGTGCCCGAGGTAACTGGCGCCGCCGCGCCGCGCACGCTCGCGGAGGCGCTGCGCGCACGCGGTGACGAGGGGCTCGCCGCGCTGCTGCGGACCAGACCGGACCTGCTGAACCCGGTGCCGAACGACCTGACGCAGTTGGCGACGCGCGCCGGGACGCGGGGCTCGGTGGTCCGCGCCCTCGAACGGCTCGACCGGTTCGCCCTCCAGGCGGCGGAAGCCCTGGCGGTGGCCCCGGACCCGGCACCGTACCCCCTGCTCCTGGGTCTGCTCACCGGTGACGAGGGCGATCCGGGGATCGAGGCGGCGCTGCCGGACACGGTGGGGCTGCTGCGCGAACAGGCCCTCGTATGGGGGGACGACGACCGGCTGAGGCTGGTGCGGACGGCCCGCGAACTGCTGGCGCCCTCGCCGCAGCACCCGTCGCCGACCGGTCTCGGGCCGACGGTGGCGGAGGCGACGTCGGGGATGTCGCCGGGCCGGGTGCAGGAGATCATCGCGGCGGCGGGACTGCCCACGACGCACGACCCGGTGTCGGCGGTGGCGCTGCTCACGGGGCTGTTCACGGACCGGTCGCGGATGGAGGCGCTGCTCGACACGGCACCGCCGGAGGCGCTGACGGTCCTCGACCGGCTGGTGTGGGGTCCGCCGTACGGGGAGGTGACGGCGAGTCCGGCGCCGCCGGTGCGCTGGCTGCGGGACCGGGGACTGCTGCTTCCGGTGTCGGCGCGGACGATGGTGCTGCCGCGCGAGGTGGCGCTGCACCTGCGGGGCGGGCGGGCGCACCGGACGCCGGAGCCGTACGCGCCGGAGATCGGGGTGGAGCGCGACTACCGTCCCCAGGCTGTGGACGCCGCGGCGGCCGGGCAGGCGCAGCTGGCGGTGGCGACGGCCGAGGAGCTGCTGAAGTCCTGGGACCGGGGCGGGCCGCCGGTGCTGCGCGCGGGCGGCATGGCGGTGCGGGACCTGCGGCGGCTCGCGGTGGCCCTCGACGTGCCGGAGGAGACGGCGGCGTTCTGGCTGGAACTGTGTCTCGGTGCCGGGCTGCTCGCGTCGGACGGGGAGGCGGACGAGCGGTACGCGCCGACGCCCGCGTACGACGCGTGGCTGGACCTGCCGCCCGCCGAGCGGTGGGTGCGGCTCGTCGCGCCGTGGCTGACGGCGACCCGTACGGCGGGGCTGGTCGGCGGGCAGGACGCGAAGGGCCGGACGCTGTCGGTGCTGGGCCCGGACCTGGACCGGGCGCCCGCGCCGGAGGTCCGGCACCGGGTGCTCGTCCTCCTGGCGACGCTGCCGCCGGGTGCGGCGGCCGATCAGGGGACGCTGCTGGCCCGGCTGCGCTGGGAGCGTCCGCTGCGGGGTGCGGCGGCGGTGGCCGGGCCGGACGAGGCCCAGTGGCCCGGCGGGGCGCCCATGGACCTGCGGTCGCGGCTGGCCCGCTGGACGCTCGCGGAGGCGGAGCTGCTGGGGCTCACGGGGCGGGGGGCGCTGTCGGGCCCGGCGCGGGCGCTGCTGAACCTGCCGCTGGCGGAGGCGGCTCCGGCGGACGGGGACGGCGGCGGGGTGGAGCTGTCGGTGGCGGCGGGGCGGGCGGCGACACTCCTGGCGCCGCTGCTGCCCGAGACGGTGGACGAGGTGCTGTTGCAGGCGGACCTGACGGCGGTGGCGCCGGGTCCGCTGCGACGGCCGCTCGCGGACGCGCTCGCGGTGCTCGCGGACGTGGAGTCGAAGGGTGGCGCGACGGTCTACCGGTTCACTCCGGGGTCGGTGCGGCGGGCGCTCGACGCGGGCCGGTCGGCGTCCGACCTGCACGAGTTCCTGCGGGCGCATTCCCGTACGCCGGTGCCGCAGCCGCTGTCGTACCTGGTGGACGATGTGGCGCGGCGGCACGGGCACCTGCGGGTGGGGGCGGCTTCGGCGTACGTCCGCTGTGACGACGACGCGGTCCTCGGGGAGATCCTGGCGGACCGGCGGTCGGCGGCGCTGGGCCTGCGGAGGCTGGCGCCGACGGTGCTCGCGGCGCAGACGGACCCGGCGTCGCTGCTCGACGGGCTGCGGTCGATGGGGTACGCGCCCGCGGCGGAGTCGGCCGCGGGCGATGTCCTGGTCACCCGGGCGGACACGTACCGCACGGGCCCGCGGACGGCCCCGGTGCCGGTGCCGGACGGACCGCCGTCCCCGGACGCGACGCTGCTCGGCGCGGCGGTCCGGGTGATCCGGGCGGGCGACCGGGCGGCGACGGTGGTGCGGAAGGAACCCGCGGCCTCCCCCACGGCCCCCGGCGCGCTGCCCCGCACCTCGGCGGCGGAGACCCTGGCGACGGTCCAGGCGGCGGCGATGACGGGCTCGGCGGTGTGGATCGGCTACGTGAACGCGGAGGGCGCGGCGAGCCAGCGGGTCATCGCCCCGGTCCGCGTGGAGGGCGGCTTCGTGACGGGCTACGACCACACGGCCGACGAGGTCCGCACGTACCCCCTGCACCGCATCACGGGCGTGGCGGAACTGGCGGACGACCAGGTGTGAGCGTCCCGACCCCGCTCGTGCCCGCGCCCTCGGCCACGGCACCGGTGCTGGTGCTGGTGCCGACGCGGCCCTGCTGGAGCGGTGCGGGCGGGCCCTTCCCGGAGCGTTCGTACGCGATCGGGCCGACCCGGGGCCGGGTCCTGACCGGGGGTGCCGGGTATGCGGCACACTGGAGGATTGGCCGTTAACCGGAACGGCACGGTGCCGGAAGGACCTGATCACGTGAGTGGACCGCTCATCGTCCAGAGTGACAAGACGCTGCTCCTGGAGGTCGATCACGAGCTGGCCGATGCCTGTCGGCGGGCCATCGCGCCGTTCGCCGAGCTGGAGCGGGCGCCGGAGCACATCCACACCTACCGGGTGACGCCGCTCGGGCTGTGGAACGCGCGGGCCGCCGGGCACGACGCCGAGCAGGTCGTCGACGCGCTCGTCGCGTACTCGCGCTATCCGGTGCCGCACGCGCTGCTCGTGGACATCGCCGAGACCATGGACCGGTACGGGCGGCTCACCCTGTCCAAGCACCCCACCCACGGGCTCGTCCTGACCAGCACCGACCGGCCGGTCCTGGAGGAGGTGCTGCGCTCCCGGAAGGTGCAGCCGCTCGTCGGGGAGCGGATCGACGCCGACACCGTCGCCGTGCACCCCTCCGAGCGCGGGCAGATCAAGCAGACCCTGCTGAAGCTGGGCTGGCCCGCCGAGGACCTCGCCGGGTACGTCGACGGCGAGGCGCACCGGATCGACCTCGCGGAGGACGGCTGGAGCCTGCGCCCCTACCAGCAGCAGGCCGTCGAGGGGTTCTGGCACGGCGGCTCCGGGGTGGTCGTACTGCCCTGCGGCGCGGGGAAGACGCTGGTCGGGGCCGGTGCGATGGCCCGCGCGAAGGCGACGACCCTGATCCTCGTCACCAACACCGTCTCGGCCCGGCAGTGGAAGCACGAGCTGGTGAAGCGGACCTCGCTCACCGAGGACGAGATCGGCGAGTACAGCGGGACCCGCAAGGAGATCCGGCCGGTCACCATCGCCACCTACCAGGTGCTCACCACCCGGCGGAAGGGCGTCTACCCGCACCTGGAGCTCTTCGACTCCCGGGACTGGGGGCTGATCGTGTACGACGAGGTGCACCTGCTGCCCGCGCCCGTCTTCAAGTTCACCGCCGACCTCCAGGCCCGGCGGCGGCTCGGTCTGACGGCGACCCTCGTACGGGAGGACGGGCGGGAGTCCGACGTCTTCTCGCTGATCGGGCCCAAGCGGTTCGACGCGCCGTGGAAGGAGATCGAGGCGCAGGGCTACATCGCGCCCGCCGACTGCGTCGAGGTCCGGGTCAACCTGACCGACTCGGAGCGGCTCGCGTACGCGACCGCCGAGGCCGAGGAGAAGTACCGCTTCTGCGCCACGACCGCGACGAAGCGGAAGGTGACGGAAGCGCTGGTGAAGAAGTTCGAGGGCCAGCAGACCCTCGTCATCGGGCAGTACATCGACCAGCTCGACGAACTGGGCGAGCACCTGGACGCCCCGGTCATCAAGGGCGAGACGCCGAACGCGCAGCGGGAGAAGCTCTTCGACGCCTTCCGCAACGGTGAGATCAGCGTCCTCGTGGTGTCGAAGGTCGCCAACTTCTCGATCGACCTGCCCGAGGCCACGGTCGCCATCCAGGTGTCGGGGACGTTCGGCTCCCGGCAGGAGGAGGCGCAGCGGCTGGGCCGGGTGCTGCGGCCGAAGGCGGACGGGCACAAGGCGCACTTCTACTCGGTGGTCGCCCGGGACACCATCGACCAGGACTTCGCCGCGCACCGGCAGCGGTTCCTGGCCGAGCAGGGGTACGCGTACCGGATCGTCGACGCGGACGAGCTGCTCGCCCCGTAGCCGTGTGGCTCCGTGGCCGTGTAGCTCCGTGGCCGTGATCGCGTGGCTCCGGGCTCCCCGTGAGGGTTCCGGGTCAGTCCGGGTCCTGGCCGTGGCCCGCCCGGACCCGGCCCGCGTGCGTGAGGTGCGGGTTCCTGACGGCCGCTCCCGGCGGGCCGTAGTCACCCAGGAGGACCACTCCGGCGACGGCACCGCCGAAGGCGCGCATCGCGCGCAGGGCGGAGGCGGTGCGCCGGAGGCGGGGCACGGTGGTCACGAGGGTGAACGTCGTCGCGGTCATGTCTCCATGATGGAATCCGGACATTACGAACACATCGGCCTGGGGGCTGAACCGGGGCCCGACCGCCGTCCGACGTGAGACGGACCCCCTCCCCTACGGGGATGACCCGGGGCCGGGGCCCGGGACCCGTAGGGGTCGGGCCCGTCCCGTACGGGTCCCCAGGTCACACCCGTAGGGACCCCCCGGGCCACCCCCGTACGGGCCCCCGGCGCCCCGTACGGGTCCCGGGCCCCGGCCCCGTATCCGTTCGCCTTCGCGTCCCGCCGGAGCTACACTCGCCAGCTTCCCCGCCTCCCTCCGTGGAGCGCCGCCGCCCGGTCGGAAACCGGCGGCCACCTCGACGTGTCCGCGCATCCACGCATCCGCGTGTCCGACCCGGAGGCTCCACCGTGCCCGTATCCGACGATCCCCTCGCGCGCGAACGCGCCCACCTGGCGTCCTCGCGCGCCGCCCTGCGCGCGATGCGCGAGGACGTGGAGTCGCTCGACATCAAGGACGTCACCGCCAACTGGGTCAACTCCCTCGTCCTCGGGCGGCAGATCGAGGAGCGCGTCAAGGCGCTGGCCGACCTCTCGCACACCCCGCTGTTCTTCGGGCGCCTCGACTACCTGCACACCACGCAGGAGGGGCAGCGCTTCTACATCGGACGGCGGCACGTCCACGACGCGGGCGGCGACCCGATGGTGATCGACTGGCGCGCGCCGGTCTCCCAGCCGTACTACCAGGCGTCCCGGAAGGACCCCCGGGACGTCGGGCTCCGCCGCCGCTTCGGCTACACGGGCGGCGAGCTGACCGCGTACGAGGACGAGCACCTGTCCGACCCGGAGGAGCGGGAGACCACCAGCAGACTGCTCCAGACGGAGATCGAACGGCCCCGCGTCGGCCCCATGCGGGACATCGTCGCCACCATCCAGCCCGAGCAGGACGGGATCGTCCGCTCCGGCCTTTCGGGGACGGTCTGCGTGCAGGGCGGCCCCGGCACCGGCAAGACCGCCGTGGGCCTGCACCGCGTCGCCTACCTGCTGTACGCCCACCGGGAGCGGCTGGCCCGCACCGGCGCCCTCGTCATCGGCCCGAACCGGTCCTTCCTCCAGTACATCGAGCAGGTCCTGCCCGCCCTGGGCGAGCTGGAGGTGAAGCAGGCGACCGTCGACGACCTCGTCGCCCACGTCGAGGTGCGGGGCACCGACGAGGCGCCGACGGCCGTCGTCAAGGGCGACGCCCGGATGGCGGAACTGCTGCGGCGGGCCCTGCGCTCCCACGTGTCGCTGCCCACCGAGCCCCTGATGGTGATCCGGGGCTCGCGCCGCTGGCGGGTGCCCGCGTACGAACTGGATGAGATCGTCAGGGAACTGACGGGCCGTGACATCCGGTACGGGGCCGCCCGCGAGGCGCTTCCGCAGCGGGTCGCGCACGCCGTCCTGGTCCGGATGGAACAGGCGGGCGAGGCCCCCGACGACCGGGTGCAGAACACCGTCGCCCGCAACCCCGCCGTCAAGGCCCTGGTGAACGCGTGCTGGCCGGCCGTCGACCCCGCGAAGCTGGTGCTGCGGCTCCTCGGCGACCCGGAGTTCCTCGCCGAGCACGCCGAGGGGCTGTTCACCGGCGACGAGCAGAAGCTGCTCCTGTGGGCGAAGCCCGCCCGTGGCGTGAGGACGGCGAAGTGGTCGGCGGCCGACGCCGTCCTCGTCGACGAGGCGCGGGACCTGGTGGAGCGCACCCACTCGCTCGGCCATGTCGTCCTCGACGAGGCGCAGGACCTGTCCCCGATGCAGTACCGGGCGGTGGGCCGCCGCTGCACGACCGGCTCGGCGACCGTCCTCGGCGACCTCGCGCAGGGCACCACCCCGTGGGCGACGGAGAGTTGGGCGCAGGCCCTCGCGCACCTGGGCAAGCCGGACGCGCTGGTGGAGGAGCTGACCGCCGGTTTCCGGGTGCCGCGCGAGGTCATCGCGTACGCCTCCCGGCTCCTGCCGCACATGTCCCCCGGGCTCGCCCCCGTCGAGTCCGTACGGGAGAACCCCGGCTCCCTGGAGGTGCGCCCCAGCGAGGCGCTCGATACGGACGTGGTCGCGGCCTGCCGGGAGGCGCTGGCGCACGAGGGGTCGATCGGCCTGATCGCGGCGGACGCCCGGATCGCGCCGCTCGCGGCGGCCCTGGCGGACGCCGGGCTCGCGCACCTCTCCCCCGGCGAGGAGACGACCGCCGAGTCCCGGCTGACCCTGGTCCCCGCCTCGCTCGCGAAGGGCCTGGAGTACGACTACGTGGTCCTGGACGAGCCCGCCGCCGTCGTCGGCGGCGAGCCGGACGAGCGGACCGGGCTGCGACGGCTCTACGTGGCCCTGACCCGTGCGGTGTCCGGCCTGACGATCGTTCACTCCGCTCCCGTTCCGCACCAGTTGGGAGATCTGTGAGTGCCCGCGTCGGGGCGCTGCACCACATCGAGGTGTGGGTGGCGGACCTGGAGCGCGCCGAGGAGAGCTTCGGCTGGCTGCTCGGCGCCCTCGGGTACCGGCCGTTCCAGCGCTGGGAGGGCGGCCGGAGCTGGGCGCTCGGCCCGACCTATCTGGTGGTCGAGCGGTCCCCGGCGCTCAGCTCGGACCGGCACGACCGGCTGCGGCCCGGCGTGAACCACCTGGCCTTCCACGCCGGGGACCGGACCGCCGTCGACGCGCTCGTGGCGGCGGCACCGGCGCACGGCTGGAGCCTGATGTTCGCCGACCGGCACCCGTACGCGGGCGGCGAGGGCGTCTACGCGGCCTACCTGGAGAACGCCGACGGCTTCGAGGTCGAGCTCGTCGCCGAAGATCTTCGGCGACGACCTCCAGGATGACCTTCGGAACGACCCTCGGGGTGATCCTCGGGGTGGCCGATGAGTTTTCGGACACGGCCCGGTCTGACAGGGTGAAGTGCTGTTCGGCGGCCATGCTGAGCGGCAGGAACGAACCGAAACGGGAGAACCCAGATGCGCACCCTGATCAGCTCCGCCTTCGTCTCGCTCGACGGCGTCGTCGAGGCTCCCGGTGGCGAGGAGGGCTACCGGAACGCGGGCTGGACCTTCAAGGACATCGAGTTCGTCCCCGAGGCGTTCGCGCTCAAGGGCGCGGAGCAGGAGCAGGCCACGGCGATGCTGCTCGGCCGGACCAGCTACGAGGCGTTCAGCGGTGTGTGGCCGGGCATGGCGGACTTCGCGGGCTACAAGGCGATGCCGAAGTACGTGGTGTCGACGACGCTCACCGAAGACGGTCTGGTCGACGACTGGGGCGACACCACGATCCTGCGGTCGCTCGACGAGGTCGCCGCGCTGAAGGAGACCGAGGGCGGTCCGATCATCATGCACGGCAGCGCGAGCCTGAACCGGGCGCTGTCCGACGCCGGGCTGATCGACCGCTACCACCTGCTGGTCTTCCCGCTGCTCCTCGGCGCGGGCAAGCGCCTGTTCAGCGCCGCCGACAAGGACGCCCAGAAGCTGAAGCTGGTCGAGCACGAGGCGTACGCCAACGGCATCCAGAAGAACGTCTTCGACGTCGTACGGTGAGCCCCCGTCAGCACGGGGCGGAGTCGTGCGGTGAGCCCGCCGCCACGGTCCGGAGCCGTACGGTGAGCCCGTCGCCGCAGGTCAGAGCGGTACGTCCGCCGCGTACTCGGTGAGGGCCTCGGCGCGGGTGCGGCGGGCCACGGACGCGAGGACCGGGTTCGTCTCGCGGTAGTGGTGCTCGGTGACCAGGCCCCAGGCCAGGGCCCAGCCCCGGCCGCGCGCCCAGGTGGCGTCGTCGGTGCGGGCCGCCTCCCGGAACAGGGGGCGGCTGTCGGCGGTGAGCAGCGACCAGGCGGGCAGCAGGTCACAGGCCGGGTCGCCGGTGCCGAGGCCGCCGAAGTCGATGACGGCGCTGAGCCGTCCCGCGCGGCCCAGGAGGTTGCCGGGGAGCAGGTCGCCGTGGAGCCAGACGGGCGGGCCGTCCCAGTGCGGGACCCGCAGGGCCGCCGCCCAGGCGGCGGTGGCGAGGTCCGCGTCGACGGCGCCTTCGGCCGCCAGGCCCCGGACCGCGCCCGGGAGTTGCCCGTCCTCCCAGTCGGTGACGGGGCCGCCCCGGAAGGAGGCGGGTCCGCCGCTCGTGTCGACGGCGCGCAGGGCCGTGCCGAAGCGGCCCAGTTCCCCGGCCGCGTGGGCGAGGTCGGTGAGCGGCACGGTGCGGGTGTCGTCGCCGTCGAGCCAGCGGTAGACCGACCAGGGCATCGGGAAGTCCGGTCCCGGTCCGGCCCTGCCGACGGGGACGGGGACGTCGAGCGGCAGGTGCGGGGCGAGCAGGGGCAGCCAGCGCTGCTCCTTCGCCACGTGGTGGGCGGCGTACGGGACGCGGGGCAGGCGGACGACCAGGTCGTCGCCGAGCCGGAACATCAGATTGTCCGTCCCGGCGGACGGTACGGCCCGTACCGGCAGTCCGGCCCACTCGGGAAACGTCCCGGCGACGAGCCGCCGGACGGCCTCCGCGTCGGGCCTGGGACGGGCCGGGGTGCCGCCGTCGTCCGTCATGCGCCGAGGCTAACGACCGCGCGCCGCCGGGGTCGAAGGATTTTCGGGGCCGTACGGGATCTCCCGTACGGAGCCTCCCGTAGGGGACCCCGGTGGACCCTGCAGGGCCACGCCCCCACCCCGACCCGCAGGGGAAGCCCCGTACGGAAACGCCCGTACGGGCCGGACGGGCCCCGGGGCCCCGGTCCTGCCGGGATCCCGGGGCCCCCGGCGCCGTTACGCGTCCACGGCCGCCCGCCAGGTGCGGACCGCGTCCGCCGAGAGCGGGGCCGCCCAGCCCTGGGGGCGGGCCGCGCCGCCGATGTGGAAGGCGTTCAGGCCCGCCGCGCGGAGTCCGGGGAGGTGGTCGAGGCGCAGACCGCCGCCGACGAGGATCTGGGGCCCGTAGCCGGGCTCGCCCGTGCGGGCGGCTTCGGCCTCGAGGGTGGCGAGGCCGTCGTCGACCCCGCCCGCCGCACCCGCCGTGAGGTAGGTGTCGAGGCCGGGCAGGTCGGCGAGGGCCTTGCGCAGCCCGTCGCGGTCGGCGGCGCGGTCGATCGCCCGGTGGAAGGTCCACCGGCAGCCGTCGAGGACGGCGATCAGCCGCTCGACGGCCACCAGGTCGGGCTCGCCGTCCGGAGTGAGGAAGCCGAGGACGAACTCGTCCGCACCGGCCTCGCGGAGTTCGGCCGCGCGGGCCACGAGGGCGTCGATGCCCCCGGGTCCGCCCGCCGAGAACCCGTCGGTGAGCCGGAGCATCACGCGCAGCGGGATGTCGACGGCGGCGCGGATCGCGGCGAAACCGGTCCGGGACGGGGTGAGTCCGTCGGCCGCCATGTCGGTGACGAGTTCGAGCCGATCGGCCCCACCGGTCTGGGCGGCGACCGCGTCCTCCTCGTCGAGGGCGATCACCTCAAGGACTGCACGGTTGCTCATCGAGCCCATTCCTCCATGAATGACGGCTATAGGTCTAGTCCAATGACCAGCCTAGCCGTGCGCGTGCTCTCCCGCACTGTCCGTGGCCTCATCCGAGGTGGGCGCGGGGGCCTTCGCGGGGGCGCCCGCGGCACCCGCGGTGACCGTGAAGGCTGCCGTGCGGACCTTGCCCTCGTGCTGGAAGTCGAGGAACAGGCGGTACGTCCCCGCGCTGGGCGGCGTCGCGGTGAAGGAGACGTCGGGGCCGGGGCCGCCCTCGTTCGGGTGCACGTGGAGGTAGGCGAGGTCTCCGTCGCGGAGGGCGACGAGGTGCCCGTACGCGCCGAGGTAGGGCTCCAGGTCGGTGACGGGCTTGCCGCCCTTGGTGACGGTGAGCCGCAGCTCACCCGCCTTGCCGGGGTCCAGGGTGCCGCCGAGGCGGACCTGGTAGCCGTCGACGGTGGCGGTCGGGGCGACGGCGGGCAGCGGCTTCGGGGCGTACCCGCCCGGCACGGACAGGTCGGCGCCGAGCGTGATGCCCTTGGCGCCGGGCGCGGCGGGCTTGAAGTCGGCGAAGGCCTTGTAGCCGCCCGCGGCGGGCAGGTCGACGGGGGTCGTCCAGGTGCCGTCCGCCGCCTTCACGGGGTGCAGGTGGCGGAAGGTCGTCAGGTCGCGGGAGGCGACGATGAAGTGGAGCTCCTTGCCGTGCTCGGTGGTGAAGGCGGTGACCTTCTTGCCGCCCGCGTCCTTGACGGAGAACTTCAGGACGCTCTTGCCCGCGGGGGTGACGGGGGTCTCCAGGGCGAGGGTGTAGCCGCCGTCGGAGACCTGGAGCCCGCCGGGGAGGTCCGCGGCGGGGGCCGTCCCCTTCGTGCCGCCCTCCTCGTGTCCGGCGTGCCCGCCGGTCTTCCCGGGCTTCGGCGCCTCCTCCCCCGTCGTGCCGGGCCGCGCGGCGGCGTGCTCGCCGTGTCCGGCCTTCGCGGGCTCCGCGACGGGGCCGATGCCCTTGCCGACCCCGTACGCGGTCCCGAAGGTCGCGGCGAGCGTGGCGGCAAAGGCAGTGATCTTCACTCCGGTGTTCATGACTGCTCTCCCGGTACGTGGGGGTGGCGCGTGGACCGTTCCATGCACTTCACCATACCCCTGGGGGGTATCAAGTCAAGTCGGGGGGACACTTGCGTCTGATACCACCGGGGGGTATACATGGAGTCCTAACGAATACCCCCCGAGGGTATTCGATCCACAAGAACCGACCGAGGAGGAAGCCATGGGCTCCTGCTGCACCCCCGACAACAGCTGCTCGACCACGGAGGCCACCGCTGTCGCGGTCGTCGACAGCACCGCCACCGTCTACGCCGTCTCCGGCATGACCTGCGGACACTGCAAGACCGCGATCACCAAGTCCGTCAGCGCCCTGGACGGCGTCCTCGCCGTGGACGTCGACGTCGCCGGCGGCCTGGTGACCGTCACCACGGGCGGCGAGCCCGACGACGCCGCGATCACCGCGGCGGTCGACGACGCGGGCTACGAGCTCACCGGCCGCGCCTGACCGACAGCCCCCTCGGCCGCCGGGGCCCGCCCGACCGATTCGGGCCCCGGCCCCCGACCCCGTATTCACGAGGAGCAGACGCATGACAACGACGACACCGGGCACAGCCCAGGTCGAGCTCGCCATCGGCGGCATGACCTGCGCCTCGTGTGCGGCCCGCATCGAGAAGAAGCTCAACCGGATGGACGGGGTCGAGGCCACCGTCAACTACGCCACCGAGAAGGCGAAGGTCACCTTCGACGCCGACATCGACGTCGCCGCCCTGATCGCCACCGTCGAGGCCACCGGCTACACCGCCGCCGAGCCCGCGCCCCCGAAGTCCGAGACCCCGGGCGCCGAGGGCCCCACCGACGAGGAGAAGGCCGACGAGGAGCTGCGGCCCCTCAAGCAGCGGCTGATCACCGCCGTCGCGCTCGCCGTGCCGGTCATCGCGATGGCGATGACCCCGGCGCTCCAGATCGAGTACTGGCAGTGGCTGAGCCTCACGCTCACCGCGCCGGTCGTCGTCTACGCCGCCTGGCCCTTCCACAAGGCCGCCTGGACCAACGCCAAGCACGGCGCGGCCACCATGGACACCCTGATCTCGGTCGGCACGATCGCCGCGTTCCTGTGGTCCCTGTGGGCGCTGTTCTTCGGCACCGCCGGTACGCCGGGCATGACCCACCCGTTCGAGTTCACCATCGCCCGCTCCGACGGCGCCGGGAACATCTACCTGGAGGCCGCCGCCGGAGTCACCGCCTTCATCCTGGCGGGCCGCTACTTCGAGGCCCGCTCGAAGCGCAAGGCGGGCGCCGCGCTCAAGGCCCTGATGCAGCTGGGCGCCAAGGAGGTCACCGTGCTGCGCGGCGGCCAGGAGGTCACCGTGCCGACGGCCGACCTCCAGGTCGGCGACCGCTTCCTGGTCCGCCCCGGCGAGAAGATCGCCACCGACGGCACCGTCGTCGAGGGCTCGTCCGCCGTGGACGCCTCCATGCTCACCGGCGAGTCCGTCCCGGTCGAGGTCTCCGTCGGCGACTCCGTCACCGGCGCCACCCTGAACGCGGGCGGCCGACTGGTCGTCGAGGCCACCCGGGTCGGCTCGGACACCCAGCTCGCCCGGATGGCGAAGCTCGTCGAGGACGCGCAGAACGGCAAGGCCGCCGCCCAGCGCCTGGCCGACCGGATCTCCGCCGTCTTCGTCCCGATCGTGATCGCGCTGGCGCTCGGCACCCTCGGCTTCTGGCTCGGCACCGGACAGGGCCTCACGGCCGCCTTCACCGCCGCCGTCGCCGTTCTGATCATCGCCTGCCCCTGCGCCCTGGGCCTGGCCACCCCGACCGCCCTCATGGTCGGCACCGGCCGCGGCGCGCAGCTCGGCATCCTGATCAAGGGACCCGAGGTCCTGGAGACCACCCGCAAGGTCGACACGATCGTCCTCGACAAGACCGGCACCGTCACCACCGGCCGGATGACCCTGATCCGTACGCACGTCGCCGAAGGCGTCGACGAGCAGGACGTCCTGCGGCTCGCGGGCGCCCTGGAGCACTCCTCGGAGCACCCGATCGCCCAGGCCGTCGCCACCGGCGCGGCGGCGAAGGTGGGCACCCTGCCGACCCCCGAGGACTTCGTGAACGTCCCCGGTCTCGGCGTCCAGGGCGTCGTCGACGGCCACGCCGTCCTCGTCGGCCGCGAGAAGCTGCTCGAAGAGTGGGCGATGAGCCTCCCGGCGGACCTCAAGTCCGCGAAGGACGCCGCCGAGAAGGCGGGCAAGACCGCCATCGCGGTCGCCTGGGACGGCGAGGCCCGTGCGGTCCTGGAGGTCGCCGACGCGGTCAAGGAGACCAGCGCCGAGGCCATCCGGCGACTGCGCGGTCTGGGGCTCACCCCGATCCTGCTCACCGGTGACAACAAGGCGGTCGCGGAGGCCGTCGCCGCCGAGGTCGGCATCGACGAGGTCATCGCGGAGGTCATGCCGCAGGACAAGGTCGACGTCGTCAAGAAGCTCCAGGCGGAGGGCCGTTCGGTCGCCATGGTCGGCGACGGCGTCAACGACGCCGCCGCGCTCGCCCAGGCCGACCTGGGTCTGGCGATGGGCACGGGGACGGACGCCGCCATCGAGGCCGGCGACCTGACCCTCGTACGAGGTGACCTGCGGGCCGCGGCCGACGCCATCCGGCTCTCCCGCAAGACGCTCGGCACGATCCGCTCGAACCTCTTCTGGGCCTTCGCCTACAACGTGGCGGCCCTGCCGCTCGCGGCGGCCGGACTGCTCAACCCGATGATCGCGGGCGCGGCCATGGCCTTCTCCTCGGTCTTCGTGGTCGGCAACAGCCTTCGGCTCCGGGGTTTCCAGGCCGCCGACCGCTGACCCGCCGCACCGCCCGGCTCCACCGCGCCTCCCCGCACTTCCCGCCCATCCCCCTCCCCCCTCCCCTCCCCTCCCCGAGGAGCCCGTCGTGGCAGGTTACGGACAGCACAAGGAAGACATCATCAGACGCCTGCGCCGCATCGAGGGCCAGGTCAGGGGGGTGCAGCGGATGGTGGACGAGGACGTCTACTGCATCGACGTCCTCACCCAGGTCTCCGCGATCAACGCGGCCCTCCAGTCCTGCGCGGTGGCCCTCCTGGACGAGCACCTGAGCTGCTGCGTGACGGAGGCCATCGCCCAGGGCGGGGACCAGGCCAAGGTGAAGGTGGGCGAGGCGTCGAAGGCCATCGCCCGGCTGATCCGGACGTAGGGCCCCTCGGAGGGGGAGATCAACCGCTCTTGCGCGAAGGGCAGTCGGCGGACAGCGTGAGACTCAGCCGGAGACAGAGGCCGAGCAGCCGCCGGAGGAGCACCAGCTCCACCGCACCGGGGAGACCGGGGCCGCAGACCTTCGCGCAGGGGCGGTTCTTCTCTGCTCGTGACGCAAGGGACTCGATGAGGGTCAACATCCCGCCACCGTACCCCTAGGGGGTATACCTGAGCGGGGGGAGCGGCCCGTACGATGAGCCGCCCGTAGGGGGAGGGGATGCACGTGCGCCGCCTTGGAGACCTGGAGACCGAGATCATGGACCGGCTGTGGGCCTGGCAGCGGCCCGCCACGGTCCGCGAGATCGTCGACGACATCAACCGGGGACGCCGGGTCGCGTACACGACCGTGATGACCGTCGCCGACATCCTGCACCGCAAGGGCTGGCTGCGGCGCGAGAAGGCGGGCCGGGCCTGGCTGTACGAACCGGTCCGCAGCCGCGAGGAGTACACGGCGGGACTCATGCGGGACGCCCTCGGCGACAGCCAGGACCGCCCGGCGGCCCTCCTGCGCTTCGTCGAGGTCATCTCCGACGAGGACATGGCCGCCCTGGACGCCGCGCTGCGCGCCGCCCGGGGCGGTCACGAACCCCGGCCCGGGGACGGGGGCCGCCCGTGAACCACCACCTGCTCGTCCCGATCGGGCTCGCCCTGCTCTCCGGGTTCGCGGTCCCCTGGCTGGTGGTACGGGCCCGCTGGGCCCAGCAGGCACCCCGGCTCGCCCTCGCCGTGTGGGCCGCCAGCGGCGCCTCCTTCGCCGCCGCCGCCGCCCTCCTCCCCGCCCAGCTGGTGCTGCCCGCCGAGAGCAGCCACCGGCTGGGCGAAGCGCTGTTCGCCCTCCAGCCGCCCACCCTGGAGCAGATGCTCCACCTCGAAGGACGCGAACGGTTCGCGTTCACCCTCTCCCTCGCCGCGCTCTCGCTGCCCGTCGCCGCGTTCGTCCGCCGACTGGCCAGGGCCCGCCGGATGCGGGTCCGGCACGCCGGGGTGCTGCGGCTGGTCGGCCGGTACGACCCCGCCCTGCGGGCCATCGTCCTCGACGACGAACGGCCCGCCGTCTACTGCCTGCCCGGCAGCTCCCGCCGGGTCGTCGTCTCCTCGGGCGCGGTGCACACCCTCACCCCGGCGCAGCTCGCGGCGGCGCTCGCGCACGAGCGGGCCCACATCACCGGTCGCCACCACCTCCTCGTGGCGGCGACCGAGGCGTTCGCGGCCGTCTTCCCGCATCTGCCGCTGGCCCGGCACGGCGCCACGGCCGTACCGCTGCTCCTCGAAATGGCGGCGGACGACCGGGCGTTGCGCCGCTGCACCCGGGACGCGCTGGCCACCGCGCTCTACGCGCTCGCCTCGGGCCGGGCGCCCCGGTCCGCCTTCGCCGCGGGCGGCCCCTCGGCCGCGCTGCGGATGCGCCGCATCCTCACCCCGCACAGCGCGGGGCACCCGGTTCTGCTCGGTCTGCTGACCATCGCGTCGGCGGCGCTCGCGATGGCTCCCCTGATCATCGCCTGCTGCTCGTTCCCCTGATAAGCCACGGTTATTTACTAAGCGAATTCGTAGATTTCGCATCGGTCACGGACAACTGAATTCCCCGCTATTGTGGGTATGTTGGGACTCACGCTCGGCACGTCGAAGGGTACGAAACCAATGCAGCTGGCTGGCGTACGGACGGCCGCGGCCGGCGATGCGACGACGATATCCAGGCTGCTTGCCGACGCCATTCGGAGCAGCTACACCGAAATACTGGCCGAAATCCCGATGCGGCGGCTGATCTCCGCACAATGCGCACTCCCCCGCATACGAGCGGAAATTGAAATTCCG
The DNA here is from genome assembly GCF_044744885.1 of Streptomyces sp. NPDC087215. Lineage (NCBI taxonomy): Bacteria > Bacillati > Actinomycetota > Actinomycetes > Kitasatosporales > Streptomycetaceae > Streptomyces > Streptomyces sp. NPDC087215. Next base: position 512,530 of record NZ_JBIUZD010000004.1, read on the forward strand.
GGTGGCGCGCCGGGCTGGCTCGGCTGGCTGGTGGCGACCGACGCGGAGGGCGTGATCGTCGGAGCCGCCGCCGGCGGGGTCCCCGTACCGGGCGAGGGCGAGGTGTACGCGCTGGCCGTGACGGACGGCTCCCGGCGCCGGGGCGTGGGGACCGCGCTCCTCACGGCGGCCACCGAGCGGATGCGCGAGCACGGCGCCCTCGACCAGCGGGTGGAGCTCCCCGCGGCGGTCGATCCCGCGCTCCCCTTCTACACCCGGCTCGGCTTCTCGGCCCTCTCCCCGACCCGCTGGAGCCGCCCGCTGGCCCCCTAGGGACCCCGCTCCTCGAACTCCTCTTCGCGCGTTCACCCCTCAGGGGGACGTGGCAGATCCACGCCATCGCGTGTTCACGCAGCCCGATCCGGTAGATCGGCGTTCCCTCCCCAGGTCAGGATGGGTCCAGCGGCGCGATCCCGGCGGCACGGGAACCACGCCCGGACGGCATGGACCGAGCGAGCCCCTGGAGGAGCGATGCACACACCGAGCGGCACTTCCCTGCCCGACGTGCCCGCGACGCTCGCGCCGGTCCTGCCGTCCCGATACGACCGGGAGCGGGAACCCGCCCCCGGAGCGGGCATCCGGGTCACCCCGGACACCCTCCCCGGACTGGAGTCGGTCTCCCCCTCGGACGAGCACTCCGTCTGGCTGCACGACGCACTGCTCGGCCCGCACAGCGCGGACATCGTCCGGTACCTCAGCCTCGCCCGCTCCACCGGCGGACCCGTTCTGGACCTCGGCTCCGGCGCCGGGCGGCTCGCCGTCCCGTTCGCCCGTCACGGCTTCGCCGTGGAAGCCGTGGACCGGGACGCCTCGGCCCTTGAGCGCCTCGAGAGCTGGGCCCGGCGGATCGGTCCGCAGGTGGCCGGGCTCGTCGTCACCCACCGGGCGGACCTGGCCGGGCTGCGGCTGCACGGCAGCTACCGGCTCGCGCTCCTCGCGGGCGCCATGGTCTCCGCGGTGCCCCCCGCCCGGCGGCCCGCCCTCCTGCGGGAGGTCGCCGCGCACCTGGACACGGGCGGGGCGCTGGCCCTGGACTACACGGCGCACCAGCTGCCGGGACTGATCGCGGAGCCGCGCAGGACCTGGGCCTTCCAGGTGCCGCGCTTCGACGGCATCGACGAGTGGGTGGTCGCCCGGCAGGTCTTCGACCTGCCGTCGATGAGCGAGCGGATCACGTACTACGCGGCGCGGACCGGGAAGGTCTCGACCGAGCGGGTCGTGCTCACCACCGACAAGTGGATCGTGGACCCGGAGCGGCTCGCGGCGGAGCTGCAGTCGGCGGGACTGCACATCGAAGGCCGGCGTCGGCACCGGATCGACGAGCGGACGGAGTCCGTCCTCCTCGTGTGCAGGACGGACGACTGAACGGCGGTACGGGGCACCCGCCTCGTACGACCGGGCGACGGCCGGCACCCGGCGCGGACGGCCGGGCGGCGACCACGGGCACCTGACGACGTTGACGAGCAAGAGGTACGATGCCTACAAAAGTTTGAGCCGACCAGGTGGCGGGCGGAGAAGATGGCAGTCGTGGAAGAGCTGACGGGCCGCGAGGCGGTGATCCAGCGCCTGCGCGATGTCGGGCTGCGGGTCACGGGCCCGCGCCTGGAGGTGCTCACGGTGCTCGCCTCGGGCGGCCATCTCGACGTCGAGGCGATCACCACGACCGCCCGGGAGCGGCTCGGCACGCTGACCAGTCAGGCCGTGTACGAGATGCTGCGGCACTTCCAGGAGACGGGCCTGGTCAGCAAGTTCGACCGGCCCGGTCTGCCCGCGGTCTTCGAGGTGTCGGGACCGCCCCACCAGCACGCCCTGTGCACGGTGTGCGGCCGGGTGGAGAACGTGTCGGCGACCGCGCCCGAACCGCCGCGCGGAGCCCTGCGGGAGTGGCGGGTCGAGGACGCGGAGATCGTGTTCAAGGGCCTGTGCCCGGAGTGCCGGACGAGCGCCTCCGCCGCCTGAGCAGTGGTCAACTCCGTGCGTGTCGTTCGAATGTGTGGCACTGTCTAGCGGGGCGATTCAACAGGGTCCGCCGGGATCCGAGGGGAGTCTGCTGCGCCGTGTCAAGAAACGCCGCCGTGTCCCGGGTGGGCAGCGAGCAGGCCCTCGCCGTGTACCAGGAGCTCCGTTGCCGCCCGGACGCCACGTTCGACGAGGTCGCGGACCGGCTTGAGCTGTCCGCCGACGAGCGCGACCGCTGCCGGGGGGAACTCACCTCCTTAGGCCTCACCGAACCGCGCCCGCACGCGCCGCCCGGCCCTTCCGACGAGGGGCCCCCGGGCGTCGGAGGCGTGGTGACCACCGGGTGCGACCAGCCCGTTCTCGGCGACGGGAGCTCCGGGACGGACACCGCCCGAGCGGCGGGCGGGACCGGGGAGTACGCCGTCGTGGAACCCGATGTCGCACTGCTGCGGCTGCTGCGCCGGGAGCGCGACCGGCTCCAGGACCGGCTGGCGGCGGCGAGCCGGGCGCACACCGCGCTCGAAACCCTTGCCGGACCGTTTCTGCGGGCCGGGGCCGCGCCCTGTTCCGAGGTCGAGGTCGAGATCGTCACCGATCCGCAGCGGGTGCTGCGGGAGCTGACGGAGCTGACCGCTTCCGTCCGCGGCGCCGTCCATGTGATGCACACCGGATCGGTGCGCCGCGAGGACATGGCCGCCGAGCTGGAGCGGGACCGCTCGCGGGCGGCCCGGGGGGTGCGGGTGCGCGCCATGTACAGCCGCCGGGTCGGCACCGTACCGGAGATGACCCAGCACCTGGAGGAGCGCGCCGCCCTCGGGGTGGAGCTGCGGCTCTCGCCGGTCGTCCCGATGAACATGGTCCTCGCGGACGAGAACTTCGCGCTGCTGCCGACGGATCCGCACGATCCGCGGTCGCCCACCATCCTGGCCCGGGGGCCGGGACTGGTCCGCTCGTACCTCGCGCTGTACGAGTACTGCTGGCAGGCGGCCACCCGCTACGGCGAGGAGCCGGGCGAGACCGGCGGCGACGGACTGTCCGGCCAGCAGCGCGCGGCGCTCCAGATGCTGGCGTCCGGCATCAAGGACGAGCAGATCGCGCGCAGTCTCGGGGTGTCGCTGCGGACCGTCAGCCGGCTGCTCTCCGAGGTCATGCAGGAACTGGGTGCGGCGAGCCGCTTCGAAGCCGGGGTGAAAGCGGCCCGGCTCGGCCTCCTGGACGGCGAAGGGTCCGAACAGGGGGCCTAGTAAGAGGAGTTCGTTTTGCTTCACGGTAGGTGCAGACAACGCACGACGGACTCCCGCCGAGCCGTATGACAGGGTGAGGGCGGGGGCGACTCGGAGGATGAGGGGGGTCACTTCGCCATGGGCACCGCGGGAGACCACAGGGGGGACGGCACGACCGACGTCCTGCTGACCGTGTACCAGGAACTGCGCCGCCGGGGCGTCTCGGACTTCGAGGAGGTCCGGGGTGAGCTGGGGCTCGCGGCGGAGGAGTACGAGCGATGTCGCCGCGAGCTGCTGGAGCTGGGCCTCATCGTGCCCACGGGGCAGGCGCACGCCACCGTGTCGGCTGTGGCGGACGGCAGTTGGCGCTCCGAGACGGACACGGTCGCGGCGATCGATCCGGAGATCGCGCTGCTGCGGCTCCTGGAGCGGGAGCGGGAGCGGCTGCGGGAGCACCTGGCGGAGGCGGACGAGGCGTACAGCACGCTGGAGATCCTGGCGGGGTCCTATCTGCGGGCGGAGGCGCTGACCCGGGCGGAGGCGCACGTGGAGGCGCTGACCGACTACCGCAGGATCCAGCAGGCCATCGAGGACATCACCGATGTGATGCAGGAGAGTTCGGCGGCGATGCACCCGGGGTTGCCGGGGCGGCAGAACCCGGAGCGGATGCTGGACCGGGACCGGCGGCAGATCGCCAACGGGGTGCGCGTCCGCGCCGTCTACGGCCGGCAGGAGGCCACGGACCCGTACATGGAGAAGTTCCTGGGGCTGCGGGCGGAGGTCGGGGTGGAGATCAGGCTGGCCCCGGTGGTGCCGATGAACATGATCATCGCGGACCAGCAGTTCGCCCTGGTGCCGATCCGGCCGGACGATCCGGGCGAGGGCGCGATCCTGGCGCGGGGCAGTGCGCTGGTGCGGCCGTATCTGAGCCTGTACGAGCACTGCTGGCACACGGCGACGCCGTACGGGAACGAGGCGACGGCGGAGGCGGGCGGCGACGGGCTCTCGGAGCAGCAGCGGGCGGCCCTGCACATGCTGGCGTCGGGGATGAAGGACGAGCGGATCGCGCGGACGCTGGGGGTGTCGCTGCGGACGGTCAGCCGGATGATCTCGGAGCTGATGCAGGAGCTGGGGGCGACGAGCCGTTTCGAGGCGGGGGCGCGCGCGGTGCGGCTCGGCTGGCTGGACTGAGCCTCCGGAATTCCCGGGCGGAGAAATACGCGGGGAATTGCCGAGGCCCCACAATCGTGGCAGCGATTGCGGGGCCTGGGGGGGGCACGAATTACCGGGGCAATGACCGGTGGTGGTAGGTCAGTTGGTCGGGGTCGGCTTCGGGGGGACGACCGGCCAGCCGTTGTCCTCGGCGACGCCCGCGTAGGTCTGGGGGGCGACGGGGGCGCTGCCCGAGTCGAGGGCGAAGGCGGCGCCGCCCGCGACGGCGGTACAGGCGACCATGGAGACCAGCAGCTGACGGACGGCCTTGCGGATTCCGGTGTTCTGCGCAACGGACATGATTCCTCCAGGATTTGGAATGTCGAATTCTCTTCTGGGGGCCCGTGCCGCCGGGCGTTCCCTGAAGACATCTCTATTCTGTCCCGGCGTTCGAATCGAATCCAGGGATCCTCTCTGCGTGGACCCGCCATGGCGTGGATGCGTCAATCTGCCTTCTCCACAACGGAATTGACCGATCCGGAGCGCGCCATATCTTTGGTTCGACCAAAAGAGATGCTAGACTTGTGCTACGGCCTTCTCGTTCCTCCAGGAGAGAGGGGCCGCCGGGGCAGGGGCGTGCCGCCGCCCCTGCCCCACCACCCCGGGAAGGACCGGCCGGCGCGTCTCCGCGAGCGCGGCCCGGTACACCTCCACGGTCCGTGCGGCCGACGCGCGCCAGCTCATCCCGCGCGCGTGGCCGACCGCCGCCGCCCCCATGGTCACGGTCACCTCCGGGTGCTCCGCGAGCCACCGCAGCCGCCGGGCGTACTCCACCGGGTCGTGGCCGTGCACGAGCAGGCCCGTCACCCCGTCCCAGACCGCCGTCGGCAGCCCGCCGACCGCCGCCGCGAGCACCGGGGTCCCGCAGGCCTGCGCCTCCAGGGCCACCAGTCCGAACGACTCGCTGCGCGAGGGCACCACCAGGACGTCCGCCGCCCGGTACCAGTCCGCCAGGACGTGCTGGGCCACCGGCGGACAGAGCCGCAGCACATCGGTCACGCCCAGCTCGCGGGCCAGCTGCCACGCGGTGCCCTCCCGGGTCGCGCCCGAGTGGCCGCCGATCACCGGCACGAGGAGCCCGCGGCGCAGGTGCGGTGCCTCGGCCAGCAGTTCGGCGACGGCCCGTACCAGCACGTCCGGGCCCTTCAGCGGCTGTATGCGGCCCGCGTAGAGCGGGACGAACGCGTCGGCGGGGAGTCCCAGCCGGGCGCGGGCCGCCGCCCGGCCGTCCGCCGGGTGGAAGGTCCGCAGATCGACCCCGGGCCGGACCACCTCGGTGCGGGGCTCCTCCGCCCCGTAGAGGTCGCGCAGCGCCTCCGCCTCGTCGGCGCAGTTGGCGATCAGCCGGTCGGCGGCGGCCACCACCTGGTGCTCGCCCAGGACCCGCAGTTCCGGCTCGGGGGTGTCACCGGCGGCCAGCGAGGCGTTCTTCACCCGGGCCAGGGTGTGGGCGGTGTGCACCAGCGGGACGCGCCAGCCGACCGAGGCGATGCGGCCCGCCTGCCCGGAGAGCCAGTAGTGCGAGTGGACCAGGTCGTAGCGGCGTTCCTCCTTGAGGAGCGCGAGCGAGAACGGCACCACCAGGTCGGGCATGGCCTCCTTGGGCAGCGGCTCGCGGGGACCGGCGTTCAGGTGCAGGACCTCCACGCCGGGGGCGAGTGCGACCCGGGGGGCGTGGCCCTCGCCCCGGCAGCGGGTGAAGAGGTCGATCTCGGCGCCCTGTTCGGCCAGGGCTCGGGCCAGCTCGACCATGTAGACGTTCATCCCGCCCGCGTCCCCCGTCCCGGGCTGGTGGAGCGGGGAGGTGTGGACGCTGAGCATGGCGACGCGCAGGGACACGAGGGGCTCCTGGGGAGAGGGGCCGCGGGTGTCCCCGCGCGTCGCTCGCGCGCGCACGGACACACGCGGCGGGGAAGGGGAACGGTCTGATGCGATCTTCTTCGTTCTGGCTCTTCTTCAGTTCCGGTCTTTTTTCAGTTCTGGGCTTCCACGTTCCGGCTCTTCGCTCGGGCTCTTCTTCGCTCCGGGCTTCTTCGCTCCGGCTCTTCTTCGTGCCGGGCTTCTTCGTGCCGGGCTTCTTCGTGCCGGGCTTCTTCGTGCCGGGCTTCTTCGTGCCGGGCCCGTTCTTCGGATTTCGCTCGTCCGGATCCCGGCGGCATCCCGGTAGCCTTGTCTGATCGCGCACGCGGACACCCTTCGCCCGGATGTCCGCGTATGTACTTAGTGGATTAGTAGTTGAGGGCCGTCGGAGGGGCCGGTCAGAAGCCGAAGACCGGACCCGACGGCGGTTCGAGCCGGGCCCCCGGCAGGGGCGCGGTCAGGGCGTGCCAGTCGACCGGACGTCCCGGCGCCACCTGGAGCGCCGCCGCCAGCCGGTCGGAACCCTCCGGCATCACCGGCCGCGCCCACGCCGACAGGGCCGAGGCCACCGCCAACTGGGCGGCGAGCGCGGGCAGATGACGGCAGGAGGTGCTGGGGCGGCAGCGCTCATGGGCGTTGACGTACCCGAAGTCGGCCACCGACCGGACCATCTCGTCCAGGACCGCCACCGCCCGGCGCGGGTCGAACGCGTCGGGGCCGTACGCCTCGCGCAGATCGTCCACTGCCCGGTGCAGCCGCCGCTCCAGGATCTCCCAGCCGGTGCCGCCGGGCAGTGCCTGCGGCGCGAGTCCGGCGCACTCCTCCCGCACGGCGGCGAAGAGCCGGGCCAGCCAGCTGTTCCAGTTCTCGTCCAGCTCCTGTCTGGCCGCCGCCAGGCGCTCCCGCTGGAAGACCGTGCGGCGGCCCAGCGGGCGGGCCTGGAGGACGTGCCTGCGCAGGGTGTCGGAGCCGTACTCGGTGAGCAGGTCCAGCGCCCAGACGTTGCCCTCCCGGACGCCTTCCTCGATGACGTACGACTCGTTCACGTTGAAGTCCTGCGGCAGCTTCACGTCCTGCGCGAGCAGCAGCACCGGCAGCAGCACGGCGTGGCAGAAGGCGTGTCCGAAGCCGCAGAAGTGGATGGCGCGGCGGGGCAGCGGACCGGTCACGTCGTAGCCGAAGAGGTGCATCGCCGCCGCCTCGAAGCAGCCGTCGATCCGGTGCTCGGGGAAGCCCTCGACCGGGACCGGCAGGCCCCAGTCGGCGGGGTGGCCGACCGCGATGTCCGGCAGCCCGTCCTCGACGAGCGACTCGCACAGCGCCGCGAGCCGGGGCGGCAGGCCCGCCGTCGCCCAGTAGTCCGCGAGCGTCTCCCGGAACGGCTCCAGGGGCACGTACAGCCTGCGGCAGCGGCGGGCCACCGCCGGGGTGTCGCAGAGCGCGCAGCGGGCCGCGATCAGGTCGCCGCCGTCGTTGGGGCGGGCGCACTCGTGGCACATGCCGCCGTCGCTGGCCGCCCCGCAGTGCGGACAGGTGCCGGTGGCGTGGGCCCCGTGCAGCCAGCGGTCGCACGGCTCGCAGTACGGCAGCAGCCGGGTGCGCGGGGCGATCACGCCCTGCGCGTACAGCCGGCCGAAGAGGTCCTGCACCCAGCGGCCGTAGCCCTTGTCGCTGCGCGGGCGCACGATGTGGTCGAACTCCACGCCGGACCGCAGCCAGTCGGCGGTGATCGCGGCCCGGTAGCCCTCCGCGACCTCCTCCGGCTTGCGGTGGTGGCGCAGCGCCCGGACCTCGACGGAGCTGGCGTGGTCGGCGGTGCCGGTGGTGAACCGCACCGCCTCGCCCTCGGCGCGCAGATAGCGGGTGAGGACGTCGGCGGCGACGTACGGCCCCGCGAGGTGGCCGATGTGCAGCTCGCCGTGGGTGGCGGGAGGGGTCGCGGTGATCCAGACGGGGGTGCTCATGGGACCTCCTTGACGCTGTGGTGCGGTGGGCTTCAGCGGTCGCGGTCGGCGGAGCGCTGTCGGCGCAGGGCGGCCAGCGGGGTCGGGTCGGCGGGGCGGGTCAGCGGGGCTCGAAGTGGAAGGACCGGATGAAGCAGTCGCGCGGCTGCTCGACCGCGTAGACGATGCATTCGAAGAGGGCCTGCGTCGTCAGTTTCTCGTCGGGTGCTATGCCGTCCGGGTTCGATCCGTCCCATTCCGCGAAGCGCGGGTCGGAGATGGAGAAGTCGGGCGGGAAGAGGGAGAAGACGCGGACTCCGGACGGCCGCAGGCGGCGCGAGAGGATGTCGGCGAATCCCGCCTGGGCGCTCTTCGCCGCCCAGAAGGCCTCGTGCGCGGCGCCCGCGGTCGCCGCGGAGGCGCCCTCGGCGTCGCGGACGGCGACCATGTTGACGATGTCGGGCCGCAGCGAGCCGCGCAGCAGCGGCAGGAAGTGCTTCACCATGAGGACCGTGCCGCCGGCCGTCGACTCGATCGTCTCGACGATCTCGGCGTCGCTGGCCGCCTCCAGGTCCATGCCGTCGAGCCAGCGGGCCCCGTTGTTCACCAACAGGTCGACGCGGTCGGTGTGTTCGGAGACCCGGGAGGCGAACTCCCTGATCTCGGACGGCTTGCTGAGGTCACAGCCGAAGGCGTGGATGCGGTCGCGGGCGGAACCCATGACCTCCGCGCGGGTGCGTTCGGCGGCCTCGACGGTACGTGCCGAGACGTACACCTCGGCGCCGAGATGGGCGAATCCGACGGCGAGCGCGCGACCGAAATAGCGGGACGCTCCGGTCACGACGACACGCAGATTCTCGAATTTCATGTGTGTCTGCTCTCCCCACGGATACCGATTGCCGGTCCCGTTCAGCGTGGCAGAGGGAGACGGCCGCGCACCTGGTGAGAGGGGTGCGCGTTCACGCCGTTGCGTGGACACGCCAGGGCAGTTCGAGACTGTCGAGCACGTCCGCGCGCTTGTGGTGCACCCCCACCCGGTCGGGTCCCGCCGTCACCGTGACCGGCCCGCCGGGGGTGTGGACGGGACCGTGGACCGGCGGTACGACCGTGCCGTCGAGGGCCCCGGCGGCGGCGAGCGCGGCGGCGCCCGTGAGGGCGAGCCGGGGGTGCCAGCCGCCGACGGTCAGGGCCCGTACGGACAGCCCGCCGGGTCCCGCGCCGAAGGCGGCGATCTTGGGGAGCGCGGAGCGCGGCGGGTGCCCGAGGAGCCGGGCGGCCTCGGCGCGCAGCACGAGCAGCCGGTCCCGCAGGGCGTCGTCGCCCCGGTGCGCGGCCAGGTGCCGGACGTCGACGAAGACGTACGGGTTGCCGTACGACACGAGGGAGACGGGCGTCCCGTCGAGCACGTCGACGGGACGCCCGCTGGGCAGCCCGCCGGGCGCGCCGGGGGGCCGCAGGAAGTGCAGGGTGTACGGGGGCGAGGGGGCGGTGCCGGGGGTGCGCGGCGGTACGGGCGGGGGTCCGGGGGCGTACGGCGGCGCGGGCGGGGGTCCGGAGGCGGCGTGCGGCGGTACGGGGCCTGGTTCCGGTGTGCAGAGGACCGTGTCGCCGGTGGTGACCGCGCGGACGGTGACGGGCCCGGGGCGGCCCTCGGCGACCACGCAGGCGAGGAGGGAGTGTCCGCAGCCGGTGCGGAAGTCGAACCGGCCGTCCGGGAGCGCCTGGACGAACCGGTAGTCGAGGTCGCGCCCGGGGCGGGCGGCGGGGCCGTACAGGGCGATCTTGTTGAGCCGTGCGTACGGCGTCCCGGCGAGCGCCCGGCGCAGTCGGGCCAGTTCGCCCCCGAGCGCGAGGGCCCCGGCGGGCAGTTGGTCGAGCCGCACGACGAGCGTGGGCCCGGGGGCGTCGCGCGCCCGGACGACGGTGGCCCGGACGGTGGTGGTCCGGACGACGGTGGCCTGGGCGGTGGTGGTCCGGACGGCTCCGGGGCGGCACGGGTTCCGGCGGGGGCCGTGGGGCGTCCGGAGGGGCCGGGCGGGGGGCGCGCCGGACGCCTTGCCGGGCGCCGCGTCCGGCTCCGGGGGGTCCCGGGGCGGGGGCGGGGCGCCCTGCGGCGGGGCGGCGGCCGTCCCGCCGCCGGGCTGGGGCCGGGCTCCCCCGGTGGGCGCCCTGTTCCGGCCCGGGGCCTTCGGTGCGGCGGGCCCGGCGGCGGGCCGGGCCGTGGTGCCGAGGCCGGACGCGGGGCCGGGGGCGGACGCGGGGCCGGGGCCCGACACCGGCCCGGACGCGGGGCCCGACGCGGTCGCGGGTCCGGACACCGGCCCGGACACCGGCCCGGACACCGGCCCGGACACCGGCCCGGACGCGGGGCCGGACGCGGGGCCGGGCCGGTGGTCAGGCCGCACAGCCGACCGGGATGCGCATTCCCTGGACCACCTCCGTCCACAGCTCGTGGACGGCGAGGGCCCACAGGGCCTGCGCGTCGTGGCGCGAGGGGCGTTCGAGCTGACGGGCGAGGAGCTTCTGGACGCGGTCCGCGCGGACCTTCCCGCCGAGGACGAGCCTGGCCGGGGAGAGGAGTTCACGGACGGTCTCCAGGAGCGGGCTGCCGGGCGTGAGCATCGCCGCGACCGGCAGCGTGAAGGGCTGCTTGGGGCGCCGCAGCACCGTGGCGGGCAGCAGTTCGGCCCCCGCCTCGTACAGCGCGCGCTTGCCCGTCCGCGCCTCCGCCGGAAGTCCGCGGGCGTGCGCCACGACGGACGGCTGGCAGAACGGCAGGCGCGCCTCCACGGCCCAGGCCATGGACAGGTGGTCGACCCGCCGCAGGTGGTACGCGGGGAGCCGCCAGCGGGTCTCGAAGGCCGTCATGGCGGTGAGCCGGTCCTCGCCGACGGCCTCGGCGGAGCGCAGTTCCTGCTCGATGCGGTCGGCAGCGGAGCCCTGATCGGCGATGTGGGCACGGTAGTTGGCGGTGTAGAGGTGCTCGCGGAGCAGCCGGGGGGCGGCGGACAGGGCGTCGGTGTAGAGCGCGGCCCAGTCGGACCCGGCGGGCGCGGCGAGCGCCTCCCGCATCCGGTCGTAGCCGCCGAAGAGTTCGTCGGCGCCGTCGCCGGTGAGGGCGACGGTGAAGCCGCTCTGGCGGACGGCGCGGAACAGCGCGTACGTGGAGAGGGTGATGGGGTCGGCGTTGGGCTGCCCCAGGTGGCGGACGGTCCGGGTGAGGAGGGAGCCGAGTTCGTCGGGGTCGACCACGACCTCGTGGTGGACGGTCCGGGTGCGGCGGGCGACGGAACGGGCGTACGCGGCCTCGGAGTCGGGCCACCGGCCCCGGTAGGTGAGGTGGAAGGTGTGCAGCGGCGGCGCGTCGGCCTCCCGGGCCTGCTCGGCGGCGAGCGCGGTGACGAGGCCGGAGTCGAGCCCGCCGCTGGTGATCGCGCAGACGGGCACCTCGGCCTGGGCGAGCCTGCGCACCTCGTGGCGCAGCACGTCCTGGGTGTCGCCGACGGGGGCGGCGGCCCGGTGGGGGCCCCGGCGGCGGACGACGGGTGCGGTGCCGGGCCGGACGAGGGCGGTGGCGCCGGGCGGCAGGACGCTGACGCCGTCGAGCGCGGTGTGGGCGGAGAAGGAGGTGCGGGTGGCGAGGACGGTGTCGAGGGAGTCCTCGCGGGGGGCGATGCGCACCCCTTCGAAGGCGAGGAGGGCGGGGATCTCGGAGGCGAAGCGGGTGGAGCCGTCGTAGGGGTCGTGGTGGAGGTGGAGCGGCTTCATGCCCATGTCGTCGACGGCCAGGACGAGTTGGGTGCTGCCGGGGCGCAGGTCGAGGACGGCGACGGCGAACATGCCGTCGATGTGTTCGGCGAAGGCGGGGCCGTACTCGGCGTAGAGCGCGGGGAGCACGGTGCCGTCGCAGCGGTCGGGGAAGCGGTGGCCGCGCGCGGCGAGGGTCCGGCGCAGCTCGACGTGGTTGTAGATCTCGCCGTTGAGCACGGCGAGGATGCCGGGGAGGTGGGGCAGCCGGTAGGGCTGCTGTCCGCCGCAGGGGTCGGTGACGGCGAGCCGGTCGCAGCCGAGGGACCAGCCGGGCCCGCTGAGCACCTGGTGTTCGTCGGGCCCGCCGTGGCGCTGGCGCGCGGAGACCGCCGCGAGCTGGGCCGGCTCGGGGCGGTCCGCCCCTGCGGCGAAGGAGCCGAGAACTCTGCACACGCCGATCGCCTCCTGATCCGAAGTCACTGCCTGTCATGACGCGTTGCACCCAATGATTTGAATCTACCAAGCTTTTGAATGGCGCGTAAGTGCCATGTCCAGTTCACGCCACGACGTGACCTTGCGACGCCCCCTCCGCCCCCACAGGCTGGCCCCATGAGGGACATGGAGGACCACGCGACGAGCGCCCTGGCGGACACGGCCCCCGACCGCGGCGCGCCGGAATCTCTGCTGGTCGTGGCCGCGCACCCGGACGACATCGAGTTCTGTGTCAGCGGCACGGTCATGCAGTGGATCGAGCGCGGCACCCGTGTCACGTACTGCATCGTCACGGACGGCGGCGCCGGTGGTTACGACGAACGGCTGCCCCGGCAGGCGATGGCGGACCTGCGCCGCGCCGAGCAGGTCCACTCCGCCAAGCTCAGCGGAGTCGCCGACGTCCGCTTCCTCGGCTACCCCGACAGCTTCGTCGAGGCGTCCGTCGGACTCCGCCGCGACCTGTGCCGGATCATCCGCGAGGTACGGCCGCAGCGGGCCATCATCCCCTCCCCCGAGATCAACTGGTCCCGGGTCGCCGACCTCCACCCCGACCACCGCGCCGTCGGCGACGCCTGTCTCCGCGCGATCTATCCCGAGGCCCGCAACCCCTTCGCGCACTCCGAACTCCTCAAGCACGAGGGGCTCAAGCCCTGGACGGTCCACGAGCTGTGGCTGATGACGGGGCCCACCCCCAACCAGTACGTGGACGTCACCCCCGTCTTCGAGCGCAAGGTCGAGGCGCTGCGCATCCACACCTCCCAGACCGCCCACTTCGACGACCTGGCGGGGCTGCTCCGCACCTGGCTCGGCGAGCACGCGACGGCGGGCGGACTGCCGCCGGGCCGGATGGCCGAGGCCTTCCAGATCGTGCACATCGACTGACGGGGCGCCGTGCGCGCGTGGGCCGCCCACCGCCGTGCGCCTCGGCCGGGTCCGTGCGCCTCGGGCCGTGGCCCGTGCGCTTCACGTGACTCCGGTACGCCCCCGGCGGGCCGCCGCGCGCCTTGTAGGGCGATCGGGCCCATGAGAGCGTGTGCGCCCGAATCGGCTTCTGCTGGGGGGAGTTCACTCGGTGACGATCGAGCGCACGCACGAGGAGCGGGCCCTGATGGACGAGCACGGCCTGCCCTGGCCCGCGGCGGACGAGGACGCCGCGAGCCGGGCGCGGAACAGTCTGCGCAGCTGCGCGGACCACCTCGCGGACGACTGCGCGGACACCGCCAAGGCCCTGCAAGGGCCGCTGTCCGGCGGGCGCGGGGAGGCGACGGACGCGCTCGCCGCGCACGGGGCCCGCGTCCGGGACCATTTCACCCGTACGAACGAGGCCACCGCCGTGATCGCCTCGGAGCTGCTGAACTGCGGTGACGCCATCGCCGTGCACAAGGACACGGCCCGCGACGTCGTCGCCCGCCTCGCCGCCGCCCTCCCGCCGCCCACCGCCGTGCCCGGAAGCATCCGGCCGCCGCTGGACGCGGCGCGGCGGAACGCCGTCGAGAACGCCCGCGCCGAACTCCGGTCGATCGAGGCGGAGGCCTTCGACGACTGTGGCGCCCGGTCGGCCGCCGCCCGCGCCGACCCGGCGGTGGCGGGCCTCCCGGACGTCCCGGCCGACCTGGCGGGCAGGCGCCGCGCGACCGGCGGCGGCACGGGCCCCGGCATCACGGGCGGGGCGGGGATCGTGGGCGGAGCCGTCGGGGGTGGTGGCCGAGCCGTCGGAAGCGGTGGCGCGGTCGTCGGTGCCGGGCGGCGGGCGCCCGACCGGCTGCCGGGCGAACTGCCGGGGTACGGGCCTCCGGTGGGCGCCCCGTGGAGTTTCCGCATCGACTTCCAGGAGCACGCGCGGGCGGCGACCCGGCTCTCCGAGATCGCCGACAGGATCTCCGGCCGGACCACGAACGCGCTGGCCCGCGCCGTGTACGACCTGGAGGAACTCCGGCGGAGCGGCTCGCTCGGCGCCTCGGCCGCCGCCGGGTTCGCCCCGCTCCTCGACGACCTCGACCGTGCCGTCCGCGCCCTGGGCCGCCATCTCGCCGGCCCCCTGCGCGACGCGGTCCGCGCCGCGGGGGAGGAACAGGATCGGACGGAGGACGACAACGGGAGTCGCTTCGGCCGACCGCGCTAGCCGCCCGTACGGCCACGGGTACGGGGGGTCGGCCCGGACCCGTAGGGGTGGTCCCGCCCCTACGGGCGGACCCGCCCCCGGGGCTTCCCGGGGGCGGGTCCGTTCGGTGTGTCGGCCGGGGGCCGGGTCAGCAGGCGCCGAGGTCCTGCCAGACGCCCCACTGGCCGGTGGTGCCGGGCTCCTCGCCCGTCGTCCACCACTTGGCCTTCCAGGTGTGGCCCTTGTACGAGACGGTCTGGCCGCCGGTGTAGACGGAGGAGGTCACCCACGGCCCGGCGGTGCACTGGGTGGCGCCGCCGGTGACGGTCAGGGTGAGGACCGCCGCGTGACCGGCCGAGGCGCTCGCCCCGTTGACGACGATCTGGTAGGTGCCGGAGACCGTGGTCGCGGCGGTGTTCACGGTGAGGGTCGAGGAGCCGCCCGCCGTCACCGAGGCGGGGCTGAGGGCGGCGGTGACCCCGGCGGGCAGACCGCTGACGGAGAGGTTCACCGTCTGGGCCGTACCCGCGGTGACGGCCGTACCGATGGTGGCCGTGGTGGAGCCGCCCGCCGTGACGGTCGCGGCGGCCGGGTTCGCGGTCACCGAGAAGTCGTCGGTGGGGGCGGTGGTGCCGCTGGTGAACGGCGCGAAGATGTGGGAGAAGTCCCAGGTGTTCTGCTGGATGCCCGAGCAGTTGTCGGCGGCGGCCCCGCCGGGGCAGCTGCCGTTGTCACGCTGGAGCGCCCAGAACGAGAGGGTGTTGATGCCCTTGGCGACGGCCCAGTCGTAGACCGTACGGGCGTTGGCGAGGGTGAAGGTCTCGGCGGGGCCGAAGTCGTCGACGCCGATCATCTCGGTGATGCCGACCATGCCCCAGAGCTGGGCGGGGGTCTTGGCGGGGTAGAGCTTGGCGAGCTGGTCGTAGAGGCCCTGGCCCGCGGTCTTGGTGTCGGCGGCCATGTCGTGGGCCGCGTTGTCGTAGTAGTCGAAGGTCATCATGTTGACGACGTCGACCTTGGCGCCGTTGGTCACGGCGTTCTTGAGCAGGGCGACCCCGTTGGCGGCGAGGCCCCGGGTCGTCGTCGGCAGGGTGTACGAGATCTCGATCTTGCGCCCGTTGGCGGCGGCCCAGTCCTGGAGGATCTTGACGGCCTTGTTGCGGCGGTCGATCCCGGCGGTGTTGTCGAGGGAGTCGACCTCGATGTCCATGTCGAGCCGGGTGATGTCGTAGGTCGTGATGACCTTCTGGTAGACGGCCGCGATCTGGTTGACGTCGGTGCAGCTGTCGGCGATCTCGGTGCCGGTGGTGTCGGCCGTGTACCCGCCGAAGGAGGGGATGACGTCGCCGCCGCGCGACTGGATGGTCCTGATGTCGGCGCCGAAGGAGGACTGGGCGACGGGGGTGCCGGTGTCGCCGTTCCAGTACGCGGTGCACGAGCCCTTGGTGGCGGTCTGGAGGAACGCCATGGTCAGGTGCTTGGCGCCCGACTGGGCGCTGAGGGCGGCGGGGCTCTCCCCGGTCCAGGCCTCGAAGTAGGGGGCGAAGACATGGGCGGGGAGCGGGGTGGCCGCCTGGGCGGGGGCGGCGGTGGTCGCGGCCAGGCCCAGGGCGGCGACGGCGGTCGCGGCGGCGGTGAGGGCGGAGCGGAGCGACCTCATGCGTCTCATCATGGCCATCCAATGACTGTGGGGGGGTGCGGGGGGGGTGCGGCAACGCCGTTGTCGCGCAAGGCTGTTGGGATACGGAAACCCCGGCCGCCGGGTCGCGTCAACGACTTGGGCGGCACTTGAACAAACCTTGGACTAGACCAATTTGGGCCATGGGTGCGTGGTGCATCCACCGGGGGCGGGCCCTGCCTCGCGCGTTGCGCCGCGCGCACGGGACTGGTCCAGTGAGCCACCCGTACGGCCCGGCGGGGACGGGACCGCAGCCCCGGCCCGGCGGGGACGGGACCGTGGACGGAAAGGGGCCCGGTCGGCACGGGGAACCGCCCTCCGCCCGGACGGCGGGTACGTGACGTTCGGCGGCGGCCGGGGAATCCACGACGACATCACCGCCGCGGGGAACCGTCCGTCCGGCCCTGGACGGGAAGAGGGCGGGGCCCGCGATCCGGCCGTGCGCGGGCGTCGCCGCGGGAACCCGGAGCGCGCCGGGCGGGGCGAGGGCTTCTTCACGGCCGGTCTTCACGCGTTTCGGGCCAATGGCGGGCCGTCGGTCACCGGAGAGATTGATCAGGTACATGATAAGTGGATCGATGGCCGACGGGTCGCGGCCGACGACCGGCGGTCCGGGGTCCCGCCCGCCGGTCCGACACCGTCCGCGCCCCCGTTCCGGCCGTATCCGGTCCACCACCACCCGAGGGAGAGACATGAACGTACGCGTCGGCAAGGGAAGCATGGCGCTGGCCGCCGGAGCGGTCCTGCTCGTCGGCGGCGCCACCGCGCCGTCCGCCGGTGCCGCGGCGGCGTCGGGCCCGTTCACCTGGGTCAACGGCAACTCGGGCAAGTGCCTGGAGATCCGGGGCGATTCCACGGCCAACGGGGCCCTCGCCAACCAGTGGGACTGCAACGGCTCGAACACCCAGCTCTGGTACAGCTCCGATCTCAACGGCTGGGGCACCCTGGTCAACGCGAACTCGGGCAAGTGCCTGGAGATCCGCGGGGACTCCACGGCCAACGGCGCCACCGCCAACCAGTGGGACTGCAACGGGTCCAACACCCAGCTCTGGTACTGGACTTCGTCGAACACCCTGATCAACGGGAACTCCTGGAAGTGTCTGGAGATCCGCGGGGACTCCACCGCGAACGGCGCCACCGCCAACCAGTGGGACTGCAACGGGTCCAACACCCAGCTCTGGCACTGAGCGCGCCGGGCCCCGGGCCCCGGGCCTCAGGCCCGGCGGGGCGCGCGCCCCGTGACGCGGTCGCTCAGGCGCAGGACCGCGATGTCGATCTGGCCGTGGCCGTCCTCCCAGCCCGCGACGGGAGTGCAGCCCAGCTCGTGCAGGACTCCCGGCACGAGGCCCTCCTCGGTGACCGTCACCATGCCGACGTCGCCGTCGGAGCGGAAGTGGCCGAGGTGGGTGCGGAGTCCGTCGTGCGCGACGGCGGCGAGCTCCTCCGCTCCCTCCTCGTCCGGCTCCGTCCCGAAGTCGATCAGGTCCTCGGGACGGTCGCCGGTGACGAGGGCCGCCTTCAGGGCGCCCAGGAGGCTGCCGTCGGAGACGAGCACCGCGTGGTACACGGTCCACGTGCCCGCGTGGGCGGGGTCGGCGAGGTCCACGGCGTGCGCGGCGAGCAGCGGGGCCAGATCGGCGCCCCGGACCATCCCGTGCCCGATCTCGACGGCGGCGAGGGCCTCGGCCAGCTCCGGCGGCAGCGCCGTCCTGGCGCAGGAGAGGGCCGGGAACTCGAAGAGCGAGCGGCTCGCGTCGAAGGCGGGGACCTTGTCGCCCTCGCCGAACAAGGGGCAGTCCCACACGACCGGTTCGGCGCCGCTCAGGGCCTCCGGACGCACCCAGGCGAGGTCCTGCCGGAAGTCGGTCTCGTACATGAGGTTGCCGCCGATCCCGGCGGCGTAGACCGCGTCGGTGCCGTACTCCTCCAGGGGGCGGCCTATCAGGGCGGCGAAGCCCTCGGCGAGGAGCCGGTCCCAGCCGGGGTCGTTGCCCGGCTCACCGCCGGGACCGGACCCCGGACCGGAGCCGGGGACGAAACCCGGTTCACGGCCGAGGCCGACGCCCGGTTCACGGCCGAGGCCAGCGCCCGGGACGGCACCCGGGTCACTGCCCAGTCCACCGACCAGGTCACTGCCCAGTCCACCGACCGGGTCGCCGACCGAAAGGGCCTGTACGGAAGCGAAGTTGATCTGTTCGTTCGACATGGCGGCACTGTAGTGACCGCCTCCGACAACGGGCCCGGCCGTCAGTCTCCGCCCGTCACCAGGCGCACCGCGAGGGCCGTGACGAGGGTGCTCGACACGAGGGCCGTCGCCAGGCGGCCCCGGTGGCCGGTCAGGGTGCGGCCGAGGACGGTGCCGCCGAGGGCGAGGAGGAGCTGCCAGCTGGCCGAGGCGGCGAGCGCCGCGAGGACGAAGGCCGTCTTCCCGTCCGGCCCGGCGGGCGCGTCGGGGCCGGTGGCGAGGACGAGGGCCGCGAAGTAGACCACCGTCATGGGGTTGAGGAGCGTGATCCCCAGGAAGGCGAGGTAGGCGCGGCCGGCGGTCGGGGCCGTGCCGTCGTCGCGGGAGGCCGCGTCGCCCGCGCGGTACGCGTTCCACGCGGTCCGCGCGGACCGCAGCGCGAGGGCGGTGAGCAGCAGCGCGGAGGCCCAGCGGAGCGGGCCCATGACGGGGAGGAGCAGCGGGACGAGGGCGGCGCCGCCCGCGACGGCGAGGAGCGCGTAGGCCCCGTCCGCCGTGGCGACGCCGAGGGCCGCCCCGGCGCCGGTGCGCCAGCCGGTCCTGGCCGTGACGGCCACCAGGTGCGCGCCGACCGCGCCGACCGGGATCGCGATGCCGTATCCGGCGAGCAGGCCCGCCGTGACCGGCCCGGTCACGCGACGGCGGGGACCGTGCCTGACGGGGAGTCGGGGCGCTGCTGTCGGCGGTAGGCCGAGCCGTCCTTGGTACGGGAGAGGAAGCCGCCCTCGACGAGGTACCGGCGGAGGGCCGGGTAGTCGGCGTGCACGCCCATGAGGGCTTCGTTGACCTCGGGTTCGCGGTAGTCGCGGCCGGTCTCGAAGAGGGTCTCGGCGAGGTGCGCGAGGAGCGCCTCGCGGCGGGCCGGACGGCGCGGGACCGTCTTGAGGCGCCCGTCGGCGGCGAACAGGTCCGCGACGGGGCGGACGGGGGAAGCGGTGCTGGTCATGGTCGAGAAGCGTGCCGCTCGCGGGCCCGCCCCGCAAAGGGTTTTCAGTTCGCCGGGGGCGGCACCATGACGTGGGTCGCCTCCTGGACGGTCGGGAGGACCCTGCGGACGCCCGAGCGCTCGAAGACGGGTCTGCCCTTCTCGATGAAGGCGAGGAACTCGTCCTCGGACTCCCAGAAGTCGACGACCCGCCATCCGCCGTCGCCGTCGGGCCCGGCGGCGTGCGCGAGGAGCCCGGCGGGCGGGAACCAGTCGGTCTCTTCGAGGCGCCGGGTGGTCTCCTCGTACTGCTCCCGGGTGCCGCCGGGGATCTCGATCGTGACGATGACGGCCATGCCCTGCTCCTGGGGGTGGGGGGACGCGGGGGTACGGGAATCGCGTCCAGCTCAGCAGGCGCAGGGACGGGCCGCACGGCGGCGGCCCCCGAACGGGCGAGGGCGGCGGGTCACCGGACGGGCGAAGGCCCCGGGCCCCGGGCCCCGGACGGGCAAGGGCCGCGGGCCCCCGGAGGGGCGAGGGCGGCGGCCCTACTCCCCCGCGCGCCCGTCCGCCGGAGACGCGGGCGGGCCTGCGGGAGGTGCGACCGGTCCCGCCGGGGGCGCGACGGGCCCCGTACGGGAAACGGCCGAGCCCGTGGAGGAGACGGCCGAGCCCGTGGAGGGAACGGCCCCGCCCGCCCCGAGGCCGCCGAGGGCCGCGACGGCCAGGCGGACGGCGCGGTCGGTGACGGCGGTCCAGTCGGCGCCGTTCTCCAGGGCGGTGGTGGCGGCGTTGACGAAGCCCTGGAGGAAGCGGGCGGTGAGCAGCGGGTCGTCGTCGCCGAGGTCGCGGAGGGCGTCGACGAGGGGGTCGAGGAGGGCCCGGTGGGCGGTGTCGGCGCCCGCGCGGAGGGCGGCGGCGTCCTGTTCGTCGGCGACGGCGCGGGCGATGCGGTGTTCGCCGTCGCGGACCATCAGGAGCTGTGCGGTGACGTACGCGGCGACGCGTTCCCCGGGGCCGTCCCCGGCGGCGGCGAGGGCCGTGTGGATGCGGTCCGTCCAGCGGGGTGCGGCCTCGTGCACGACGGCGGTCAGCAGGTGGTGCCGGTCGGGGAAGTACTTGTAGACGCTGTTGCGGGCGAGCCCGGTGCGGCGGGCCACCTCCGCGAAGGTCACCCGGGAGGCGTCGCCCTCCTCAAGGATCTCGCGGGCCGCCCCGAGCAGTGCGGCGCGCTGCTGGGAGCGGTGGTCGGCGACCGTGGCGGCGTGGATCTTGGGCACGGGGTCAAGTCTAGGGGCGCACCGCGGGGACCCCCCTTGGAGACGCCGCGTCGCCATCTTCTATCTTGGGGACGCTGCGTCCCCATCCTGGGGACGGCCGGACCCCTGAAAGATCAGCCCCCTGAAAGATCACTGGAGGAGGGAACACCGTGTTCCTCGCCCTGCTGGAACTGAGAGCGGCCCGGGGCCGCTTCCTGCTGATGGGCAGCGTCGTCGTCCTGGTCGCCGCCCTCGTCGGCATCGTCTCCGGCTTCACCACCGGCCTCGGCGACGACACCGTCTCCGCCCTGCGCCGTCTGCCCGCCACCCATGTCGCCTTCGCCTCGGGCTCGGACTCCGACCAGTTCGCCCGGGGCCTGGTGGACGCCCGTACCGCCGAGGACTGGGGCCGGGAGGCAGGCGCCGAAGCCAGCCCGCTGGGCGTGACCATCACGCGCGGCACCACCGGCCGGGGCACCGAGGTCGACCTCGCCGCGTTCGGGGTCGTGCCCGGCGCCTTCACCGACCCCGGCGCCGACGACGGCGGACGGCTCGACCCCGCGCGCCCGGACGGCGTCGTCGTCTCCCGCCAGCTCCTCGACGAGGGCGTCCGGATCGGCGACGCCCTCGTCGTGGACCGGCTCGGCATCCGGCTGCACGTCGTCGGCGCCACCGGCCGCTCCTCGTACGGGCACGTGCCCGTCGCGTACATGACGGCCGACACCTGGCGGCGCGTCCGCTTCACCGCCCCCGGAGCGGCTTCGGCCGTCCCGGGAGCCGCGTCGGCCGCCCCGAGTGCCGCTTCGGCCGCACCCGCCGGGCTCCCCGCCCAGTACAGCGCCGTGGCGCTGCGGCTCCCCGAGGGCACCGACGGCGCGGCGCTCGCCGCCGCCGACCGGCGCCACGACACCACGACCGTCCCCCTGGAGACCGCCTTCGCGGCGGCCCCCGGCTATGACGGCGAGCGTCTGACGATGACGTCGATCCAGACGTTCCTGTTCCTGATCGCGCCGCTCGTCGTCGGCGCCTTCTTCGCCGTGTGGACCGTCCAACGCACCCCGGAACTGGCCCTGTTGCGCGCGATGGGCGCCTCCCGGCGCAGGCTCCTCGGCCACACCCTCGCGCAGGCGGCGGTGGTCGTCGCCACCGGCACCGCCGTCGGCGCGGCCCTCGCGGCGGGGGTCGGTCTGCTCGTCGGCGAGCAAGTGCCGTTCAGTCTGCCCGCCGGGACGCTCACGGCCACCATGCTGGCGGTCGCCGTGGTCGGTCTCGCCGGTTCCGCCCTCACCCTGCGACGGGTCGCCACCGTCGACCCGATGACCCTGCTGGGAGCCGGACGATGAGCCTCCACCTCCATGACGTCACCGTCGCTCTGGGCCGGGGCGAGTCCCGTACGACCGCCCTGAGCGGTCTCGACGCGCGCTTCCCGCCGGGCGCGCTCACCGCGCTCGTCGGCCCCTCGGGCTCGGGCAAGTCGACGCTGCTCGCGGTCGCCGGGGCGCTGCTCCGGCCGGACGCGGGCCAGGTCCTCCTCAACGGTACGGATCTCGCCGCGCTCACCGACCGGGAGCGGGCCCGCGCCCGCCGGGAGCGCATCGGATACGTCTTCCAGAGCGGCAACCTGCTCACCGGGCTGACCGCCGAGGAACAGCTCCTCGCCGCCGTCTCGCTGACCGGCCGCAGCCCGCGCGCCCTGCGCCCGAGGGCCCGCGCGCTCCTCGAAGAGGTCGGGCTCGGACATCGCGGGTCCCACCGCCCGGACCAGCTCTCCGGCGGCGAACGCCAGCGGGTCGCCCTGGCCCGCGCCCTGCTCCTGGAGCCGGAACTGCTCCTGGTGGACGAGCCGACGGCGGCCGTCGACCGCGCCCGCGCGGACGAACTGACCGCCCTGATCGCCCGCACCACGCACGAGCACGGCTGTGTGACGGTGGTGGCGACCCACGACCCGGTGGTCACGGAGGCGGCGGACACGACGGTGACCATGGGAGCCGAGGTCCGGCGGACGACGGCCTGAACACCGGGGGCGGAGGCACGGGCCCGGGGCGCGGTACGGGAACGGGCCGGGCCCCGGGCCCGTACCTCCCCCTCCGAGGCGGGGGTACGCCCCGGACCCCGCCCCGGCGGCAACCGTCCCGGCTACCGGCCCGACCCCGGCCCGCTCCCCCACCAGCCCTCCCGCTCACCTTCCCGCCCGGACTCCCGCCCGGACTCCCGCTCGGGCTCCCGCCCAACCTCCCGCCCGGCCGCGCAAGCCGCCTCCCGCGCCGCCATCACCTCGTCGCCGCGCTCGAAGCCCCAGGCGCCCATGAACTCGATCGGACCCAGCAACGTCCGCCCCAGATCGGTGAGTTCGTACTCGACCCGGGGCGGTGAGCCGGGGTGGGGCCGCCGCTCGACCAGACCGCTGTCCCGGAGCCGCCGCAGGGTCTCGTTGAGGACCTTGGAGCTGATGCCGCCGATCCGCTCCCGCAGCTCGACCGGGCGGCGGGGCCCGTCGCGGAGCGCCCACAGCACCACGGCGTTCCAGGTGTTCGCGAGCAGGTCGAAGGCGAGGCGGGCCCGGCAGTCGGCGAGGAAGGGGGAGGCATCGGGGCCGGAGTCAGGGGTCACGTACCGAATGGTGCCCGAGCCGCTCCCTAGCGTCGGTACGGACAGCCGAACCAGTCAGCCCCACAAGGAAGTTCAGGGGCGAAGGGAGAACACGATGAGGATCGGCGTACTGGGCACGGGGAACATGGCGGACGCGCTCGCCGCGCACTGGGTGCGGGCCGGGCACGAGGTGACGGTCGGGGGACGCGACCCGCGCGCGGCGGAACGGCTCGCGGCGCGCCTGGGCGGGGGCGCGCGGCCCGCCGGGCTCCGGGCGGCGGCCGGGTCCGGCGAGGTGGTCCTCGCGGCGCTGCCGTACGGGGCCGGTGCCGAGGTGGTGCGGGAACTGCGCGGTCCCCTGGACGGGCGGGTGCTGCTCGACTGCTCCAACCCGGTCGGGCCCGGCTTCCGGCTGCTGACCGAGGGCGGCCCGTCGGCCGCGCGGCGGCTGGCGGAGGCCGCGCCGGGAGCCAGGGTGGTCAAGGCGTTCAACCTGTGCCACGAGGACGTGTGGCGGATGCGGCCCCCCGTGTTCGGCGGGTCCCCGCTGGCGGTGCCGGTCTGCGGGGACGACCCGGCGGCCCTCGCCCGCGTCCACGAGCTGGTCGTGGACGCGGGCTGCGTCCCGGTCTCCGGCGGCGGTCTGGACCGCGCGGGCCTGCTGGAGGCGACCGCCGCGCTGTTCATCGGGCTGTGGGTCGGGGAGGGCGCGGACGTCCGGTCGATCGCGCCCCCGCTGGCGTACGCGTCGGGGCCGGGCGGCGACCGGGCGCAGGGAGCGGGCGGGGCCGGACGCCCGTAGCCGGGGAGGGCCGTGGCGGTGGCCGCCCAGGCGTACGGCCAGGGCCCGTACGGGAGAAGGTGGCGTCGGCCCCTCCCCGGGCCGCGCCCTCACCGCCGTACGCGACGGCCCGGAACCCCCACCAGATCGAGCACGCTGAGCGTGAACATCAGGACGCCCAGGGGGACATGGACCGAGGGGACGTGGGCGATGCCGAGGACCACCTGGAGGGAGGCGAGCAGCAGGAGGACGGTCGCGTGGGCGATCCGGCGGGGCGAGCCGCCGCCCGGCCGCCAGGCCAGGACGGCGGCCAGGAGGTACAGCATCGACGCCCCGTACATGACCCGGGCGCCCACCCCGTGGAGCGTCTCCCCGTACGAGGTGGACAGCAGCAGCCCCGCCGTCACCGCCTGGAAGAACAGGGCGAGGGTCTGGAGCAGCACCGCGACCCGTACGAGGACGGGCCACCCGCCCGCCCGGTCCGCGCACCCGCCCGGACGGCTCGCGCCCCCGCTTCCCGCCCCCGTGATCGTCCCGTTCGTCATCGGTACGGACATCGTTCCGCCCCCTCGTCCCGCCGTGCGGCGGTCGCTCGGTACTGTCTCGCCTGTTCGACGAGACAGGCCCGCGAAGTGTGAGGCGAGGTGCGCCGCACGCCTCGGGCGGGACGAGCGGGGAGCGGACGTCACCCATGAGCATCCAGGACTCCGGCGCGGTCGCGGGGGAGCGGCACCGGCTGACCAACATCGCCTATCGGCTGCTCGGTTCGCTGACCGAGGCCGAGGACGCGGTGCAGGAGGCGTACGCCCGCTGGTACGCCCTGGCTCCGGCGCGGCGGGCGGCCGTGGAGTCGCCGGGGGCGTGGCTGACGACGGTGGCGGGGCGGATCTGCCTGGACATGCTGGGCTCGGCGCGGGCCCGGCGGGAGCGGTACGTCGGCGCGTGGCTGCCGGAGCCGCTGCCGGACCGTACGGAGTGGGGCGGGGGCGACGGGGCCGATCCGGCGGACCGGGTGGCCCTGGACGAGTCGGTGGGCATGGCGTTCCTGGTGGTCCTGGAGTCGATGACCCCGGCGGAACGGGTCGCGTTCGTCCTGCACGACGTCTTCCGCTACCCGTTCCCGGAGATCGCCGGGATCGTGGGCCGGACTCCGGCGGCCTGCCGTCAGCTCGCCGCGTCGGCCAGGCGCAGGGTCCGGGGGGAGCGGACGGTGTCCCGGCCAGATGCCGAACAGGCCGCCGCGGTAAGGCGTTTCAAGGAAGCGTGGGAGGCGAAGGACATCGGGGCGGTGGTCGGTCTCCTGGACCCGGACGCGGTGATGACGGCGGACGGCGGCGGTCTCGTCGGGACGGCGCTCCGCCCGCTGACGGGCGCCCGCCGCATCGCGGAGTACTTCGTCTTCATCGCGGGCAAGGCCCCGGGCCTGACCCTCCTGGAACGCACGGTGAACGGCCGTCCGGGCCTGGTCGCCCAGCACGGCGCCAACGTGGTGACGGTGGCGGCCTTCGCCCTGGACGGCGACCGGGTGACCCACATCTGGGCGGTCCGCAACCCGGAGAAACTGACGGCGTGGACCGTGCCGGGCGATGGGCCGGGGGCACCGCACGGGCCTTGGACCCGGTGAAGGAGAACCGGCCCTGGGACAGGCCGGGCCGCCCGGAGCTCCTTCGCCGAGAAAGGCCCGAACCGGTGGGGCGGAGCCGCGGGGCCTCCCTGCGGCACCACGGCTTCCGGCCCCTCCCTCATGGGCTCCGGGACACCCCTGTGCGTCAAGGGCCGACGATCACGCCCTTGAGGAACGTCGACCGGCACTTCGAGCACTTCAGGCGGTTGGTGCTGCTCGGCTGCAGTGTCTGCGTCCCGCAGACCGGGCACTTGTGTCCCTTGGCCATCTAGCCACTCCTGGAATCGGATCCGCGCGCTTCTTGCGCAAGGCGTTGAAGGTACGCGGGCTCTGCGCCGGGAGACCTGTTTTCGACCCAATCATTAAAGAACTGCCGGCATGTTGGGGACTCCTGGTATCACCGCAGCTCAACGCCCTGGAAAGGACTTCACGGCCCGGTGCTCCAGCCGCCTCGCCTCCTCCTGGGGAAACGTAAAAGCATGGGCTGAACTGCTCTTTTGCAATATCGCGCCGACGCGGCAATATCTGGCTTGATCCCGATCCGTACACCAGCGGCGATCCGGCAGGCGACCCCCTCGTACGGCCGATGATCGTTGCGGTTCGCCGGAGCCGAACAGCACGGTGATGGCCTCCGCCGCCGCCGTCAGCGACGACCGCCACCCCTGGCGGTGCCGCCGCAGCAGCGCGTCCGTGAGCGCCAGGAGGATCCGCAGGCTGGGGACCCCTTCCACCGGAAGCGACAACTACGGCTTGCCGAAGCTAACTTGACGAAT
This sequence comes from Streptomyces sp. NPDC087215, assembly GCF_044744885.1. Classification (NCBI taxonomy): domain Bacteria; kingdom Bacillati; phylum Actinomycetota; class Actinomycetes; order Kitasatosporales; family Streptomycetaceae; genus Streptomyces; species Streptomyces sp. NPDC087215. The sequence continues at coordinate 538,983 of NZ_JBIUZD010000004.1, forward strand.
GATCAGATTGTCCCGCACCGGCTCGACCCGCTCCACCGCACGCCACTCCAGGCGCTCGTCCAGGTGCTCGATCCCCGCGAGGTCGATGCGGACGAGCAGGAAGTCGAGCCGTTCCCCCGCCTCCAGACGGGCCGCGTCCAGCGGGAGCCGCACGCCGCTGAAGTCGGCGTCGACGGCCTCGGCGAAGCCCGTGAGCCCGGCGTAGGCGTCGGTCAGCACGAGGGACCCGCCGCCCGGCACGTACACAGTGAGCGTGCTCAGCGAGGCACTGGTCAGCCCGTCGCCCACCGTGGTCCGCGCCCGGTCGACGCTCACGACGACACGGCCTTGCTCCGGCATGGATCCCCCGAGATTCCACTGGACGCCCGTTGTGGGCCGCCGGGCCCATGCGGGGAAAAAGCGGGAGCCGCCGCCGGACGGCCGCCGGTGCGGCGCAGCCCGTCCGACCCGCCGCGAATACGATGAACGCGACCCAGGCCGTCGGCGATCATGTGGCGGCGCCCCTCTCGCCATCGGACACCAAGCTTCGCAGGGTGGGGCCTGCCTCGGTGGTGGGCGTCTGCGATCCCGTTTCGGGCTTGGTGCCGACTGCATGAGGAACCCGTGGAAGCCACAGTCGCCCGCCAGTGCTTGATGGCGAGCGGCTGCGGGCCTTCGGGATGCTGCCGGACGCCCTGAACCGCTCCCTCTCTTGAGAAAGTGATCGGCATGTGTGCGTGAAACCGGCTGAACTCGTGATCGCCGACGACGGGAGTGTTCCCCTCCCCCTGGGCCTCCTCGCCGAGGCTGGCCTGACCCCAGGTAGTCGGACCCTCGCCTACAGCCGAGGGGATGGTCGCATCGTTCTACGGCGCGACGAGGAGGCGGTCCGGGAGCTCTTGGAGAAGGGGGAGCTCACGTGACCGGACCACTGGCGCGTGGGGGTTGGCGAGCCGTCAAGCGTCGTCGTCACCGTTCTCGGACTCTTCTTCGATCTTTCCGGCGGCCTTCAGTTTCGGCTCGGAGTCGTCCACGTCGGTTCCTCGGTAGTACCGCCAGGCGCTCGCGTAGTCGGCCTGGTCGTCTTGGTACATGATCACGTAGCCCATGAGTGCCGCGATCTGCCACCCTTCCGGCAAGTGTGCCGCGACAAGCCGAAACGCTTGGTCAGCTGTCATTGGACCAAGCGGCACCGAGATGGTCGTGTCTCGGTAGATGTCAGACTCTTCGTAGCGGAAGTTGTACGACACTCCGCCCTTGATCTGCGCGAGAAGGGATTCGAGGGTCTGCTCGCCAGGAGTGAGGCCCTCCAGGTTTCGCTCTAGGTCGATCCGGAACAGTACGTCGAAGTGATTCTTCTTGAGTACGGTGCGGTCACGATTACGGCCCGGGTCCTTGTTGCCGAATCCGTTCGTGTTCCACGGGATTTGCCCGTCTTTCTTGTACTTCTTGATCAGCAACTTCTCGGGGGCCACAGCCGTGAAATCTTCGGCGACGAAAAGGCACTTGAACGCCATCTCGTCGAGCGAGATGTCACTTCGCCCCGAGATCTTCTTGAGATGGTTCCCAAGGCGTTGAGGAAGCGGCTTTTCCGCCTTGCCCACGTACACCAGCTTGGGCTCGGGGTCCGCCTCGGTCTGCCGGTAGAGCTCGTAGACCCCGGAGCGGCTGGCGAGGTTCTCGATGGCCGCCTGTTGGCCCAAGGCGTCGAGGTTGGTCCGCGTGAGGGCGGCGGGCGTCAGCTTGGCCAATTCCTCCGCGAGCTGGTCCCCCAGCGCCTTGGTGATGCTCAGGCGGAACTGGTTGCTGAACGATGCGGACATGCCTTGCTCAACCTCACTGTGGGCTCAATCACCGTCACCCTATCCGGTGATTCCGGTGGTCACGGAGTATCCGTTCACGAATGAGCTTCAGTGATCAACAACTCCGCGGTACGCTTCTCCCATGCTTGAGCTGCGAGAAGATCACCAAAAGGTGGGCACGTGTGTCGAACTGTTCGCTGGCGGCGGGGGGCTCGCGATGGCCGTGCACGCCGCAGGTTTCCGCCCGCTTCTGGTGAACGAGTACGCCAAGCGGGCGTGCGAGTCCTTGAGGAACAATCCGCCGGACCCCGACGAGCCGGAGAAGCGTTGGCCGCTCGTCCAGGGTGACGTACGTGATGTCGACTTCGCCGACCTTGTCACGGAAGAGGTCGACGTCCTGGCCGGCGGACCCCCCTGCCAGCCGTTCAGCCTCGGGGGCGTCCACAAGGGCATGGAAGACGAGCGGAACATGTTTCCGCAAATGTTCCGCGCGATTCGGGAGATGAGACCGAAGGCGGTCATCTGTGAGAACGTGCGTGGCCTGCTTCGACCTTCCTTCAGGCCCTACTTCAACTACATCTTGAACGAGATGCGTCTGCCGTTCGTCGAACGTGACGGGGACGCTACGTGGGAAGTTCATAACGAAATCCTCGAGAAACTGATCGCCAACGACTCCGTTGAACTTTCAGAGCGATACATGGTCAAGGAGATGGAGGTCAACGCGGCTGACTACGGTGTTCCGCAGATCCGGAATCGAGTGATCATCGTCGCGTTCCGAGCCGACCTCGGCGTCGACTGGGAAGGGTTCATGCCCAAGGAGACGCACTCCGAGGAGTCGATGATCCACTCCATGCGTGAGGGCGGGCCCTATTGGACGGAGCGGCACAGGAAGGTGACCACCGCTGTCCGTAAGCGTGTCATCGCCAACCTTCCCCAACTCGACTACGAGAACGAGAAGGTCAAGGAGAAACTGAAACTGGAGCCGTGGCGCACGCTGCGCGACGCCATCGCGGGAGTCGACGAGAACGAGGGGAAACCGCTCCCGCACGTCACGGAAGACGCTGTCAGGGACAAGCTCCCCGTGGGCGACGTCGCCGACCACATTGGGTGGCCCGGAGCTCGAACGTACGCCGGGCACACTCCGAACATGCTGGATCGGCCCGCGAAGACCGTAAAGGCGGGTGTGCACGGTGTGCCAGGCGGTGAGTCCGTCATGCAGCTCGACGAAATCGACTTCGTCAACGCGGGCGGCGGAAACGGGTACCGGTACATGACCGTACGGGAGACCGCGCGAGTCATGACGTTTCCGGACCGTTGGGTCCTCGACGGGCCGCGGGGAGAGAAGATGCGCCAGCTGGGTAACGCCGTGCCCGTCAAGCTCGGGACGGCCTTCTCGAAGGCCGTCGCCGAAGCTCTCAAGTCCGTCGAGGCTCTGGAGGACCCGGAGAAGCGGAAGTGACCGAGGCAGCAGGCGATCGGCAGAGGCGTTGGAAGGATCAGATGCCTCCCGATCGGGCGTGGAAGCCGCGAGCGGGGATGAGCCGGGAGGCCCGAGCGGCCGAGCAGGACCGAGCTGCCGGCGGTCGCCTCACACGTGCGGTCGACATCGGTGAGGCGCGATACGCGCGAGCGTCTGTCGCGCTGCGCCTGTATCGCAGCACCCGCCGCATCCGCGCCTACCTCCGGTGGTCGCAGGAGGGCGAGACTCACGAGCGGTATGTCGGAGAGGTGGACGCCGCGACTCGTACCGCGAACCTGGCAGCGGCATGGGAGATAGCCCATGCCGCCGGATACGTGACCACCGAGACCGTACCTCCCGGCTCGTGGGCGTCCTCCCCCGCTTCCCGAGCCGTCATGACCGCCAACAAGGCGAAGGACACCAAACCCGAGAAACTGCTGCGGTCCGCGCTCCACCGGCACGGCTTGCGCTACCGCGTCGGTTTGAGGCCCATTCCGGACCTACGTCGAACCGCCGACGTGGTGTTTCCGAAAGCGCGTGTCGCCGTCTTCGTCGATGGGTGCTATTGGCACGGTTGCCCCGAGCATCTTCGCCCCGCCAAGAAGGGCGTGGAGTTCTGGCAGGAGAAGATCGCCGGAAACCGAGCCCGCGACAGCGAGACCAACGAGGTACTGCGCAAGGCGGGATGGCTTGTCATCCGAGTGTGGGAACACGAAGACCCGGAGCAAGCCGCGCAACAGGTGGTTGAGGCGGTGCGGTCGAGGCAGCCCACGTCACCGAACCGCCGCTGATCACAGGCGACTTCTGGGGACGTGCCCAGCGGCTGGAGCGAAGCCCGATGGGAAGAGTTGGCACCGTGACCAAGATGAGTCCCTACGGACCGGCCCGCTGCTACGGTCGCGTTCACGACTCTCTCGGTACCTGCGGCCCGTGCCGTCGACTTGCGGGTCGAACCGATTGATGAGGTTCTCGATCGTGTGGAGCGGACGCTTCGGACACATCTGAGTAAGGAACTTCAGACAGGCTGACGGCGGGCCTGGAGGAGCTGCCGGTACTCCCGAACCACCTGGTCGTCAACCTGTGCGCCAGGGCGCCGGTCAGCTCCCGCAGGTGGTCGACGTCGTCCGTGCCGACCACGACCGCGTCGACCCGGGGCAGGCCGTAGGCGGAGCGGAACGCCGTCTGGACCCTCGTGGCCGGCGGGGAGTCCCGTAGAAAGATCCGCAGGTCGAACTTCCCCCACACCGCCTCGGTCGTACTGCCGCCGAAGGGGCTCATGCCCCACACCTGCGACGGCCGCCATCGCGTCACCAGGGCCTCGGCCGCTTCGAGGGCGTCGACGCCGACCAGCAGCCCCGGTCTGACCATGAGGACGTCGGGGCGGGGCGCGTCCAGCTCCACGAGCGGGCGCGGGTCCCAGCTCGATACACCCCACCCCCGCACAACTCCGCCCTCGCGGCATCGGCCAAAATCACGCACGCGCGCGCCAGCGTCTCGGCGGCGGGTGGGAGTGCTCGGGGTTGTGGAGGAATACCGTGTCCGGCTCCCGTCCCAGGTCCTTCGCGGCCCGCTCGACTGCGGCACGCAGCTGGGCGGGCCCGAGGGAGCGTTCCTCGGAAGTACCCAACCTTGGTGGAGACCGAGACCTTCGACAAGAGATCGTCAGCCACCGTCCTCAGTGCCTCGTGTGAGCGACGGCGGAGGTAGTTCGAGGCGGTGTCGAGGCACGCTAGGCCGAGGTCGGAGGCGACTCGAATACGTCATGGGCATGACAAGACCGGGGCCCGCGGACGACATCTCCGTCAGTGGTCCGCACAGCCCCTCCGTGATGAGCGGGTCGGCCAGTGTGGTGGTGTCCTCGTCGGCGCCGTCGAGGTGGACCGGGTGACCCGATAGGAGCCGCAGGCCCGGTTCCGCGCGCTCGAGGAACGTCAGCCGCTTGCCCCGCCACAGACCTGGACCGCTTTGCCGAAGCGGATGATGGAGGGCGTGAACTCGGTGACGGCCGGGCCCCTCTCCGGTCGGCCGAAGGCGGCCACATGGGGTGGTGTGCGGGCGGGGTATTGGACCACAGCTCGTCCAGATACCGCTCGGGGCTGTAGGTGGCGGCCAGAGAGTCGGGCTTTCCCGTCAGCAGCTTGTGCTCGGTCCCTCGACGCCTTCCAGGTCGCGGCGAAACGTCCCGTCGGCGCGGGCGGCGTCGGAGAGGAAGTTGGCCCACGTGACACCGTTCCGTTTTGTAGATCCGAACGTCACGCGCAACGAGTGGCCGCCACTGCAGGAGCCGAGCCGGGTGGCGGTGTGCCAGAAGCCGCACCGGATGTACATGACGTCCCCGGCCCGCATGGTGCCCTTCCACAGCACGTCCTCGGAAGGCGTGCGGTTGCGTTCGGCGTCGCGGTACATCGGTGCTGGCCGGGACGGGCCGCGCACCTCCCACGACTTACCGAATCGCGGCGCTTCCGCGCACCGCACGACGAGAGGGACACGCGGATGAGTGACGGCCGGATCTTCCGCGAGGCGTGGATCGATGGCGTGAACAAGCACTACCCCGGCGAGCCGAAGCCCCGATACGTCACGCCGTGGGACGAGACGCCCACGTGGGAGCGCGAGGCCGCCGACGTCTGCGGGCAGGTGCGGGATTTCATCCCGGTCAGTGGGGGACCCGCGGCCCGCCTCACCCGCGAGCAGAAGGGCCGCTTCGTCGCGATCTGCTGGACCGCCCAAATGTTCCGCCACTTCGAGGACCCGAAGCCCGGCTACGTCGCCGACTGGGCCGACCTTCCCACCTGGCAGCTGGAGACGGACGCGGACATCTTCGAGCGAGTCGAGCAGTCCGTCTGAACCCCGGCACGGACGGCCGCCTCGCGAGGCAGCCGCCACGTCACGTCATCGCGCCTGCGCCGCCACGAACCCGGTGAACGCGGCCCAGGCCGCCGGGGCGGCGGCCAGCTCACCCTTGGCATGGTCCTTCGTGTCCCGGACGTGGACACGAGCGAGATTGCCGGCCACCTCGACACAGTTGTCGTCGTCGCCGCTGTACGTGCTCTTGTGCCAGTTGGGCTCAGTCATCGTGCTTCCCCAGTGCTTCGCGGATGATCTCTTCTGACTCAACGATCCCGAGGGCGTCGGCGTGGAGCCGGTCGTAGACCTGCTGGAATCGGTCGACGTCGGACGGTTCGACCATATAGCAACCGATGCCGAACCCTTCTGTGTAGGCGGTGCGTTCACCGGAATTGAGGGTGAGGAGGCTCACCGACCCCGGGAGCCCCGCACGGTCCGCCTTCAGGATCTGGACGTTGATGAACGGCCGGGCAACGGCTTCGAGCAACCACTCGATCTGCCCCCGCATCACTTCCTTGGACCCGACCACCTTCGACAGGGCGTTCTCGTCGAGAACCACCCAGAACCACGGCGGATGCGGGCCGTCGAACACGGCCTGTCGCTCGGCACGTCGCCGTACGGCACCGACGATGTCAGGGTGCCCACCGGGCACCGCCTGCTCCATGACCGCGCGAGCGTACGCCGGGGTCTGGAGCAGTCCCGGCACGACGAGCGAGAACTCATGTATGGTCCGCGCCCGAGCCTGGTCCCGCAGGAAGCCCTGCGCGTAGTCGCGGAAAGCTGTGCGGTCACGGATGACCAGCAGGTTCACCAGCGCCCCGCCGAGTTCGAGGACCTGGTCGATCTGTCGGCCGAGCTTGAGGTCCGGCGAATCTCCGTTCTCGATCTCGGAGATCCGGGTAGTGCTGCTGAACACCTTGGTTGCGAGGTCCTGTTGCCGCCATTCGCGGCGCTTGCGGGCGTCGCGGATCATGTCGGCGATGAAGCTCTCCAGGCTCTCGCTGGGGTCGATCTCGTTCTGAGCTGGCATATGCGACGTTTCCTGATCCCCTAGGGAAACCCAACTTCTGGCGAGCGTAGGGAGATCCACGTCATCGTGAAGGCGTTCCGGAGGAGATCCACCAGAAAGAGAGCCCTCCATGCATACGTCCACGAACGCACCGCCGCCCGTCCGTCCCGTCTCCGAGGAGGAGGCCGCCCGGGTCTACCGGGAGCTCAAGGCCGCCATGGAGGGCGCCGGGGTCCCCATCAAGGGGCTCTACCGGGACGTCACCCGCTCCCCCGGCGGGGACCTCCACCGGTACGGGCTCGGAGTCGTCGGCGTCACCGGCGCCAAGCGGCTGACCGTGATCCTGAACGCCTCCCGGACCACCCCGTGAGGTACCGCGTCGGGGACGTCGTCACGGACGGGCAGCGGGCCCTGACCGGGCAGGTCCGGGACGTGCACGGGAACCTGCTCAGTCTGGTCCGGCCCAGTGGGTACCTGTGGGAGGCGGCGATCGAACAGTGCTGGACGGCGAGCCCCGAGGAACGCGCGGCCCTGACCCCGCGCGGAGCCGTGCGCGTCATCAGTACGTCGCCGTCGCGGCCCTCTGCCTGATCGCCCTGGCGGTCGCCGCCCTCGGCGCGGCGCTCTGGCTCCGTACCCCCTGAGGAGGGCCCTCCCGGCCGCCGGGACCCACCGGCGGGAGGGCCCTTCCACCCGGCCGAGCACTCGGCCGCCCACCGGCCCGCCCACCGGCCCGCCCACCGGCCCGGTCATACGTCCGGTCATACGTCCGAGGGGCGACCGCTCGTCACTGGGCCCCGGGGCCCTGCCACCCTCCCGGCGCGGGCGGTTCGGCCCCCGCCGGTTCCTCGAAGGCGGTCCGCGGAGCCGCGCTAGTAGTAGCCCTTCGTGCCGTCGAGCAGCTCACGGACGATGTCCGCGTGCCCGGCGTGGCGTCCCGTCTCCTCGACGAGGTGGATCAGTATCCAGCGGAGGTTGGCGCTGCCGTCGCGGAAGTCGGGGTGGCGGCCGGTGTCGTCCAGCTCGGCCGCGGCGACGATCTCGTTGCTGCGGGCGCACTGGGACTCGTACTCCGCGAGGAGTTCCGCGAGGGGGCGGCCGTCGGTGTGCCAGTCGCCGTTCTCGATCGACTCGTCGAATGCGGGGTTCTGCTTCTTGTCGCCGCCGAGGAACAGCACTTCCAGCCATATGTGCTCGGTCCAGCGCATGTGGGAGAGGAGACCGGCCATCGTCATCGTCGGTGAGGTCGGGATGACCGGGCGGCGCGCGTCCTCGTCGCTCAGCCCTTCGCATTTCCAGCGCAGGATCTGCCGCTGCAGATCCAGCCAGCCGATGAGCGCGGTGCGTTCGTCCGCTTGGCGCGGGGGGCGTTCGAGTGAGGATGACATGCGGGCGCACGCTACCAGGGCGGCCGGGAGGGGCACCCGGCCCTCAGTGCCAGCGCGCGTGGAGCGCCCGCAGCCAGGGCTCGCGGCCGACAGGCAGGCGCGCGACGGTGTACCTGTACGCGTTGCCCGACGGGCGTGCCGGCGGGTGCGGGGGCAGCGGGTCGTCCCGCTCCACGCCCGGGGGCAGTCCGCCGACCGCCGGGAGCCGGGTCCGGTGGACCGGGAAGGCCAACTCGGCCCAGAGCGCGGCCTCGACGGGCACGGGCACCGCGCCGCCGCCCGGCCTCCACACCTCTCCGGTCTGCGGATGGACCGGCACCAGCACCAGCTCGGCGTCCGGTTCGCCGAGCCCCGGACCCGCCAGGTCCAGCCGCGTCGCGCCCGTCCCGGCGGGCAGCAGCGCGGCCAGCGCCCGGCCGAACAGCCCGGCGACCGGGCCGGGCGCCGCCACGACCGGTCCGCCGCCGGTGGCCACCACCGCGTGGGCGAGGGCCACGCCCGCCGGGATGTGCCGGTACTCGCCGAGTCCCGGCCACAGCGCGCCCTCGGCGGTCAGCTCCGCCCAGTCCATGACGGGGCGCTCCGGCGGGCCGGGCAGCCGCACCGCCTCCGGGAGGAGCCGGGCCACCTGCCACTGCCCGCAGTCGTCGATCCGCCAGCCGACCGGCCGCCCGCAGTCCAGGCACGCGAGGTTCGGCCCGCCGCTGCCGTCGATCCCCAGGCAGTGGCCCTCGTTCCGCTCCGGGATCAGCGCCGTGCCGGGCAGGTCGCCGGGCGCGAACAGGAGGCTGTCCGGGGGGCCGTCGGACAGGTTGCCCCAGAACTCCACGAAGTAGCCCCGGGCCGCCGCCTCCGCCGCGCCGACCTCCTCCCAGGTCCGCCAGGGCGCCCCGTACCGCTCGTGGTCGACGGCGTACGTCCCCGCCTCCAGGAGCGGCGGATGCAGCATCTCCCAGTGGCTGTCGGCCAGATGCACCGGCCGCACCACCCGTGACACCGCCACCGTCAGCGCGGCACCGCAGCCCGCGCACCCGAACACCGCCACACCGTCCCCTCCCACCGCCGAAGCCCCCGCATCCCACCAGGCGGAGGGCCCGGAGACAAGGGGTTTCCGATGGGGCGGCCGTACGCGGGACGGCCGCTCCCCGGAGACGGCTCCATCAGGGTGACCTGGCGTTCCCGCCGGTCGTCGCGTGGCGCCGAACGGTCGGCGCGACCGTTTCCGGGCGCGTCTTCCAGCCGGACTCGGGAGCACGTGGCACGCCGACAGGTGCGGCAGCTGGCGATAATCGACCGGGTGACCATCACCGTACGCCCTCTGCCGCCCCTGAACGCCGACGAACGCACCACGCTCGAAGGCTGGCTCGACTTCCACCGCGCGACACTCGCCATGAAGTGCGAGGGCCTGGACGACAAGCAGGCCGCCGTGGCCTCCGTACCGCCGTCCGGCTTCACTCTGACCGGTCTCGTCCGGCACATGGCGGAGGTGGAGCGGAACTGGTTCCGCCGGGTGTTCGCCGGAGAACACGCCCCGCCCATCTACGCCCCGGAGGCCGACCCGAAAGGTCCCGACGGCGGCTTCGATCTGACCGAGGACGCCACCCTGCGCGACGCCCTCGCCACCTGGCGCGCGGAGATCGCCCGAGCCCGGGAGCACTGCGCCGGCCGCGCCCTGACCGACACCGGCCGCTTCATGGAGCAGGACGTCAGTCTCCGCTGGATCTACGTCCACATGATCGAGGAGTACGCCCGCCACAACGGCCACGCCGACCTGGTCAGGGAACGCATCGACGGCGCCACCGGCGCATAGCTCCGGCCGGGCCGGGAGAAACCCTTCTTCCCAACACCGCGCCCACCAGCCTCATTTCACCCGTTCGAGCGCACTTCTCCCGGTGTGTCCCCCTGGACAGGTTTACAGGCGGTACGGTCACGCCAAACGGCCCCCGTCGGTGACTGCAATCACCGCCAGGGGCCTCAACCACCAGTGGACGGACCTCCACCCGTGATCTCTCGGCACTTTATCGCGCCCTCCCGCGCCTTCACCCGGTTCTCCCACGAGCTGATCCGGCACCCCCGGCTCTCCTCCGACGCCGTGCGGCTGCTGACCTGGCAGCTCTCCCTTCCCGAGGGCGCCAGGGAAAACCTCTCCCGTACGGCCGAACGGGCCGGGATCGGGGCGACCGCCTTCACCCGGGCCAAGCGGCAGCTCATGGCCGAGGGCTTCGTCCACGAGCGGCGCGCGCAGGGCGCGGGCGGCTTCTGGATCACCCAACAGCTCGTTTCCAACACCCCGTTGACCGAGGGCCAGGCCGTCAAGCTGCTCGGCGCGAAGCCCGTACGGCAGCCGACCGCGCAGGTCGCACCGGGTCCCGGGAATCCGGCCGTCGGTGCGCCGGGCACCCCGCCCACCGACGGTCATCCAGAAGAAGACCGTGGGGAGGAGACCTCCCACCTTCCGCCCCAGCGGGAACACCGTCCGGCCGTCCAGCCCCGACGCCATCCGGAAGGTCGGCGCGAAGGCGAGTGGCCCTCCGGACCGCCCGGACCGCCCGAACTCCCCGACACCCACGGCCCGTCCGGCCCCTCAGCCCCGCCCGGCCCCTCCCCCGACGCCCGCGCCCTCGTCGGCTCCCTGCCGCTCCTCTCCCCCGCCCTCCGGCACGTCCCGCCCGGGATGCGTGACGAGCTGGCCCGGCTCGCCGCCCGGTGGCTCGACGCCGGGCACACCCCCGCCGACGTCCACGCCCACGTCCTGCGCGGTCTGCCCCACGACGGGACGCCCGTGCACCGGCCCGGCGGTCTGGTGCGGTACCTGCTCCGCGAGGTCCCGCCCCGGGACCTGCCCGTGTCCCCGCCGCCGCCCGGCCCCCGCCTGTCGGCGCGGCTCGCGGGCACCCGGGAGTGCGAGGGCGCCGGACACACCCAGCCGGCCCTGTTCCGCCCGGTCGCGGACGAGCCGCTCTGCCCCCACTGCGCGGAGGCGGCCGGGCGGCCCGGCGAAATCCCTCGCCCCGCCGCCCCTCGCCCTGAGACCATCCGTGGATGATCACCCCCGAGGATCTGCTCGGCCGACGCCTTGCGCAGGTGACGACGTCCTGGCACCACCACCGGGAGGACGAACCGTCCCTCCTGCACATGTGGCTGCGGCTGGACGGGCTCGGCCCCGTCCGGTTCCACACGGCGGGGGGCGACCTGCCGCTCATGGAGATCGACGAACCCCACGGGCCCTACGACATGGACGAGTACGGCCGCGTCACCGTCGAGCACGACCTGCCCGGCTTTCCCCTGACCGGGTACGCCGGAGAGCGGATCGTCTCCGTCCGGGAGGTCCGCCAGTCGTACCGCCACCTCGACATCCCCGTCGGCCTCGCCCTCCGGTTCGAGAGCGGAGGAGTCAGCGTCCTCGACCTCGGGGACGATCTCGTCGTGACCCCCGACCGGCGTCCCGACCCGGTCGAGGGCCTGATCGAGGGCCGGTTCCACGGAGTACCGGCCGGAGGGCCCGGAAGCCCGGGGCCTACTGCCCCAGCCGGTAGCGGATCTTCTTGACCAGTTCCCTCAGGTCCGGCTGCCGCAGCAGGCTGTAGTGGTCCGCGTCCAGTTCGACGACCGTCGGCGGGCGGGCCGACCAGCCCTCCGCGTGCTCCAGGAACGAGTAGTCGTCGCCCTCCGCCTTGAACAGCGTCACCGGGCACGCCACCTGGCGCTCCGTCAGCTCCCGGAAGGTGTAAGTGAATTCGAAGGTCTCCTCGACGATCGCCACGATCCGGCCGATCAGGTCCGGGTCGAGGGCGGGGAAGCGGTCCGCGACGTGCGCGACGAAGGTCCTCCGGTCCGACACCTCCGCCGGGACCGTCTCGATCGCGCCCGAGAACACCGAGTTGAGGATCGTCACGAACGCCGGATTGGCGTACGAGGCTCCGCCGGTCTCCGCCGAGCGGACCTTCGGGGAGCCCGGGGCGATCAGGAAGAGGTTCTCCACCTGCTCACCGGCCGCCTCCAGGAGGTGCGCCGACTCGAAGGCGACCCGGGCGCCGAAGGAGTACCCCCACAGCGTGTACGGCCCGGTCGGCTGGCGGCGCCGGATCGCCTCCACGTCCGCCGCAGCCATCTCCGTGATCGTCTCGTACGGCTCCTCGCCCCGGTTGATGCCGTACGCCTGCACCCCGTAGAACGGGCGGTCGATGCCGATCTCCTCGGCCAGGTGCCGCAGGTTCATCGTGTAGCCGCCGAGCCCCGGCCAGCAGTAGACCGGCGGCCGGGCGCCGGGCGAGTGGAGGCGGACGAGGCGGGACGCCGGGGTGGCGGCGGCGCCGTCGAGCTGATGGGCGAGCTTCTCGACCGACGGCCGGTCGAAGAGGATCTGGAGCGGCAGCGAGGAGCCGAACTCCCGGTTGATCCGGGTCACCAGCGCCACCGCGATCAGCGAATTGCCGCCCGACTCGAAGAAGTCGTCCAGGACGGAGACCGCACCGACCTCCTCGTACTTGAGGGCCACCGCCCAGATCTCCGCGAGCCTGCTCTCCGTGCGGGTCCTCGGCAGGACGTGCGGGCGCCCGTGCAGACCCGCGTTGACCACCGCGAGCCCGGCCAGCGCCTTCGTGTCGACCTTGCCGTTCGCCGACAGCGGCAGCCGGTCCAGGACCACCACCCGGTTCGGGATCATGTAGTCCGGCAGCCGCCGGACGAGGTCGTCGCGGATCATCTCCGCCGGGCCCTTCATGTGGACCGTGTCCTCGTACATGCCCTCGCTCAGCCGCTGCTCCTCGCTGGTCCGGCCGCCGACGAAGAAGTACGAGGGGCCGGTCGGGCGGTCGGCCGCCGCCAGGATCTCGTCCATCCGGCGGGCCGCGGGCAGCGGGTGCCCCGACTTCGAGCTGTAGCCGGACGACATGAACCCGAGCCCGTGGCCGCCGAGCTGAAGCCGCTGGAGGGCCCGCCCCAGGTCCACGTACGCCCGGTCGGCGGCCTCGGTGCGGCTGATCACCGTGACGCCGAGCGCGGCCCGCTCGTAGACGGCCTGGTTGATCGCGATGACGTGCTTCTTCTCGACCAGGGCGTCCGAGACCCGCCGTAAGGCGCCCGCCTCGTGGACGTACTGCCCGGCCGGGAGGTCGCGGACGCGGTCCGGGTGCGCCTGCACGTACACGTCCACCTCGGGGTCCGCGCGGTGCTCCCCGTCGTACGGGACGATCTCGAAGGTCCCGAGGTCCGCCGCGCCCGCGCCCGGGGCGTACGGCCGGATGTCCAGGCCGTGGCCGGGCAGGACCTCCTCGAAGAGGCCCACCATGTGGCCCGCCTCGATCTCCAGGACCTCCTGGATGTTGTTCCGGTAGACCGGCTCGATCGCGTCCCTCCGGCCACGGAACGACACCCGCAGGAACGGTTCCCCCGCGTCCGGCAGCGGATCGACCAGATACAGCCGGTGGCACACCGGGTGGTAGTAGTACGTGCCCGGCTCCAGACCCGCGAGCCCGCGCGCCGACACGTACAGCTGCGTCGCGTACAGCGCGCCCGGCGAGGCGTAACCGTACTTCGGCAGCAACCGCTCCTCGCTGCCGAACTGGCCGAACCAGCGCAGGAGTTCACCCAGATCGGCGACGGTGAGGCTGCCGACCGCGCGGGAGCCGATGCCCTCCGGGCGGCGGGCCAGCGCCGCCAGGACGTCGGAGCGGATCACCTCGCCGCCCTCGTAGAAGCGGTACGTCTTGCGGGCGAAGACCGCCCGCCGGGTCCGCTCCGGGGGCGTGAGGCCCGGCAGCACGACCACCGGGCGGCCCGCCAGATCGTCCTCGTCCCGGGTGCCCGCGTTGGACAGCTGGGCCTTGACCTGGAGCTTCGACTCCTTGGACTGGTGGTGGGCGCCGTGGTTGCCCTGGTCCATCAGGGCGGCTTCCTTCGGGGACAGCTCGACGCACGCCACCAGGTTCTGGAAGCCGGTGCGGGGCTCGTCCTTGACGATGACCGCCGCGTTCTTCACCCAGTCGTGGTCCTCCACGGCGAGCGCGATCTCGTCCAGCTCGACGCGGAAGCCGCGGAGCTTGATCTGGTTGTCGGCGCGCCCGGCGAACTGGACGGTGCCGTCCTCGTTCCAGTGCGCCAGGTCCCCGGTGCGGTAGAGGCGCTCCCCGGTCCCGGTGGTGATGAACCGTTCCGCCGTGAGTTCGGGGCGGTCCAGATACCCCCGCGCGACCTGGACCCCGCCGATGCACAGCTCTCCCTCCCGGATGTGGAAGGTCGTGTCGTGCGCGGGTCTTCCGATGGGTATCGCGGCGGGCGCGGCAGCGAGGGTCGCCCGGTCCACGGTGTACGAGGAGGCGTTGATGGTGCACTCGGTGGGGCCGTACAGATTGATCAGTTCGGCCGCCGGCAGTTCCGCGAGGAGCTGTCCGGCCAGGTTCCGGGAGAGGATCTCGCCGCCCGAGTAGACCCGGCGCAGACTGACGCAGCTGCCGAGGCGCTCGGTGTCCACGAGGGCCTGGAGGAGCGTGGGGACGCCCTGGAGCATGGTCGCGCCGTGCGCGCGGATGGTGTCGACGAGGGCGTCGGGGTCGCGGTAGCAGCCGGTCGGGCCGACGGCGACGCGGGCGCCGGTCGCCGGGGCGAGGATCTCCCACTGGGCGGCGTCGAAGCTCATCGGGGTCTTCTGGAGGACGACGGCGCCGGGCCGCAGCTGGTGCTCGGCGGCCATCCAGCGCATCTGGGCGACGATCGAGCGGTGCTCGACCATGACGCCCTTGGGTCTTCCGGTGGAGCCGGAGGTGTAGATCACGTACGCGAGGTCGTCCGGCCGTATCTCGTACGGGGGGACCTCCTCGCCCGCCGTGCGCCAGGCGTGCTGGACGGCCTCGCGGAGGGTGACGACGGTGGTGCCGGGCGGGGCGAGGTCGGTGACGCGGTCGCGGAAGCGGTCCTGGGTGAAGACGATCCGGGCGCCGCTGTCCTCGATCATGTAGCGGACGCGCTCCTCCGGGTACTCCGGGGAGAGCGGCACGTAGGCGGCGCCGGAGCACAGGACCCCCCAGGTGCCGATGACCAGCTCCAGGGACGGGTCGACGTGGACGCCGACCCGGGAGTCCCTCGTCACGCCGAGGGAGCGCAGATAGTGGCCGAGGACGAGGGCGCCCTCCGACAGCTCCCGGAAGGTGAGCGTCTCGCCCTCGTGGACGACGGCGGTGGCGTCCGGTCTTTCCAGGGTCTCGGCGTGCAGGAGCCGGTCGAGCGTGCTGGGCATGAAGGTCCCTTCGGATGCGGTGCGCCGGGGGCCTCGGGTACGGCTCGCCCCGCTCCGCGGCGGGGCCCGGCGGTGGGCCGGGCCCCGGGTGCGGGAGCGGGGGTGGGGGGCGGGGGCCGAAGAGCCGGGCCCTCAGCGGTAGATGAGGAGTTCGCGTTCGGTGGCGCCTGTCAGTTCGTAGCGGGTCCGGACGAGGGGGCGGCCGGAGTAGATCCGGATCAGGGTGGCCGCGTCGCCCTTGAAGGAGGCCGGGGGGCGGCCCTCGATGGGGTTGCCGAGGGCGACCGGGGTGGTCTCGCGGTCCTCCAGGACGCCCACCAGGCGGGGGGTCTCCCGCTTGCGGCTGGTCACCGAGAGGAGCGGCAGGGCCAGTTCGAGGCTGTCGCCGCAGTAGGCGCCGGGGGCCCCGAAGGCCTCCCGGACGTCTCCCGCGTGGACCCATTCGCCGAGCGCGACGGCGTCGAGCCTGCCGTCCTCGCGCCCGGCGATGACCGGTCCGGCCTCGGTGAGGCCGCGTTCGAGTTCGTCGAGGATGCGGCCGAGCGGCCAGTCCTCCCGTTCGGCCACGTCGCAGGCGTTGGCCTCGGGCAGGAACACGCCTTCTTCGAGGCGGCCCTCGACGATCCGGACGAGGGCCGCCCCGCAGTGGGCGAGGACCTGCCGCGCCGTCCAGCCGGGGCAGGCGGTGCGGAGCTCGTACGTCTCCTCGGGGGTGCGGCGGAGCAGTGGCAGGAGCAGGTCCCGCTCCGTTCTCAGGAGCCGGTCCGGCAGCCACGGGTCGCGCACCTCGGGCGCGTCACCAGGGTCGTCGGTACACATGGGTCCTCAGTAGCGGTAGTGGTCCGGCTTGTACGGGCCGCCGACGGGCACGCCGATGTAGTCGGCCTGCTCGGTGCGCAGGGTCGTCAGCCGGACGCCGAGGGCGTCGAGGTGCAGGCGGGCGACCTTCTCGTCCAGGTGCTTGGGCAGCACGTACACGTCGACCGGGTACTCCTCCGGCTTCGTGAACAGCTCGATCTGGGCCAGGGTCTGGTCCGCGAAGGAGTTCGACATCACGAAGGACGGGTGGCCGGTCGCGTTGCCCAGGTTGAGCAGGCGGCCCTCGGACAGGACGATGACGACCTTGCCGTCGGGGAACTTCCAGGTGTGGACCTGCGGCTTGACCTCGTCCTTGACGATGCCGGGGATCGCCGCCAGGCCGGCCATGTCGATCTCGTTGTCGAAGTGGCCGATGTTGCCGACGATGGCCTGGTGCTTCATCCGGGCGATGTCGGACGCCATGATGATGTCCTTGTTGCCGGTGGTGGTGATGAAGATGTCGGCGGTCTCCACGACGTCCTCCAGGGTCGCCACCTGGTAGCCGTCCATCGCCGCCTGGAGCGCGCAGATCGGGTCGATCTCGGTGACGATGACCCGGGCGCCCTGGCCGCGCAGGGACTCCGCCGAGCCCTTGCCGACGTCGCCGTAGCCGAAGACGACGGCGGTCTTGCCGCCGATGAGGACGTCGGTGGCGCGGTTGATGCCGTCGATCAGGGAGTGGCGGCAGCCGTACTTGTTGTCGAACTTGGACTTCGTCACGGCGTCGTTCACGTTGATCGCGGGGAACAGCAGGGCGCCCTCGCGGTGCATCTCGTACAGCCGGTGGACCCCGGTGGTGGTCTCCTCGGTGACGCCCCGGATGCCGGCGGCGATCGTGCCCCAGTCCAGCGCGGTGTCGCGGAGGAGTTCCAGGATGACGCGGAACTCGTCGTTGTCCGCCGTCGAGGGGTCCGGGACGGCACCCGCCTTCTGGTACTCCACACCCTTGTGGACGAGGAGGGTGGCGTCACCGCCGTCGTCCAGGATCATGTTCGGACCGTCGGCGTCCGGCCAGGTCAGCGCCTGCTCGGTGCACCACCAGTACTCCTCCAGGGTCTCGCCCTTCCAGGCGAAGACCGGGATGCCCGCGGCGGCTATCGCGGCGGCGGCGTGGTCCTGGGTGGAGTAGATGTTGCAGGACACCCAGCGGACCCGGGCGCCGAGCGCGACGAGGGTCTCGATGAGGACGGCGGTCTGCACGGTCATGTGCAGGGAGCCGGTGATCCGCGCTCCCGCCAGCGGCTGCCGGTCGGCGTACTCGCGGCGGATCGACATCAGACCGGGCATCTCGTGCTCGGCGAGGGTGATCTCCTTGCGGCCGAAGACGGCCAGGGACAGGTCGGCGACCTTGAAATCGGTGAAGCCGGAGGCAGTGACGTCAGACATGGACAACGCTCCTTGCGCTGAGAATGGTGCGGTGGATTTCGAGTGCCGCCGTCGACTTGTTCAGGGTGATGTAGTGCAGCCCCGGGGCGCCCTCGTCGAGGAGGCGCAGGCCCGTCCGCGTCGCGTGCTCGACGCCGATGCGGTAGGCGGTGGCCGGATCGTCCTTGGCCGCCTCCAGGCGGTGGGCCAGGTCCTCGGGGAAAGCCGCGTCGCTCAGCTCCGCGAACCGCCGGATCTGGCGCACATCGGTGGCGGGCATGATCTCCGGGATGACCGGGGTGTCGCAGCCCGCGGCGGCGAGCCGGTCCCGCAGCCGCAGGTAGTCCTCCGGGTCGAAGAACATCTGCGTGATCGCGTAGTCCGCGCCCGCCCGGCACTTGGCGACGAAGTGCGCCAGATCGCTCGCGGCGTCCGGGGACCTCGGGTGACCCTCCGGGAAGGCGGCCACCCCGATCCTGAACTCGCCGAGCGAGCGCACCAGTTCCACCAGTTCATGGGCGTACGTGAAACCCTGCGGATGCGGTGTCCACGGGCCGCGCGGATCGCCCGGCGGGTCCCCGCGCAGCACGAGCACGTCCCGGACCCCGGCGTCCGCGTAGGCGCCGATGATCGCCCGCAGTTCGGCGACGGAGTGCCCGACGGCCGTCAGATGGGCGACGGGCCGCAGGGTGGTGTCGGTGACGATCCGCTTCGTGACCTCGATGGTCCGGTCCCGCGAGGAGCCGCCCGCGCCGTACGTCACGGAGACGAAGTCCGGCGAGAGGGCCTCCACCCGGCGGATCGCGTCCCAGAGGGTCCGCTCGCCCTTGTCGGTCTTCGGCGGGAAGAACTCGAAGGAGAAGGTGGGGTTCACAGGCGTCTGCCTCCCGCGTTGAAGTAGCTCGCCTCCGGGTGGTGGACGACGATCGCGTCCGTGGACTGCTCGGGGTGCAGCTGGTACTCCTCCGACAGCTCCACGCCGATCCGCTCGGGACGCAGCAGCGCGGCGATCTTCGCCCGGTCCTCCAGGTCGGGGCAGGCGGGGTAGCCGAGGGAGTAGCGGCAGCCCTGGTACTCGGTCCGCAGCATCCCCTCGATCCCGTCGGGCTCCGACGCCCCGGCGATGCCCCATTCCTCGCGCACCCGGGCGTGCCAGTACTCGGCGAGCGCTTCGGCCAACTGCACGGACAGGCCGTGGAGTTCGAGGTAGTCGCGGTAGGCGTCGGCCGCGAAGAGCTTCGCGGTCTCCTCGCCGATCCGCGAGCCGACGGTGACGATCTGGAGGGCGACCGCGTCCACTTCGCCGGAGTCCTCGGCGCGGTGGAAGTCGGCCAGGCAGAGGCGGCGGCCCCGCTGCTGGCGGGGGAAGGAGAAGCGGGTCCGCTCGCCTCCGTCCTCGTCCAGGAGGATCAGGTCGTCCCCCTTGGACACACAGGGGAACCAGCCGTAGACCACGGCCGCTTCCAGGAGGTCGTCACGTCTGAGCCGGTCCAGCCACATGCGCAGCCGCGGCCGGCCCTCCGACTCGATGGTGTCGGCGTCCTTCAGCCCCCACTGGCCCTTGAACAGGGCGGCCTCGTCGAGCCAGGAGGCGTACTCCTTGAGCTGGATGCCCTTGACGACCCGGGTGCCGAGGAACGGGGGCTCGGCCACCGGATTGTCGGCGGCGACGTCCGAGCGGCCGACCGGCTCCGGTTCGGTGACCCGCAGCAGTTCGGCCGGGGTCTCGCGCTTCGGCACCCGCCGCTGCTTGAGCGGGGGGAGTACGACTCCGGGCACGCCCCGCTTGACGCCCATGAGCGCGTCCATGAGGCGCAGGCCCTCGAAGGCGTCCCGGGCGTAGCGGACCTCGCCCCGGTAGATCTCGTGGAGGTCCTGTTCGACGTAGGCGCGGGTCAGCGCGGCGCCGCCGAGGATCACGGGGAACTTCTCGGCAAGGCCCCGGCCGTTCAGTTCCTCCAGGTTCTCCTTCATGATGACGGTGGATTTGACCAGGAGGCCGGACATTCCGATGACGTCGGCGCGGTGTTCCTCGGCGGCTTCGAGGATCGCGGAGACCGGCTGCTTGATGCCGATGTTGACGACGTTGTAGCCGTTGTTGGACAGGATGATGTCGACGAGGTTCTTGCCGATGTCGTGGACGTCGCCGCGCACGGTGGC